>NZ_RHOO01000023.1 GCF_003946555.1 Companilactobacillus hulinensis | reverse complement strand
TGGCACCACGGTGATACTGTGTTAAAGTAGATATGCTCATAGTAAATGTCTTCTTTCATGGTCTGTTTAGTCACTACCATTGTAAAACATTTACTATGGGTATTTTTTTTTGATTAGGTGTTCGGATTAATTTTACAATTCACGTATTAATAAAAGTAGTTTAAAAATCAAAGAATTGGATTATCATCCTCGTGAAAGACAGATTAATGTTTTAGATAATAATTTATTGAATTTTGACAATTTAGTAATAAACAAAGTATAATTCGTATGAGGTGAAACTATGGATAAATATATGAGAAAACAAATGTTAGCCGCCGCAAAAAAGTTAGGTATAAGAACATCACCAACGCCACCCGGAATGACTCCAGCATTCATATCACCTGATGGTAAGGAACGATATGAGATTGAGGGAAGATTAATAGATACATCTTATTATTATGGGCCATGGCAAAAATCAAAATCTAAATAATAAAAGAAAGTGTCCTTTGCTAATGAATTTAACAGCAGAAGAAATAATAGCCGCAGCAAAGAAAGCCGGAATAAAGGCAAGCGTTGCTCCAGAGGGTAAGAATGCGGCTTTTGTATCAGAAGATGGGACTATGAGGCATGAGATGAAAGGATATTTCTTTGATACATCTTCTTACTATGGTCCATGGAAAGATCCCAGAAATAGAACAGCAGATGATCCAAATCACTAAGTGTTAGCCCAATCAGGGCTTTTTTAATGCACAAAAATAGATATGTTTAAACAAATGAGTTATTCTTACTCACAAAGATAATTGTGGGGTAAGAACAATGATTTTTTACTCGGTTAATTTAGCAATTTTTATAGTTTATAGTTTATTCACTAATACATATTACAAGGATCATCGGGCGTACTTCTGGCTGATATTCATCCATCTGACGTTGTTATTAGGGTTAAGATCCAGTACGGTCGGAACGGATACGCCACAATATGTTGATTTTTATTTGGAACAGAATTCTGGTTTCAATGGTAATGGCACACTGGTTTATTCTGCCGTCAGTAATCTAGTCAATCATTTAACGAACGGTGATTATCATTCTTTCCTATTTGTATTGTCGATAGCAACGGTGTTTTTTATCTTGAAGTCGATTGAGATTTTTAACAACAACGAGGATTTGATGTTTTTGAGTATTTACATCTATCTGACATTTTACTTTTACTTCGAGAGCTTCAATATTCAGCGTCAGATGTTGGCAGTATCGATGGTTATGTTTGCGATGGCTTTGTTGACACGCAAGCAATATGTTTGGTCGATCGTGGTATTTATTCTAGCAATTGGGGTTCACAGTACGGCAATTTTTGCGATTGTTGGCTTCTTGATCTGGTTTATTCGTAAGGACAAAGTGACATTTGGAATTATTGTAACAATTGCAACTTTGTCTAACTTGTTCCTATCTAGTCTGCTTAATAATTTTTCGCAATGGTTCGATCATTATCAAATGTACACAGATGCAGTGTTGATCTCTGGTGGTGGAACTTTATTATTAGGAATCTTCCTATTAGTTATCGCAGTCGCAGCTATTCTTTGGACGGATATGCATGATGATAAAGTCGCAAGCTTTGTCATGTTTATGACGACAATTGGTGCGGTGCTGTACATTGTTGGTTCTAAGTCACAACTAATAATCAGAATGGCAGATTACTTCGCCATCTATTCGATAGTCTTCATCCCTCAAGCAATCCTCAAATTGTCAAAAAAAGTGGTTCATCAAAAGTATCTATATTTCACCTTGATTGCAGCAGTAATGTGCGTTGGTTTAGCAATCTTTTACTACAAGCTGAGCAACAATCTTGGCGAGATCATTCCATATACTCTTAACAGCATTTAGACATTAGTCTAAGTGCTTTTTTTGTGCTCATTTACATAAAAAATTATGAAAATAGACGAGTTGTAATTTCAGTTCTCTTTGCTATACCTCTGTCTGCAACATGAATTATTATGTGGCGTAACTACAAGATATAAGTGGAATTTAAAGTTTTGTAGTGAAAAAAAGTTTGTGGGAGGTAGCCTTTGAAATCACAAGAAATGACTAATACGACAAGCTTCATGGAAGTTATTGGTGTACTTCGCAAGCATATAAAATTAATAATAATTACAACGTTAGTTTCACTATTTGCAACAGGATTCGTTACCTTTCTAGTGATGACTCCTAAGTATGAATCAACGACAGAAATCCTCGTTAACCGAAAATTGTCAGCTGATTTACAAGCAGCTCAATTCCAACAGGTTCAAGCTGATGTTCAAATGATCAGTACTTATAAGGACATCATCACTAGTCCAACTGTTTTGAACAGCGTTAATAAAGAAATAAGCAGTTATCCTGGTTATCCGGGTTCTGAATCAGCACTAGCTAAGTCGATCTCAATCAGTAATCAGCAGAACTCACAAGTCTTCTCAGTCACGGCTAAGTCGACTGATCCAGCGACTGCGGCGGCAATTGCGAACAAGACGGCTGAAGTCTTCAAGCAGAAAGTTGGCAAGATCATGAGTGTCAACAATGTTTCCATCGTTTCAAGTGCCTCACAAGAACAGACACCGTATAGTCCAAGAAAATTATTGAACTTGTTAGTGGGAACGGTGATCGGTCTGATTATCGGAATTGGCTTGTCTTTGATACGTGAAGCTACTGATAAGACGGTCATCAGTGAAACATTCTTAACTGACGATATGGGTTGGGTCAACTTAGGCCAAATCGAAGAGATCAACTTCAAGACTTTTGAAAGTGACGCTACTTCACGGATTGCTTCAGCACATTTGGCTAGTGAAGCTATCGTCAAGGACCGGAGGGTATGAGCATGTGGAATAATAAGAAAAAACTCGATGATATTAGTCAAAAGCATGGTGTTAACTTGATTACTTATTCTAAGCCTCAAGACACTGTTTCCGAAGAATTTCGAACGGTCAGAACTAATATTCAGTTCACTGCGGTTGATAAGAAGCTCAAGTCTTTGGTCTTCACGTCTTCGGCTCCGTCAGAAGGCAAGTCAACTGTCAGCAATAATTTTGCAGTAACTTGTGCTAATCAAGGTTCCAGAGTTGTCTTGATCGATGCGGATCTTCGCAGGCCAACGATCCACAAGACGTTTGGCTTGAGCAATCAAATTGGTCTTTCTAGTTATTTATCTGGGGATGTCGAACTTGATGATATTATTCAGCCATCTTTGGTCAAGGACTTGTTTGTCATAACTAGTGGACCGATTCCACCTAATCCAGCTGAGTTGCTGGGAAGTGTCAGAACTAAGGAATTGTTGAAGAAACTTAATGAAAAATTTGATTTGTTGATTCTAGATTCGCCACCAGTCAACACGGTCACTGATACGCAAGTGTTAGCAACTGTTGTCGATGGGGTAGTGATGGTAGTTCCGCAAGGTATCGCTACTAAAGTTGGAGTTCAGCATGCAAAAGAAGCGCTCGACTTAGTTCACGCTCACATTATTGGAGCAATTATGAATCGAGTTACGAGTAAGAAGTCCGGCTACTATGGCGGTGAATATTACGGAGCATATAAGTAGGGGTATCAGGCCTTTTGAGTTAGTGGGAGATTCAAAGAGGTCTTGTATATGGAATATTGGAAAAGTTCAGTGGATGTTGTTTATCAACAGCATCGATATTTTTATAGAATTCTTAAGCGAAGTTTTGATGTATTCGCCAGTCTCTGTGGACTGATATTGTTATCGCCAATTTTCCTAATTGTGGCCTTAGCAATCAAGTTTGATGATCCTCATGGACCGGTATTCTATGAACAAATCAGGGTTGGCAAACTAGAGAAGCCATTTGAGATGTTCAAGTTCCGTTCAATGTGTGTCAATGCCGACAAGCAGCTCCAAAAGTTAGCCGGTAAGAATGAAGTAACAGGAGCAATGTTCAAGATCAAGCATGATCCGCGTGTTACTAGAGTTGGTCACTTCATCAGAAAGTACAGTCTAGATGAATTGCCACAGTTATTGAACGTGGTCATTGGCGAGATGAGCCTAGTTGGTCCACGTCCGCCTTTGCCTGATGAAGTTGCCAAGTATGACAGTTTTGATAAGCAACGTTTGGATGTAAAACCCGGATGTACTGGATTATGGCAGATCAGTGGTCGTAGCAATGTAGGATTCGACGAAATGGTTCATCTGGATCTGGAATATATTAACCGCTGCAGTTTTTTGTTCGACTTGTACGTCTTGATCCGAACAGTTGCATTATTTTTCAAGCCCAATGGGGCGTATTAATGGGGTGATGTTATGAAAGTCCTAGAAATTTGCGAGGCATACGGTGGCGGCGTTAAGCGTCAAGTTGATTACTTGAATGAGTTCGCCGATACCAAAGATGTCGAGATGATCACCTTGGTCAGTTCCAAGCGTGGTGCTGAAATTCCTAAGAAGTATCTGACTGACGATCGGTTGTCAGCATTTCCCAAGCATATGTTCAAATATTTGTCAGTCTTAAAGTGCCTGCATAAGTTGATCATCGATAAGAACATCCAACTGGTACATGCACACAGCACGATTGCTGGTATCACGATGGTTCTATATAAGATGCATTATCATGATTGTCCACCAATCGTCTTCACACCACATGCTTACTTCTCAGAAGTTGATCGTGGACATGTCAAAAATACGATTTTGAAGATAGCTGAGAAGTTCATGAGCCGCCATTTTGCAAAAGTTATACATGTTTCAGACGGTGAACAAGATTATGCATTAGCTAATAAGTTAGTCACACAAGGTCAGTCAGTCGTAATCAATAACGGAGTACCATTCCACGAATATGAGAAGGTACAACATCCCGCGACCAGCTTCGTAAATGTTGCTCGTTGTAGCTTTCAGAAGAACCCACAGTTATTCATCAAGATTGCCGCCAAGATCACTAAGGCGATGCCGAATAGTAACTTCACTTGGGTCGGAGATGGTCCGATGCTCAACGAATGTCGTGCCGAAGTGGTACGTCTAGGATTGAGTGCCAAAGTTCATTTTATCGGTTACCGCAACAATCCCTACAAATATCTGGAGTCGTCCGATGTCTTCTTTTCAACGTCACGTTATGAAGGTCAGCCGTTCTCAGTTCTTGAAGCTATTTCTGAGAAGATGCCGTTACTTATCACGGATGTTATCGGTCATAAGGAATTGGTCGACCACAACGGAATCCTTTTAACAGATGAAATTATTAATGATAGTGCGAAATTAACCACGGCGTTCACAACGGTGATTAATGATAAAACAGAATTCTCAGATGCCAGTTATCAATTGTATGAGAAGAAGTACAACGTGATGAATATGGTTGATGCCATCGAGGCCATTTACTTATCTGGTGTCAGTGGTGTAGCGGTATGAGGCATGTAGATGTTGTTTTACCGTACTTATTTCCACCCTACATTGGTGGGACTGAAACGGTGCTTCGTAAGTGGGATGCATACTTTGGTAGTCACAAGTTGGCAGATCTGAAAGTACGCTTTGTTCTACCGTTTGCCTATCACGGAAGTAACGTTTTCAACCATCGTGGCGATTATATCTTCGGTTGGCGATTATTTGATAACAAACTGATGCGAGTGTTCGGAGTAATCAATCTATTGGTCTACCTGATCTTCACTAAGGCTGATAATTTGGTTGTTTTATCACCGAATTACATCAGATTAAGTTATAGGATCAGGAAGATATTCCACAAGCATTATCGTATTACTGACTGGATTCATTTTTCACTTGATCAAAAGTTTGTAGATAATCAAGCAGACTTCAAATTAGCTGATTATCACTTAGCAATTTCAACTGGTATCAAGCAACAGTTATTGGATATGGGGATATCCGATAAAAAGATTCTGACAGTATTCAATCCAATTGAAGCGACAACAGAACAGATAGTCGATAGCAACCATCCCAAATATATCTATGTTGGCAGATTGGAGTATCGGGGTCAGAAGAATCTACAAGAACTGTTGCATGGCTTCTTCTTAGTAAGAAAAGAACTGCCAGAAGCACAACTAGAGTTCTGGGGCAGTGGTCCAGATATTTTGCGGTTGCACGAATTGGTGCATCAATTGCAACTAGATAGCTGCGTAAGCTTTCGTGGTTGGCACACTGATCCGTGGAGTGAGATCAGCGCCGCAACGGCGTTCGTTCTGACTTCAACCTATGAAGGATTGCCGATGTCGATATTGGAAGCAATGTCACATGGACTACCAGTTGTAGCGGCTAATGTTGCGACTGGTCCAATGGATGAAGTTACTTTTGAGAACGGATTGCTATATGAACCTGGGGATTTGGATGAGTTAAAGGACAAAATGATTGAGGTCTCTGTGAACCGCAAGAATTATCAAGGTTCAAGTATCAAAACTTCAATCAAACAATTTTATACTGAAAACTATTTTAAGAATTTGCTAAAGATTCTACAGGAAATGGGGTAAGCCCATGGATAAATTATTATCGATCGTTATACCAAGTTATAACGCTGAAAAGTTCTTGAGTAACGTGCTGGATAACTTGGTTCAGTGCGAGACATTGAAACGTCTAGATATCATTGTTGTTAATGACGGGTCAACCGATGCTACCGCTGATATTGCCGCTAAATATGTAGCGCAGTATCCTAATTCGATTCGTTTGATTACCCAAGAGAATGGTGGTCATGGTTCAACTATCAACACGGGAATCAAGTACGCAGTTGGTCGTTATTTCAAAGTTGTTGATGCTGATGATTGGTTGGATAGTGCTCATTTGGATCGATTCGTTTGTCTGTTAAAACGTGAGGATTCAGATTTGATCCTGACACCGTTTTGGGCATTCAATGACAAAACAAAGAAGAAACATCTCAAAGAAATCAAGCCAGGAAACATTAAGTGGCAACAAAAATATTACTTGAAAGAACAAGGAATCGACCCAGTTCCGTCAATGCATACGTACACTTTGCGCACGAAGCTATTGCAAGAAAATGACATCAATATCGACCGCCATGCTTATTACGTCGATATTGAATACATTCTCTATCCGATTCCTTATGTGAAGACATTCAAGTTCATTGATCTGCCACTATACAACTACCGTGTTAACCAGTCGGTTCAGTCGATCAGCTTGAGCAACATGATCAAGAATTCCAAGCAGCACAAGATGGTCGTTAGTCACGTGAACAGTTATATTTCTGAACATTTGGATGTCTTGAACGAGAATCAGCGTGAACTAATGGTCAATCGTCTCAGTCGAATGATCGCAACTCAGTTGAAGATCATCGCAATTGAACCTTTGCGGATGAAGACTAAGAGCGAGTTAATGTCGTTTTATCAACACGTTAAAGATGATTATTACTTCGAAGTTCGTGATATTAATCTACCAATGCGCATGTTGATCAAGTCACATTTTCTCCTGTTCCCCGCGATCCATTACTTGGCAATTTGGAAGATGGATCTGGTTCATTACTAGGAGGATAGGAAAATGTCAGTCACAGCATTGGTAGTTACATATAATCGATTGAATTTGTTAAAAGAATGTCTGCAAGCAATTGATAATCAATCTGTGCCAGTTGAGAAGATACTGATTATTGACAATCACAGTAGTGATGGCACTGCTGATTACTTGGATTCACTAGAAGATCTGCGTTATGTAGTTTGTCATATGAAAACAAATCTTGGTGGTTCTGGTGGATTCTTTGAAGGAATCAAGAACTTTATGGAGCATGAAAATAACGATTACCTCTGGTTGATGGATGACGATACGATTCCAGAGCCTGATACGTTGGATCAATTATTAAAAGCTGGTTCAACACTTGATAAGTTTGGTTTTTTAGCCAGCAATGTTCGTTGGACTGATAACAAGCCGGCGCTGATGAACATACCAGTCGTTGATCCACTGCGTTGGAATCAAAATGTTGGTCAAAATGAATTCTTGCCAGTTATCAAATCAGCATCATTCGTATCGTTATTGATACCAAGAGTGATGATCCAGCGAGTTGGATTGCCATATAAGGAGTTCTTCATCTGGGGGGATGATTCAGAATATACCTCCAGATTGAGTGCTCGTTGTACTTCATACTTCGTTCCAGAAAGCATCGTTATCCACAAGATGGCTGCCAATACTGGCGTCGATATCGTTACTGACGATAGCAATCGGATCGACCGCTATTTCTACTCATTTCGCAATCGCATGTTCCTAGCTCGTAAAGAGCATGGCAAGTTGCGATTGAAATCATACGCTGGGATGAGTTGGGAAGTAGTGCGAGTAGCTTGTGGACGTCATGTTGAACGGCGTTTTAAAAAGTTAAAGGTTATGACACACGGAATTGTTTCCGGACGCTTTTTTAATCCAGAGATTCGATATTTACACAGGAATTGAGCGAGGTGATATCGATGTCACAAGCCGTATTGAATACTTATTTGAAATATATTTATCGTTCCGAAAACTTATTAAAGCTAATAACACATGGCAAGAAGTCTATCTTACCGGGATTTGTTTACAATCCTTATCATCGAATGGTCGAACGAAATATTCAAAAGACGATTCAGGATGTACCGACGACGTTTTGGCACGATGAACTGATCAAAGTTGATCCAGTTCTGACTGACAAGATTATCTGGGTCATGTGGTGGCAGGTCAGGGATGTTCCACCATTCATCAAGCAAAATATTGCCTTGATGAGAGCAAGATTGAACAAGCGTGTGATTCTGCTCAATCAAGAGAACATCGCAGATTTCATTGATATTCCAGAACATATTCAAGCAAATTTCGATGCTGGAAAAATCAAATATACAACTTTTTCAGATTATATCCGTACAAAGATCCTCTTTGAATATGGTGGTGTCTGGCTCGACAGTACAATGTATGTCGCTGAAGACAACAATTTCTTGAATCAATTGAACTTTGTTGATCACGACTTGATAACTATCAAGGGAATTCCGGACTTCGGTAGTAAGTTTATCCCCAAAGGTCGCTGGGTCATTTATTGTTTGGGCGGACATTCTGGACAGATGATATTCAAGTTCGTCAATGATTGTCTGACATATTATTTGGAGAACAATCTTACTATTCCAGATTATTTCTTGACCGATTACATCTTTGACATTGCTTATAAGAATAACATTGGTGGTTTTAAGGAGAAACTGAACAAGGTTCCTTCTAATAATGTTAATTGTGAGCAGTTGTCACCGGTGATGAACCAGAAGTTTGACGAGAAGCTGCTGGAGAAGATCACTAAGAATACCAGTGTTTTCAAGCTATCCAATAAAGTAGCTTATCGGAGTCGTACGAAGCAGCAAGATAAGACTTTTTATAGTTATCTGTATGAGCAGCATGTTTGAATTGTGTATCGAGTGTGAATGAAGGTGAAGTTGATGAATTATTTGGTGGTTGGGTCAGGATTATTTGGTTCAGTATTCGCATATGAAGCGGCCAAGCGTGGTCATCATGTGACGGTGATCGAGAAGCGTGGACATGTTGGTGGGAATATTTATACGAAGGAAATCGAAGGTATTCAGGTTCATATGTATGGCGCACATATTTTTCATACACAATCAAAGGAGATCTGGGATTATGTCAATCAGTTCGCTGAGTTCAATAATTATGTCAATTCTCCGATTGCCAACTTTAATGGTGAAATCTATAATCTGCCATTCAATATGAATACCTTTAATAAGCTCTGGGGTGTGATAACTCCGGAGCAGGCAAAAGCAAAGATTGAAGAGCAAAAGTCAGAATTGAATCTGTCTGGTCCTCCCAAAAACTTGGAGGAACAGGCAGAATCACTAGTCGGGTTCGATGTCTATCAGAAGCTGATCAAGGGTTATACCGAGAAGCAGTGGGGTGAATCAGCGTTGAAGTTGCCGGCATTCATAATTCGTCGGCTTCCAGTTCGATTCACGTATGACAATAATTACTTCAATGACCGATATCAAGGTATACCAATGGGTGGTTATACCCAGATTATTGAACAATTATTGGCAAGTGATCTGATAGATGTCAAACTCAATGTCGACTTCTTCGATGGCAGGGATAGTTATTTGAATGATCCGAATACGAAGGTGATCTTCACAGGTATGATCGATCAGTTCTTCGATTATAAACTAGGTGATCTGTCATATCGCAGCCTTCGCTTCGAGACTGAAGTACGTGATGTGGACAATTTCCAAGGCAATGCGGTCGTTAATTACACTGATGCACAGACGCCGTATACCAGAATCATTGAACACAAGCATTTTGAATTTGGTAAAGGAAATAAGAACAAAACAGTGATAACACGTGAGTTTCCACAGGACTTTCATCGTGGGGATGAGCCGTATTATCCGGTTAATAATCAGCAGAACAAACAGCTTTATGCGCAATATGTAAACTTGGCTAGACAAACATGTCCCAATGTTTTATTCGGTGGTCGCTTGGGTTTGTATCGTTACTATAATATGGATCAAACCATCATGGCGGCACTAGAGTTGGTCAAACGAGAATTCGAATAGATGAAAGTCGTTAAGAATTATCTCTACAATGCTATCTACCAAGTGTTCATCTTGCTGGTTCCGCTGGTTACGACGCCGTATTTGGCAAGAGTATTAGGTCCGACCGGAGTTGGTATCAATTCCTATACCAATTCTGTGATTCAGTATTTCATCGTCTTCGGAAGCATTGGAGTCGACCTGTATGGCAATCGTCAGATTGCCTTCGTTAGGAGTGATCGACAGAAGCTGACACAAACATTCTATGAAATATTCTTCATGAGAATCATCACTATTGTGTTGGCATATCTAGCTTTTGGAGCATTTTTGTTCATCAGTGGTCAGTATCGCCTGTATTATTTGGCACAGTCAGTTTCTTTGATAGCCGCTGCCTTTGATATTTCCTGGTTCTTCATGGGAGTGGAGAACTTTTATGTGACAGTGATGAGAAACTTCGTGATCAAGATTTTGACATTGATCAGTATTTTCACCTTCGTTAAATCCTATCACGACCTCGGTATTTATATTTTGATATTGTCACTATCATTGTTGTTAGGTAATCTGACACTTTTCCCTAGTCTTAAGAAGTATCTAGTTAAGACTGACCTACATCATTTGAAAATTTGGAAACATCTGAAACCTTCAATGGTATTGTTCTTGCCACAGATTGCCATGCAGATATATGGCGTTCTCAACAAAACAATGCTTGGAGTTATGGTCTCGGTTGAAGCAACAGGTTATTTCGATCAATCAGACAAAATGGTCAAAATGGCACTGGCTATCGTTACGGCGACTGGTACAGTAATGCTTCCTCACGTTGCCAACGCGTTTGCGAGAGGTGAAGTTGAGAAAACAAGACATTATTTGTATCAGAGCTTTCAGTTTGTCAGTGCAATCGCTATTCCCATAACTTTTGGATTGATGGCAGTGACCGCCAAGTTCGTTACGTTATTCTTCACCAAACGATTCTTGCCGGTTATTCCGATTATGATTATTGAGTCGATCGTTATCGTATTAATTGCTTGGAGCAATGTCTTGGGAATTCAGTATTTGATTCCAACTAAACAGATGAAGTCATATACCATCTCGGTAGTTATCGGAGCTATCGTCAATATTATTTTTAATATCCCATTGATTATGAGATGGGGTGCCGTAGGAGCAACGATTGCGACCGTTTTGTCAGAGTTCTCAATTACGGCGTATCAACTATTTTCGATTAGGAAACAGATTGTATACCGCAAGTTGTTTTCCGATTGGTCGAAGTATCTGATTTCTGGATTATTGATGTTCGAGGTTGTCTTTGAACTAGATCGAATCTTGCCGGTAGCATGGAAAATGTTGATTCTTGAAGTAGTGATCGGCATGATTTTTTACACAGTACTTTTGATTATATTTAAAGCCAAGATCATTGACGAAGCTAAGTCGTTGATCGTCAGCAGAAAGAAGAAATAAGTATGAAACGTTATAACAGAAAGCACCTTTTGAGAAATGTTTTGTTATCCCTAGTCGCCGTATTATTGATCGGCGGTCTGGGTTTGGGCTTATCACGATACCGTGATGTCAAGAGTGCTGTGAATGGTTCTTTTGATCCGGTAGATGTGAGTGGAAGTCGTGATACCACTGCTTTATTGAAAGCTAAGAAGCCATTTTCAGTTTTATTGATGGGTACAGATACAACTGATTTTACCCGTTCATATGCTGGTAAGACTGATACCATGATGATCTTAACTATCGATCCTAAGAAGGAAGAGACTACTATTACCAGTGTTCCTCATGATCTAGCAGTTAAGATTCCAGGATACGACAAATCACCAGCTGAAATCAGCGAAGCCTTTGAACATGGACAAGCAAAGTCAAGTATTACAACTGTTCAAAAAACTTTGAATGTTCCCATTGATTACTATGCATTAGTTAATGTAACTGGCGTCTTGAATGTTATCGACAAAGTTGGTGGACTAGATATCACACCTACATCAAGCTTTACAAGTTATGGATATAGCTTCAAGAAAGGTGTCAAGACTCACATGGATGGAGCAAAAGCATTAGCTTATTCTAGAGAAACAAGTTCAACTGATGCTGGATATTATGCTCATGAATCTCGTCAAGGTGAAGTAATGGCAGCTGTTATGCACAAGTGCACAACTATTAAGGCTTTGATGAATCAAGACTTCATCAAGACATTATCAAGTGAAGTTCAAACAAACATGACCTTCAATGATTTAACAACTATCATCAAGAGCTACAAGCACTTCACAGAATATGTAAACACTACTCACATTGATGGCACAGACAAAACTATTGATGGACACAAGTATACAGTTGCATCAAAAGCTGAGTATCAACGTGTAACTGACTATATTCTTGACGGATTGAGCTTACCTTCCGCTAAGACTGGTGGCTTAGAGTTCTAGATTAAAGAGAGTGTCTTGAGAGTGTTAGATATGACAAAAAAACGAATTGACTGGATCGATGTGGCCCGCTGTATTGCCATTCTTTCAGTAGTCATTGGGCATACAATGGCTGGGCTGAATCGAAGTTATTTGTACAATTTGATTTATTTATATGACTTGCCAGTATTCTTCTTCTTAAGTGGTTACTTGTATCACCAAAAGGGTTACAAGAAGCTCTTGATGAATGATATTAAGTTCTTATTGATGCCGTACTTGGCAGTCAATGCAATCAAGCTTGTGATTCTGGCTATGTTGCAGCACCACATTGGAACTGGTATTTTTACGATCAATCTGCATAGTTTCCAGTCGTTGATGATTGCGACTCTGTATGGCGATGGCATGAATTATCGAAGTTTTCCAGCCGTCAATGCTATTTGGTTCTTGATGGCAATGTTCGTTGCTAATCAGTTGTTTAACTTAGTGATGAGAATAAATATTGGTGAGCGCACTTTGGCATTTCAAGGCTTTATTTCGTTGATATTGACTGGATTAGGATTTGGAATTGCTCATTTTGTCTCCTTGCCTTTATCGATCAATTCAGCCTTGATTGCTCAATTCCTTCTATATATGGGATATATCTTCCAGACTAAGAACTTGTTGTTGGAGATAAGTAAGTGGCAATATGTTTTCTTAGGTGTGGCAGCGTTATTAGTAGCAAGTTTTGGAACATTCTACATGGATGCCGCTACGGCGCCAAGTGAGTTGATGGCAATAGCTGGTTCACTTGCTGCCAGTCTGTGTGTTGTGAAAATTTCAATGATGATCACTAATTATCTGAATACGCACGGTTGGAAGAAGTTTGAACGGCTAATGTTATTTATTGGTGCACAGTCCCTGACAGTATTGTGCTTTCACTTGCTGGATCTTGATTGCTTGAGATTCTACACTGACATTATTCAAGGATTGTCAGGTAAAGTACCACGTGGTATACCAGTTCTAGTAGGGATGGTGTATCGGATAATATGGGCAGTCGGGATGACTTGGGGTGTTCGGTTCATTCCAGTGCTTCGTAGTTTCTTTATGCCACGTTCGTTTCCGATGTTTAAAAAACAGCTAAAGGTCTCTTAATTGAGGCTTTTAGCTGTTTTTTGTTGGGTGTTGCTGAAAGACTGTGAGCGATGGTCTGCTGTGGGACCGTCTTCAGCCTTGGTCTGAAGACTCGCTTTTGAACTCCGAAAAACCACGGATTTCAAAAGTCGTCCCGTGCTGTAAGAACGACGTTCCGCCGTTCAACACCACTTGCACTGCTGACCATCACTCACAGTCTTTCGGCGGATTTGTTATTGTATTTTCGAATTTTATAGTTAATTATTATGTTTGATTATTTGTTTTTTTGTATTCAACGGAAACCATTGATAGGGGAACGTATGTTTGATATAGTTCTTTTAACAAATAAATTTCCACAAAGGAATGCATTATGACCAACGACTATCAAGCAATAATTGGTGAGATGATCGAGCAGAAGCAAAATGAGACTTTGGAGGAAAAAAGAGATAATACACGCCATCGAAATATTCGTATGGCTGGTATTATTAATGATTATCTTCATAAGAAGTTTGATAAGTATGTTATTGTTACGGGCGGTTTGTCAGTTGAATACTACACGCAAGGGAATTACACGACACAGGATATCGATTTTGTAACACCGTCAGTTGATGATTTGAATGAAGCGTTACTAGATTTAGGATTTGAGTCTATCGGTAAATATTGGCAGTATGAGAAGTTAGAGATATTTGTGGAACTGGTATCTAATAATTCTTTTGATGGTAAATCGAAGACGCCAACTAAGTTTCAAACTGAAGATAGGTTAGAAGTTGAATTTACCGATGTGGCAGATATACTCTTAGATAGAATTCGTGGCATTGTTTACTGGAATACCAAAGAATATGAATATTGGTCATATCAATTACTCAAAGAACATCGATCATCCATTGAAGATGATTACATGTTTAGTAGACTTGAGGGAATTAGTGAAGTTGAAGAGTATGAATCGCTCGTTAAGTGGGTTGATCAGCCAGATGCAGTGTATTCGAAGGTTAAAACTTTTGAATGGTTATTAATGAACGATGAGGTTGAGTATATCTATAAACCAGTCAATGATACCTATATTTTTTATTTTCCAATTTCAGGTGAGTTAGAAGGTAAACTAGAGAGTAGTTTCTTTGGAATTCGAATTCTACAAAAAATTTATTTTCTCCTGTATAATACAGAGGAAGAAGAGTTTGAAGAGTCTAGTGAGGAAGCTGCACAATCAATATCAATGTACATTGAAGAATACAAAGGTATTGAAGGTATCCAAATTTTTGAAATAGTCTATAAATACCTTAAGGAGGCGCATTTAATATGAAAAAGATAAGTATGAAGGCATTGGAAAAAGTCGCTAGGGATGCTGAAATGAGAGATATTATCGAACCACTTAAAGCAGAGGCCGCAGAACGTTTCCCAAATCGCAAACCAAAACCACGTGCTCCTGAAGAAAAAGAAGCCTTGTTGAGATGGGAAAAGAAACGTAATGGATTCAAAATAGGCAATATATAGTAATTTAAGTTGGCATTCAGGTATGAATGCCTTTTTATATGCTCAAAAAAGCTTATTCAATTGATTAGTAACCGTTTTCAATGTAAAATTACGGAAGTGGTGTTTACCAGTTAACAGGGGGATTTTATGGATAAAAAAGAATCTTTGTCCCAGCACTTGATTGATACCTTGACGTATCAAATTCTAAATGAATTGCGACCTAATGACCGTTTGCCTTCAGAACGTGAACTTATGGCGCAATTCCATGTCAGCCGCACGACGGTTAGAAATGCTTTAGACAAACTAGAATTGTCAGGTTTAATAATCCGACGACATGGAAAAGGAACTTTTGTTACTAACAGATCAGAGAGTTTGACCAACTTGGCTGACTTATTCAGCTTTTCAAAAACAATGAGTATACTGGGTCGTACTCCAAGTGACAAGATAATCAAATTCAAAAGAATTTCAGCTGATGAAGAATTGATTCAGCGGCTGAAATTGAAGGATAACTTGAATGTATATGAAGTTGACCGAATTCGTTTGGCCGATAATAAACCAATGATGTTTGGCAAGAGCTTCCTACCTGCTGGTATTTTCACTAACCTGGATAGACAGACTTTGGAAGAACATTCAATGTATCAAACCTTTGAAAATGAATACGGTGTTCAAATAAAAGAAGCTGATGAGTCTTGCCGAGCCTCAATTCTCAATGAGAAGATAGCTAATTTGTTGTACGAAAAAGTTGGCGCACCTTGTTTGCGTCTGGAACGAACCACCTTGGATAAACAGGGTCGTGCGATTGAGTACACCATAAGTTGGGCACGGGCAGATGAGTTCAATTATCGGGTCAAGCATTTGTATAGATGATTTGCTTCCGGTTGTTAGAACTGTCACCTGCCGTTGGAACGGATTGAGCCGAAGAGCGGTCTCAATCCTTGAATTGAAGCTTTGCTTTGCGAATCTCCAATTGCATCCTGTGGCTTTCGCCACCTCCACGGCTGGTGACAGTTCTAACAACCTCCAGATATACGAGATTATATTATGAGTTTTAATTTAAACTATTTTGTGCTAGTGTGGTATTTCAATTGATGACCCAGTCAAAATAGAATCAATGAATTCACTATAATATAAGATTATCCAAACCAGTCGCAGGTAAAAAAAGAACGCATAAAAACCAAAAAAGCCAAAGTGGTATCTTCTTACAAAAAAGTACCACTTTTTTTTTGACCATAAATTTCGTTGATAACAGTGAATAATCGCGACAAACCAACAACCAAATGGTATACTCCACTTATTGTACAAGCACATGTAACCGTATACAATGGGCTTGTGGTTGATACCAGAAAGGGACCGAGTAAAATGAAAATCACTCTTCAAGAACAACTAATAAACTTATTAACCAACTATATTCAATCGATGCCAGCAAATGCGAAGCTGCCATCTGAACGCCAACTGGCCGATAAATATGAATTATCGAGGACAACAGTCCGGTCGGCTTTAAATGAACTCGAAGTTACTGGCTTGATTCGGCGTGTTCATGGTAAAGGCACGTTTGTAAATCGGATTGATCTGAACAGCGACTTGAATAGTAGTTATAGTTTTAATAAGCAAATGATGTCCATTGGCAAGAAACCACAGACGAAAATTCTTAGCTTTGATAGAAAGGAGGCCAATTCATATTTTTCGCACAAGCTGGATGTTGAAGTTGGCGACCAAATAATTAAGATCAAACGATTACGTTTGGCCGACGACATACCAGTGATGTTAGAAAGAACGTATCTACCAGCAAGTCATTTCAATCTGATGACTGAGGATTTACTTGAGGATAGATCACTATATGAAGTCTTTGCGACAGAATTCAATGAACCAGTATATTACGCCGATGAATATTTCTTGGCGGGAATTACCAGTAAACGAGATAGTGAGTATTTGGATCTTAAAGAAGGTACGCCTTGTTTGAATCTTAAACGTTCAACTTATAATTCTCACAATCAAGTGATCGAATATACATTAAGTGTTGCGAGAAGCGACCAATTCGCTTATCACATTCGTCACGATATTAGTAATAAATCTTAGAGAGTGATTTTTTATCACTGAATTTGGAGGAAAAAATATGTCAATTGTTGCAGTAAGAATAGATGAAAGATTAATTCATGGACAAGTAGCTAACTTATGGACAACTAAGTTACAAGCATCAAGAATCATGGTAGTTGATAACGATATTATAAAAAATGACATTCAAAAAACTGCCCTTAAATTAGCTAAACCAGCAGGGGTAAACCTAAGTATTTTAGGTGTTAAAAAATCCTCAGCCAATATTTTGGCCGGAAAATACGATTCACAAAAAGTATTTTTAGTTGTCAAAAGACCTTCGATCCTTGTAAGTATGATGGAAGAGGGAGTTAAATTTGACACAATCAATGTTGGTAACATGTCGCAAAAGGATACTACTCAACATTTGACACAATCAATCAACGTTACTGACGATGACTATACCGCATTCCATCAATTAATGGATGCCGGAGTTAATGTAACAGCACAGATGGTTCCTGGGGATAACGTTAAGAACTTTGCCGATATTCTCAAAGATTATAAGCATTAATAAAAATTAGGGGGAAAAAGATATGAGTTTTACAATTGTTCAAATATTACTTCTAACGGCATATTCAATGTATAACATCTATGATGAATTACAAATGAACTCATCATTGAGTCAGCCAGTTTGGGCCGGTATGATTGCTGGTTTGATCATGGGTGACATGAAGACAGGACTTGTTATTGGTGCTGCTCTTCAATTAACTGTTCTAGGTGTTGGTACTTTCGGTGGTGCTTCAAAGATCGATGCCAACTCAGGTACAGTTCTAGCTACAGCCTTTTCAATTGGTACAGGTATGAAAGCCGCAACAGCCATCGCTGCTATCGGTGTTCCAGTTGCTGCACTTCTAACATCATTTGATATTCTTGCTAGATTTGCTAACACATACTTCCAGCACAAAGTTGATAAGGATATTGAAAACTTCAACTATAAAGGTATTGAAAGACATGCAATCATGGGTGTATTACCATGGTGTCTATCACGTGGTATCCCTGTATTCCTAGCTTTGGCTCTAGGTCAAGGTGTTGTTAAGACAATGGTTACATATCTAAACGGAGACTTACAATGGTTGAACACAGGTCTACAAACGGCCGGTGCTACACTTCCAGCCGTTGGTTTCGCTATCTTGCTTCACTACTTACCAGTTAAGAAACACTTTGCTTACTTAATTCTTGGTTTCACAATTACAGCTTTATTATCGACATTATTTACAAGTGTTCAAACACTTGGCGCTGGTTTATCAGGTGCAAGCAAAGCCTTTACAGCTACATTCAACGCTCTTCCAATGTTAGCTATCGCCTTAATCGGTGGTGCACTAGCTATTCTTGAATATAAGAAGTCAATAACCAAGATCAACGCTGCTACAGCAGGTCCAGCAGCTAGTTCTGATGACGAAGATGAAGACGATGAAATTGAAGACGCTAACGGGGAGGTAGACGGTGATGAAGAAGAATAAAGAGTATGAATTAACAAAACAAGATTTTAAACAAATCAACAAACGTAGTATGTTCGGTTTCCAAATGGGCTGGAACTACGAAAGAATGCAAGGCTCAGGTTATCTTTATACAATCTTGCCACAACTTAGAAAAATCTATGGTGATGGTACTCCAGAACTAAAAGAAGCTATGAAGACACATAATCAATTCTTCAACACAAGTAACTTCTTTAACACAATCGTTACAGGTATTGATCTTGCCGTTGAAGGTAAGGAAGGTGTCGATTCACTAGATACTGTTGCTGGTATTAAGACAGGTCTTATGGGACCATTCGCTGCTATCGGTGATTCACTATTTGCCGCTTTAGTACCAACAATCATGGGTGCTATTGCTGCCACAATGGCTACTCAAGGTAATCCAACTGGATTATTCCTCTGGTTAGCAGTCAACATTGCTATCATGGTCTTCCGTTGGAAACAACTTCACTTTGCATATAAGACAGGTACAAAACTTGTTTCTGAAATGCAAGGTCAATTGAATGCTTTAACAGATGCTGCTACATTGCTTGGTGTATTTATCGTTGGTGCTTTGATCGCAACTATGATCAACATTCAAGTTCCACTTGTTGCTCACATGGGCCAAGTTCCATTGGTTGTTCAAACTAACATCGATATGATTCTTCCAAAGCTTGTTCCAGCCTGTGTCGTAGGTCTTGTTTACTGGTTACTAGGTAAGAAGGGTATGACATCTACAAAAGTTATCTTTATCGTTATTATTTTCGCCGTTCTATTATCAACAATTGGTTTACTAGGCAAAATCTAGGAGGATATTAAAATTATGGCATTAATCTTAATCAGTCATGGCAATATGGCTATTGAAACAAAGAAATCAGCAGAATTAATCATCGGAGAATTACCTAACACATCTGCATTTGGTCTTCAAAAGTCTGATGGTCCAGATACATTAAAAGCAAAAGTAGAAGCAGAAATTAAAAAATATTATGGTACAGAACCTGTCTATGTAATCGTTGATTTATTAGGCGGAACACCCGGTAACGTCGTAGTCAATTTGACTCAAGAATTCCCAGAAATGCATGTGGTCTCAGGCTTGAATCTTCCAATGGTAATTAATTATGCTAATCAAATGTTTGTTTCAAAAGATCTCGATATCGAAGCTTTGATGAAGGAGGCTAAGGACGGCATCGTTGATGTTAATGCTTTCTTAAGCCAAGATTCAGATGATGACGATGAAGAAGAATAGTCAATATCGTTACACGTTAAGATTAGCCATAGACAAAAGTATATATACTGATGAAAAGAAGCGAGACTTAATTGATTTCATTAAGAAATCGCATACGACCGACGTAGTCTTTTTCATCAATCAAGAGGAATTGTCAGATTCACATATTACCCTTGGAAAGGCAAAAGAGTTAGTTACGGAAATCGATGAGATCGCTCAACCCCTCAAAGAAATGGGCATTACCATCAGTTTGAATCCGTGGACAACTATGAACCATTCCGATCGTGGCTTAGGAATTAGACCGGAGCTAGATATCAAACCAATGGTCAGCTATGAAGGTGTTAAGAGTACATCGATGGCTTGTCCTGGATACATTGGTTGGATGGAATATATCAGCGATATCTATGCTGTTTATGCAAGTATCAAACCACACGAATTGTGGCTTGAAGATGATTTCAGACATTATAAGAATGCTCCATTCGAACTCGGATGTTTCTGCGAAGATCACATTAAGAAATACAATGATATTGCCGGTAGTGATCTATCTCGTGAGGAATTCGTCAAAGCAATGTTTACTGGCGGAGAGAACAAGTATCGTGATGCCTACTTAGAAGTTGCACGTGATGAAATTTTGCAGGCAGCACATATGATTGAGACAAAAGTACATGCAGTTTCGCCTGAGACTTCAATGGGATTGATGAGTTCGTGGCCAGCAATTCATGCACTAGAGAATAGAGATTGGCATAAGTTACTTGAAGTATTGAGCGGTGACAACACCCCTGCCGTTTCGAGACCGCATTTGCCAGCTTACAATGAAGCAAGCACGCTTCAATACGCAAGAGACTTTGAGAAGTACACTGTTGCCACAAGAACTCTGATTGGAGATAAACACAAAGTTTATCCGGAATTGGAAAACTATATGTATTCTCAGTATGCCAAATCAAATCGTTTCACACAGTTTCAACTAGAAACAAGCAGTTCAGTTAGAGCTGATGGTCTGTTGATGAACTTGTTCAGTATGATGGGCGTAGGGATCGACAAGACTTATAAGTACGATGAATTGCTTGATCAAAGCAAGAGGTTCGCAGATTATATGTATCAAAATGGGATCTCGATTGAAGAGCGAGATGGAATTATCATTCCAATGACGCAAAAAGTCGCCAAATACAAGATTGGCGACGGAACACTTCATGGAATAATGGCATCTCAAACTCAATGGATGGAGTTGTTAGCAATCTTCGGCTTTGCAACAAAACCAGTTGATTATACTGATCAAAAATTTGTGAATGAGACAGTTGCCTTGACTGGTAACTTCTTGAATACTTTGTCAAACGAACAAATCACTGAAATGATTCGCAATAACTTCGTATTACTTGATGGGGATGCATTGATAATCTTGAACAATAGACACCTATTGAACTTGATCAATGCTGACTCGATCGAAGTTATCCAACCTAGAACCGGTAAACAAGTTTATGAGCAATTCGACAACCTGTCACTTTCAGGTGTTACAGACTCGAGAATCACCCTTCAAACACACATAGGAGCATATGTAAAAGTTCATTACTTGTCAGATATGCCAACAGAGTCGAATGCTTATAATCGTTATGGTGAAAAGGTCGGACCAGCGACAGTTGCCAACGACAAGTTCTACATCATGCCTGTAACCGAGCATGAGAAGTATGGTTGGGAAGGCGAATATATCGACTTCCGTGAGAAAGATTTGAAGCGTTGTTTAGATGTTTCACACTTAGTAGACATGTATAACTGTAAAGGTATTTTCTGTGACCGGAAGATTATCATCAGCAATTGGTCTATGGATGAAACAGACGGCATCAGCTTCAAATTGAACAAACCAGTAAGCAAGTTGTCGATCACATATCGTGATGGCGCTGAGGTTAAGAATCAAATCATTGATGTAACAAAAGAAAAGAATATTTATCACGCTGATTTCCAAGTTCCAGGATTAGCCGTGGTGCATGTAGAGTGTTTGGAATAAATCAATTAGAGAAGGGAACCGATACCATTGTTTAGTAAAACTGATACAGAATTAGAAAAGATGGGTGCTCAAATTACAACCCGTGAAATCCAACAACAACCTGATTTGTGGAAAGAGGCTTATGAGAACTTCATAAGTAATCAAGATAAAGTCCAAAACTTTTTAGACGAAATAATTTCTAACTTCCCTGATAAGAAAATTCGTGTAATCTTCACAGGTGCAGGCACATCAGCTTATGTGGGAGATACATTAAGACCATATCTAAATAAAGTCGGCGATACTTCTCATTTTGATTTTGAAAGTATTCCAACAACAGATATTGTTTCAGATCCATTCGATAATCTTAGAAGTGAAGATCCTACTATCTTGGTTTCATTTGCTAGAAGTGGTAACTCTCCGGAGAGTGTTGCGACAGTTGAATTAGCTGAGAAGTTAGTTAAGAATCTTTACCAAATCACAATTACTTGTGCACCAGATGGTCACTTGGCTAAGAAAGCTGAGAACGAAGATGGCAATCTTTTGTTACTTCAACCAGCCGGCTCAAATGACAAGGGCTTCGCAATGACAGGAAGTTTCAGCTGCATGACTTTGACAGCTGCTTTGATTTTTGACACAAGTAAAGAAGACAAGAGCTCATGGATCAACGCCATCATTAAGATGGGTCAAGAGGTAGTTAACCGTGAAAGTGAGATTCAAGCTATCGTTGATCTTGATTACGACCGTATTGCTTATCTCGGTAGTGGTTCATTATCAGGACTTACACGTGAGGCACAATTGAAGGTGCTTGAACTGACAGCGGGACAACTAACAACTATCTTTGATTCTTCAATGGGATTCCGTCATGGTCCTAAGTCTTACGTTAATGATAAGACGATCGTCTTTGACTTCTTAAGCAATGACAAATATACACGTCAATATGATGTTGATATTTTGGAAGAAGTTAAAGGGGATGAGATCTGCAAGAAGGTTGTTGGTGTTGGTACTTCAGCAGACAATAACTTCTCGGGCGATAACTTCTTAATTGCATCAGGAATTCCTGATCTTCCAGAATTATATCAAGCATTGCCAGACGTTATGTTTGCTCAGACATTTGCACTACTAAGCTCGATCAAGGTAGGCAATACACCTGATACACCTTCCGCAACTGGAACTGTTAACCGTGTCGTTAAAGGTGTAACTATTCATGATTATGAATAATTAACACACATTGCATCTTCTCTCGAATTGAGAGAAGATGTTTTTGTTAGTAAAAGTTATTTTACGGTGGTATAGACCATGATTTATTGTTATAATGGAACTATAATTTGGAGGATTGAAAATGACATATTACATTCATGCTAAGAAGTTCTTTTTACAAAACACTACTGAAAATGGTGGTTATCTAGAAGTTACTGATGAAGGTAAGTTCGGAGATTACTTTACAGAAGAAGACGGCAAGCCAGAAGGCAAGATCGTTGATTATTCTGATAAGTTTATCGCTCCTGGACTAGTTGACACTCATATCCATGGTCTTGTTGGAGACGATGTTATGAACAACAGCTGGAAAGAGTTCAACGAGATGTCAGAAGGTTTGTTAAAGGCCGGAGTTACTTCATGGCTTCCAACAACACTTACAGCTTCACACGAACAATTAGACGAGATTTGTAAGACAATTGGTGACAATCAAGGTAAGAGTACTGGTGCTAAGATTCAAGGTATTCACTTTGAAGGTCCTTTCTACACTGAAAAGCACAAGGGTGCTCAAAATCCTAAGTACTTCAGAGATCCAAGTATTGAAGAATTCACAGAATGGCAAAAATCAGCTAAGGGTATGATCAAGAAGATCTCAATTGCCCCAGAACGTAAAGGTTCAGTTGAATTCACAAAGGCTGTTGCCCAAACTGGTGTTACTGTTGCCCTAGGTCACAGTGATGCAACATTTGAACAAGCTAAGGCCTGTGTTGAAGCCGGTGCTACAAGTTTCACACATACATATAATGGTATGAGTGGCTTGAATCACCGTGCCCCTGGTATGGTTGGTGCCGCAATGTCAATGAACTATGTTGATGATGAGTTGATCTGTGATGGACACCACGTTAACCCATATGCTGCACGTACATTGGTTGACAAGAAGACTCCAGAACACGTTGCTCTTATTACTGATTGTATGAGTGCTGGACTAATGCCAGATGGTGACTACGTATTGGGTGAATTCCCTGTTACCGTTGGTGATGGTCAAGTTAGATTACAACAAGAACCACACAGTTTGGCTGGTAGTATCTTATTACTTAAGGATGCTATTAAGAATGTTGTTGACTGGAACATTGCTACAGACGAAGAAGCTGTTACAATGGGTAGCCACGTACCTGCTAAGAGTTGTCACATTGATGATGCATGTGGTGCCATCTTACCAGGACGTGATGCTGACTTTATCGTTTTAAACAATGATATGAGTCTTGCAGAAACATACCTTGATGGTGAATCACGTTACCAAGCATAGTTTTGAAATCTAAAATCCTTCAATTCAGTTATTGAAGGATTTTTTATGCCTTATTGTTATGTTTCTATTGCCGCTTCCGGTTACGAAATATTTCATCTGCCGTGGGGACCGGTCCGAGCCTTTGGTCTCGAACCTCGACTTTAAGCTTTGCTTTGCAAATCTTAAAGCTCGTCCCATGCCGTAATGAACGGTAAACCGCCGTTCAAACGGCATTCTCACGGCTGATAAAATATTTTGTAGCCTTCAGCTGGTTTTCTACTTACTTCTTATTTTTGTTTTCTGCATAATAATAGGAAGTAACCTGGAAAGAAGTAGCAAACTAGCCGGAGGTCAAAAGTAGTAATCCAGTTGCGATAGTGCTGTAGAATGGTGGTTTTCCATTCGTACAGCACAGGACGACTTTTGAAATCTGCGGTTCATGCAGAGTCCAAAATCGAGTCTTCAGACCGCACTGTGGCTGAAGACGGTCCCGCAACAGGGTTACTACTTTTGACCGTAGGCGAAAACAGAAAGTAGTTCTATAATATCCTTGGAGGATTTGTATATAATGTCAAAAAAAATACTTGCTCATAGAGGAATACCAACCTTAGCACCTGAAAATACTATGGCTGGTTTCAACACAGTTATTGACTGTGGACTTGATTGGATCGAAACAGACTTGAGTATTACAAAGGATGAAAGAGTCTTCGTTATCCATGATGATAAGTTAGATAGAACTACTAATGAGAATGGATCAATTGAAACTTTGGATAGTTCACTGGTTGAACAAGCTGATGCTGGTTCATGGTTTGCTGAGAAGTTTCGTGGTGAACGTATTCCAACGTTGGATCAATTGATTGACTTCCTTAATATTCATAAATTGAATGCTAATGTCGAATTGAAAGGTGTTGTTGGGGACAATGCCAATCATCTAGCTGATAGTTTGGTAGCTCAATTTGCTGAAGCAGTTGATAGATTGGATCCAGATGTTCAGTTGATCATCTCTAGTTTCAATCCGATTATGTTGCAGAAGATGCATGAGTTGCGTCCGAGCTTAGATTATGCTATGCTCTTTGATACTTACGGTATGGGTGAAGATTGGAACTTGTATATGCAAGCATGCCATGCAAAATATGTTCACCCGGACAGCCGTGGATTAACTGAAGCAAAGGTTAAAAAAATGAAAGATTATGGTTATCAAGTCAATGTTTGGACCGTTGATGATATCAATAAGGCTCAAGAATTATTATCTTGGGGTGTTGATGGAATCTTTACTAACATTGCCGACCGTATGAAGTTTCTTATTAAAGATTAAAGTAATTAAACATGTGAATAGCTAGTAGCACTCCTTTAAATGAGGAGTGCTACTTTTTGTTTACAAGGATTTTTAAAAGAATAATTGTACGGATTAAATAAAAATAAAGAATGGAGAATATAACTTTCATGCGGAGAGTATTATTTGTCTTAGTGATTATGGCTATATTCGTAATTACTGGGGGAATTATCAATAGAAATTTGGAAGTGCATGCAGCAGTAGCTCATGAGAATATTCCACCGATGGAAAAACCAAGTGATCCACCTAAGCGTTTCTTAGGAATTTGGACAACTGGTGGTTATACGCAACAACCAATGCCGGAGATCTATACAACTGAAGGGCATAAATTAGTTCTGTCCTCTAAGTCAGTTAGGTCTGGCTGGGGTATGTATAATGCAAAGTACCGTTGGTACAAGTCAACTGACGAAGGTAAGACTTGGTCTGAAGTTGAGAATAAAGATGGCGGTGCGACTAAGAATTTACATGTTACTACCCAAGGAGTTGGTACTACTTATTATCAAAGGAGAGTTGAATGGATCCGAGCTATCTTCGGATTCCTCGGTGGTTCTCAAGTATATTGGTCAGAATTATCAGCAGTTCATGTTATCTCAAATGATATCCATGCTAGAAGTATTGGACTCTATCATGATTATGATTACCTATATAATGGTGAGAGTGAATTGGTACCTAATTCTACCTTTATTAGAGCTGAAGTTGATCCAGTTGATTATACTGAGGATTTGGTTTGGTCAGTGGATCGTCCCGACTTGGCGACAATAGATAATGAATCTGGAGAACTATCTGCCAACTTAAAAGGAAAATCAGGTATTGTGACGGTAACTGCTACAATCAATAATGTTGATGGAACAAAGGCTGTTGGAACTACTAGTGTGATAATCGGTGGTGGGTTGGAAGATCAATACACTAAGTCCGGTATAGTTGCAAACTTTACTTTGTTGGGTAGCTTAGGAAAGATAGAAGAAACAAATAAAGATCAGAGTGATTATAAAATTGAGTGGTTTAAGCAACCGGTTGGGACAACCAAGCAAATTCCAGTTAACACTAATGAGAAGAAACTGCCATTTATAGATGTTTATGAACCAAAAGTTAAAAATGATGGCGATTTGTTCTGGGCGGTAATAACTATTAAGAATGGCAATGAAACTCAGAAATATGTAACCAATAAAGCAAAATTACATGTTGAACCAGTTGATAGTCCTGATATTCAATTTAATAATGAAGTTACGAATCTGACTTTTGATGAAAACAACATTGATACAGTTTTAAATAAAGTGACTAATGGTGATGAGTTAGTTTATAAAGATAAAATAGTTAACGTTAGCGATGAGGGAGCATTGTTGGGAGGCAGATATGTCTTGCCAATACATCATCGAAATAAAATCAAATCAATTTTCGTTGATGATTTGAAATTGACACCTGATCAGTACAAGTTTGTGGAAGAGTATGATGGTAATTCCTCAGCAATTATGATTGATAATATCGATTGTTTGCCAAAGCAATCGCGTGATATTACGATAACAACGATAGTAGATGACGTCTCTCAAAATGAAACAAGGGTTGCACGACCAATGGTATTCTCTGGTGAGGAAGATCATTTATATAGTAATGAAGGGCGTATTATGACCTTGAATTATGTGACTAATGAATTAAATAAGAAGGTCCGTAATATCGACTTTGGTGTTATCAATTCCTATGCCAAAGATCAAGTGATTTCGAGAACGACTGAGACTAATATGCCAAACAATATTATTGATATTGAAGATGGTCGCCGCGTGAAGAAACAAGTAGAAATCTATGTTTCACAAAAGAGTGACTTTGTGAATGAGTCTGGAGATACATTACCAGGTTGCCTTAGGTTCTACGAAAATGGAAAATATTCTGATCTTTCAAAAAACGGTCAATTGATTGCGGCTTCTAAGGAAAATGAGACCTTGAGTTCTGTTGGATGGGATGAGAATAATGGTCTCTTGTTACATATGCATGAAGATGCTGCAGCAGCCGGTCAGTACAAGTCAGCGTTAGATTGGGAATTTCGATATAGTTTATAAGAAAGAAGAATAAGATGAAAAGGTATCCTGTAGTTATAACCGAATATAATGATGAGGGTCGTTACTTTGTTGTTACATCTCCAGCAATTCATGGCATGGTAACTCAAGGAGATTCGTTGGATGATGCAAAATTTCATGCTAAAGATGCAATTGAAACAATGATTGAGGATGTAGATAAAGATGAAGTCCTAAATTATAATAATTGGAAGTTAAAAGAAAATGACACGGTAGCGTTTATTACAATAGATTAAATTTAAGTCGATCTCAAAGAGAGGTCGGCTTTTTTTGTGCCCAATATTCACAAATATATATTATAAGAAATGAATTATTGGTATATAACCTGCATGATATACTCATGATGCGTTAATTATGTAGACACTTTAATATATTTAAAATCAAACTGATGGAGGGCCAGTTAAATGAGAAGTAAAAAAGGCGTAGTTTTTCTAGTAGTCTTATTCTCACTGCTTACGGGCGGTCTCTTCATAAAAAAATCAAAGGAAACTTCTGCCGCAGATACGGAAATTGGTTATTATAAGAAACCAACCAAAGATGTTAGGAAATTCTTTGGTATTTGGCTGACATCTGGTTATAATTTGCAGCCCAATGCTGAGAATTATGTAGAAGTTAATAATACTGTGACATTGCACACTGATTCGGGACGTTCCTTCTGGGATCGTGCTATTAGCTTGAATGGATTCTCACATTATAGATGGTATAAATCCACTGATGGCAAGAAGTGGACCAAAATGACCGATAAGGAAAATGGTGACCGAAAGCATATGCCAGTTACTCCGACGACAGTTGGTACTACTTATTATCAACAAAGGGTATCTTGGTATTATTTGGTGGAATTGCTTACTAGTCCGGTGGTTTATTCCAAAGTTGCGGCGGTTCATGCGGTTCCAGAACCTGTTAATGCAACTGATTTGACGGTAACAACTGATGATGATTATTTATATAATTCTGTAAATGATGTTACAGATACGATGACTTACGCCCATGCACATGTGAATCCGAGTAATTACACTGGGACCTTGACGTGGAGTATTGATGATACGAGTTTGGCAACTATTGATGAAGAGAGTGGATTGATAACTGCCAATACACTGCACAAATCAGGAATTGTCACTGTTACAGCTACCTTAGTCAACCCTAATGGAACAGTGGTGACCAATAACACCAAGGTTCAGATAGGCGGAGGTCTTGATGATCAAACCGTCAAAGCAGGGAAGACTGCAACATTTAGTTTGCGAGGTAATATTGGAGAATTAAATGAGGATGACACCAGTTATACGGTTAAATGGTACAAAGAAGATCCAATTACACATTATCGTATGCAGTTGGATGTCGATAGCCATGCACTATCGATCACTACTCCGGCAACGACGCTGGATGATGACGGGACACTATTCCTAGCTATCATTCAAGTAAAATTCGGTGTGACAACAATGTCTTATACAACTAACGACGCCTTCTTGTATGTCACACCTGAAGGTGGACCCAATATTACAATCGATGATACGCTAGAGAATAAAACGTTTAACGATGGAACTAATACAGATACGATGTTGTACGGTGCCATCAATGGTGACAAGATTTCTTACCACAATACGATAACTAACAATAGTCAAACAGGGACATTGTCGAATGGAAAGTATATTTTGCCACTACATTCCAATACTCAAGTTACCGAAGTTACGCTTGATGGAGTTGTGTTGTCACCTGATCAATATGAAATAAATCCGAATGATGATACTGATGAAGAAGATTTGATTATTAGTGATTTGAGTTTCAAAAATAATCAGAGCCATTCAATCGACGTTGAAACAATCGTTGGTGGAATTGCTAAGAAAGAATCATTACAGACGATTCCTTATATTATTGGTAAAGATGATGACGGTGATAGTTATCAAAAAATTGGTAAAGTTGAGACGATTAATTATGTGGTTGATATGATTGAGCATTCCATTAATGATATCGATTACGGTAAAGTTGTTTCGTATGGTCAGGATGCACTGGTATATCGAAGCGATGATTTGAATTGGCCCAATAACTTGATGGAAATCGATGACATGCGTCGTAACAAGACACCAGTAACCGTCTCTGTTTCACAGGGAAAAAACTTGGAAAATGAAAATGGTCAGGTTTTATCTGGTCATTTACGCTATTACAAAAATGATGATGATTATACGGACCTACTTAATAATTCAGCGGTAATCAAGACGACTAAGAACAATGAAAAGTTGGAATCAATTGGCTGGTATAAAAACCATGGTCTGGTACTGTACTTACATGGTATAAGTAAAGCTGGAGTTTATAAGACCCAATTAAATTGGGAAATAACTGACGTACCATAAAATAAATAGAAACAACAAAACCCACTCTCTAAGTAAATAGACGAGTGGGTTTCATTTACGCAAATCGTTAAGGTTTGCGAATTGTGTGTTTAATTCCCAAATAGGCTAAGCCTATCGTAATTATTATCAAGAAGACACTTAAAATTATCAGAAAGGCATAATACAACATTTTATCACCTTATTTGGAAGTTATTAACGAATTTATGTATCTCGGGAGGGTTTATTTAATGATTAGGCTGGCAATCAAATGACTACAGCTTGTATTGCGAAGGTCAGTTTATCCAATCTATCCGCCAGCTCTACGGATGATTGAATAGACCAAACCATTATATTGTTGGTATTGATTCTTATTCATCCCCGTATAGAAGTATTTAAAATTTCAAAAACAAGGGGAATTGTCAACCCCTTGTCTTATCCCATTCATTGTGGTGCTAAGGTGAAAGTACACCAACCGCAACTTCAGTTCTTTTAAACTGGAGGGGTCTTGGATGGTGCAAACTCAATCTTCAGATTGGTAAAGAAATGAGTTTCCGAAAATCAAAAGTGTTTAAACATATTTGATTTTCTTAATTCAAATTATAGCAGGGCTGATGCGAAATGCAAAAGAAAAGAGCCCCCTCAATGCGAGGTGGCTCTAGTAATATACTGATTGTATCATTTAGACTCTTTCACGGGGATGCAAAGCATACGCCATAATGACAGAGACGATTGATGTAGCTAATAAAATATAGAAACTAACTCCAAATTGAGTACCATTAACAGCTGTTTGACCAGTGATCACAGCTGAATTAACAGCACCGGAGTAGAAGATACCGAATACTACGGCATAGATGATAGTTGGTAGCACTGTAAATAGTCTGACCAACTTAACACTTCCACGGTTTCTGAAACAGGCTGCTATTAAAGCAATTACAGGTGATAGGAAACAAATCAAGCGAATGGCAGATGATAAGTTAACTATCAAAGTACTGTATTGGTAACCGAAGTTAGCTGTGTAGTTTGCGGCAGATGCAATTGTACTTGAAAGTGAAACGCCGTTGATAAATGGTCCACCGATTGAGGCTGCAAAACCAATAATTGATGAAGTGATAATGACTTTTTGACGCATGTTCTTACCACGACTATTGTCATGAACCTTTTGAGCCTTTTGTTTCTTGGGTTCTTGATATTGTTGCTCGTGATATTCCGCAGTTTTATTGGAATCAGCAGGTGAATCATTCTCACGTTTGAACTTCTTGTTAGCCTTAACTTCACTACCATGACTGACTTGAGAAGCTAAGAACCATAATAGAATTGCCAAGGCAAGGGCGATGAATCCGTAGTTTCTTTTGACAACTAATAGAACTGCAACAATGATTACGGCAAATATACATAAATAAGCGTTGTTTTTAGCAAATTTACCCATGTTATGAATCAAGCCATCATTTGTATCTTCGGCTGCTTGCTGTTCTCTTTTTTGTTGCTGCAACTTTTTCATTTCACTCTTAGTAGGTTTGAAAGGATCCTCACTAGTCTTGAAACGTTCCTTGAACTTCTTACCTAGATCTTGGGTCTCATTCAATGAAGTATCATGTTGTGCCTGAGCTGATTCCGCAAATTCATAAGGTTTCTTCGCTGCACGTCTAAAGGCATCCTTATCGTAAGCAACTGTACGATCGTCTAAAGTTTCATCTGGAACTTTAGTAGTCTTTTCGAAAGTACGAACGGAATCATATTTTCTAGGCTCGACTTTAGGTTCAGGTTTTGGCTCTGGATGTTGTACCTCAGATGCAGGTCTGACAGAACTGTATTCTTGTTTTTGAGCTGGTGCTTGTTGATAGATAGGTTTAGTTTCAGGCTGAACAGTTTGAGCAGACTTTTCAGGTTCGTTCTCGCTAAGCTCCGCTTCGATGTCGGCTAAAGATTTAATAGTATCGTCATCTTTTTTGTCAGCTGAATTTTGATTTGAATCGTTACGTTTATTTTTAATTGTAGTTAAATCATAACCACAGTTATCACAGAACTTTTGTGATAGATCAACTTTGTGGCCGCAATTTGGACAAAACATACTCATTCCTCCATTATATTGACAAACTTAAGTATACAAGATAACTAAACGTGTATAAAGACGTTGGCATGAAAGTTCACGAAACTTTCACATCTTTTTTTGTTTGTGCGTTCTGTTCCCGCCTGCGACTGATAAATATTTTAAATGCCGTGGGGACCAGCCCGAGCCTGAAAGGCGGTCTCGTGCTTCGACTTGAAGCTTTGCATGGTTCGCAAATCTCCAAGCTCGTCCCTGTGGCTTTGCCACTGTCACGGCTTTTAAAATATTTATCAGTCTCCGGCTCTTGAACTGTTTGAAAGTCATTAGTGATTATCAAATATAGTCTACTTTATATTTGTGAAGTATTGGTACCCAATAGAGAATGTTAGGCGGGTATGCAAATAATATTTGATATAGTATCTAAATTCACATTATATATAAAAAACAAATTAGCGGAGATTTAAAGAAATTTTGCTAGCAGTGGTAGTGGTGTTGAACGGTGGTATTCCGTTCTTACAGTACAGGACGATTTTTGAAATCCGTGGTTTATGCGGAGTTCAAAAACGAGATTTCAGACCTTGGCTGAAATCTTTTCTAATTGCAGGCTTAATTTCTTTAAACCGAAGCACGAAAAAATCCCAGCATTTGCTGAGATTTATCATTAATCTATTCATCTGTAAGTGAATCTCTTGGATCTAACTTAGCAGCTCTTCTTGATGGTGCTAAAGCTGCTAACAAACTAATTATGATACTAATGGCAATACCAAAGATAGCATTACCAGGTGATATCGAGATTATTGTTGCTTTGAAAGCACTCTGAGTGGCGTGATTGACGCCAATCTGTACCAAGTAGGCAATCAGAATTGCAAAGCCTCCTGAAACTAGTCCAATTAAGAATGATTCAGAGATGAACATATTTCTGATGTCCTTCTTCCTAGCTCCAATAGCACGTAGAATACCGATTTCTTGAGTACGTTCAGAAACACTGATGTATAGAACAACAATAATCATGATTGCTGAAACAATCAGTGAAATTCCAGCGACACCGGCTAATACGTAGAAGGCTAGATTCAAGTATGTATTGAGTTGATCAATAACGGCACCAACTCCGGTAATCATATATTTATTTTGTTTCTTACCCTTAACGGTTGTCTTGTATGATTTGATCTTTTGCTGAACAGCTTTGACGTTGTGAGTATCGTCGATAGTCAATGTTACAAAGTTGGGTTTAATTGTAACGTTTGACTTGGAGGCGGCGGTCTTCAAAGTATCAAGTGTGATAGCTGAAGAACCTGATTTGATAATACCGGACACCTTCAAGTTAATAGCTATTTGAGCTGGTTGTTTATTGTCATCAAGGGTTGTGATGTACATCTTGACGGTCTTGCCAACCATACTCTTATAGTTCTTCTTGTTTAACTTTTGAGCATCAGACTTTAGTAAGATGACTTCGCCATTACTTGGCTTGGTGCCTTTGGTGATGTCACCAGTTTTTTCAGTGGCATTCCAAGTTTGGAAATACTGAATAGAAGCGTTCTTCTTATCGTAATTAATTTTGGGTGATTGAACGAAATAAGCTTGTTCGACTTTTTTAACGTGTTTCAAATTATTAAAAGTCCTCATATCTGACTTCGTTATATCGATACCACTAGTGTCACCAGCTTGATTCTGGCTCTGTGGAATATTCTTGGTTATCTGAATTGCATTCGGATTAACTTGAGATTCCATCTGGTCGTTGATGTAGCCAGTTACACCTGAGCCTAGTCCCAGCATGAAAATGACTGAGAAGATACCGATGGCGGCACCGATAATGATTAGAATGTTACGTCCCTTGGTATAGAGCATGTGCTCCCAGGCCAGTCGGAAAGTATCTCCAAAACTCAAATGAGTAATTTTCTTACTATTATTGTTATCTTCAACCAATGGATAACTTGGTCGAATTTGTTGGTCAGAGTCAATAACACCATCTGCCAAGTGGACGATTCTAGTACCATAGTCGGCGACTTGCTGTGAGTGCGTTACAGCAATTACCAATTTACCTTCTTTGGCAATGTCATCTAGGATTCGCAAAACTTCTTGTGTATTCTGTGAATCCAGAGCACCAGTTGGTTCATCAGCGATAATTATTTCAGGGTCATTTGCCAAGGCACGAGCGATAGCAACACGCTGCTTTTGACCACCTGACAATTGGTTAGGATGCTTATCGATATGTTCAGTTAGTCCAACTTTTTCCAGTAGATCTTTAGCACGTTGCACACGTTGAGATTTCTTCAACGAGGACATCTCAAGTGGCACTAGGACGTTTTCCAGAATTGTTAGATGACTGATAAGATGGAAACTTTGGAATACGAATCCGACCGTGTGGCTGCGATAATTATCTAGAGCCTTGTCTGAACCCTTCTTCAATGACTTGCCGTCGACAAAGATATCACCTTTAAATTGTGAATCTAATCCACCAATTGTATTGAGCAGGGTGGTTTTACCACCACCGGATTCACCGAGAATCGAGACAAATTCGCCACGATCTAATTCAAGATTAATACCCTTTAGGACAGGAAACTCTTTTTTACCTAATGAGAATGATTTACGTACGTCTCTTAATTCTAGAAGACTCATCATATTCTCCATTCTTAAAAATAATTATTTGGTAAATTGAGTATAAGTTTTTTAGTCTTCTAAGTAAATATTTTTCAATTGGCTTAATTTATTCTTATCAAAATTTAATGCCTGAGTGAGATAATTTTCGAAGCTTCCATAGTAATGCTCGATCGCATCAAAGACAGAAGTAATACTTTCTAAATCAGCTTTGGTCATGTTCATCTTGTTGATATTTTGATCACCGTTCTCATCATTTAATGTTCCCTCGATGACCTCAGGTGAAGCATACATGAGGTTTGTCAGTAGATAATCACGGGCAATAGTTTCATCGTCAACACCAAGTGCTTTGAGGATGAGCATGGCTGCCATACCGGTTCTATCCTTACCAGCAGCACAATGGAATAGTAATGATTTATCATCTTCGTTATTTTCCAATAACAACTGGAATAATAATTGATATGCATGCTGACCGTATTTATCTAGTAAAACACTTTGATAAATGATACCTAAATAAGATGAAGTGTTATTCAAAGCACTAGCCAATTTGTCTCCATTACCTTTTAGTGGGTAGACAGGATCAGAATAAATTGTATAGAAATCCGTGTCTCTATCAGACCACATTTGTTGTTCATTGTCGCCACGGAAGTCGACAACGTATTTTAATCCATAATTTTTAAGGTATTTTAAAGATTTCGGCGTTAAATTACTAATATCTCCTGAACGAAGGAGTTTATTATATTTAATTTGTTTACCATCAGTGGTTTTATATCCTCCCAATTCACGTAAGTTTATGGCTCCGTCAAGATTTAAAATTCGTTTCATGTTTTTTCCTCCCCGGATTTGTTGCGTATTGATAGTCTTTCGACGTAAAATACTATTAAGGTGATTTAATGGTAGAAGATAAACTTTCAATAATAATGACAACATATAATGCTGCCAGCTATGTCATGACGACAATAGATTCGTTGATAGCTCAGACTAATAAGAATTTCGAGCTAATAGTAGTCGACGATCATTCGACAGACAGAACTCTGGATATTATCGCAAGTTATGAAAAAAAGTACAGCTGGATAACAGCATACGAACACACAGAAAATGCTGGTGTTTCAGCAGCTAGGAACACTGGTCTTAAACATATCTCTGGCAATCTCGTCACTTTCATTGATGGCGATGATTGGTTAGAACCGGGATATGTTGACTTTTTTTTGACAGTATTTGAAAATACTGACACGGATCTTGCGACGTGCGGTTTCTTTATGGATACTGAAACTGGCAAGAGCAAGGTCAAGACTGAGAAGAGACAGAATGGTTTCGTTGATCGTGATGAAGCAATTAAACAGATCACTAAGATAAGCGGTACAGTCATGGGCTATACATGGAACAAAGTCTATCGTCGTTCAGTGATTGAGAACAATGAGATTCATTTCCAGACTGATCTGGATCTAATGGAAGATCAAGTTTTCAATGTTGAATACGCAACTGTGGCGAAGAAGTTCTATTTTGATAACTTCCCGCTGTATCATTACGTATCAAGAAAAGACAGTATTACTAAGAAGTTCTTCGATATGGATAATGTCCGTGATGTTGGCGTTGCTAACCTTAGGGTCTTGAAGACCATTCGTGATTCTCGCTCAGATAAAGATAGTAAAGAACAGTTAGAATAAGAATGTATACACTTACATTCTAACAAATTTAAGCTCAAAACTTTCAAATTAAGAAAGCTTTGAGCTTTTTTATTGGAATTTATTATTCGTGAGCATAACTTTTGTTTTTATATACCTGTAGGGGGTATATCGAATTACATCAAAGGGAGGTTCATTGAGATGAGCATAAAAGAAATTCATGATGATACATACGTAAAAGAAACTACAGGACCCGGCGTCACAGTCGTGGACTTCAGAGCAGATTGGTGTCCACCATGTAAAATGATGGATCCAGTACTAAAGTCATTGTCATCAGATGATGAGTTGGGAAAAAATGTTAAGTTCGTTTCAGTGAACATCGACAAGGATCCATTGGTTGCTAATGAAATTGGAGTGCAAGGTATTCCCACGTTCTTGATTATGAAAGATGGAGAATTAGTTAGTGGAATGGTTGGTGCTAAGCCAAAGAAGGCATTTAGAGCAGAGATTGAAAAATACTTAAATAAATAGAATACTGTCGAGGGTATATTGAAGAGGGAAATATGATAAAAAACAAATATGGCTACATAGTAATAGGAAGTGGCCCAGCTGCTTTTGGACTGACAAACAAATTAAAAGAGGACAACAGCAAACAGACAGCGTTGATTGTTGATAACGATTTGTTTGGTGGAACTTGCCCTAACTATGGATGTGAACCAAAGATATTCTTGGAAGGTGCAGTTCGAGATGTATTGATTGGTCAAAAACTAGAAAATCGTGGAATAGTTGCAGCACCAACTATTAATTGGAAGACATTGATGGAAACTAAGAAGAAGGTATTCAAACCTTATCCTGAGAATTCTAAATCGGGATTTGAGAATGAATTCGTTGATACAAAGACTGGAATAGCCAAAATAATTGATCGTCATACGGTTCAAATAGATGGTGCAAACTATAAGACTGACAAGATAATCATTGCTACAGGTATGAAGCCTAATAAGCTTAATATTCCTGGTAACGAGTATTCACATAGCAGTACGGATGTTCTGGATATGGAAGAACTCCCTAAGAAGATGGTCTTCATCGGAAGTGGATATGTCAGCATGGAGCTAGCTACTGTGGTGAGTGCTGCCGGTGCAGAGGTTGAAATGATTGAATTCTCTGACAAGGCTTTGGGACCATTCTACCAAGATCATGTTAAAGCTGTGGTTGATCAAATGAAGCAACGAGGTATCAAATTCCACTTCAATCAAGCTGCCAATAAGATCACTAAGACAGATGATAGCAAATATGTTGTTCATACTGCACAAGGTAATTCTTATGAAGCGGATTATGTAGTCGATGCTACCGGAAGAATTCCTAATGTTTCTTCATTGAATCTGGACGAATTAGGAATTGAACATGACCGTCAAGGCATTGTAGTTGATGAACATTTCTCACTGGAATCAGATTTTGCTTATGCAGGAACTAATGACGAGCATGCTGAATTAGTTGGAGTGTTCGATAAAAGTTCAAAACTGGTTGGTGTTTCTGAAGTTAGTCAGACTGCTACTGATGATGTTAATTTATTCGTTAATGTGATTGGTCTTGGATTGGACAGTAAAGTATGGAAAGGAAAGATTATTTATATTTTTCCAACTTTGGCATCAAAAATTAAAGGATTTCTTTAGTATGAAAAAACCGTTATCCATATAATTGGATAGCGGTTTTTGATTACAATCTTTTCTTAACGTGATAGGGAATAACACTCTTATCGGAATCCTTCACATGAGACTTCTCATCTTTTGCGAAGTAAACAACGAAGCTCTTCTTATCTGAAACATCTTCGGCTACTATCAAGGATGATTCATAAGGATCTTTAGCTTTGTAAATCTGTGCGCCACGCACTGCCTCTCCAAAATCCTTTGAATTAGCAATTGCGTCACCTGGGTTAAAAAATACCATTTCATCCATAGATAACACATCCTTTCTTTACGTCCATTATACAGTTATCATATCGTGTATAATAGAAATAACAGCTTGAAAGGTGGAAATATATGACTGATGTTGAAGATTATATAAAGAAAAATGTTTTTGGCAAGCCGCAATTGAAACCAGATGAGAAAAATAAATTTTTGGGTAATTTTGCCGAGCGTGTTGGTATTGCTTTGACGATTGCACAACTTAAGAATCCCGATAATTTGAAAACGGTTGAGGGAGTTATGAAGAAATATCCTCAGTATCATTTGTACTTAAATGGTAAAATAGATTCTTATATACTGGATAAATATCTCCAGTTAAGTGTAAAATTGAAGTATAAGTTTACAATCGTTTCGCAGTCTGCCGTGCGCAACAGAGAACGTGTCATGACGGATAATGACATGGGACTTGTGATTGCTGACGAAAGTAAGCCCATAGATCGACCAGTATTAATATAATTTTGGAGGACAGACCAGATATGTCTAATACATCATTAGATAAAATTGCTTTACTTTCTTTGAATGGTAATAAGCCATTAGCCAAGAGAATCTCTGAATATATGGGAGTTCCATTGTTGGACGCTTCCGTTTCTCACTTCGCAGACGGAGAAATCAATATTCAAATCAACGAAAGTATTCGTGGAAAAGACGTTTACATCATTCATTCAGTTTCAGACCCAGTTAATGATAACTTCATGGAATTGATGATTGCCGTTGATGCTCTAAGACGTGCAAGTACAAAACAAATTATTTGTGTATTGCCATACTTCGCATATACACGTTCAGACAGAAAGTCTCGTTCACGTGAACCTATTTCAGCTAAGTTATTCTCTAACATGTTGGAAATGGGCGGAGTCGATCGTGTGATTGCACTTGATATGCATGCTGATCAAATTCAAGGATTTTTCGACATTCCTGTTGATCACTTACGTGCAATGCCAATCTTTGCCAAATACTTCATGGATAAGATGGATGACAAAAAAGACGACTTCGTCTTCGTTGCTCCGGATCACAATTCAATGAAACGTGCTCGTTCATTAGCTGAAGTCTTCGGTTCACAAATTGCTATCGTTGACCAAAGATCTACTGAAGAGAACAACGTTATTCCTGGTGTTATTGGTGACGTTGAAGGTAAGAAATGTGTCATTGTTGATGACTTGATTGATACTGGTACAAGAATGATAAATAGTGCGGAAGCCTTGAAGGAAGCTGGTGCAGTTGACGTATATGCCGCTGCTACCCACCCAATTTTCTCTAAGACAGCTGCCAAAGATTTGCAAAACTCAGCTTTGAAGGAAATTGTTGTTACGGATTCTATCGTCGTTCCTGATGAATGCAAGTTCGATAAGTTGAAGATTCTTTCAGTTACAGACTTACTTGGTGATTCAATTAGAATGACAGAAATGGACGAATCAACAAGCTCATTGTTTGACGTTCGTGATTCATATACATTAATTAAATAGATTTAGTTTGGAAGGTATCTCGGTGGAGATACCTTTTTAATTTTGCTAAAAAATAGATAATAACTAATTATATATGTGAATTCAATTTATTTAATTGTCTAATAACAAGCAAATTGCTCTTTTACTATTGTTTTATTTATATATCATAAATTAACTAAAAAGTGTCACTTTTGGTAATTCTTTCTTACTGGAAGTGATATTTCTCTCTATCATGAATACGTTATTCTAATAATATATATCACTGCCACATGAAAATATATTGTTTGCGAAGGGGAATCTGATGAGGAAGAGAAGGTATTGGGTATTTGTATTGAGTATTTTACTTTTTTGTATTTCTACCACTAGGGTTTTGGGGGCAACGCCTGAGGAATTAGATGAATTGGGAAAAGCCGTTACTCCAGAAGGTCTGTCTCTTAAAAAGGATGATATGAATTCCTATTTTGAATATACGCCTAGTTTTGAAGATGGAACGCTCAATCATTCAACTATAAAAACCGGATTAAACAAAAAGTATCCTAGTTCAGATGCAGTGCAATTAACTGATGACGTTAAACAACTGAGTTCCATTTGGAGTAACGTGGATAAAGGAAATTATATTAATACAAAGATTCCACAGACATTGTCTATGTGGTTGTATTTCGGCCATGCTACGAATCCAGCTGATGGAATTGCTTTTGTTTTGCAAAGTGATCCGAGAGAGACTAAAGCTATTTCTACGTATAAGGGTAGCGTGGTTCCGGGGGAAACTCTTGGAGTTTGGGGACCTGATATTGATGGTAGTCAATCAAGTACTGCAGTGGTCGCGGCTGGAGCAATTCAAAAATCGTGGGCATTGGAATTTGATACTTTTTTAAATAGATATAATAAGGCTGGTGAAGGAAGTTACTTTGATTACACCTTTAATAGTTCAATTAGTGGTAATCAACATATGGCTTTTAATTATCCAGCGCAAACTAGTGCTTATGTAAAAGAAGATATTGACGGTGGATATGGCTACGAATTAAACCATAGTAATGGACGGAAATATAAGAAATTTACCAATTACTATAGTGCATATGTTTATGAAGACGATAATAACGATATTAGGACTAATTTGAATCTTACACATTCTAATAGTGGGGAAGATTCATGGCATCATCTGACAGTTAACTATTTACCACCCACTGATGGAACAAACAATGCTACATTGACGTATTCTTTTAACGATAAGAAAATTGACGGAACACCTGGATCAATGCTGACTACTGAAAAAGACCTTCCATATACTAATACAACAAATTTGGATTTGACAAAAGTTTTACCAACAGATAAAAATGGTGTCATCATTGATAATAGATTAAGATATGGTTTCACGGGGTCAACAGGTAAGTACGCTTCTCTAAACATGGCAGTCTTCGAAACAATGCCATCCCTAGTAAACGCTAGTTCTGATGCAAAAGTATACAACATCAGTCAGGGAAGCCGTGAAATTAAATCGGGTGATAGGGTAACGTATGACAACAACTTAATGAAGTTCAGTTACAATTTGAACTACTTAACTGGTGATAATGAGTTGAGGAACGTTGTTGCTAAAATTACTTTACCTTCTAATATCGCTTATGCAAAAGAAGGTATTATCGGAAACGTTATTTATTCAGATGGTAAAGTTGAACCAGTTCCAGTTAGTGAAGTGACTGACAACGTATTGACTCATAAGCTTACTCGTACGATGAATGACAAGTTGAAGGGTGCCAAATTAGAAATAACCGGTGTTGCGAAGACTGATAAGTCTGGTGGATACGAACAAGATACTAATGTAGCATCTGCTCATGCTACTTTGATGGGTGATTTATATAAAGGGGATGTGAATACTCCTCAATTCACCATTGCCAAGGCTCCAAGACATTTGAGTATTCGCCCAATTTCTTTATTAACTCAATCAGTCAGATTTGGTAATCCATTACATTTTGATGGAGCAATGTCTTATGATGACAATACAGCAATTCAAAATAAAAATATGTCCATTCTGATAAAGTGCAACACAAAAGTTAGACAAAATTAAATATTATTAAGCTGCTAAGGCATGCTCTCTGTATTCACGGGGAGT
>NZ_RHOO01000022.1 GCF_003946555.1 Companilactobacillus hulinensis | reverse complement strand
ACACTAAATTTTATCATGAGTTGGAGAAAAGTTATTAAGATTTGTTTAAGATGTTGCATTTGGGCTTGACATGTAGCTAAAATTTCTAACTTCATATAATTTTTGTTATGTAACCTTGTAATACTTTAATTGTCATTTACCTAACTTGACATCAAACTCAAAGACCCTCAACATGAACAATAGATAAAAAATAATATTCGGAGGCAATTCAATGACTTTATTGAGCACAAGTTTTCGTACTAATTATTTACACACGTATTTTAAGACAACGGTTGTGATACCAGACACAGGCAAGACCGACTACAAGGCGGTTTGGCTATTGCACGGATATACCGCTGACGATACGACTTGGATGAGAAATACAAATGTCGAGAAGCTGGCAGACAAATACAACTGGGCAATCATAATGCCAGAAGGCAGAAATGCATTCTATACTGATTCAGACTTCATCCCATATTACAGTTTCTTCATTAAAGAACTGATTCCAAAGATGCAAGGCCTACTACCTATCTCCTCAGAACCTGAAGATAATTATATTGCAGGTGTAAGTATGGGCGGTTACGGTGCACTTAAAATTGGATTGGAAAATCCTGATAAATTCGGTCGTATTGCGGCAATGTCACCTGTTGCTGACATTGAAAATTTCAGAAACAATCCCAAGAGCCCAATGCCATTAAATACTTTTGATACTATTTTCGACTCGACAAATAAAATTCATGATAATCAACTTACAAATATTTTGGATAAAGTAGATGCCACAGATCAAAAAGTTCTTCAATTATGTGGTGACGATGACTTCATGCATAATGATAATGTGGTTTTGAAAGACAAATTAACTAAGAAATTCGGTGCTAACTACAAGTGGATGCCAGTTGAGGGCGATCACTCATGGACAACTTGGACAGCAAATGTCGATGGAGTATTCAACTGGTTAAACAAATAGCTATTAAACGTCATACTTTTGTATGATGTTTTTTTGGTTCAACTTGCAAAATACTAAAACTGATTTAAAATCATTAACATAATTAATCTATCGAGGTTTTTAAATGACACTAATAAATATGAGCTATCGCACCAACTATCCGCACACATACTTCAAAACAACTATCGTTATTCCCGATTCGGGGAAAAAACAGTACAAAGCTGTTTGGTTGTTACATGGATATACTGGAGACGATACCGCTTGGATTCGCCATGCAAATATTGAAGAACTGGCACGTGAACATGATTGGGCAGTCATTATGCCTGAAGCAAGGAATGCATTCTATACCGATTCCGACTTCATCCCATACTACAGCTACTTTATTGATGAATTAATTCCTAAAATTCAGGGAATGTTCCCTATTTCTGATAAAGCTGAAGACAATTATATTGTTGGATCAAGCATGGGCGGTTATGGTGCTCTCAAAATTGGCTTCACTAACACTGATAAATTCAGTAAAATTGCTGCATTATCACCAGTTGTAGATATTGAAAACTTTAGAAATAATCCTAAATGCCCAATGTCCAAAAATACTTTCGATACCATTTTTGATTCTCGTGAAAAAATTCAGGCTAATCAGTTAACAAGTATTTTTAATAGGCTTCAGCCACGATCAAAAGTCCTGACGCTTTGCGGCGATGAAGATTATATGCACGAAGATAATATTATGTTCAAAAACTTCATGACAATACATTTGACTGACCATTATACTTGGATGCCAGTTGACGGTGACCATTCCTGGGTAACTTGGGTTGGTAATATTGGCAAGGTTTTTAAATGGTTAGAAAATTAAAAAGCTATGAATCGGTATTTAAACCGGTCCATAGCTTTTTGCGCTTAATAATTATTTTTCAACATAATGAAATAATTCATCATGTGTAATTAGCATAAGTGCACTACTTAAGCTTGAATTGTCTGCATCCCAAGGCTGTAAATACTCAAATCCCATAATCTCGTAAAAATCCATAGCATTCGTTAAAGCTTCTAAATAAATAACCTTACATCCTAAATTGAAAACTCTATCCAATTCTAGCAATTTATGTAATAAATAGCTCATCATACTTCTACCAAATCCCAAGCTTTGATACTTTTTATCAATAGCAAAGTACTGTATCTTCACCGCACTAAATTCCCTCATAGTTTCCCGTGATGCCGGCGGTTTAACGTAACAACTAGAATGTTCAACTAGCAATAAAGATGAAGAAGTTGAAAAAAATCCAACAATCACATTATTTTTAATTAATAAGGTGGTGGAAATACAATTCTCAATATCTAAGTTCATTGCTTCATAAACAAGAAACTCATTTAACCGTGGATCACCACAATCAAATGAGTTTAATAAGTTTATATCATCAATCATTGAAATACGTATTGGCATAAGATTAATATTTTTTCCCATTAATAGTAACATTAGATTCATTAACAAATTTTCTAATCATCTTTTGTTTAGCGTCTAATTCTTTCTTAGTTTTTTTTCGAAACAAGACATCGTTAATTCTACTTTCCTCAATGGCAGAGTTAATAACTATCTTATTTCCAATTTTGTAATTAGTCATTATAACTCCTCCTCTCAGTAACATTAGAATAACAGGTAATATCACCAATAACAATCAAACAAATTCAAAACCAAAAACAAATAATATTAATTATCAAAATTCTTTTCAGATACCTTTTCCTTATTCATAATATCCACTAAATGAGTTGTATATTCATCTTCGTAAATAATAGCAAATAATGTATCCAAGATATACTCAAATGAAATCTGTGAAGCAAAAGTTCCTACTTTAACAAAATTATATTCCGTCTGAGGAACTTCGACAACATACTTGGCCAACTTAGCCATTTCAGAATTGGCGTCACCAGTTATAAGAATAGTATTTCTGCCTTCATTTCTTAGATAATTCAAATATTGAATAGACTGGTGATTATTACCGCTGTAACTAATGAACATTCCACAGTCTTTTTCTTCCAAGTTTAATGAGTGCCAACTGCCTTCTCCATATTCTCCAGCAACGATTGGATAACGATTGATCTTGTTGAACTTATTTTGAAAGCTTCGCGCTCGTATTTGCGAATCCCCCGTACCAAATAAGAATATTCTATTGGCTTTAATTAATATTTTGGCAACCTCTTCTAAAACGTTTTTGTCCAGTTTGTCAGCAGTCTTTTGAATAGATTCAATCGACAAATCTGCCATATTCTTAGCAATTTCAAATGCAGAATCAGATGACGTAAACGGAAAGTTAGCATTAACATTCGATACAACATGAAGATTATCTTGCACTTCCTTGACCATTGCCACACGGAAATCCTTGAACCCAGTGAACCCAAGTTTCTTAGTTAAACGAATAACTGCAGAATGTGAAGAGTACGCTCTTTTAGCCAAATTCTGAACAGTTATTTCTGCCATATCCATTTGATTATCCAATATATAATCAGCAATTCTTTGCTCAGTTTCGGTAAAATCAGACTTTTGTTTTAATTTATCAATTACGGACACAAAATCACCTTCTTAGTTTCAATATATCATATTGATTCCAAGAAGGTGATTTGTTTTAACCTAATTTAATATCAGCGCTGCTCAATGCATCATCAACTATTTCCATGACCGTTTCACTGTGATTTAATTGTTGTTTAACAAAATCCATATCATGATCCGCAATTAATTGATTAAATTTCTTAAATTCTTCATACATACGATGATCGTTAACCTTATCATCTACATGTTTAGAAAATCCATCATTCAAATCAATATCGAAGTCTGACAAAACATTCGTTGGCCCATTAACGACAATTGATCCCTCGTTACCTTGGATAGTCGTTTGAATCTTGGCAGAGGTGTCCTTAGAACCGATACATACTACTTTTGTTTTCCCATAATCCAACAGCAACATCCCTGATGTATCGATATTCTTTTCAATATTTGCCATATATCTCACTGACTTGGGTTTACCAAGAATTCCAGCGATAAAGTGAATATTGTAAATATTAATATCCATTAAGGCTCCACCACCCTTTTTCGGATCAAACGCCGGTAGGATTTTACCTTCTTTAAAGGCATCATAACGATGTGAATACTGAGAATAATTGCATTCAATTAATTTCACATCACCAATTTTGTTCATTGAGTCTTTTAATTCTTTATAATTGGTCAAATATTGGTTGGTGATGGCTTCTACAAGAACTAGTTTCTTATCCAAAGCTAGTTGTTTTAAGTCTCTCATTTCTGACAATTTGAGCGTGAATGGTTTTTCACAAATTACATTTTTGCCTGCTTCCAAGCCTTTTTTGGCATATGCATAATGCAAGAAGTTTGGTAAGGCAACATAAACTGTATCAATATCAGCTTCATTTAAACACTCATCATAGTCAGTATAGACTTTTTTAATTCCATATTTGTTGCTTAATTCTGTCATTGTTGGAACGTCTTGTTCAACTCCAACAATAGCATTTAATTCAATTTCTGGAAGATCGTGAACCATTGTTAAATAGTCCTTAACAATCATACCAGCGCCAATTATAGCTAATTTCATATTAATTCATCCTTTCAATTTCCAAATATCTACTTCATCTGTTTGATTCCTTCTTGCAAAATTTCAATCTGTTTAATTGTTTCTTCGTCCTTAACCAACTTGTCAGCACCATTAATAATTGAATCATAGACGCCTTGATAGACACGACTATAATCACCGACTTCAGAAACAACCTTTTCTTCATGATACTTACCGGCATCGTCGTAATATGTCAAAGTCCCGTAGTCTTCAGGTCTATCCAATCCAAAATCATCATGATCAGGCATATAGAAATGCTTCAAATCGTACTCTTGTCTATCCATATCTTGTTTAATAAACATCCCTTTTTTACCATAGACAGTAAAACTTGGACGTTGCTTGATTCTGAAATAACTTGATTTGACTGAAACCTTCATCACGCCATAATACATATCCAAATCAAAATAATCATTCATCCTACCTTTGCCAAGTAACTGGCGTACATCATAATGAATAGAATCTGGATTACCAAAGAATGACAAAACTTGATCTACTGTATGACAACCATGACCATACAAGTAACTACTGCCAATCGAGAACTCCTTCACACTTTCAGGAATATAAGGACGATAGTAATCATACGTTGACTCTACTTCCAAAATATCGCCTAATACACCACTCTTGATAACCTTTTGAAGTGTCAAAAAGTCTGAATCAAAACGTCTATTTTGATAGCATTGTAAAAACAGATGCTTGCTCTCAGCCAAATCAAACAATTCTCTTGCTTCCTCAGGTGTCGAAACAAACGGTTTCTCAAGTAAGACATTCTTTCCAGCTTCCAAGGCTTGTTTGGCTAATGGATAGTGTAAATTTGCGGGTACACTGACGGTTACCAATTGAATCTCTGGATCCTTCAAAACATCGTTAATGTCATGTGTATATTTAATTCCATCAATTCTTTCCCAAGGGCTATCATTGGGTGCGTAGATAGTCTTCACATTGATATTTCCCCTCTTCAATGCAAATGGTAGATGATAACGATTAACACTCTTTCCGTTTCCGATAAATCCCATTGTTAACATAATGAATTCCTCCAAATCACTTGATAAATTCATTATATGTATCACCATTTGTAAAATCCCATTTTGGAGAATTATAGGTATGAATGTTCAGAAATTAATTCCAAATTGCTGTATTCATTAAACAAAATGTTCAAAAAAAAATGATTCCACAACGAAGTGAAATCATTTCATCAAAACTCAATATTCTCATTAATCAGTTTACATACAATTTTTCGTTTTTCCTCAAGTGTTTTGGCATCTTTATAGACACTCTCACGAGGACGCATTTTTAGATCCTCTCGATTCAACACTCCCAGCGTATCACCATGAACAATATAAACATCAATATTGAACAATGCGCCTAAGGGATTGTGATTCTCAAAAATAATTGCTGCATTCTTTACCATCTGCGCATCAGCACCAATAATTGCGAATGCCTGTGGACCTGTAGCAATATCCCAAACAATACGTTTCTTAACCTCAAAGTCCTTAAGAAAATCCGTAAATCCTTTTTCAAAGACACTGCTTAAGTACTGATTATTTTTGATTGGTCCAGGAACATTTAATTTTGCACTTACTAGAGATCCATAATCAGGTACCTCATCAGAAAGATACTTTCTCTCGCCAACATTTGCTACATGACTAAAATCTAATTGAGCTTCACTTTGCTCGAAACCCTCTGCAAAAACATCAACCATTCCGAAACACTCCCAAATTCTTTTATTGAATTGACCCCACGTCAACTATAAATTATTCTACCATGAATCAAAGAAATAATTTGTATCAATATATCATAATGATAATTTTGAGATTTGGTTTTCAATATCAATCATTTCTAGAACACCAGTTGCACACTCTGATCCTTTATTGCCAGCTTTTCCACCAGCACGATTCATTGCTTGATCCATATTATCCGTAGTTAAAATACCAAACATAACTGGTATTTGTCCTGTCAAAGATGTTTGTGCAACACCTCTTGAAGATTCTTTACTTACATAATCTGAATTAGTAGTCTCCCCTTTGACTACTACACCTAGAGCAATAATTCCATCAAAAACATCAATTTCAGACAAAATACTAGTTATTCTTGGCACTTCCATGACACCAGGTACCTTTACAACAGTAATATTCTCATCAGTAACACCACTGGATATAAGAGTATCAACGGCACCCTTACACAATTTATCCGTAACTGATTTATTAATTTGTGAAACAACAACAGCAATCCTCAAGTTCTTACCATCAATTTTGCCTACTATAGTGTTCATCCTTAATCATCCCCTCAATATAATTTCATAATATGTTATTTGTATTCCATTAATTTTCAGAAACATTGTTCAACAACATTCATAAAATATTTTATAACCGGAAGCGGCAACCAAAGTATTACTTCAAATTCAACATACTATATGCGACTATCATTTGCAAACCAATTTCATCATAAAACAAGGGATTCGCTCAAAGAACGAATCTCTTGTTTTCTAATAATATTTTAATTAATCTATAAAATTCTTTCTAGTAATAAAGTAGAACGGAACGGCGATGATCAAAGCTCCAAGTCCCCATAACAAGTTGACAACTGCCGTATTAACCAACAGCCATACTGATACAACAACTGCGACAACTGGAATGAACCAACCAAACGGAATCTTGAACCCTGTAGGTCTATTCTTCATGGTCTTTCTAAACACTAGAACAGCTATACATGCAGGAATGTATTGAGCAAATCTTGATACTGCACTGATTTGTGCCAATGTAGCGAATGTCCCTGACATTGCAATTCCCCATCCTAGAATGGTTGAAACAATAATTGCGACATATGGTGCACCCTTACTATTTTCCTTTTTCAAAATAGCTGGCATCATACCGTGGTTAGCCATGGCAACACCAGAACGTGGTGTAATAAATGATGAAGCTACACAGATACCACCAATGGATAATAGACTACCTGCGGCAATCAGATACTTACCAAAACCACCAAGGATCTTGCCAAATGCATCCTGCACTGGTGTGACACTGCTTGCCAAACTACTACCCAAAATACCGATACATACAGCTTGAATCAATAGATAGAATGCTGCAACGATCAATAAAATGGCAACTAATGCACGTGGTAAGTTCTTCTCAGGATTCTTCATTTCACCTGCGGCAACAACAGCACCTTCAACACCTGTGAAAGCATAAAACATTGTCATAGAAGCAGTTGCAAATGAACTAGTATTAGCAACTTTACTTGGTAGAAATGGTGTGAAGTTACCACCTTTGATGAACCAGATACCAACAGCGATGAAAATCACTAATGGCAATAGTTTTGAAATTGTAATCGTATTATTAACGATTGAAGTGACTTTTAAACCTGAAATATTCATTACCATCAAAACAATGGCAATCACTGTAACAACTAAGTCCTTTGAAAAGGTATTATTCAACGATGGAAAAATACCACCTAAGGCAGTCGCAAATCCAACATACATTGTACCTTCAGCGATAATACGAATCGCCCAAGTAACGAATCCGACTTCATAACCAACAAAGTCACCGAATGCTGCTTTGGCATAAACATACGGTCCACCAGTTTCATCGAACAAACTGGCATCTTCAGCTAAACATAATCCAATAGTCAAAATAAGAAGTGCATCGAATACCAAGACTATCAAACTAGCTGGGCCAAAAAGTTTCATCCCCTGATTAGGTAGTAAGAAAATACCTGATCCAATAATTCCGTTAATACCAAATAATAAAATTGTCCAAAAACCCATTTTGTGATTTGCTTTAGTTTTTTCCATATTAAGAATCCCCTTTAGTTCGTCTTATGTTCTATCGACAAAATCTTTGAATATTGCTAACTGTTCGGGGTACTGCTGCCACAAATTTTCGGGATGCCATTGGACTGCTTGAACACTGGCATCTTCATTCTCAATCGCTTCAATAACACCGTCTGGTGCTTCAGCAACAATCTTGACACTTGGAGCTGGTTCTTTAATTGCCTGATGATGTCTTGAGTTAACGAACGACTCTGTACCAACTGACTTTTGAAGCGCTGATTCTTCAACCTTAACGTGATGTGTTGGTTGATCTCCAGGTGCATTTTGGTGATGTTTTAACAATGTTGGAGCATCATATTGGACTGCTAAGTCCTGATAGACACTGCCACCAAGGGCAACATTGATAACTTGTGCCCCACGGCAAATTCCAAGAATTGGAACATGCTTGGCAACCGCCTTTTTGATCAAAGGAATCTCAAACAAATCGCGATTACGATTAGTTGTGCCTAATTCAGGAATAGGTTCCTCACCCATAAATGTTGGATCAACATCTGGTCCACCAGTAATCAGAATACCGTCTAACTTATCCAATAATATATCGATCTTATCCTCTGGAAGATACGGCAAACTAACTGGAACTCCACCAGCTGCGAGAATCGCGTTGACTGCAGGACGAGGAACGAAGTCAGCCTGCTGCTGATTGATGACCGCCGTGGCTTCTAAGAATACATCTGCTGTAATACCAATTACTTTACTCATCTTTTTACCCCTTTAAATTATTATATGTTGATTAGATTAACACTTTTTTAATTTTCGTCAAATATATCGATAAGAATATTAAATTAATTTTAATGATAAAACTCAAAAAAAGACTTAAAAACACGTATATTGTGCTCTTAAGTCTTCTTAGCGACATTCCGTCTATTTAATTTTCATATCTTTGACACTATTTTCAATTATCTCTAGCGGTGAATCCACCTGCGCCAGAGTAGCGGCGGCATAAGCACCTTCAACTAGAGCAACGTCGAAACGATGAATCTTTTTATCGCTCATTTCTGAAACCATATCGAGATTCATCTTAGAACTGCCCAAATCATAAAAGGCTAATATTTCATCACCAGTATTGGCATCCACCGCATCTTGGACCTTCTGCATTGAACTACCAATCTCATTATCATCAGTTCCACCAGCAGTCGTAATAGATACATCAGGTGCTGCTTCAGATATCAAATCTTTAACACCCTCAGCAATTTTATTTGAGTGAGAAACAATTACTATTCCAAATTTCATTAGCTATTTTCTCCTAAGACGTCTACTAATGATTCAAATAAATAGGCGCTAGATTGTGAGCCAGGATCCAAATGTCCCTTGGATTTCTCCTCCAAGTAACTTGCACGTCCCTTAGTTGCTACCATATCCTTGGTAGAATCAAGTGCATCCTCAACTACAGACTTATCGAAGTTATCTTGCTTCATTGCATCGGCTATAGGTTGCCATACATCGATCATAGTCTTCATCTTGATATCTGATTCACCACGGCGCTTAATACCATCGGCACCTATTTGAATCAGGTCTGCCAACTCAATATTCTCAGATTTTACAGCCTTCGACATATCTAAGAAGGCTGTCCCATACAATGGACCAGATGCTCCGCCAACTTTTTGAATCATAGCAAAAGCTGTTGCCTTGTACAGATCAGAAACATTCTCTGGTGCTTTTTTAGCGAATGATTCAGTTATTGCCTTGGCACCACGATCCATGTTCGTACCATGATCCCCATCACCGATTGCTGTATCTAATTCATTCAATTCTGACTTATTTGCTTCTAGCTTCTCAACAAACAGTTCGATCCACTTTTGTGCTTCATTTAACTCAAGTTTCATAATGTCATCCCTTCCAAATAATTACCAACCTATAGTGGTTACAGGTTCCTTTAATTTAGAGATCCAATCATCATCAGCCTTCATAATGGTCAATGAGATACCTTGCATATCAAGTGATGTAACGAGATTCCCAACTTTACTGAATCCCACGTCAATGCCATCAGACTGCAATTCATCCAAGACATTATTAGCGAAGATATATTGTTCCATGAGTGGAGTTCCACCCATACCGTTGATTAGTACTGCGAACTTACCTGACTTATCATCAAACTCTTTCATAATTTTTTCGATCAACTCATGTGCCAATTCTTTAGCATGCTGAATCTTCTCAACTGAATAGCCACGCTCGTTGTGAATACCGATACCATATTCTATTTCATCATCTTTCAATTCAAATCCAGGATGACCAACGGCTGGGACAGTCGCAGCATGAAGTGCAATACCAATTGTCTTAGTATTGTCGATCACACTCTGACCTAACTTAGCCAAATCATCTAAGTTCATTCCAGAACGTGCAGCAGCTCCAACAATCTTCTCGACCAAAGCAGTACCAGCAACTCCACGCTTGCCTTGAGTAAATTCACTATTTTTAACAGAAATATCATCATCAACCACAATTGTAGCAATTTTAATATCATCAGCTTCAGCCATTTCCTTTGCCATATCAAAGTTCATGACATCACCGGAATAATTCTTAACTATCAACAACACACCCAACCCTTGGTCAACTGCATTGATAGCCTCATATATTTGATCAGGAGTTGGGGATGTGAACACTTCACCAGCAACAGCAGCGGACAACATTCCGTCACCAACGAATCCGGCATGTAATGGTTCATGACCACTTCCACCACCGGAAACAACACCTACCTGCTTGTTCTCAGAAAACTTTTTATCATTTCTAACTACAGCAGTAGTATCCTCAATTTGTTTGACCAAATCAGAATTTGTCTTAACTAGTCCCGAAATCATTTCAGGAACAATGTCTTCGACATTATTGATAATTTTCTTCATTAAAGAACCCTCCATTTTGAACAAATATTAAACGAAAAACTGAATACGATTACAACTTCCATTATACTTCATTCAGAAACTCGATGAAATTTATTAGTATATTTATAAATGAATAGACAAAAAGACGTGATGATTTCAAGTCATCACGTCTTTTAATTACGATTTACTTACAGGATTACTCCTAGGGTGAGCATCGATTAACGATACTAAGTAAGGCTGTACTTCAATCACAAGCAATTAAGCGGCAATTAAGCATTTACTTCAGAAGAATTTAAATCCAAACTAATCTTTCATTGTATCTGAGAGCTCTTTGAACCAAAGGGCACTCTTCTTGATATAACGTTTTTGTGTCTCAAAATCAACATAGAACAAACCATAACGCTTGTTATAACCATTTGCCCATGAGAATTGATCTTGAAGTGACCAGATGAAGTAACCTTGTACATCGACACCTTCAGCACGTGCCTTGAGCAATGCCTCAATATGTTGATCTACATAGTCGATTCTTGGTGAATCATCAATAACTTCATCAGGACTAACAAATTTGTCTTTGTATCCCATACCGTTTTCGGTAATATAGATAGTCTTGCAATTCTTGTACTCTTTTGAAATTCTTGTTAGTACGTCATACAACCCTTGCGGGAAGATGTTCCAGTCCCAATCCGTCGTAGGAACATCTGGATTTGTAACAGATTCACATACTCCATGGAACTTGAATGATGTAGTACCTTTAGCACCAGTTCCATTGAATACATTGCCACTTGGTCCATCGTATGCCTTAACATATTGGTTTTGATAATAGTTAAGTCCGAAGAAGTCATTTTGAGTACTTGCGGCTTTTAGATAATCCATATCGCCATCTGCGATTTCAAGATGTGCGTCATTCTTATCCAATATCTCGTTGATCAAGTCCATTGTACCGTCACTATACTTGCCCAAGAATGTACCATCAAGCAAGAAACGATTAATGAATGCGTCTTGAAGATCAGCGGCATGTTGGTTTTCGGGTGTTTCTGTAATTGGATAAACTGGTTGGATCACATGGATCAAACCAATTCTACCTTCCAATCCCAACTCTTTATAAGCTAGAACTGCACGAGCATGTGCAACCAATTCGTTGTGTTGTGCCTGAATAGCACTAGTTACATCGAAGTGATGATTTGGAGGGAAAGCACCAGCAATGTATTGACTTTCGGCTAAAGAAATCAATTCATTGATAGTGAACCAATTTGTAACTTCAGGGAACTCTTTGAAACAAAACTTAGCATAATCAACAAAGTCATCAATTTGCTTCCTATTTAACCAGTCTCCTTGGTCAAATAGGGCCTTTGGTGTATCGAAATGATGCAAAGTAACGTATGGTGTAATACCATGTTTCAAGCATTCGTGGAATAATTCGTGATAATATTTAACACCCAATTCGTTAGGTGTACCAACAACACCATCTGGAAAAATTCTTGTCCAAGCAATTGAAACACGAATTGCATTTAGACCATATTTTGCTGACAACTCAAGATCTTCAGGATAACGGTTATAGAAGTCACTGGCAGGATCTGGACTGAAACGTCCCTGCTTCTTCAAGTAGTCATCCCACATTGTCTTCCCTTTGCCGTCAACTTTTGTATTTCCTTCAACTTGGTATGCGGCTGTGGCACCACCAAGAACAAAATTCTTTGGCAATGATTTTACACGATTTAATAATGTCATATAAACTCTTTCTCCTCGTAATTTTTGAAATTAATACATAATCTTAAATATTAGTTTGTTGCAGGATCTGCATCAGTATCTTTGTCGTCACTTGTACCATCTAATTTACCAACGATAAAGTGAAGAGCTTTGTCAGCATGTCTTGTCAAATCAATATATTGTTTACCAGTAGTTGTGATCATCTTAACATTTGATTTATCTGCTTCTTGTTTCAATGTGTCACGCATAGCATCCATTTGTGGAGCTAAAACAACAACATCCATATCAGGTAACAAGTCACCGTGAGCACCATAAGCTGCGGCTGCGGCTTCAACAGGCAAATCTTTTTCTTTTGACATCTTATTCAATGCGTTAGCAAGGATACCTGAAGTACCACCACCAGCACAGATAACTAAAATATTTAGATCTTTCTTATCTTTTGTTAAACCTAGTGGAATATCTCCTGCGGCTGTAGCAACAACTGCTGATGTATCAGCGTTAGGATCAATTCCGTTTGCTTTATCTTCTGCTGCCTTTTCAGCTTCTTCTTGAACCTTTTGTGCATCATAGGCCTTGAAGAATGGGTAGTAGAATATGAAATCGACTGCTAATAGTAAGAATACCAAGATTAATGCTTGAATAGAGAATCCAGTACCCATGTACAATCCGATAGGACCTGGTGTTGTCCATGGTAAGTTATAGATAAATCCGTTCATACCCAAGTGATCAATGAAGAACTTGAATAACCATACGTTCAAGATTGGTGTTAATAGGAATGGAATAAAGAATACAGGGTTCAAAATCAATGGAGCACCGAACAAGATAGGTTCGTTAACACCGAATGAAACAGGAATTGCTGCGGCACGACCAACAGCTTTCAATTCACTTGACTTAGCCATCAAAGCAAACATGTAAGTGATGACCAATGTAGCACCAGTACCACCAAGTGTAGCAACGAAGTACTGTGTACCTTGTGCTAGAACGTCTGTAGCATGTCCACCAGCTTGGAACATCTTCAAGTTAGCTTCAACGTTTGATAGATAAATAGCTGTAACGGCAGGTTCAACGATTGATGGTCCTTGAATACCAATGAACCAGAAGAATGCCATAGCACCATAGATAATTGCCAAACCAACATAACCATCAGCGGCAGTGAACAATGGAGCCAATACTTGGATGATCCAAGCAGCTAAGTTAGTACCTGTAGCTGCACGGAATCCAATATCAAATAGTGCGAAAACAGATGTTGACAATGCAAAAGGAATGATATTTGCAAAGGCTGATGAAATGTTCTGTGGAACAGCATCAGGCATCTTGATTGTAATGTGATTCTTAAAACATACATAGTAAAGATTTGGAACAATGAAACCAACTAAGAATGCGGCCAATAGACCTTTAGTACCCATGTAGCCTGTTGTAAAGAACAAACCTAATTTGTTATTGAATGGATCAACAGCAACCAATAGGAATGCAATTTGTGCAGCAAACATAACTGAAGCTGTAGGAATTTGGTTGATCTTGGGTAATCTCAAGTTCAAACTTCCAGTAAGTGCTCTGGCAACATTAGCTGCAGCCATTAATGATAAAACACCCATTGAATAGTTATAAACCTTTAATAATCCATCACTAACATTTGTTGGCCAGAAGAAACCCCAAATGTTAGGAACGTTTGCAACAAGTAAGAACAAACTGGAAAAGATGATGATTGGCATCAATGAAATGAAACCATCACGGACAGCTTGTAGATAAATGTTAGCGGACAATTTCTTGAAAAATGGTTGAGCTTTTTCAATTTGCTTAACAATTCCGTTCATGATTCTTACTCCCCTCGAATTTTAATATCTGAAACTTAATTATTTCATACCAAGTTTTTTCTCAATCTTATTGATACGATCATACTCATCAATGAAGAATTCAACTTGATCCTTTAACATCATTGTTGTCATCAATGTATCTTGACCATGAACCATAATGAATGTGACATCCATATCCATACCGCCGGCTTCATTAGCCAAGAGCTTTGTTTGTTCGTTATGTGCATCGACGATTGATTCATTTGATTCTTCAACCAATTTACGAGCTTCATCGATCTCACCATCACGAGCTTTGTTCAAAGCTTTGATCAAAGCTGTTTTTGCATCGCCAGCATATGCGACGATTGCGAATCCTGTCATTGATATATCTTCTTTAGTAACTGCCATAATTCTTACCTCACTTAGTTATTTGCTTTCTCTTGCGTTAATCGTTGAATATGAATTATAAAGTATAAGAGCTCGTTACCACTCAATTTCTTACCTAGCTTAAGTTGAAGCTGTTCGTAGATCTCTTTCGCAATTTCAAATGATTTTGGATACGCTTTCATCATTTCCGACTCAAGTGTCTCATTTAATTCTTCATTGTCATTGTTTGGAGTATCTAATCGACCAGCTAAATACTGAAGATGAATCATGAACCTATCGTAATAATTTGCGTTATCGTCAAACCTGATAATCTTGTTATCACTCAAAATTTTCTTAACAACCTTATTGATATCGATTGTCTGACTCTTGTTCAATGAACTCTCATTGGACTCTTCACCTTTAGCATTGATAAAATGCAGCGCTATACTTTTCATTTCTGATTCTGGAAAACTAACATTCAAGTTTTTGTTAATTACATCTAATCCATAGCTTGCAATTAAGTATTCAGTTGGATATTGGTTACTCATATCAGGAATGACACTCTCAGTATAGGTGCGAGATAGAAATCTCTGGTAAGCCCCGTAGATGTGATCGCTTAAAGTAATATAAACGTAATCTAAAACGTTGTAATTAAATTTCTTTTTAGCATAATCGATAATTTCATAAGTAGTTGTGACCACATCGATTGGAATGTCTTTCATCAAGAAGTACAGGTTCTGTTGAGATTCCTTAGTGTTTAAGTAAAAAATCTTTTCGACCCTGTCGGTATCGATATCCGCACCTTTCGTCTTGCCAAAAGCAATTCCTTTGCCCTTCACAATAGCCTGACGCTTGTCTCCCAGGTTGACTAACGCACTGTTATTATTAAAGACTTGGGCTATCTTTACCATCGCTTTTCCCCCTTTCTGCACAAAAAAGCGAGACTACCAGCATTGCAAAAAGTCTGGCATTAACTATGTTATATGCCTTTACTCTTAATTACAATGCTTAGTAATCTCGCCTAATTTAATAGTAACGATTTACTTTGCTTTATTTTTTCAACAAACCCATTGTATAACAGAATATACGATTTGTAAACGTTTACAAACAATTAAGTTACAAAAGCGAACAAAAAGCCCCAAAACTCAACAGTTTTAGAGGCTAATTTTGTTTGTTTATTTTTATTTCATAGGGGTGAAATAAGAGTTTTATTGCTCTGTTTCGAGTTAATCTTCAATTACATGTGTCTCACTAAGTTTCTTAAACCATAGGGCACTACGCTTTACGTAACGTTTCTGTGTAGGAAAATCGACGAAGAACATACCATAACGTTTGCTGTAGCCATTTGTCCATGAGAACTGATCTTGTAATGACCACATGAAGTAACCCTTAACATTAGCACCATCGTGAATTGCATCAGCGATCGCACCGAAGTACTTAGTTAAATAATCAATACGTTTTGGATCATCAATAATAGTATTGTCAGTCACATTGTCTGGAAGACTCTCTTTCAAGCCAATACCGTTTTCAGTAACGTAAGTTTCAGGAACTAATGGATATTCATCGTGAATTCTCATAAGAATATCGTGCATCCCCTTTGGATAGATCGACCAATCCCAGTCAGTCGTCTCAACATCATCTGGCTTCTTCTCTTCACCAATACCATGTAGACGGTTGACCGAGCTACCTTTGGCACCTGTACCATTATGAACGGTCTCTGAAGCACCATTGTAGGCACGCATCCACTTGCTGAAGTAGTTATTGACTCCGACAAAGTCTAATTGATGAGCAGCCTTACTTAACTCAACCATTTCTTCATCAGTGTATTTGAACATCGGCTGATTATTGGCATCGAGAATCTCCTTGACCAAGTCCAATGTCTCTTTGTGATACTCACCAGCTAGAGTTCCATCTAGATATAGTCTATCTTCAAAAGCATCCATCAAATCAGCAGCGTGCTTGTCAGAGGCACTATCACTATATGGATAAACAGTTTGAAGTGCATGAACAACACCGATTTTGCCGCCTAAGTTCATATCTTTATACGCATTAACAATTCGAGCGTGAACAACATTTTGATTATGCTCAGCTTGGAAGGCTAGATCAAAACGACCAGTTGTTGCAGGTGGGAATGTTCCAGAAACATTTTGTTGAATAGCCATCGATGTTGGTTCATTGATAGTGATCCAGTTCTTGATTTCTGGGAATTCCTTGAAGCAATACCTAGCATATGCTAAGAAATCATCAAGCATTTCTTGGCTCAGCCAATCACCATTATTGTGTAATCTCTCAGGTGTATCAAAGTGATGCAAAGTTACATAAGGTACGATATGATGCTTCTCACATGCAGCAAATAACTTGTGATAAAATGCCACACCACGTGGTTCAACCTTACCAGCACCATCTGGGAAAATACGTGACCAAGCAATTGATACTCTGATAACTTGAACACCGTACTTTTCGGCGAGTGTTAAATCTTCTTCATATTTGTGATAGAAGTCAGCGGCTGGGTCCGGGCTGAAACGCCCTTGTTTCTCCAAATAATCATCCCAGAGAACACGTCCCTTGCCATCCTCTTTAGTAGCACCTTCAACTTGATACGCAGCGCTGGCGCCACCCATTACGAAATCTTTTGGTAATGTCTTAGTCATTTATAACTCTCCTTTTAAAAACGTTTTCACTTTAACTATATCTTATAAATATGATTTGACAAACTTCAATGCCATATCTGCATCACGAGTCAATGCAATATACTCTTTACCTGAGGTTGTAGCTAGTTTAACTCCATACTTATCGGTAATCTTTTGAACATTGCCTTTCATACTTTCCATTTGTGGAGCTAAGATAACTAGATCCATATCTTGAATCATATTCATATCTTGACCGTATGCACGTGCTGCGGCTGATAGCGGTAAATCACGATCTTTGGCAATCTTATTTAATGCATTAGCAAGAATACCTGATGTACCACCGCCGGCACAGATAACCATGACAGCTGTTTCTTTATCAAAACCAGTTCCTGAATCTGTTGTGTCATCGACTGCTTCTGCTGTAGATGTTGCACCTGCAGTTGCTGTAGCCATAACTGTTCCATCAGCTGAAACTTCAATGTCACCATCATCTTCGGCAACGTCTGCTTCAGCATCGTCTAAATCTAATCCTTCTTCTTCAGCTTTTTTAGCTTCTTCAGTTAGTAATTGATTGTCGTAAACTTTCATGAATGGGAACCAGATAACAACATCAATTGCCAAACTTAGAATTACGAATAAGAATGCTAATGGAGCAAATCCTGTACTGATCAAAATACCAATTGGTGCAGGGATAACCCAAGGCATAACATACATCATACCGTTCATCCCAAGAACAGAGATAAAGAACTTGAACAACATAATATTAACAGCTGGTGTTAACACAAATGGAACAAAGAATACAGGGTTCATGATAATTGGAGCACCGAACAAAATTGGCTCATTAACAGAGAAACTGACAGGAATAAATGCAGCCTTACCTAAAGCTTTCAATTGTTTTGATCTGGCAAGGAATAAGAACAAGAATACTAGTACGAATGTAGAACCAGTACCACCCATGTTCATAACATAATCTTGTGCGTTTTGTGCAAGTACATGTGTTGCTTGATGTCCAGCTTGAATCAACTTCAAGTTAGCTTCAGTATTTGTAACTTCAATAGCTGCAACGGCTGGAGCAACGATTGATGGACCTTGAACACCTACGAACCAGAAGAATCCCATGGCAGCAGCAATAATTGCTAGACCAATATATGAATCACTGGCTGAGAAAACAGGTGCTAAAATTGCGACGATTAGTTCAGGTAAATTCTTACCAGTTGTTGTAACGAGCAATAATGAAAATGCCCAGAAAACTGTAACTGATAATGCCATAGGAATAACATCTTTGAATGTTTGAGAAATATTCTGTGGTACCTGTGGAGGCATCTTGATTGTAACGTTGTTCTTAATACATACATAGTAGATATTTGGAACAATCAAACCTACAAGATATGAAGCAATAAGTCCTTGTGTACCCATGTATGTTAGATCAGCGCCACCCTTATTTTGGATAATGGCACAAATGATAAAGGCAATTTCTGAAGCCATAATAACTGAAACGGCATTCATTTGATTTGTCTTTGGTAAATCAAGGTTCTTTGCATCAGTAAGATTCTTAGCGGTTGTTGCAGTAACAAACAATGCTAAAAGTCCCATTGAGTAGTTATAAGCAATCATTAAATTACTTTCAATGTTTGAAGGCCAATAGAAACCCCATGCATTTGGTAAATATGTTACTAATAGGAACAAAGATGAGAATAAGATAATAGGCATTGCTGCGATAAACCCATCACGAATAGCAGAAACATAAATGTTAGCGGCAAACTTTTCGAATACCGGTCTCATTTTATCGACTCTACGAGTCATAGCATCCATCATAATGAAATCCCTCTTTTATTTTAGTTTTTCATATCTAATTTATCTTCAATTTTATTGATTCTTTCATACTCATCGATGAAGAACTCAACTTCATCTTTAAGCATCATAGTGGTCATTAATGTGTCCTGTCCGTGAACCATGATGAATGTCACGTCCATTTCCATTCCACCTGCTTCATTCGCAAGTAATTTAGTTTGTTCATTGTGAGCATCAACGATTGACTCATTAGCAGTTTCAACTAACTTTTTAGCCTCGTCGATTTTTCCTTCTTTTGCCTTGTTTAATGCATTGATCAAGGCTGATTTTGCATCCCCTGCGTAGGCGACGATGGCAAATCCTGTCATTGATATATCTTCTTTTGTTACAGCCATAATAATTCCATCTCCCTGAGTCTTTTCGTTTCGTTTCGTTTTTAGTCTTTCGTATCTTCTTGAATTAATCGTTGAATATGAATTACGAAGTACAATAGCTCATTGCTTCCTAATTTATTATCAAGTCTTGCTTGTAGTTCATCATAAATTTGTTTTGCAATTTCAAATGATTCTGGATATGACTCCTTCATCTCTTTTTCAAATTTCGGACTTAGGACATCATCACCTTCATCAGGTTTATCAAGCCGGCCAGCTAAGTATTGCAAATGAATCATAAATCTATCAAAATAATTGCCATTGGAACCCAATCTAAAAATCTTATTGTCATTAAGAATGTTTTTGACTATTTCATTAATATCCTTGCTCTCAGCTTGCTTCATTTGACCCTCTTGGGGCTCTTCACCCTTAGAATTAATGAAATGTAATGCGATTGCTTTCACCTCAGATGCAGGAAATCTTATTCCAAGATTATTATGGATAACTTCCAATGCATGTTCGGCAATTGCATACTCCTCCGGATATTGGGCAGCCATATCGGGAATTAAGTTTTCTTGATATGTACCACCATTAAAGCGTTTTGTCGATTCTAAGATATGATCACTCAGCGTAATATACGCATAATCTAGAACGCTATAGTTAAACTTTTTATAACCATAGTCAATAATTTCATAAGTAGTTGTGACGACATCTATTGGAATATCTTTCAATAGAAAATAAAGATTTTCTTGAGATCCTTTGGTATTCAGATAAAAAATCTTCTCGACCTTATCTGTGTTAACCTTTGATCCTTTGTGTTTGTTAAAAGCAATGCCATTTCCTTTGATGATAGCCTGGCGATGATCTCCTATATCGGCCAAAACGCTGTTGTTATTAAATACTTGTAGTATGTCTACCAATTTTTGTTGCCCCCTCTCTTCCTTTATGCGTGCATTCTCTGCACAAAAAAGAGACCACTGATGGCATGGTTTTGAATCTCAAACAACCATGACACCAAGTGATCTCGCCTAATCTAATAGTAACAACTCACCGTCTCATATAAAAAAAGAGACCACCAGCATTTCAAATAATCGAAATGCCAAGTGATCTCGCCTAATTTAATAGTAACAATTCACTAGAGCTATTCATTTCTTTCAACAGCTCTTAGTATATGACAAATAATTGAATTTGTAAACGGTTACAATTAAACTTTTTTTACTTTACTAAATATTTACTAACATAATTCATTGATGAAACAATCATAATAAACTTCCATCATCATTTGCCAATCACTGAATTGTAGCCATTCGTCACCCTTGTGAGCAATTCCCTTTTGACCAGGGAATGATGGTCCAAAAGCAACAATATTAGGCATAGCTCTAGCATAGGTTGCTCCAGTGGTTGTAACAGGAGTTCCGTCAAGACCAGTATCTTCTTCATAAATATTTGAAAAGCGCTTGATATAGTCTTGATTCTTCTCACTTAGCTTAGATGGGAAGCTACGATTGACTGTTACAGACATGCCATCATTCAATTGTGACTTCAACTGGTTAATGACCTTATCTTCAGTAATTGAGATTGGATAACGCATCGAAATATTGAATGACAACTTGTTATCCTTCTTCTCAATCTTGTAAAGTGACAACTGCAAACTTCCAGAAGCTTCATCGGCGAAGTTCAGTCCTAGATTCTTACCATCGTATTGACTCGATAGCTTAGCTGATAGCCACATGAAGAAGTCGCCAGTTTGTCCTGCTAAACCAACCAAATTATCAGCTACTTTAGGCAATACATTATCGGCCATATCAGGGGCATTACTTGGAGCCTTCTTCCCAGTAAACTCTTTCCATGTGCCATCACTTAGTTGGAATTTAGCATAGTCTGGAATATAACTACGGTCGAATTGACCAGAGATAGATTCGATTTGATCTGATGAGCCATCATCAACAGTTTGAGAAACCGTTAGATCGACTAATCCACGTTCACCATAGACAATTGGGAACTTGCAATCTGGTGTATATCCAGCATATGGTGGCTTCTGTTTTTTCAGATAGTATGGAATATCACGGCTACCGGACTCTTCGTCAGTACCGAACATGATACGGACACGTTTGTTTAATTTAATTCCCTGAAGTTTGAGTAAATATAATGCAAACAATGTCGACATCAGCGGTCCTTTATTGTCGAGAGCTCCACGACCATACATCATATTGTCAACTTGAGTCAATTTGAAAGGAGGATAACTCCAATCATCTTCAACGTCAACAACATCAATATGTCCTAATACACCAAAATATTCTTCTGCATCTTCTGGACCATATTCAGCCCATCCAACACAATTAGATACACTACCCGTACGGAATCCTAGCTTCTTAGATAATGCCAGCATATATTCCAAGGCACGCTTAGGTCCAATACCAAACGGTGCTTCAAAAGTAGCATTACCATTAACACTAGGAATTTGAAGCAATTCGTCCAGATATCCTAGAAATTCATATTTATGTTCATCAAATAATTCTTGAAAATCGGGTCTAACTTCATTCATTTTTTAACTTCCTTAAATTGTACTAAAGTCGATATCAATATCGGCATCCTTCTCGACTGCTGCTTCCTCACCTAGATATTGTTTATCAAGCATCTTAATGAATGGGTAGTAAATCACAATACCTAAGACTAATTCGAATAACTGAAGAATGGAACCAAGAATACTTCCGGTAGATAGCCATCCAGAAATCAAAGGAGGTGTCGTCCATGGGAGCATAACACCATTGGTATATGGTACCCATCCCATTGAAAATACGAAACCAGAAATAGCTGTGTTCAAAACAGGAACAATGATAAATGGAATAGCAATAATAGGGTTTAGAACAACTGGCAAACCGAAGATAACAGGTTCGTTAATTCCGAAAACACCAGGAACAATAGCTAATTTACCAAGTTCTCTAACACGTTTTGATTTACATACAGTCAACATAAGAATTAGTAGTGATAGTGTACTACCACCACCACCGTATGTTGTGAAAATATCAATAAATTGTTGTGTGTAGATATGTGGCAAAGCTGTACCAGCATTGTAAGCAGTAAGGTTATCTTGTGTTAAAGCAAAGAAAATTGGTGACCAAACACTGTTAACAATAGTTGGTCCATTGATACCAAAGCACCATAGAACTGATGACAAGAAGTTGTATAGCAATACTGATGGTAGTGAATTACCAACGTTCTTCAATGGTGATTGGATCAATGTGTAAATAAAGTTATAAGCTGTTTGATAATCTGTCAAACTAAATACAACTCTGACAATAAAGAATACTAGAACAACTAAAGCACTAGGAATCAAAGCATCGAATGATTCACTAACTGCAGGTGGAACCCCTTCGGGCATCTTAATTGTCCAATTTCTCTTAATAGCAAATCTAAAAATTACAACGGCGATAATAGCTGTAAAAATACCTAAGAAAATACCGTTAGGTCCTAAAAATTGTGTTTCAACGGCGCCAACTGTTTTTTTGCCAACAGTTACTGACGTAGGAGTCATGATCAAGAATGAAATAATTGCTACAGCAGCTGAGTTAACAGCGTGTAGTCCACGGTTCTTACCATAAGCATACGCAATACCAAAACATGATAACAAACCAGTGAAACTAAATACTGAGTTAGAAACAGCACTAAACCATTCTGCCCATTGTGGTCCTAATACGCCTGTCCAAAAGTCTTCCCATCCAGGGATCGGAAAATTACCGATCAATAGGAAAATTGACGTAACAATGATCAATGGTGTGATGATTAAGAAACCATCACGCAGTGAACGTAAAACAACATTGTTAGCCAATTTGGTTGCGACCGGCATCAATACTTTTTCAAATTGTTTCTGCATGACTTTTCACCCCTTCTTAAAAAATAACAATATTATTTAAAAACAATAGTTAGATTTGAGTTCTGATATATCTTCGTTATTAACCTTTTTATTGCATAATTCCAAAGCATGATCAATAGAATCAGACAATCCTGTGCCACCCTTTTTTGGCATATGAATAATATCTAGCTTGTCACTAAATTGTGGAACTAAGTCTTCATTCTTCTCACTGGCAACCATCGCTACAACAGGAATATCGGAATTAGTTTGAACGGCTAGACCTACTTCTAGAGCCATATCAGCGAAGTCATGGTAATCATATGTTGGTCCAACTAATAGAACATCTGGTTTCATTTTTTGTAACATACGTGTGATTTTTCCAGATACCAAATCCTTATTCTCTGAAAAATATTCTGTACCACAGAAGAATGTTGCCATAACTTCAGAATCTTTTTTCTTTAGGGTCTTATCAATTGTATCTGCAGCACCCATAGCAAGTTTTTTACCACCAAGTTCAGTATCAGCTTTTTCCTTACCACCAAGTCCAGCTTGAATTTGATCCAAAAGGACAATAATCTTCATTAAGAATCCCTTCTTTCTAATGATTTCTATATAAAATATTGTGGAACGTATATTTATCAGAACGATAGTATGAATCATCATACAAAATAGGATATCCATCGACTGAATATGCGACAGTATGAGCCAAAAATGCTGGAGAAGATTCTTTTGTCTCAAGTAAACGACTTGTCTTCTTATCTAGCTGTACTGCTTCCAATTCCTGGCTTGCATATGCAATAGATATATTCTGTTCGATCAATTCATACAATGAACCTTCGGCTTGCTTCTCATCTAGCATTGGCAAAAGCTGCTCTTTTAAATAAATTTGTTCATGAGTCATTGGTTCATCGTTAACGTATCGTAAACGTTCGATTTTCCAAATCTCATCATCCTTGTTTAGTCTTAAATCATTCGCTACAACTTGCGGGTAATCAGTAACTTCTGTTAGACTCAAAACCTTTGTTTGAGGATTCAAATTCATTTTTTTAGCTACTTCGGTAAATCCTGCTAGACCATTAGCACCACTGGAAATCTTTTTGTTTGCGGCAAGTACATATGTACCTCGATTACGATCTTTGACAACTACTTGTCTCTTTTCCAATGCATCAATAGCTTTTCTAATCGTTAATCTACTAGTCCGATATTGATCGGCAAGATCATTTTCGGAAGGTAATTTTTGGTGAATACCGTAAACTTTTCGTCTGATTTCATCTTGCAGTTTGTCTGCAACTTCTAAATACAAGTAATTCTGCATACGTGGTTTCCCTCAACCGCTAATCTAATCGATTGGAGCTTTAATTCTCTTTTCATATGCATCGAGCCATTCCTGAGTGATTGGTTCAATTACGGTAGTTCCATTCTCTCCAGGATTTGCCATCATAATCTTTGGAGCGTGCTCATTATCGCCAGCAGCAAATGTAAACTCGACGTTTGTGGCAACTCCCCATTCACCCTTGTTGTTCAATGCTACTAATGAAAATTCACCGACTTTTCCATAGCGTTTTTTTAATTTCTCTACAAATGGATAAACTGCTTGGTCACATGCCTCTTGTGGAGTTAATCCAGTACCCATCAAACGAACAATTTCGTAACATAGGCAACCCTTCATAATATCTTCACCAAGACCAGTAGCCGCAGCCCCACCGATTTCACTATCACAATAGAATCCATCACCAACTAGAGCTGAGTCTCCTGTACGGCCAGGTTTCTTCATAAATAATCCAGATGTTGATGTTCCTACTGCCATTGAGCCTTTACTGTCAAGACTGACCATTCCAACCGTGTCATGTCCATCGTAAGGACTCAAATTTTTTTCTTCTATTTCACGTTTGCGCTTTTCCCAAATCTTCTTAGCACGAGCTGTGAGCATGCCCTTACGTTCAAAATCATTTAATACAGCGTATTCTGATGCACCTTGTCCAACTAAGAAACTGTTGAAATGTTCACCGCTCAACTTGCGTGAAACAGAAATTGGATTCTTGATGTCACTAATGCCGGCAACAGCTCCAACCGCAAAGGTGTCTCCATCCATAAAGGCTGAATCCATTTCTACTAAACCATTAGCATTAGGTAAACCACCATAACCAACTGACTTAAAGAATGGATAATCTTCTACTTCCTTGATGGCAGTTTCAACAGCATCATTACTATTTCCACCGTTCTTCATCAATTCCATACCCTTACTCAAGCCTTCATATGCCATTCTCCAAGTTCCGATCATAGCAAATGTCATCATTTATCACCCCATATTCGGATTTATTAAAACCAATTGTCTACACCAATCCAAAAGTTATGCAATCGATTTCACACATAGTATATGCAGAATTGTATATACAATCAAGCTTTATTTTAGAATTCTTTTAATTTAATAATAATGCTATAAATATTTTTCTATTGAAATACTTATTTCCGAACGTTTAGTCCTTTATTAAAAGGAATATTCATGTTAACCTATTTACAACAAAAATAAGGAAGTGTTAGATTATCACCTATCAAATCGTTTTTGAAGGAGCAATTTTTTCTTCAGCATCGTTTGACAAGGCGGATTTTTCACCCAAAGTTCTCACATGTATTGATCGATCAGGAATGATTGATCGCGTAATATCTGTCGACGAACCGGATTATAAATCGGTCAAGCAAACTGCTGAAAATCTTAATATTCTTCATCCTATACCGAAGGGCAGTTACTTACTGCCAGGATTCATAGATTTACATGTCCATGCACCACAATGGCTACAAGCTGGCCTTGCTTTGGACAAACCGTTATATGAGTGGTTACAAAATTATACTTTTCCACTCGAAGCTAAGTATCAAGATTTGGACTTTGCAAAGAAGAGTTATACAAGTCTTGTTAATGAATTACTAGCAAACGGAACAACGACTGTTTTGTACTTTGGCTCGATTCATACAGATGCCAATTTAGTTCTCGCGGATATTTGTGCGCAGGCTGGTCAACGTGCTTTCATTGGTAAGGTTGCAATGGACAATCCTGAACAAACTCCAGATTTCTATCGTGACTCTTCATCTAAAGAATCATTGGAACAAACCGAACTATTTATTCAACGGTTATTTGATCTGCAAAAGAAAATAAGTGCTGAATTAACACCAGTCATTACACCTAGATTCGTTCCCAGTTGTACTGATGAAACACTTGCTGGTCTTGGACAATTGGCTGCCAAATACAATCTCCCCATTCAATCACACTGTAGTGAAAGTATCTGGGAAGATAATTATGCAACTGAACGTTTTAATTTAAGAGACGCAGAAGTTCTCGACAAGTTCCATTTATTAACCGACAAATCTGTTATGGCTCATGGTACTCAACTGAGTGATTCAGATTTGGACCTATTTAACGAAAGAAATACCGCTATTGCTCACTGCCCTATTTCAAATGTTTACTTTGGTAATTCCGTATTACCGGTTAAACACACACATGAAAAGAATGTCGAAATAGGTATGGGTACAGATATTTCTGGAGGTTTCTCCCCAAGTATTTATCGCAATATTCAACAAGCTGTTATGTCCTCACAAATATTACAAGATAGTGGTGAAGCAGATGCCCGTATATCTGCTACCAACGCCTTCTATCTTGCGACAGTTGGTGGTGCAAAAGCACTTCACGTTAAGACTGGACAGATCAAAGCTGGATATAAAGCTGATTTCCAAATTGTTACTGATCAATATTCTGAATTAATGTCTAATGAACCACAGGATGTTTTTGAAAGACTAATTTATCACACGACAAAATCAGAAATTAATGAAGTATATGTTTCTGGTAAAAAAGTAATCAATCGAGGAGAGAATCATGGAAGAAAATAAAAGTACGCTATTAGTCGGACCTGATGACAAAGTTGGATTCGGTGAAGCCGGATTCCTAGGTCTGCAACATGTCTTGGCAATGGATATTTACGTTCCACCTATTATCTTGGCAGGAATGATGGCAATGACTGCTGGACAACAGATGAGTCTCTTGCAGTCGACTTTCCTCGCTGCTGGAATTGGTACAATTTTACAAACTTACGTATTCATGAAAATGCCGGTATCACAGGGACCTTCATTTGTTCCACTTGGAGCTGCTGCAGGTGTCGTATTAGCATCTGGTGGTGTTAATGGCAACGGAATGGCGACGCTTATTGGTGCCTTGTTGGTCGGATCGATAATTCTGGTCATACTTGGTGTCACTGGTATTTTTCATAAGATCATCAACACATTAGTCCCTGCTCTTGTTGGTGGAACAATCATTACTTGCGTTGGTTTGTCATTAATTCCATCTGCCTTAAACAGTAATATCTTTGAAGCGCCAGGTAATATCAATAACAACATTATCCTTGCTTCGATCACAGCTTTAACTCTCCTAGTTTCAGTTGCCATTAGTATGAAATTCCCAAGTGTTCGCCGTGTCTTTCGGACTGGTTCGATCATCTTCGCTTTAGCAGTTGGTACAATTGCCTCTAGTATGATGGGCTTGTTCAATTGGAAGACAGTTGCAGATGCCGCTTGGTTTAGTCTTCCTTCTGGAACAGCCTTTAATTACGGAATCTCATTCTCACCTTCAGCTATCATTACTTTTATTATCATCTATGCAGTTATCACAACTGAAACAACCGGTACATGGTTCGCCATGGGAGCCGTTACTAACCATGAGATCAGTAAGAAACAATGGAACATGGGTATCATTGGTGAAGGATTCAGTTGTTTAGTTGCTGCATTACTTGGTACTACTCCTGTTACCGGTTACTCTACAAATGCTGGTGTTATTTCAATTACCGGCGTCGCCAGTAAACGTGTCTTCTTATTTGCAGGTATCTGGTTCACAGTCCTTGGATTCTTCAGTAAATTGTCAGCATTCTTGGCCGCCATCCCTGCACCAGTTATCGGTGGTGTCTTCGCAATTATCTGTGTAACTATCATGTTGAATGGACTTAATGTTATCCGTGGATTGCATACAACTGACCGTGATATCTATGTTATCGGATTACCCATCATCCTTACACTTGCATTGGTATTACTTCCAGCAAACGTTACTAAACAAGCACCACAAATTATTCAATACTTACTAGGTTCTCCAATTGCGGCCGCAGCCATTGCTGCAATTATCTTGAATCTGGTTATGCCTAAAGTTAAAACTATTACTTCTGAAGCTAAGTAGATGGTTAATGCCGCCTACGATTGAAAATAACTGTTCTGCTGAGGGACCTAATTCAGCCATAAAGCGGTCTGAATTCTCGATTTTGAACTCTGCATAAACCGCAGATTTCAAAAGTCGTCCTGTGCTGCACAGACGGTAGAACACCGTCTTACACCACTGCCACAGCGGAACAGTTACTTTCAATCTACGGCTGATTTTACTACAAATTTTAGAATCAAAAATAAAAAGAGGTTGTATCACACTTGGAAAAGTTCAAGTGTAATACAACCTCTTTTTCGTACTATTAAATTTAAAAATCAAATGGTCGGAAGGTTTGATAATATTCACAGCTATGACAGTGACGTTATGGCTTTAGCCATTTACGTCACCGGGCGTGTTTGAAGACTTGCCGAACTTAGCAAGGCTTCAAACCGAAGCATGAGACCGCCCCTTGGCTCAGGCTGGTCCGCATAGCAGGTGAATATTTTCAAACCTGGAGACTTACTACTAGAAGTAGTCCCTTAATTGAGGCTTCTCCGTAACAAAAGCATTGCTTAAAGCATCAATCGAAGTAGCATCCCCCTTAACATAACCATAATGAGCAAGTGAATCAAGTGATCTAATCCCAAACATAGCCTTAGTCAAAGTCGTAATATCCAATTGAATATTACTTGGCTCATTAGTCTTCTCAAACTTGATATTGCCATTATTGATAGATAACAACCACTTTTGATTGTTCCAATCCAGAGTATCACTAACATTGATAACTACTGGATCAAGGTTGTGCTTAATAAATGGATATTTCTTAATAAAACTCTTCAGATTAACGATTCTAGCCGACATATATGGAACAGTTGTAACAGTGGCTACATATGGTTCTTCCAACAAATCCGCCTTAACCTCAGCATCAGATGACTCATAAACAAAATTACTGAACATCGATTGATGCTTAACAATGAAGTTAGCCAATGCACTGTAACTGTTAGGATCATTTGTTACCCATTCCTGAATTCTTAAGTTGTCGCCATCGTTCGAATACAATAGATAGCCACTCAACTCATCGGTATCATCAAAGTACAATGCAGCGAACCAATCAGAATGCTTGTATGCCATGTGATCCCACCACCAGTCTTCACGGACTACTCCGCCAAGTGAGTTGTGATCTTCATACAGTTTTCTAACTGACTTAGGCATTTCATTCAACCTAACACGTTCAATGTGACCTGTCTTAGGTGCTTTGATACGAGGCCACTTTGAACTAGGAATATCTGTTATCACGTGGTTAAATACTTGTTCGTAACCGAAGCGGCGATAATATCTGAATGAGAATGGTGCTAAATAAGACAAAGTAACATTGTTATTGTACATATCTGTCAATGCTTGATTCAGCAATGTTCCAGCTCCACCACGTCCGGCAAACTCCGGAGCACTCATTACGTCTCCAATACCATTCATGTGATATGTCACACCGTGGAAGTCAACTTTAAATGGAATACTTAACAATCCACTTCCAAGTTTATTGCCATTCATAATTCCATATGCCAGTGAGTTATCAAATCTAGTACTCAAGGCATTCTTCTTTTGCTCATTGTCTGGGCGATTAAAGGAATAAAGATATAATTCATAGAACTTTTCAAAATCTTCTTTCCCTAAGCGATAATCTGTCATGAATCTCACTCCTATAAAAAAGATACTATTCAGTTGAGAATAGTATCTTTATTTTTTATTATTCTGCTAACTTAAAACTACTCCATGTCCCAATATAACTCAATAAAAATGCTTCTTCTGAGCTTAAGTGTCCGACAACATTTCTACGTCCATCATTCTTGATATCACGTAAAGCAATTTGTGTTTCACCTTTATATTGACCATATTGATTGTTAACAATAATGATGTCTCCACGTTTGATATCGTCAGTATCATGGGCTGGAAAGTCCTTATCACGATATACAACACGTGTCATCGTACTACGTAGTAGATAATCTGAGGCATCACCACGGTACATATGTGTAGATTTTAAGATAACTTCTTTTTCAATATCAGTAATGTTTTGAGATAAATCAACTTTCAATTCAGGCAATGGAGCAAAGAATGCCTTAGATGCTTCTTCAAGTTCTTCATCAGATGCATAAGTGTTACCAATGATAACATCGTCAACCATTCCTGTTAGAACAAGATGTTTAACTTGTGTAGCAATTGGTAGATCACGATCATCTTCCAATGTTGGCAAACCATCTTGAACTGGCCATGGTCCAAATGTTGCTGTATGTGAACTTACGAATGCAGCTGAATGAATGTTGTGCTTTCTGAACAACTTAGACCATTTAGTAAAGAAGTCCTCGCCTAGTCCAGTGTATCTTTGTGGATAGAAGTTGTGGCAACCAAGGAGATTGTTGGCATTAGGTTGGAATGCCAATATGTTATCTAAGTAGTGTGTACCTGAACTCATATTGATCTCAATCTTCAATCCATAAGGATTATGAGTCATTTTAGCTTCTTCCATACCAGTGAAACCTTCGTCCAAACGAAGTCCAGCAGCACCGATTTCCTTGAAGAATGAAAGATCGTCATAACTGATGCCTAATTTGGTAAATAGTCTTGGGTTCATGTCGACAATTGTTGCCATTCCCAAATCATTAGCGTAAGAAATGGTTTCTTTGAATCTTGCAATTGTCTTATTCTTGTCATCACCTAATTCGAGCAATGACATGAATATACGTGAATAGTCTAACTTACTTGCAGTATCAAGATATTTCTTATCCTCATCCAAAGTTGAATGTTCAGGATATAGTGATAATCCTAGTCTTCTCAAAACATGACCTCCGAAAAAATTTTTATTATGCTTTGGCAGTATCTACTGAGCCAGCAAGATCAACGTCTTTAAGTTCTTCTTTGAGCTTTTCACTATCCATCTTCTTGAAGAAGTAGTAGTAAATTGCAAAGTCAATAACAATATTGATGATCTGCATTACTGAACCAGAAATATGACCAGTAGCGATAAATCCAGAAATAATTGGTGGAGTCGTCCATGGTAGGTAAACTCCCATTGGTTTGGCGACTAATCCTGTTGCCATACCAATATATGTAGTAATAACGTTAGCAAGTGGTGTCAAAATAAATGGAACAGCCATCTTGTAGTTCATAACGATAGGTAGACCGAAGACGATAGGTTCGTTAATGTTGAAGATTGCGGGACCTGCAACCAACTTACCTAATGTCTTCAATTCCTTACTCTTAGATGCAAATGCTAGAAGCATAGCCAATCCAAGTGTGGCACCAGAACCACCCATGTGAACGAACAAATCAAAGAATGATGTTGTAACAATGTTTGGTAGTGGTTTACCAGCTGCAAGAGCAGCTTGGTTTTGTTGCAAGGCTGTTAGCCAGATAGGCATCATAACACCTGAAACAACGTTGGCACCGTGGATACCGAATAACCATAGGAATGAAACAAGGAATTCAGCAACTAAAGCACCTGGTAATGTATCACTTAATGTACCAAGTGGTGCAGCCAAGAAGTAACTGATGATGTTTGGAATACTTTGCATTGGTGTTGCTTCAACACCTAAACGTACGATCCAAACAACGAACAAAACAATCAAACCTGGGAATAAAGCAGCAAATGAGTTACTTACTGCAGGTGGAACTGTATCAGGCATCTTAATTGTCCAGTTCTTGTGAATCATCCAGACATAAAAGTCTGTGATGAACAATCCAACAATAATAGCTGTAAATAAACCAGCTGAGTCAAGTTGTGTTAATGGTAACCACAATGCTCCAGCCTTATCTGTCTTCAATGGAATCGTTAGGATAAATGCACCTAATGAAACAATTGCAGCAGAGATTGGATCTACCTTATAACTCTTAGCCAAGTTAAAGGAAATACCAACAACAGCGATGAGTCCCATAATATGGAACGATGCATTAGTTGGATATTGTAATACGGTTGCCCAATTCTTACCGAATACACTAGCCATGAAGTCTAGGTATGATTGAATTGGAAATTGTGCGATGATCATGAAAATTGAACCAATGATAATCATTGGAACAGCCAATGTCATACCATCACGCAAAGCAATCAAATGACGTGACGAAGCGAGTTTGCCAGCTAGTGGAACTAGCTTTTCTTGGACAAAGCCGCCTTTCTTATTGTCAGCCATGTTAAAGCCCCCTCAAATTTTTTCTTGTTACTAAGCAGAAACACCCGAATCCGCTTACAAGAACTATTGTAACCCTTTTCAGTAAAAAATGTTGATAAATTGGCATAATGGAACTTTTTTACATAAAAAAAACACGTTACTAATCTGTAACATGTTCCTTAAATATATTTTCAGGTTGGTCTACCATCTTATGATAAGCACAACTTGATATCTGTTCGAGCATATAAACCATCGGAACTTGGGTCGTAACATTGATATGTCCCTTTCGCACCTGTGGAATATCATATGATAGTGAAAAGTCCACCACTTGGTTCAATGTCGAATACGAGTTAGCAGTCAGCGCAATCGTTGATGCACCATGCTCCTTGTAGTATTTTGCTTGTTGTAACGTTTGTTGTGTCTCGCCTGAAACAGAGATGATCACCAGCAGTGTTTTGGAGAAGTCACGGTCTGAAAATGGCTCCGGTTGAAACGGATCATTTATCGGTAATGAATAGATACCGTAACTAGACAGGATGCTTGCACCATAATCAGCGATTCGGCCACTATTACTTACCCCGAAGAATAGCACTAGATCGGCGGCATTGATCATCTGTGCCGCCTGATTGATCTTATCTGAGAACACACCTTCATGTGTGATCACATCGAAGAAGTTCTTGATTGGCTCCATACTGCTATCAGTGAATTTCTTTGCAGGTGACTTTTGACTCTGTTTCAATGCATATTTGAATTCTGAGAAACCACTATAATCCATTTTTTTTAGGAATCGCAACACAGTGGTAGTTGAGACATGTGCTTCATTCGCAAGATCTCGAATGGTCATATCTTCAACTTCTTTTAAATGACTAACAATGTACTTGTAAACGATCAATTCTAGTCGATTTAACTCGTGAATTTTCTGATATGGAAACATGAATCTCACCTTCTTTTTTAAATTGGTCTATATCATTCATAAAAAACAGTATTACAAAATATATGTAACCTGTTACATATTATCTAAAATAAAAGGCTGGAACAAATGTCCCAGCCCTTAGTTACTCATCCCTAGTCAATATCAGCACCGTTTGTACGGATAACCTTTTGATACCAGTAGAATGAATCTTTCTTGGAACGAGCAAGTGTTCCATTTCCTTCATCGTCTTTGTCGACATAAATGAAGCCATATCTCTTAGACATTTGTCCTGTTCCAGCAGAAACAAGGTCAATACAACCCCATGGAGTGTATCCCATTAGATCGATTCCATCTTCATTTACTGCTGTGATCATTTGTTGAACGTGGGCACGTAAGTAGTCGATACGATATGGATCATGAATGCTTCCATCTTTTTCGACCTTATCATAAGCACCGAATCCGTTCTCAACAATCATCAATGGTTTGTGATAGTGTTCAGTCAACCAGTTCATTGAATATCTCAATCCAATTGGATCTACTGGCCAGCCCCAATCGTTATATTTAAGATTAGGGTTCTTAACAGTCTCACGGTCACCAATAAATTTGAATTCTGGATTATCATCACTGTATTTGACAGTCATTGAGTTGTAATAACTGAATCCAACATAGTCAACAGTACCTTCTTTGAGTACGACACGGTCTTCTTCAGTGATATCTTTTCTCAAATCATGATTCTTGAAGTAAGCTTCCATACCAACTGGATATTCACCCAAGGCTTGGACATCTGCCCACCAGTAACGTCTTTGCATAGCTTTTTCAGCCAACAAGATGTCTTTTGGATCTGATGATGCAGGATATACTGGTGTGAAGTTGACCATATTACCAATTACAAAATCAGGATTGATCTTGTGACCGATCTTAACAGCCAATGCACTAGCAACTACTTCATAGTGTGATGCTTGATACATCAATTTTTCACGTTCGTCTTCTGATTCATTATCTCTGAAGATCAAGCCAGAGTCTGTAGCAATCGAGAAGTCATTTGTGAAAGTTGTTTGGTTGTTGATCTCGTTAAATGTCATCCAATACTTAACTTTGTCAGCGTAACGTTCGAAACAAACCTTAGCAAACTTAACAAAGAAGTCGATGACCTTACGATTTCTCCAACCACCATATTCTGTTACCAAATGATATGGCATTTCGAAGTGAGACAATGTGATAACTGGTTCAATTCCATATTTGAGACATTCGTCGAACATGTCATCATAGAACTTCAAGCCAGCTTCATTGGGTTCATCTTCATCACCATTTGGAAAAATTCTTGTCCAAGCAATTGATGTTCTAAAACATTTGTAGCCCATTTCAGCAAATAACTTAATATCTTCCTTGTAGTGGTGATAAAAGTCGATTGCTTCGTGATTAGGGTAGTTTTTACCTGGAATAATTCCATCAGTGATTTCACGTGGGTGTTGATAAGCGCCGGCAGTCATAATGTCACTGACACTGACACCTTTACCATCTACATCCCATGCTCCTTCTAGTTGGTTGGCAGCCACAGCGCCACCCCACAAGAAATCTTTTCTTAAACCACTTTTTTCCGTCATGTAAAATCCTCCCTAATTATTTTTGAATATTTGTATCTAGATTTTTACCATTTGATTCAATTACATTCTTAAACCAGTAGAATGAATCTTTCTTATAACGAGATTTTGAACCATTGCCTTCGTCATCTTGATCGACATAGATCATACCGTAACGCTTCTTCATTTCACCAGTACTTGCTGAAATAAGATCGATGAAGCCCCATGGAGTATATCCAATTAAGTCAACACCATCTTCTTTAACAGCCTTTTCCATTTGTAAAATGTGATCGTGGAAATATGAAATACGGTAATCATCATGCACACTGTGATCAGCTTCCAACTTGTCATATGCACCAAAACCATTTTCAACGATGAATAATGGCTTGTGCCAACGTGTTGTCATCCAATTCATTGCGTAACGAAGCCCAACTGGATCAATCTGCCAACCCCAGTCTGACTTCTGAACAGTAGGATTTGAAACCAAATCATTGTGTTCATCAAAGTCAAAGTGAGTCTCACCGGCATGTGCTTTGGTTGTGAATGACATGTAGTAACTGAATCCTACATAGTCCACAGTTCCAGCCTTGATAGTAGCCAAGTCAGCGGCTGTAATATCCAAGTTATAACCTTTACGCTCACGATATTTCTCCATCCATTCTGGATAGAAGCCTAATGCTTGAACATCACCGTAATAATAACGATATTGTTGAGCACGTTCAGCCTTCATAATATCTTGAGGTTTAGATGACAATGGATATACAGGACACATTGCAATCATTGATCCGACTTGCATTTCTGGGTTGATCTTGTGTGCCATTTGAACTGCTTTCGCACTGGCAACGAATTCGTAATGTGCAGCTTGCAACATTGCTTCTTCCCAGTTGTCTGAGTCTGTCAATTCAAGACCTGAGTCTTGTAGTAGTGGATGTGGATCTCTGTAATCAATTTGATTATTGATTTCATTGAATGTCATCCAATACTTAACCTTGTTCTTATAACGTTTGAAACATACTTCAGCAAAACGATCGAAGAATTCAATCATCTTACGATTGCTCCAGCCACCGTATTCTTTAACCAAGTGATATGGAATTTCAAAATGAGATAGTGTGATAACTGGTTGAATACCGTACTTCAAACATTCATCAAACATATCATCATAAAACTTTAATCCAGCTTCATTTGGTTCAGTTTCATCACCATTTGGGAAAATTCTTGTCCAAGCAATTGATGTTCTGAAACATTTCAATCCCATTTCAGCAAATAACTTAATATCTTCTGGATACATGTGATAGAAATCGTTTCCCCAATGATTAGGATAAACTTTTCCTTCTTTTACGCCGTCAGTAACCTCTCTAGCAACGCCTTTAGCTCCGGCAGTCATAACATCAGCAATGCTGACACCTTTACCACCTTCTTGCCATCCACCCTCAAGTTGGTGAGCAGCAACAGCGCCGCCCCAAAGGAAGCCTTCTGGCATCTCAATTCCTTCACTCATTGATGTTTCTCCAATCGTTAATACTTTTTAATAACTCAATTAATAACTAAATTATTTAGCGTCTTTAGCTAACTTCTTGTATAAGTCAACAATTTCACCAGCAAGGTCTCTGAATGTAATAGCATTCATGATGTGGTCTTGTGAGTGAACCATTAGTAATGTAACTTTGGCATGGTTACCATTTGCTTCTTCAGTTAACATTCCTGTTTGAACATTGTGTGCTTCTGTTAGGAAGTTATCTGATTCTTTTAATTTTGAGTCAGCTACTGTAAATTGACCTTTCTTAGCAGCAGCGATAGCCTCAAATGCAGAGCTCTTAGCGTTACCCCCATTGATGATCAATCCCATAATTGTTTGTAGTTGTTCGTCGTGTTCTTCTTCAGCCATTTGTAAAATCCTCCATAAGCGCTGTATACGCTTCCCATTTTTTTGAATATAAAAGGGGTGCAATTTCAGCGCCCCTTAATTTGTTACTATAATACGCAATCTGCGTGATTAACCAATTAATTCCAAAGCTCTCTTGAATACTTTTTCACCATTCATCATTCCGTAGTCTTGCATGTTGATTACTTCAACAGGAATTGAAAGCTTGTCTTTAAATTGTCCTTCAAGATATCTAACTTGAGGTCCAAGCATAAGTACTTCTGGATGTTTCTCTTCAATCTTTGCATCTGCATCTGAAGCAGCAGTAGCGAAGATTTCTGCATCGATTCCATCTGCGGCAGCAGCCTTTTGCATTTTTGAAACTAGTAAACTTGTTGACATACCTGCGGCACAGCATAACATAATTGTTCTTTCAGCCATGATAAAAACTCCTCTGTATAGTAAATTGTATTAATTTGTTTTTTGATAAAAACGTTTTCTTAAAACGCTTTCATCGAACAACTTGATTGTATAACTAGAATCAACATTTGGCAAGATGTTTTTTAAGAAAAACAAAAACGATGAAAAATGTTTTAATAATCTCAACATTTCTCACCGTTGTTTTTTTACATCAAATATCTAATCTACTTCTATTATCATTCCGTTCGAATTCTCCATCAAGAACCCGATTGATCATAACGCCAACTCCGTTCTCGTTGTTGGTCTTAGTAATATTCCATGCAACTTCTTTAACTTTTTCAATAGCGTTATCCATTGCAACTCCATAACCGACTTCACGAACCATATCGTAATCATTTCCATAATCACCAAAGCACATAAAGTCTGCCATAGGAATACTTTCAATTTCAGAAATTCTTTGTAGTGCAGACAATTTAGTCACATCTTGCGCATTAATTTCAAAGTAATTAGAGCCTGAGCGACTGATTGTTACTGGCAATGCTGCCAGGGATTCTAATTTTTTACGAAGTTCGAATAAACGCTTAGGACTCGTACTGAAACAAACTTTGTAAATATTAAAGTCTGGATCTTCATTTTTTTTACGCAAATCATCAATCGAATTGGCGTGGATATTATGCCTACTCATCCCCTCAAAGTAAGTCGTCCAGCTCTTATTAGGATCATAGACATACGTGTAATTGATACCATCGATTACAACTTTGAATTTGTTGAACTCAACACGTTTCAAAATTTCATCAACAATATCATGGTCGATAGGCCTGTCAACAACCTGTTCCCCTTTTGGGTTGACCACCACACCACCATTAAGAACTACTCTGTATCCCTCAGTTTTCAAGTCTTTTTTAAAAAACTTATTTACTGAATGTAACGTTCTTCCAGAACAAATTGCATAAATAAGTCCTGAATCGACTGCTCTGCGAATAGCATCAGCGTTTTCAAACGGTACTTGGCTGTAACTATTAAGTAGAGTCCCATCTAAATCAGTTCCAATAAATTTGATCATAAAGTTACGTAACCCCTTACATTTTTTTCATTAACACCATCATACGTCAATGGTTCTAAAAAAAGAAGTGTAAAACTTACCCGACAACTAATACCTTTTTCATATCCGAAATGAAATCTGGGTAAGAAATATCAATTGCTTCAATGTTCTTGATCTGTAATGGCGTATCGATCAAGTTCGATGCGACACACAACATCATAGCGATACGATGATCGTCATGGCTGTCAACATCATCTTTTACATGAATAGATTGATTGCCTTTAATAACGATAGAATCATCATTTACAGTCATAACGATGCCTAATTTGGCTAATTCAACACGCATATTGGTAATGCGGTCGCTCATTTGTAAATGAACATCATGAATATCTTCAATAATTGTTTTACCACTGGCTTGGGATGCCATTAAAGCAATCAATGGTATCTCGTCAATGATGAATGGAACTTGCTCAGCACTGATAGTCGTTCCGTGGAGCTTCTGGCTGACCATTGTCAGATCTCCATATGGCTCAACACTATTCTTGGATCGATTAGTTATTTCGATTTTTCCGCCCATTTGCTCAATTACTTGAAGTAATCCAGTTCTAGTTGAATTCAATCCCACTCGGTGAAGCGTTAAGTGGCTATTGTCAGCCAGTAATGATCCGACAATGTAAAATGCGGCAGATGAAAAATCTCCAGGGATTGTTAAATTCTGACCAGTTAACTCAGTGTTTTGTGGATTAACAGTAATCACATTAGGATCTGTTGTGATATCAGCTCCAAAATAATTTGCCAAAACTTCAGTATGATTACGTGTGGGCATTTTTCTAAGTATTTGAGTCTTTGAGTCAGCGAATAAACTAGCAAAAATCAATCCACTCTTAATCTGTGCACTTGCAATATCTTGTTGGTACGTAATTCCACGTAAATTATTTGAACCGGTAATTTCAAGGGGTAAGTAATCATCAGAAGTTCTTGTCAAATCGGCACCCATGTCTGTCAACAAGACAGCCAAATTATCAGACGGACGTTTACTTAAAAACTCTCCACCATTCAAGGTGTATGTATCAGGCGTTGTTGCCAACATGCCCATGATCAGACTTTGTAATTCACCTACATTGTTCAAATTAAGCGTATGAGTCAGTGGATTGAAATTACGATTTGAGCCTTTGATGATCATATCTTTAGTCGTAGGCTCTACGTGCATTTTCACGCCTAGATCCTGAAATAGTTTAACTGTTGTAGTTAAATCTTCTGAAAAGGAAAAGTTACTGATTTGTGTAACTCCTTTTGCCAAAGAAGCTAAGACAATGGCTCGGTGTGCGATACTTTTATCCCCGGGTACCGTCATCTCGCCCTGAAATCTATATTTCATAGGTTGTGTATTAAAATTAAACATATCATTCACCCGCAAGATAGCTCTTGCAGTATCCTTTCTTGCAGAATCTACTAATTCTTTTTGAAAATTCCAACGTTTTCTCTTACTCCTAAACTACCTAATTTGCTTATATAAGACAAATTTTTAGTCTTATATTGTTCTTTTCCGCTTCCGGTTGAGAAAAAATTACCTGCCGTATGGACCGATTCCAGCCACGGTCTGGAATCTCGACTTTAAGCTTTGCTTCGCAAATCTTAAAGCTCGTCCTGTGGCTTCGCCACTTTTACGGCTGGTATTTTTTTCTCAACCTCCAGCTTATATACCTCTCTGTATCTTATAGATACCTGAAAATAGTTAGAACTAATATTAACCACTAACATTTTCATGGTCGCATAGTCTTATTCATTTAATATTCCCTCACAAATTTTGAATAGAACTATTAAAAAAAATTGGATGTAAAAAGTAATTCAACCCGCAGTGGCAGCTATGTTGGGACGACAGCATGTCATTCTTCCATAACTAGGACATCTTTTGAAATTCGCGGTCCATGCGGAGTTCAAAAGTGAGATCCCAGACCGCACTATAGCTGGAACCGGTTCCACGGCAGGCTCAATTACTTTTTACCGAAGTGTCACCAAAACAAAAAGAGAACTGCATAAGCAGTCCTCATCTTTAAGAATATAAAATATATTATAATACTTTTTCAGCTTTTACAAAGTATTTGTCTAGACACATAAACGATATACAGCTTCAGCGATGATCTCCATAGCTTTACGCATATCTGCTCTACTCCAATTTTCATTGGCTTGATGCATGAAATCTGGTGTTGTTGGCAGCATTGCACCAAACGCAACACAATTATTCATCGTTCTAGCAAAGGTAGCACCACCAGAAATTGCTGGTTTAGACTCTGTATCACCAGTAACATCTTGATATGCAGACATCAATGTTTTAACCAGTTTCGTATCTGTTGGTACGTAGAGAGGTGCTACATAATCAAAGTTCTCATACTTCATACCAAAGGATTCTACGGCATCTGAAACTTGCTTGATCAATGTATCGTGATCAATTTTAACTGGAATTCTCATATCTATTTGGACACGTGATCTTTCTGAATTGATTTCCAAGCTTGAGATATTAAATGTTAATTTGCCTGAAACATCATCAGACACATCACCTAACAGGTTAGTGGCATTAGCATCTTCACCAAACTTCTTCAAAAATTGAAGAATATTAATGTCTGGGAACACATCAGACAAGGCAATTCCAAGTCTAACCACCGCATTAGTTCCCTCAGGTGCATTCATTGCGTGGACAGAATTACCATGAATTTCAATTCCACCATCAATTTTATCTGCATCAAACTTGTGGTTTTGTAATGCAGCAAATACTTCTTCTTGTTTAGGACCATTATAGACAGCTTTACCAGGAACAGCATTGAAGGCATCAACAATATTCAAGTTGAGCTCGTTTGAACCGGGTCCAACCAAATAAGATTGTTGCAATCCTTTTTCTGCATAGATCAATGGAAATTCAGCGTCTGGTGCAATTCCCATGTCAATTGGAGTTTCCTTCTTGTTATATTGGGCAAGACATCTCCAAAGGGTCTCTTCGTCAGTTCCAAAGATAAAGCGAATCTTCTTATTGAAAGTGTATCCAGCATCCATGATTGCTTTGACTGCAAACAACGAAGCTACACTTGGCCCCTTATCATCTTGTGTTCCACGTCCATACAGCTTGCCATCTTTTTCGATCATTTTGAATGGTTCAGTATTCCATGCATCAATATTTCCAGCTGGAACAACGTCCATATGGCATACCAATCCAAATATTTGGTCACCTTCACCGATTTCGGCATAACCGTAATATCCTTCGGGATCTTCATGTGTTGTATTACCAATACTTTGAGCAACTTCCAAAACTGTATCCAAAGCTTTTTTGGGACCAGGACCAAATGGTGCATTTTCCTTTGCATCCTCACAATATGAAGGAACTGCAATAACTTTACTTAGCGCATCAATTGCATTATCTTGAACTTTATCTGTGATAAATGTTTCCATTTTGAAACCCCTTTCAACTTTTATATTTATATTATTTCATTACATCATCGAAACAACAACCAAATATCCAGCGACAACAACAAATAATATAGCCATTAGTTTCCACATGTACTTCCACCATGAAACGATATTAACGTGGCCGATTGCTAGAGCACCCATTACTACACCTGAAGTTGGAGTAATTAAGTTGACCCAACCAGAAGCAGCTTGATAGGCTGTAATTACAAGTGATCCATCTACTCCGGAGAACTTGCCCAATGGTCCCATAATTCCCATAGTTGCGGCAGCTAGTCCTGACGTTGAAGGAATTAAGAATGACATTGGAATATAGAATATGAATGTTAAAACAATGAATATTGCTGATGAAAGATTCTGTAATCCTGTTTCACCAAAGTGAAGTACTGTTGCTGTAATGTATCCATTGTTCATAATTACCTGAATACCACGAGCAACACAGACGATAATGGCAACACTCAAGAATTCACCCATACCTTCCATGAATGCATTGATATATTCAGATTCACTCATGTGGAAGACAAACATAACAATGACTGACATTAAGAAGAATAATGTGGTGATTTCTGAGAAGTACCAAGTACCTAGTGGAGCAATATCTTGGCCGATCAAAGCACCAAGGAATGGCACATGAGTTAACCATTTAGTAAAGCTGTCGAAGAATGTCCAGCTTGAGTTAAGATTACTCCATGGAATCAATCCAGCAATCATGATTACAAAAGTTGCACCAAATAGCCAAATGACAATCTTTTGACCACCAGTTAATTCATGATCATCAGATTCTTGTTTCATCGAGAATTCTTCCAAGTCTTTTTGACGACGTTCAAATACATATGATTTTGAAGGATCTTTTTTAATTTTTGCTGCATAATGCATTACATACCAAATACTGATAGCAGTGGTAATTATCAACAATACCAATCGAGAAATTAGTCCCTCTCCTGGTGAAATATTAATAGTTTGTGAAGCAACACCGGTGGCAAATGGGTTCACTGTAGATGCTAAACATCCAACCTGTGTACCCACCAGTGCAATCGATATAGCGGTTATCGAATCATATCCAACACTGATCATTACTGGAATCAAGATTGGGTAGAAGGCAATTGTCTCTTCACCCATACCAAAGGTTGATCCACCAATAGCAAATAATATCATCAGAATTGGAATAATAGCCTTTTCCTTGCCACTATTCTTCTTAATAATTGCGGAAATACCATCATCAATGGCACGGGTCTTATTAACAACTCCTAAAAATCCACCAATTACTAAGATAAATAATGAAATGGAAATAGAACCGTCTGTATTAGCCGTTCCGACCATCCCATTAACCGGTGCCATAAAGACATCCCAGATTCCTTGGGGACTGTTGGTACGTGCCTTATAAGTTCCAGCGATAATATTACCAGCCTTAGTCGTAGCATATTGACCAGCTGGAATAATCCAAGTCAATATTGCCACAGCAATTATAAGGAAAAATAGTATCGTATACGCCGAAGGCATTTTAAACTTTTTTACTTTTTTATCCATGCTTTCTCCTCCCTGAGCAAAGTACAGGTTACAGCTTAAACAATTTGTTCATTTAATACAACGCTTTCATGAATGATTTTGAGATTAATTTCTTTATGGATAGGGGTCTACGGTTGAAAACAAATGATGCCTGCTGATCGAGTAGGAGGTAAATTAATTACCGACCTCTCACACCACCGTACGTACGGATCCGTATACGGCGGTTCA
>NZ_RHOO01000021.1 GCF_003946555.1 Companilactobacillus hulinensis | reverse complement strand
TAATGAACCGCCGTATACGGAACCGTACGTACGGTGGTGTGAGAGGTCGGTAACTAAAGTTACCTCCTACTCGATTATGGTTAATAGCAATTATTAATACATTTCAATAATATTCTTTAATTCATTCAGATAAGCTTGTTTCAATTCTTCCGGATAATTGATCTTTACGTTTTTACCAAGTCCTATCAGATATTCAGTCATGTAATTGAATTCATCCCGATTATATCCGCCATACATTATGAATTTGCTATCTTTTTCTTTGAGATACATATTAGGATAATTATTCTTTTGAAATAATTCTTTACCTAAGGGGGTCAGTTCACATTGGAACTTTATATTATGATAGTTATCTTCGTAATCTTGTTTAAATTGTTTCAATTCTAAATGCGTATACGTGTTTTTTAAGTGATTATTTATTTGGCAAGTCTTGAAACGGTCGCAACGATAAGTTGCCCATTCTTTGGTATTCACATCTATCGCATCACAGAACCAAATGCCATTGCGATATAGTAGATTGAAAACTTGTATTTGCTGTTTTGAATTGTGCTGTTCGATGTCGATGATTTTTTCATCAACGATAGATTGCAAGATCGTACTCAAAAAATTTGGAGTTGTAATAGAAGGAACACGATAATAATTTACACTATCTTGTAATTTGGTCACATATTCTTGTTGTGGTTTTGGCAGGGTGGCGAGTAATTTGTCATAAATATGCTGGTAGGATTTCTCAAATGGAGTAGATGATAATAACGTTAATGCTTGAATAGCGAAGAATATGGCACTTACTTCTTCGAGATTGAAGATGATAGGAACCAGTAATTCCTTTTTCATCAGGTGGTAACCACCATTACGACCATTTTCGACATAAAATGATAGTCCCATATTTTCTAATTCACTGATATCTCTGAGTGCGGTTCGTTTTGAAATTTGGAATTCAGTTAATAAGTCATTTATCTGAAAGAAGTTCTTATCACTAAGAAAAATTAATTCTTGATTGAGTCGTTCTGCTTTATTCATGGTTTTTGTCTCCAATTTATTTAAAGGTGCCATATGTTGTCACCTTTGGATTGTAGAATATATTTATCGATTAGGAAAGAAGACATTAATTATGGAAACATTAGTTATAAATGCTCAACCAGATTTTAGAAATGGAGATCATTATTCAATGAAACTCCAACAACGTTTTATGCAAGACTTTCGAACAAGTTTCCCGGAACAAACTGTTGATTTGATCAACTTATATGATATGGAAATACCACAATTAACGACTGACCAGCTGTTAGGTATCTGGGAAAAGCAAGCAGCACATATTACTTTGAGTAAAGAAGAAAACCGTATTTTTCAAATTAATCAAGATTTGATTCATCAGTTTAAAGAACATAATCGTATTGTTATTGCATCACCGCTTCATAACTTTAACGTGACTTCAAAGATGAAGGATTATATTGATAATGTGTTGGTAGCTCATGAAACGTTCAAGTATACTGCAGACGGATCAGTTGGCCTGATGACAGATGACTACAAAGTCATGTTGTTACAAGCAAGTGGATCTATCTATACTAATAATGATAGATATACTCCACTTGAATTCTCAAGAATGTATCTAAAGGGTATTTTTGAAGAATTAATGGGATTTGATAAATTTTCAATTGTCCGTATCCAAGGATTACAAACCAATGGTGTAGATATCAATCAAGCTGTGGCGCAAGGAATGAATGATTTGGACGTGGAATTTGAAAAGTTTTATGAGTAAATAGTAAAAGCTGTGATGTATCTATAAGATTCGTTGATTTGCAACGCAATGTGCGATAAGGCACAACTAAACAAGACTAGTAATCCGATTTTGGATTACTAGCCTTGTTTGCCTTAATGCTTGAAAGTTGACCATGTGTTATCGCACTCTTTTAATTATCCCAAAGTATTTTCAGGGTCAAGTACTAGTGATTCAGATAGTAAAACTTCACTGTACAAGTCATAAATATATTTTGACTCAATTATGTGCTTCAAAGCTGTTTCATATAAATATTGAGTTTCATGATTGAAAGCACCCATCAAGGCGCGTCGTTCTTGGAGTTCTTGTTCAGGAGTGAATAATGCTTCTCGTGAGCCAGCAAAACTCCATTGTTTGAGAAATGATCCAATAGTATTATCTTTTATTTGATCACGTAAGTCATAGATAACACTTTGTTTTACAGTATCATCGATGTTCATTTTTTGAACGTGCTCAATTCCTAGTTGAACCATATTATTTCTGATTTCATTAATTTTGATTTTTGAATCTAAATCGAACTTATCAGGTGTGAGGATGAATTTGAATAGGATAGTTGGAACAAGCATACTCATGATTATCACAGCTGATTCCACTAGGATAATGAAGTTGAAGGTTGGGAAACTACCCTTGATGCTCGATCCAAGAACTGAGAACGCCATAGCTAATATAACTGCCGTACTGAAAATATTTTTAAGCTTTTTTCTTACGATATATGTTTTGGTTTCTTGCCCCTCAAAGAATAACAATGGAGCAATTATCGCCAGCATAAATATTTCATCGTTAAATGCTAAAACACTGTTATTATTGCGGGAATGAGTCCCATAATAATTCCGATAATTAAGCTAATATAGGTTCCTGAAATTTTTGGGATTAATTTTGAAATTACGATACTAATGGCTACTGCCAATAAAAGAATAATTGATGATTCTGCAAATGCCATGTTTTTCCCACCCTCAATAAATGATATTTAATCTTCATTATTATAACAATAAAAAAGAGTATATCTGAAATTGTACTCAGATATACTCATTAATCTAGGTGGTGCTCATGTGTTTAATCGCCATTTGACACGCTCTGCGAAAATGCGCTTACAAATGGCAAACATCTGCGCTTACTACGAATAATAACTGCGTCACTTCGTGCCACAATTATTATCCTAGGTAATGCTCAATGTTTAATCGCCATTTGACACGCTCTATTAAAATGCGCTTACAATGAGCAACACACTGCGCTTACTACGATTAATAATCACATCAACTACGTTGCTGCAATCATTAATCTAGGTAATGCTCATGTGTTCCCGCTCATTGACGCGCTCTGCGAAAAATAACCACAACTTATTCACTAATTCGTCATACTTTTTCGTTACATTAGTATTAACAGTAATACTAAATATACGGAGGGCACGATACATGAACTTTTTTACTATGGCACTGACTTTTATTATCGGATTGTCATTCCTCTTATCAGCTAGTCACGTTAAAAGTGGTAAGATTGCCAAATTCTTCTATTGTATTGGTACTTTCGGAATAATTATGGCGATGTATATTGCGTGGCCTAAGTAGATTGGTAAATTATTCAACTGAGATCAATTGAACATTATTAATATCGTTAGTTTGTTTCAATGTGTCCATCAAATCGTCTACGGTACCAGTCAAATGACTAATGTCGATTGAAATAACTACACTGGCAATATTATGAATAGGAATATTTTGGTTAATGGTTAGAATACTGGCATTGGTTTCTGAAATGATTGCCAAAACTTTTGAAAGAATTCCTTGTTCATGATTTAACATCATCGATATCAGTGCTTTGCGGTCGGTCATATTATCGTCGGGAAGAAAGACCAAATCTTTGTACTTGTAATAGGTACCACGGCTGATACCCACTACCTTGACTGCCTCACTTACATTACTAGATTTGCCGGTTTCTAGTAGTTCGCGGGCTTGAATGACTTTATCAAACGATTCCGGAAGAATTGAACTATCGACAATATAATATTTTTCCACGGTATCACTCCTTGAATTAAAGCGTTTTATACAATACAAAGTATATCACGATAATATTATTAATAATGCATCAAAAAAGAACAGTTCGCGTCTGAACTGCTCTTTTTGTTTACTCAACGTCAGGTAAATCTTGAGTTTTTACATTTTCACTATTTAACAAGATAATATTTTCACCATTTTGCTTACGGCGCTCAATATTATCCTCGCCCCAAAGGCACAACTCTTCAAGGATGCGATTCAAACTGTCACCATATTCTGTGAGTGAATATTCAACTTTAGGTGGAATTTGATTGTAAACTTTACGATCAACGATACCATCGTCCTCAAGTTCACGTAATTGTTGTGTTAACATTTTTTGCGTAATATTAGGGATTGCTCGACGCAATTCACCTGTACGCATGGTTTGATGTTTAAGGTGGCAAAGAATGATTGGTTTCCACTTACCGCCAATAATATTCATGGTGGCTTCAACACCAATATTATAAATAGCTTGTTTCATTAATCATTACCATCCTTTTTAACTGGTACTAATATCTTAACATCAATCATTTATTACTCAAGTATTAGCAATTTTCTAATTCAATATCTTTAGATTCAACATCTTTTGATGCAACCATCTTTTGCAGTACAACAATCAAGATAATTCCAACTACTAACATTCCAATTCCTAACCATGGAGTGTTAACAATTTGGTTAGCAGCAACGGCCTGTCCACCGATTGATGAGCCAAAGGTAATACCAACATTGAATGCCGAAATATTCAATGCGGAAGCTAGAGAAATCTCATTTGGTGTGAACTTTTCAGCTAATTGAACGATATATAGTTGTAGTCCAGGAACGTTCATGAAGGCGAATAGTCCCATGATTAATGTAGCTATTAAGCCTAAGTAATGCATATTCATGGTAATGCGAACTAGAATCAAAGCCACTCCGAGTCCAACTAGCATTTTTAGTAGGGCGTTCAATGGCTTAGAGTTTGCAAAGCGTCCACCAAGCGTATTACCGATAGCAACGGCGAATCCATAAAAAATCAAGATAATAACAATGGCGGATTCAGACCAGCCCATTTGTTTGTTCAGAATAGTTGTTAGATATGTATAAACTGGGAAAGTTGCACCATATCCAAGTGCTGTAATGATTAGAATCAATAATAATTCAGGTTGTTTAAGAATTTTCCAGATACCTTTTACGTTTGTAGGCTTTGGAAGTGGGAGATTGTTTGGCACTAAGATAATGTTGGTTATCAATCCGACTAGTCCTAGTACAACTAAGAATAGGAAGGATGCACGCCAATTAATATTTTGACCAATAAATGTTCCAAGTGGAACACCAGTAACAGTTGCGACTGTTAAACCGGTAAACATGACAGCGATAGCTGATGCACGTTTATTTGGTTCAACAACATCTGCGGCAATTAATGATGCGATTGCCATGAAGATCCCGTGTGATAGTGCTGTGATAATTCTTCCCAATAGAAGAATCGCAAAACTTGGTGCGAGTGCGGCAATAATATTTCCAATGATAAAGCTGACCATGATGCCGATAAGTAATTTTTTTCGGCTCCAACGGTTAGTTATCAAAGTTAGAACTGGTGCACCTACCATAATTCCGGCGGCATAGATTGAGACAGTCAATCCACCGGTTGCTAATGAAATATCAAATGTCTTTGTCAGTAGTGGCATAATACCGACACTGATGAATTCTGTTGATCCGATGGCAAAGGCTGAGATAGCCAATGACATTAAGATCCATGTTGGTGATACTTGTTTGTTGTTCATAATTTCAACTCCTTATATGTGTTTTTGAACATGAATATCATTATAAGGTGTTAGATCTAATAAACAATTACGTACTTTAAAGTGCAGTAGGTACTAAAAAGTTCCTATAATAAATAGAGCTCATAAGAAACGGTTCTCCTCCCTACCGTTTCTTATGAGCTCTATTTATTTTTTAGACTATTTCGGCAGTTGCACCAACAGTATCGACCGTCAGTGGTTTAACTTGCCAATTTGGGAATTCTTTTGAAACATTATCGAACAAATTATCAATATTTTCTTCTTTGGAGATAGCCATTAGTGTTGATCCACTTCCGCTGATATAGAGGATAGAATTATTATCTTTACATATTTTAGCAATCTTATCATAGTCAGGAATCAAAGCTTTTCGGTATGGTTCATGCATTCTGTCCACAATGGCTGATTGGATCATTTTGAAATCACCGAGTTCTAATGCTTTTATCAGCACGCCAAGATGGCCAATTTGATAAATTGCATCTGCATAACTCATTTTGTCGGGGAGAACTTCGCGTGCTGCATGAGTACTAATAGGATAGTTAGGAATCATGGCAATGAAGTTTAATTTCTTATTTATCTCGTATTGGGCAACATGAATGTCACCATCGTCATTGATGGATGCGCACATGCCTCCGTATATTGCTGGGGAAACATTGTCGGGATGTCCCTCCATTTTTGTGGCAATATTTAGGATTTCTTCATCTGATAGTGCATTCTCAAACCAAACACTGGCGCCTTTTAGTCCAGCTACGATACAGACGGCTGAGCTTCCTAATCCACGAGCAATAGGGATGTCATTATTGACGATGATCTTGAGATTTGGTACAGGTTTCTTAATGTACTTGCAAGCTCTTTTGAAAGCTAGATAAATCAAATTATGGTCATTCTGGTATTTTTTAGGACAACCAACAATTTCTAACTTTTCATCACTTGTATCGAAATAAACTGTTCCATAGAATGACACTGCTAATCCTAGAGCATCAAAACCTACACCGATGTTTGCGCTGGTTGCGGGTACTTTAATTCTTATCATAGAGGTCTTCCTCCACTTTGGATTTGACGTAGTCACGCATATCATTCCTTTCAATTACATCATCATGCAATATAGGTAGATTCCAAACGTTCTTTAAGTTTTGCGGAATTGGTACACCTGTTTTTTGGTTGATATCATTCATTAATTGAAGGTCATCGTTTTTGTCATTGTCTAGAATTGCGTCGGCAACCACCTTAACAAATTTGTATGGACTTGCTGTACTTAGCAGAATAGTAGGGCATGAATTGTCAATTTGTTCGTAATCACGCATTACTTTATATCCGACTGCAGTATGTGGGTCCATCAAATAATCAAACTTTTCATAAACTTCATTAATAGATTGTTTGATTTCATCATCAGTACTATATCCGCAATAGAAGTCTTCTTGGATACTCTTTAATAGTTCATCTGAAACTTGATATTTACCTGTGGATTCAAGTTCGTCCATTAATTGCTTAACGTATTCTGTATTACCGTTGCTCTTATAATATAGAAGCCTTTCAAAATTACTTGAGATTTGAATATCCATACTTGGAGCAACAGTCTTGAAGAAAGGGCGATTACGATCATAGATACCGCTATTGAAGAAGTCAGTCAAAACGTTGTTCTCATTACTTGCAACGATGAACTTGTTAACGGGAAGTCCGAGTTGTTTAGCAAGATATCCCGCTAGAACATCGCCAAAGTTACCAGTTGGTACACTGAAATTTACTTTGTCACCGTTATGAATTTGCTTATTTTCAACTAACTTCTTATATGAATAGAAGTAATAAACAATTTGTGGAATTAAACGTCCAATATTGATTGAATTAGCACTTGATAAACTTATATTACTCCCTAATTGTTCCTTTAAGGATGCATCGTTGAGGATCTTTTTGACATTACTTTGGGTATCGTCAAAGTTACCTTCAATAGCCGCAATTTCTGTATTATTTCCGCCTGTTGTTGCCATTTGAAGTTGTTGTACTTGGCTAACGCCGTTATGTGGGTAGAAAACAGTGATGGCAATTTTATCGGCATCCTTGAATCCCTCAAGAGCGGCTTTACCGGTGTCGCCACTTGTTGCTGTCAGGATCATGACTCGTTTGTTGGCAATAGAATGATTCATCAATTGTGGTAATAATTGGAGACCGACATCCTTAAAGGCGCTTGTTGGTCCGTGGAATAATTCAAGTACATTGAAGTTATCAACACGGGTGAGCGGGGTTACTTCATCAGTGTCAAAACTATTATTATAGGCAGCACTTACACAATCAGAAATTTCTTGATCAGAAAAGTCAGGAAGCAACTGTCTGAGTACAAGTTTTGCAATTTCTTGGTAATTTTTATTTTTTATTTCTTCTATACTAATAGACGAATTGTCAAAGTTCGGAAAAACGAACAATCCCCCGTCAGTAGAGAATCCTTGGCGTATTGCATCTTTTGCTGATATGGCTACATCAGTGTTTCTAGTACTTGTATATAATTTATTCATAATCTTAACCCCTTGCAAATTGAATGTTATTATGATAACTTGTTTTTAAATAAAAAACAAGTGTTTACGATTAATGAACACAGAAAACAGGAGGTTATTACCATGAACATCGCTATTTTAGGTTATGGGACAGTTGGTAAGGGCGTTTATGAAATAGTAAAGAAGGCAAGTGGTAAAACCGAATGCCTTCATGTGAGTCATATTCTAATTAGAAAGAATAAAGAACGAATTTTGCCAGAAATGACAGATGACATGGGAGAAATAGTCAATGACAGTCATTTAGATGTTGTTGTTGAAGCAATTGGTGGTATTGAACCAGCACATAAATATATCTTGAATGCATTGAATCATAAGAAGCATGTCATAACAGCTAATAAAGCGGTTATTGCATTGTATCTCAAAGAATTTACAGAAGCTGCACGCGCTAACGGTGTTAAGTTCTACTTTGAAGCTAGTGTCGGTGGAGGAATTCCTTGGATACAGGGACTAGAAAAGGCTCTGCGAATCGACCAGGTCAGTTCTATTGAAGGAATCTTCAATGGAACAAGTAATTTTATCCTCGATCAAATGAGTAAACGAGGACAATCATTTTCACAAGTGTTGAAAGAAGCTCAGAAACTTGGCTATGCTGAAGCGGACCCTAGTGCTGATATTGACGGCATTGATGTAGCTAACAAGCTATCCATCAGTGCCGATATTGCTTATAACATTGATATTGATAATCAAGACAAGTTACCAATTTTTGGTATTCGTAATATCAGTGCCAAGGATATTGAGTATTTTTCAAAGATGGGTATGTCGATCAAGCTAATTGGTAAAACACATCAACGTGAAAACAAGTTCGATTATGTGGTTGAACCAACACTATTTTTGAGCCATACATTGGAAGCCAATACACCTGATAATTATAATTTGATCTCATTAAATGGCGACACAATTGGCAAGCTTGATTTCTTTGGTCAGGGTGCTGGTATGTTACCTACAGCTAATGCCGTTGTCCAAGATATTCTGGATATCAAAGAAGCCAAAGACCATTTGGTACGTGACTTCGATAGCAAAGTGGAGTATTGCTCAGACTTAACAAAGAGTGATTATCTTGTTCGTTCCTCATACGATGTCAGTGATATTTTTGCTGATTACAAAGTTTATCAAGAAGGGGATTTCCTTAGAGTTGAAGATATTTCAGCTGGTAAAATGCATGATTTGATGAAAGAAATTCTTTCCTTTGACAGTAAAGCCTTTATGGCTAGTTTACCCATGGAGGTAGTCGCATAATGAAAGTAGTTAAATTTGGTGGTAGCTCTGTCGCTGATTCAGAGCAATTTGCAAAAGTTAAAGCAATTATTGATGAAGATGACCAGCGTAAAGTGGTTGTAGTTAGTGCGGCTGGTAAAAGCGTTGCAGAAAAAATCAAAATTACTGATTTATTAATAAGCCTTGATAAGTTGAGATTAAACAATTCCGATTATTCTGAAGTATTAAACAAAATTGTCGAGCGATTCGTACGAATCAAGAATAATCTACATATAAATTTTGATATTGAAAATGAAATAAGTAATATAGAGAATAACTTAAAATCTTGTACAAGTGACTATCTTATTTCTCGTGGCGAGTATTTAACAGCACACTTGATGGCGGCCTATTTGGGATTCAGGTTCATTGATTCAGCTGACTTCATGATTTTTTCGAACGGTGAAATAGATATGTCGGCCACAGCTGACAAGTTCATGAATATTTATCAGAATAACGAAACGATAGTAGTTCCGGGATTTTACGGAAGTAACAAGAACGGTGATATTCAATTAATGCAACGTGGTGGTAGTGATATTTCTGGAGCTATCCTTGCCAATATTTTGGATGCTGATCTGTATGAAAATTGGACAGATGTCTCTGGTATTTTGATGGCAGATCCAAGAATTGTCAGCAAGTGCAAACGGATTGATTCATTGACATATGGTGAATTGCAAGAATTATCATATATGGGATTCAATGTCTTCCAAGAAGAGGCAGTTCAACCGGTGAGAATCAAGAATATTCCAACAAAAATACTCAATACAAATCACCCACATAGTGGCGGTACTTTGGTTGTGGACAAAATCAAACGTGATGATAAGCAATTGATCACAGGGATTGCGGGTAAGAAAAATTACACGATCATTACTGTTAAGAAGTATCAATTGAACAAGCATATTGAGATATTGCAAAAAGTATTATCGATTTTTCAGAAGCATCATCTTGCTGTTGATTCAGTACCATCAGGAACAGATTCATTTAGATTTATGCTTCAACAGAGTGAAGTAAAGGGAATCTTGCAGCTTGTTATGTCTGAATTGAAAAATAATTGTAATCTTGATGAATTTTCAGTAAATGATAATATAGCCTTGATTGCCGCAGTTTCAACACAATTGAGTAGTCGCCCTGCCATTGCTGGTAGGATCATGAGCTTTTTGGATAAGAGCCTTATCAATATCAGATTAGTTATTCAAGAAGGTAGCGATATGAAAATTGTTTTTGGAGTTTCAAACTCTGATTATGAGAGAACAATTTCAAATATTTATAAAAATGCGGTTGGTCAATAATGAGTGTTGATGTAGAGCGGTTTGTCCGCTCTTTTTTATTAGAGAAACACTAATAAGATTTACTGAATATTAAATTAATTGTTGACAGTATAATTTTCACATGTTTTACTAGAAATTGTAAATTAAAGACAGGGAAGGAAATTAACTATGATAAAACTGAATAGAATTAGTCAGACACATTTAAATAGTCAATTTGCCTTTAGCTTTTTCTTTAGATAGCGTTTGTATTCAGTCAATTGGATACGGACGCGTACGCAAGCGTTCGTATCTATTGATTGGCTAAAGTTCTTGAGCATGTCATGAAGCCAGATAGATACGGGTAAAATCTATCTGGAGATAATATATCGGGCCCGATATTAAACCAGATGGATTTTCTATAATCTATCTGGTTTTTTATTTACCTAAAAATTGTGTGCATTATCGGGAGGATATTCAAAATGAAAAAATACTTAATGGGATTAATTACACTAATTATGGCAACTGTGGTTTTGGCCGGTTGCTCAACATCATCAAAAGCAAGTGACAAGACACTCAATGTCGGAATCTTGCAAATTGTTCAACACGGTTCATTAGATGCCGCAAGAAGCGGATTCAAATCAGGATTAACTGCAGCTGTTAATAAGCACGACAAGTCAATGGATGTTAAATACACTTACATGAATGCGCAAGGGGATCAGGCCAATGTAAGTTCAATGAGTCAGCAGCTAACTCAAAAGAAGCCAGATTTGATGTTGGCTATCGGTACACAAGCAGCACAAGGATTAGCAAAGAAAACTAAGACAACGCCAATTATCGTTACAGCGGTAACTGATCCTAAGTCTGCTGGATTAGTTAAATCAAATGATAAGCCACAGACAAATGTGACAGGTGCCAGTGATATTTCACCGGTTGGCAAGCAAGTTAAATTGTTGAAATCAATTGTTAAAAACGACAAACCAATTGGCATCATGTATGACTCATCAGAAGAAAATTCTGTACTTCAAGTTAATATGGCTAAGAAATATGCCAAGAAAAACAACATTGCAGTTAAAACTGTCAGTGTTACAAGTACTAACGATGTTGCCAGTGCTGTTGCTGGGATGAAGAATTCTGTATCAGGTATCTATTTACCAACAGATAATTTGATGGCAAGTTCAATGAAGACTATCGGTAAAAAGGCTAAAGAAGCAAAGTTGCCAGTTGTTACTGGTTCAATTGAAATGGCTCAAGATGGAGGTACAGCAACGTATGGCATCAACTACAAAGATCTTGGCAAACAAGCTGGAGAAATGGCTTATCAAGTATTAGTAAATAAAAAGAATCCAAAAACAATGTCAGTTGAAACATCGAAGACATTGAGATTGTACATCAATAAAGATAATGCCAAAGACATCGGTATTGATGCATCAAGTATTACTAAACCTTAATTAAGAGGAGATCAATAATATGCTTATATCAAGTTTAGGACAAGGATTATTATGGGCTCCGTTAGTTATCGGAGTGTTCATTACATTTAGAATCTTAGATATTCCTGATTTAACTACTGAAGGAAGTTTTCCATTCGGGGCAGCAGTCACAATTAGTTTGATGCTGCATGGTCAATCAACCTTTGTTGCCACAATGGCAGGGTTCTTGGCCGGTTGTATCGCTGGAATAGTGACGGGGATTCTGGATACAAAATTGGGGATTCCGTCATTATTAGCTGGGATATTAACAATGACTGGTTTGTATTCGGTCAATATGCATATCATGGGTAAGTCGAATATTCCCTTGCTTGACCAAAAAGTTTTGATGAATTATTTGCCAGAAAGTATAACACCTGATGTACAGACGATTATCGTTGGCTTGATCATTACATCAATAGTCGTTGGATTACTCTATAGTATGTTCAAAACCAGATTGGGACTTTCATTAATGGCAACTGGTAATAACAAAGCTATGAGTTCTGCGAATGGGATTCAGACCGATGGGATGATAATTTTTGGATATATGATTTCCAATGGTCTGATTGCTTTATCAGGTTCATTGATTGCTCAGAGCAACGGTTATGCTGATATCGGAATGGGAATTGGAACCATCGTTATCGGATTGGCATCGGTTCTAGTTGGTGAAATCTTCCTACGTGGACGAAACATTTTGGTGAGATTATTGGCAATGGTATTCGGTGCGATTATTTATCGCTTGTTATTAACAATTGCCATGGGACTAGGATTCCCACCTGATGATTTAAAGATTCTTTCAGCGATTATCTTGGTGATCGTAATCTGTGTACCAATTATTCAGAATCGAATTAAAACTAAAAAGCAATTAAAACAATACTTATCACAGCTATCGGAAGGTGAAGAATATGAACAACAATCAGAAATCAGAAACATTAGTAGTCAAAAACTTACAAAAGGTATTCTTTCCGGGGACCGAGAATGAAAAGCATATTTTAAAAAATGTTAGTTTGAAAGTTTACGATGGTGATTTTATCTCAGTGATTGGTAACAATGGAGCCGGCAAGTCAACGTTGTTGAATACAATTGCTGGAACGTTGTCTGCCGATGCAGGTGAGATTGATTTGGCAAGTCATAGTGTTGTGAACAAGTCGATTACCTACCGTTCTCGCTGGATGTCGCGAGTTTTCCAAGATCCGAAGATGGGAACTGCAGGAGATTTGAGTGTTGCTGAAAACTTGGTTTTGGCACAGAGCCATACACATACCACAAGTTTGCGAAGATATAAGAAAGCTGACAGATGGAACAGGTATCAGGAGTTACTCAAGACCTTGAATATGGGATTAGAAGATAGATTAGAGACACAGGTAAAATATTTGTCCGGTGGTCAACGTCAGGCATTGTCACTACTTATGGCAACATTGAGTAAGCCGAAGCTATTATTGTTGGATGAACACACGGCTGCACTTGATCCTAAGACAAGTCGAGATGTTATGGAGATAACTCAAGATATTGTTACTCGTGAGGGTTTAACAACTATGATGATCACACACAAGATGTCGGATGCTTTGAAGTATGGGAATCGTTTGATCATGGTTCAAGATGGTCAGATCAAACTCGATGTCAGTGGTGAAGACAAAAAGAATTTGAAGTCTGAGGATCTAGTGGGACTATTTGCGTAGTAAATGCGGGTATTTTTAGTTAAACACAAAAAATTGTGTATTTCTGTGTGTTTACGCCGTAAATTTGATGAATTTTATAGTTATATCACAGCCATATTTTTCATATACCTTAATGATTTTATTTGATTTTTATATGACAAAACAAATAACATTTGCTACTTATCGTCTGATACAATGTAATTCTGAAAATGCTTAATAGAGGCGATAGCAAGGGTTAGATTAATGAAAAATGAAAATCGTAGGGATTCTAGATTATATTTTTGGCTGATTATTATAATATTCTTTGGAGCTTTGTTTGTTGAAAAGAAACAAGAAGTATTTGCGGCAACGGTATTGCCAGTTGATTCTCCACCAGCTGATGCGGAAGATCTACAGCATGCTCTGGATACAGCTCCACGTGGAATGGATATTCTTACTGAGAGTTTTATTCAAGGCAAGTTCTATAAGACTAACGATAAAAATAAGCTGAGTAATTTGAATGCCTCGAAGGTTATTCATCGTAATCAAAACGATTTGAATGATCGAACTGGAATATTGCGAGTTACTCATGGTAATAATCAATTGGGCTCGATTTGGAGTAATATTGATGGAAATAATTATTTTGATGTAACAAGACACCAAACAATGTCGATGTGGATGTATTTTGGACGAGAAAAAGATCCCGTGAATCCTAATTCTGTCGGGGACGGAATGGCATTCGTTCTCCAAAATGATCCTCGTGGTGTCGATGCTATTTCTTCTTTTAAAGGTAATCCAGCATATGGGGAGACCTTAGGAGTCTGGGGAGCTGACTTTAACAACAGCACCCAATTACCAACTTCCGAGATAGCAAAAACAGCAATTCAAAAGAGCTTTGCAATTGAATTTGATACGTATCTAAACAAAAAAAGTTATCCTTTTCAATTGAATGGTGAAGGGGTGTCATTTGATATTGATAAGAATTCCAAACATATTGCGATGAATTATCCCGATTCTCCACTTACATATGAAGCTTGGTACACGCCAGCATCGCGAGATAGAAAGTACTATTTCAAAATGATGCACAAGTCTGCCAAGGAATCCATGAAAATGACTGATGCTAACTGGCATCACATAACGATGAAATGGGAACCGAGATATCAGTCACTATACATGAGTTATGACGATAAGAACCTTGATGGAACGCGTAAACCTACTTTTTATGAATGGAATCAACAGATTGATATCAGTCATTTTGATTTGAAGAATAGTAATAAACTCCGTTGGGGATTCACTGGGTCTACAGGTGGACAGATGGAAAATAGTCTGATTGTTTTTGAATCTATTCCTTCATTTGTAAGTGGTGATGCCCATGCCGCAATTCGAAACAATACCAAGAATAAACTGATAACCGATGAAGACTTTCATGTTGATGCTGATGACGATCTGAGTTTCATTTATAACTTGAATTATCAAGAGGGCTCAAAGGATTGGGAGAATATTTTGGCTGATATTAACCTGCCTGAAGAAGTAGAATTTACATCGGGAACAATAATCTATGAAGATGATACTGATGATCCTGAAATAATATCTCTTAGTGAAGTTAATGGTAACAATGTTCAACATATATTGAACAAGCACCTTTCTGACAAGTCTAAGCATGCAATAATTGAATTGCATGCGCGGGTCAAGCCAGTAGCGAACGCTACAATGGTTCCATCTTCTCATGCCAGATTTGAGAGTGATAATTTGATTGCCGATACTGATACGCCGAAGTTTTATATCGACACTGAAGTTTTGCGAATGACAATGAATCCGGATGGAACTTTGGAATATTCCTCAATGAGCCAGTTGGAAGATCAGATCCATGTTCAAGTAGAAGTTCATTACATGGGTGGACAAACAATATATCCTAAGAATATTACACTGTATAGCGAAATTGTCGGTGCCAATCAACAATCTGCTAAGACTTTGCAAGGACCACCAGGAGATACAGCTCCATTTGATCTGTATATTGATAAGAAGAATTTAAAGGTAGGTCAGAATACTATCAAAGTCTACGCCAAGAATTTTCGAACCAAGTGGACTAAGACACATACAATAATTATTAATATTGGGGGTGCTTTAGAATTCGGAAATATTCAACAAGATGTCTTCTTTAAGCCTATTCATGTTGATCAACCTGAACAAGGACGCTTGATTCCACGTCAAAATGGTTGGCAAGTAGAAGTAGTTGATGGGCGTCCAAGTGGAGTCGGATGGACTCTTCAAGCACAAGCTGATGATATGATCGATAAAGCTAAGAATCAAAAATTAAATGGGAATATGATTCATCGAGATGAAGATGGAAATATCAAGCCTCTTGGTGAATTAACCAATATATATTCTAATGTGAAGCATTGTGAGGAAGTTGAAACAATTGATGTAGCCGGTAAATGGAGTGAAGACAGCGGTATATTATTACAACTGAATGATCAATGTTTGGCAGGAAATTACAATGGTTTGATTCACTGGAATCTGGTCGACAGTGTTCAATAGGAAGATAGCCTCGTATTTACGTTACAGAGTAAATGCGAGGCTATTTTTATATATACGTTCAAGCATATATTTATTTTAATTTGATTCCAAAATATCAAATTGTTTTTTACATAATTTGATTAATTTAATATTCATTAATTTGATACAATGTATTTGCCAAAATAAATATATATCACAGTTGAGAAGGGTGATTATATGGGGAAATATAAAAAAATAAATAAATTGCTGTGCACATTTTTTGTGATTATTGCTGCAATTACTACCACAATTGCAGCGAATAATTATATAAATGTTAATGCTGATACCACATCAGGAGACCCGAATGATTTAGCTAATGCACTTGCTACCGCACCTAGAGGACTTGATATTTCTGATCCAACCTTTAGATTAGGTGAGTTCCATTTGAATAATTATCCACAATATAATGTTAATGCTTCCAAAGTTATTAAACGTAATCAAGGTGTTGATGACAAAACAGGAATACTTCGTGTTACCAACGACTTCGGCCAATTGGGTGCTATTTGGAGTAATATCGATGAAGCAAATTATATTGATATTTCACGTGATCAAACTATGTCCATGTGGCTGTACTTTGGTAGACCAATAGATTCCACCAGACCCAAAGAAGTTGGTGATGGTATGGCGTTTGTTCTGCAAAATGACGACAGAGGAATAGGTGCTATTTCAACATTTAAAGGAGATCCTGCGTATGGTGAGACATTAGGTGTTTGGGGAGCTGATTTTGATAACGAAAATTCTGAGGTTACAAATGCTACTATCGCAGGTACAAGTATTCAAAAAAGTTATGCAATAGAGTTTGATACTTTTGCCAATAATTTGGTTACTTACGGTAATCTTAATGGAAAAGGTGTCTCGTTTGATGCTGGTATGATCACTCAACATATTGGGATGAATTATCCTGATGTACCTGGAACATATACTCGACAAGATGTTAATAACATGGTTCCTTATAGGCATTATTTTTCGATGCATCACACGGTTGATATGAAAAATATGAACTTAACGGATGCTACCTGGCATCATATGACGGTTAAGTTCGAACATGCCACACATACGTTGTCATTTGACTATGATGATAAGAATCTTGACGGAACATACAAAGCACCTGATAAGTCAGCATCTACGGTGCTTGATATGGATCACTTCAAATTGGGCGATAGTCAAAAGTTGCGTTGGGGATTTACCGGTTCAACTGGTCAATACATGGAGAATAATTTGATTGTGTTTGAATCGATTCCTTCATTTGTTTCAGCCGATACTAGTGCTTCGATTAAAAATGTCACTAAGAATTACACGATTGGTGCAGGTGATCATGTTGATATTGGTGATAATTTGGACTTCACTTATAATTTGAATTACGAAAGTGGTTCTAAGGAATGGTCTGATATTTTGGCAAGTATGAACCTACCATCTGAAGTCACTTTCCACTCAGGTTCTGTTATTTACAATGATAATGCTGGAGATGTTGAAGAAATACCATTTTCGGAATATTCAAATAATAATGTACAACATCTGCTATCAAAGGATTTATCTGATACTAATAAAAAAGCCACGATTGTCTTGCATACCACGGTAAATTCCGTTGATAGACAGACTGACGTGAAAGAGTCGTTAGCGAAGTTCTCTAGTGATAATTTCATTATTAACGATCAAACTCCCAACTTTGTTATCGACGTGGATGCACTGAATATCAGTACTGATCCGTCTGGAACGGTGAATTATGGAAGTTTGAGCGAGATTCCAGATACGATACCTGTAACTGGTAATATTTGGTATTCAAAAGTTTCGACCATTAACCCAGCAACTATCAAAGTTAAGAGTAGTTTCAATGGTGGAGCAACCGTAACTACGTCGGCTACAGGAATAATTGGTGCAACGGCTCCATTTTCACTGTCTATTGATAAGTCCCAATTGCATATTGGTCAAAATACACTGACCCTTTATGGACAAGATAATGCTGGCAAACGTACTAAAGAAGTTACGATAATCTTCAATGTTGGTGGAGGATTATCATTTGGTAAGATAGCTACTGATGTGTTCTTTAAAGATGTGCATCTTGGATATAAAGGAGAAATTGTTCCTCGAAAACCAGGATGGCAGATTGAGGTAATTGACGGGAGATCGACTCGAAAAGGGTGGACTTTGCAAGCAAGAGCGACATCTTTAGTTGATGAAAAAACAAGTAGTCAGTTAATTGGAGAAATCGTTCATCGTAATGATAGTGGTACCGTGTCTCCATTGCTGAACTGGACAGATATCTATTCTCATGTGAAAGATACTGATGACGTTGAAACATTCGATGTAGCCAATGCTTGGACGCAGAATAACGGCGTCTTACTTCAACTTAATGGTAAAAATAAAGCAGGTTCTTATTCTGGTAAGATGGAATGGAACTTGTTAGATAGTATTTAATTTAAATTAGTGCGTGGTAAAACATGTTTAACAATCTAAAAGAATCTCGTATTTACTAATTAAATACGAGGTTCTTTTTAGTAAAACGGAAGTAGATATTGAGTAATAGGATTTCAAATGTGTAATGAAATTTGAATTATGTTATTCTGAGAACATTATGGAGGTGCAGATCATTAAGACATTAATAGTAGTTTCGCATCCAGAAATTGATAATTCTCAAACACAACAATTTTTGAAGAAGGGTTCTGAAGATGTTAAGGCAGTTTGGCATCATGTTGAATCTTTAGATGAGATTGATGTTGATGCAGAGCAAAAGTTACTAAAAAGTGCTGACAGAATAATTTTCCAGTTTCCACTATATTGGTATGCTGCACCTTATGGGTTGAAAAAATGGGAAGACGAAGTCTTAACCCGTAATTTTATATATGGTGATGGTACCTTTCCACTTCAAGATAAAGAATTCGGATTGGTTGTCACGACCGGTATGCCTCTAAAAGATTTTAAACATGGGGCAACTGAGAATATTACTTTAGATGAAGCAATGGCACCATATCGAGCCATCGCTAATTTAGCTAAAATGCAAATATTACCATTATTTTCAGTTCCACAGTTTTGGTATATGAACGAAGAGGAACAGATGCAGTTACTGATTGATTATCAACGATATTTAAGTCAGACAATGCCTGATTCTTTGGCTAATCGTGGAGAATGGTTTGATGAACACCTACAGAGATTTGTTGAAGAATTAAAAGATGAAGACCAATTCACGGGTAACCTGATTCTGGATACTTTTAAGAATAATAAGGATGATTTGGATCAGCTGAGTGCTACTTTGAAGATGATCAAAAATGGGGATGACGATTAATATGGATGAACAGTCAGAATGGTTACTGAGTCAAGTGGATCAATTAAAAGATAAGCAGCCGGAATATGAAAAAAGAGCATTTTTAACTGCCTTAAAAAAGGTTGTGATTGAGCAAGTTATCAGAACTGATCAAATTCAACATGAACTTGATGGTCGTTTGTGGAATCATGATAAGTGGTAGACTTTTGCTTTGGTTTCCGGTTACAAAATATTTCATCTGCCGTGGGGAACGTCTTCAGCCAAAGAGCGGTCTGAAGACTCGCCTTGAAGCTTTGCTTCGCAAATCTCCAAGCTCGTCCCATGGTGTAATGAACGATGAATCATCGTTCAAACACCATTTTCACGGCTGATAAAATATTTTGTAACCTCCAGCCATATTCCAGCTTTAATTATTGATTTGAGTTGTAGGCGGCAAACACAACAATGAATTAATATAAACTAACGGTATTTTTATAATACTGTTAGTTTATTTTTTTTGAGCGTTTATTTTGATAACCAATACCAAAAGGACTATAAAGACGGTGGATGTTTAAACAGATAAACGGCATCCAAATATAATAGTATTTTTACGAGAAAGCTTTTTTATTCGAGGATTAAATCATGAAAAATTTAATTAAGGGAACGGCCATATTGGGAGCTATAGCCCTTGGAGCTGCATCGACGCTTGTCACGGCAGCAGCTGCCACGACAACACCCATAACTTCGACTTCATCATCAACGGCTACTTTAAACCAATATGGATCATTAACATTGGATAAAGTGCCAGCAATTGATTTTGGATCACAAAATTATTCAGGTGCAAAAATTACATATCCAGCAACTTCTGTTTCTCCTTTGCATGTTACTAACCCTGCATTTGCAACAGGTTGGAATGTAACTGCTGCTGCAACATCATTTACAACTACACCAACAACTACAGGTGGTGCAACAAGTACATTGCAAGGTGCAACGTTAACGCTTGATACAACGTCAGGAGATCCAATAACTGCCGATGATAGCACCAACGTTTCAACACCACCAACAGCTGTTACACCAGTAACACTTTCAACAACGGCTTCAAAGATTGAATTTGCTGATGTAGATCAAGGTATTGGTGCATATACTACACAATATACTGATAGCGATGTTTCATTATACGTACCAGCTGGTAATTTACCAGGTGCATATACATAAACCGTTACATGGACATTAGCCGACGCACCAGCATAATCTTTTAAATATTTTGAAAGACAATACCGATTTGTATTGTCTTTCTTTTATCGAAATTTGAGGCGTGTAACCTCAACATCTCGTTCTTAAACTTGGAAGGATGGATGATAATGATAAAGAAAATATTTCTACCAATAATTCTTGCCGTTACATCTTTGTTTGTATTTTTAACGTTTGGGTCATTGAATGTGAAGGCTGACACTTTGAATTATACGGTTGGAGCTGATTTGCCGGATAATCAAATTGAAAAAAATGGTTCTTACTTTGATTTGAAAGTTACACCTGGTCAAAGTCAGGATTTGACTGTCAAAATAATGAATAAAGATAATGAAAGTCATCATTACGAAGTTTCGGTAAATCGTGGTTTGACAAACAATAATGGTGTTATTGACTACAGTAGTCATGGATCTGCCAAGAGTGACGGATTGGAATATAATATCGAATCCCTAGCTACAAGTCCCCAAGACGTTGTAGTGAATGCTAATTCAACCAAATTAGTTACTGTACATTTGGATACTCCAAAGGATAGTTTTTCAGGAATAATTCTTGGTGGTATTAGGGTTCAAGAAATAACTTCGACACCTAAATCGAAGAAAAAAGGTATTCATATTAATAATGAATATGCTTATGTGATTGGTTTGGAACTGAGACAAAGTTCGGATAAAATTAAACCAATAGTTAAGTTGGGAGACATTAGTGAGAAACAGTTTAATAATTATAACTATGTTGCCGCTAATTTAATTAATCCAACCCCTTCAATTATTGATAATATCTCAGTCAATGCAACAATTAAGGATAATAAGGGTAAAGAGATTTATACACAAAGTAAGAGTAGTTTATCTATGGCACCAAATAGTGACTTTGATTATTTGATTGGTAGTCCAAAACAGACCTTGAAGGCCGGAACTTATGAACTTGTTTTGAACGCAAAGTCTGGCTCAACAACTTGGCATTTTGATAGAAAGTTTGCTATAACAACTGAAACCGTCAAGAAGTTAGCTAAGACTACTATTACCCCTAAGACAAATAACGGACCAAATTACTTGTTGATCGCCTTTATCATTGCAATTCTATTGATCATGATTCTTGTGATTTTGGAATATCGTAAGAAGTATAGAAAGTCATAGAGCGTGACAATATCTGAGAACATCTGAGCATTACCTAGAATAATGGATTTATCACGAAGTGATAAAATCATTATTCGTAGTAAGCGTAGGATGTTAGATATTGGAGCGCATTTAGTAGAGCGTGACAAAACACGTTATAACTTCTGAGTATAACCTAAAGAAATCTCGTATTTACGTAGTAAATGCGAGATTTCTTGTAGTTAAACGGAAGAAGTTGTTTTTTGTTACGCGTTTACGCTGCAATTTTAGTGATCTATGTAGTTATTGTCACACAGCTCATTATTCTTAGTCAGCGGAAGATGCTAAATATTATAAATACAAGAAAAGACTGCAGAAATGCAGTCTTTTTTGTATCTTATTAGTTGATTTTTCACATCAATAGTTAACTAAGTATCGCTATACTTAACTTTGTTTACCACATATAATTGATTTATAGAAAAGTGAGTGGTGACTAATATGAAGCTAAATATGGGAACAATTATTTCTTCAAAGCGCAAAGACAAACAAATAACACAACAGCAATTAGCTGATTTCATGGGAGTTTCCAAAGCATCCGTATCTAAATGGGAAACGGGTCAATCATTTCCTGATATTACTTTGTTGCCGCTTTTAGCGGGTTATTTCAATATAAGCATTGACGAATTGATGAATTATAGCAATGATCTTTCGACAGAACAAATTCGCAAGATTTATACCTCGATTTCTAATGAGTTTGATACCAAAGCGCCAGAAGAGGTATGGAATTCAATTGAAGATGTTATTCATCGTTACTACTCATGTGCACCCTTGATTCTGGAAATGGGTCAATTACTGATCAATCATGGTGACTTATTACCGGGAAATTCTCGTGAGAGCAAGATGAAGAAGTATCTTGGAAAGGCACAAGAATTATTCACCCATGTTTTGGAGATATCTAATGACCCAGTCATCCTTGATAAGGCAACTGATTATTCTGCATATTGTTCATTGATGCTTCAAAAGCCTGAAGAAGTTCTAAGTATTCTTGGTGAGTATATGCCGGAGTATTATCCTACAGAAAGCCTAATTGCATGGGCGTATCAGTTGAAGGGTGACAAGGATAGAGCTATTTCGACGATTCAAAGTTCGTTGTTTCAATATGTAGTAGTTTTGATGAGTCAAATCAATAACTACTTACAGCTATTAATTGATCAACCAAACAAGTTCAACGAGACTTATTTACGTGGTCAGACGTTAATCAAATCCTTCTCGCTCAAAGAATTGAATCCAACGGTTGTCGTTAATTTTCTAAACTCAGCTGCCATGGGATTCGCACAAATGAATGATTCTGATGAAGTGATGGATTGTTTAGATGAATATGTTGATTTGTTAGGTCGTATGCAGTTTCCACTTAGTTTGCATGGAGACAGTTACTTTGACCAGATTTATGGTTGGCTTAATCAGACCGATTTAGGTCATTCATTACCTCGTGATGAGAATCAGATTAAGACAGACTTTGTGACAATAGTTACCGATAATCCATTTTTTAAGCAGTATCAAAATGATGACCGATTCAAAGAAATATTGAATCAACTAAATACGATTAAGGAGCGTTTTGAAAATGAATAATGCAAATATAGTTATGGATAATCTTCCATTGTTTATTCCTTTGATTTTACTTGAAGTTGGTTTAGATTTAGCGGCACTGATACATATATTTAGGCACAAGAACTATCGCTATGGTAATAGGATATTGTGGGTATTACTAACGTTATTTATTAATCCGATTGGCGCTATATTGTACTTTGTCATTGGACGGGAGACGTACTGATGGCAATATTGGAATTGCATGATGTATCGAAACATTTTGGTGATAAATCAGTATTGAATGGATTGGATTTTTCAGTACCAGAGGGTTCAATATTTGGTTTTGTTGGTGAGAATGGTGTAGGTAAAACTACCACAATGAAGATGATTCTAGGATTAGAAACGATTTATTCGGGATCAATTTTGATTGATGAAAAACAAGTTCATTATGGTGATTCCATTGCCAATAAGGTTGTTGGATATTTGCCGGATGTTCCTGAATATTATGGTTATATGACACCAATTGAATATTTGACACTTTGTGGTCGTATAACGGGAATGGATTCAGGATTACTTAAGACTAGGATCAATGAGATGCTTAAGACGGTTGACTTGCCGATAGATAAGCACCGTATCCATGGTTTTTCAAGAGGGATGAAGCAACGACTTGGGATTGCTCAAGCTTTGTTAAATGAGCCGAAATTATTGATTTGTGATGAGCCAACTTCAGCGCTGGATCCTATTGGACGAAGTGAATTTTTGAATTTATTAGCGAGCTTACGTGGTAAGACTACGATAGTCTTTTCAACTCACATATTAACTGATGTTGAACGTATTGCTGACAGAGTTGGAATATTACATGATGGAGTATTGAAAGCAAATGATTCGTTGGCTAATTTGAAGCAACAGTTTGCCAAGCCGCAGATTGTTTTGACATTTGCATCTAAAGATGACGCCACACAGGCTGGCATTGTATTAGGCAATAATATTCAGATTGCTGATAAAAAGGTTATTTTGAACTACACCGGGAAATTTGAAACCGTGGCAGAAGTAATTCTAAGCTCATTATTGAAAGAACATTTGATTCCAACTTCGATGAATGGGCAAGATACCACATTGGAAGATATCTTTATGGAGGTGACTACTTCATGATTTCAACTTGGTATTTTATCCGCAAGGAAGTTATGGAAGCATGGCGTAATTATCATATTTTGATGATTACAATAGTTTTTGTTATCTTTGGAATTTCAAGTCCGCTATTCGCTAAGTTAACTCCGGAAATTTTGAAGATGGCATCTGGTAGTGGTATGACGATTAAAATGCCAGATCCTACCAGCGTTGATTCATGGCAGCAGTATTTTAAGAATATTATCCAGATTGGTATTTATGTTTTGACAGTAATTTTTAGCAGCACTATTAGCAATGAAATTTCTCGTGGAACTTTGGTCAATTTGGTTGCTAAAGGATTACCAAGGTATGCAATTGTTTTGTCAAAATATATCGTGGCATACGCACAGTGGTGCTTAGCTGTTCTGATAGCATTTCTTATAAGTTGGGGTTACACACTCTATTATTTCCCAGATAGCAAGAGTCCAAATGTGTGGACGGGAGTGTGGCCATTATTAGTATTTGGATTGATGTTTGTCGCAGTTACAGTTTTTGGATCAACATTAGGCAAAAGTAATTATTTAGGTTTTTTGGCATCAGTGATTGTTTTCATTATTTTAACGTTGTTGAATTTGTTTAAGGATATCAAAAAATACAATCCAATAGCATTGGTCACGGATAATATGTCACTCGTAAAAGGAACAGAGAATATTTCTCATATTATGCCTGCTATTTGGATAACAATTGTCTTGGCGTTAGTGACCGTGTATTTATCAGTGCTGGTTTTGAAGCAGAAGAAACTTTAAAACTTCATACTTGCAAACATGTAACTAATGAAATAACATGTCTATATTGAATAGAGGAAGGTTGATAAATATGAAATATATCATTACTGGTGCGACAGGCCATTTAGGCTCACAAATTCTAAAAGGAGTTATGGAACTTGTACCTAACTCAGATATAAGTGTTGGGGTTCATACTGTAAGTAAGGCTAAGAATCTTGCTGATGAAGGATTAGAAGTATTACCAATCGATTATATGAATGAAGATATGATGGTCAGTGCATTGACTGGCAAAGATGTCTTCGTTTATGTTCCAAGTAAGAGTCATGATAGTTTCAGCCGTGTAACTGAATTAGAAAATGTAGTTGCGGCGGCTGAAAAGGCCAAAGTTGGACATATCTTAGCTATGGGATTTATAGCCGATCAAGAGAATAATCCTTTCGATTTGTCAGCATTCTATGGTTATCTACCACGTAGATTGGCTGAGTCCAATTTGAAATTTACCATTATTAAGAATGCTTTATATGCTGATCCATTGGTTCCATATTTACCAGAATTGATTGAACGTAAAAATGTTATTTATCCAGTTGGTAAAGAAGCATTATCATTCATCAGTTTGGAAGATAGTGCTAAGGCTTTCGCAAAGGTTGCTACGACTGAGGAATTGCGTCAAGATGGCAAAATTTTTACATTGACTCAAGATAGAAATTACACCATGCCAGAATTAGCAGCCGTATTATCTGAAGTTTCTGGTCATCAAATTGGTTATAGTCCAGTTTCATTGCAGGAATTCTCTGATATGTACAACCAAGGTGGCGAAGGTCATATGCTTGGTTCAATGTATAAAGCTGGTGGAATGGGCTTGCTTAACGTAGTTACAGATGATTATCAACAAATTATGGGACATGTTGCTACTGGTTTGAAGGATTTTTTGGTTTCTAAGCTGTAGTTGGTTTTCCGCCTACGGTTTGAAACAATATATTCCGCCATTTAATTGAACGTGTTCTAGGAATATTACATCGTTCCCATAAATAAATCTGTATTATTGGTTTATGATACGTGTTCGCTTGGCTTAAGCATTAATGCAATTACAAAGCGAATTAAACCGATTAAAATAATACTGGCGAAGAATGTCCGAACACCGATAAATTGTGAGTAGGTACTAAAAAATGATTGAATGATTACTAATACTCCAGTACCGATGGATCCTCCAACTTGGCGAAATGTATTAACCATAGCCGTACCATGGTCTAGCAACTTTACCGGTAAGACGTTTAATGCTTCGGTTGTTAAAGGTGTCATTACTAAAGAATTACCAATCATTTTTAGGACCAGACAAACTGCCATCATAATAAGCGAAGTATGAGCTGTGAGAAATAGAAAAGGAAGCATGGAGACTGATACAATAAGGCTTCCGATAATGCCTAATATTTTTCCACCGACATGATCATATAAACTTCCTGCAATCAATGATGTCAGGCCACTGGCGAGCGCACCAGGCAATAACACAAAGGCAGATGTTAAAGCAGTGTAGTGCATTTCGGATTGTATTAACGTAGGAATAACGGCTTGGGGTCCAATCAAAGTAATAAAAGATAACACGACTAGGATCAAGGACAATGAAAATTGTCGATTTCTAAAAACGTGAAAGTCAAGCATTGGTTTAGACAATTGCAACTCGCGATGGATGAAAATCACAATGAATATTCCACCGATGATGATTGAAAAAATTCCAAGCTGCATATTTTGATTGAGACTACCAGTACCGTAAAGCAATAATCCGAATCCAAGTGTTGAGTAGATAACTGAATTATAGTCTATTTTATTTTTTGAATTAGGTGTACCAACATTTTGCATTTGAAAAGTGGCCGCAATGATTAGTCCAATACCAATAGGGAGGACTAACCAGAATAAGAAGCGCCAAGATAACTTGCTGATGATAAATCCAGCAATAGTAGGACCAATCAATGGTGCAAAACCGGTAGTAAGACCGATAATCCCCATTACGGTGCCATGTTGACTTTTCGGAACAATGGTAAACATGACCACTTGCATTAAAGGAATGATTATACCAGCACCGATAGCTTGGATAAGGCGGGAAATTAATAACATACTGAAAGTAATGGATAGAGCTGACAATAAGGTGCCTAGTGTAAAGGCACCAAGTGCGAATAACGTCAGTTGACGGGTAGTAAAACGACTAATTAAAAAGGCTGTAACCGGTATCCATATACCATTAACTAACATATACGCAGTTGTCAGCCATTGGACAGTGCTATTATTTATCGAAAATGTTTTCATGATATCCGGAAATGCTGTAAAAAGTAGAGTCTGATTCAAAATTGTAATAAATGCACTCATCATAAATATAACGAGAATAGTTTTAATATGATACGTTTTGGTGACAGGCATGGTATCTCTCCTTTGTAACTAATCAGCTCAGTTGTAAATACAACTTCAATAACTGAAATCGTACACTGCTTGACTTTGGAAGTCAATTAATCTAAGTTTTAATTACAACATGGAAGTAGGTGATAAAATGTCTAGACAACATGCAGTAACCACAGCGGAATTGATTTATCAAGCCGGGCAGCTAGAAAGTAAAATAATTCAACGAATGCTATCTGATATTGGAATTAGAATGGATCATGCACGTTTATTGCACTATGTGGGGGATATACCTGGTACCAATCAAGCAAATTTGGCCGAATATTTGAATATACAACCAGCTACACTGACTAATATGATAAAAAAGCTTGAAAAGCAAAATTTTATTATCAGACGTGTCGATCCAGATAATCCACATATGAAACAGATTTTTTTATTACCAGAAGGTGAAAGTGCCGCACGTAAAATCAATAGTATTTTTAACCAATTGAATAATATCGTTGCATCTGTGCATTTGGAAAACCCTGATCTTCTTCAGCAACTCATTAATCTTTTGGAGGATAAGTATAGAGAACAAAATTGAATAGTGTGCGGATAATGGTGCACTAGTATATAGATTTATGATTTAGGTATACTTTCATATGAGTTGATTGAGTAAGCTTTAATCCAATAAAAAAGTTGAGAACATAAACTGTTCTCAACTTTTTTTATTGGATTTTATATTGTAAACAAACGAGATTAGAAGCTCCCTTACTGGTAAATTTCTCATCTAGATTCATTTGCCAAAGGTTGTCGTTAATTTTAATGTGATTTTTCTTGATGTACTCATCTAATATCTGTAATGAAATACAAATATTCTTAGTATCATTGGTTGTGTTGATTGAGATATAATTTCCCGCCGGTTTCTCGATAATAGGCAGGTCTCCAGTATCAGTACGAGCAGAAACTTCTTTCAAAATACAAAATGATGCAGTGTGATAAAGATTTGCATTACTGTTAGGTAATTGAGTAAGAAATCCAGAGTCTTGTTTATTTACCAGCTTGATCTTGCCTAGTTGCTCATAAAAGTCAGCGTAAATTTCGGCTATTTCTTCTTCTGTACATGATACTGACTGCTTAGATCGACAAAATTGTGCACTCTTACATTTGTCAGTGAACGGACGATTTTTGATGATAGGTTCATCATTATCAGTTTGATTAAATCTTGTATTCAAGGTTTCCTTTAGGATGGTTAGATTATCTAATTGATTATTGATCTGAGCCATTATATCTTTCAAATTATCATTTAAGGAGTCACTATCTGAGCGATCCTGTAATGATTTGATTTCAGAGATTGATAAGCCCAAACGTCGTAATTCCAAAATGAATGTGAGGTCATATAGTTGATCGTAATCATAATATCGATAGCCGTTGTCCATGATTTTTTTTGGCATAAATAAACTTTTTTCGTCATAAAAATTTAGCGTACGCTTAGTGGTACCGGCTAAATCAGCAAACTTTTGAATTGTTAACATGAAATTTCTCCAATCTATACTTGACTGTAACGTTACGTTACACTCTATACTGAATTTATTGATCGAGCAACAAATAAAGATTGGAGAATATAAATATGAGAGCAGTTGTTATTGATAAACCTGGAGATTCTAGTGTTATGAAGATTGTTGAGAGACCGATTCCTGATGCTACTAAACATCAATCCGTCATGCGGATTCATGCATTTGGTGTTCACCGTTATGAGGTATTGACACGTGAGGGTGGTTCACCTTCTGTCAAGTTCCCACGTGTAATTGGCGTTGAAGCTGTTGGTGAAATAGCACAAGTATCTGAGGATAGTAAATTAAAAGTTGGCCAAAAGGTTATCACTATGATGGGTGGATTTGGTCGAGAAGTCGACGGGAGTTATCAAGAATATGCACTTGTAGATGATAAGAATTTATATCCAGTTAAATTTGATGGTGATTGGGTAACTTTGGCTGAATATCCTGAAAACTTCTATACAGCATTTGGTACTCTTAAGTCACTTAATCTGAAAAAAGGACAGTCACTATTGGTTCGTGGTGGAACTACCGCCGTTGGATTGGCAGCAATTCAATTGGCAAAAGTCATGGGCTTGAAAGTCACTGCTACAACAAGACGTGAGAATATGCTTCAGCCATTACTTGATAATGGTGCAGATGATTCAATCATTGATGCTGATAACAAATTACAGACAGAGAAAACTTATGATGGCATTATCGACATGGTTGGAACTGTCAGTTTGACTAATTCAATTGCACATCTTAGTGATAATGGAACGGTTTCTCTAATTGGCTTATTGGCGGGTGAATGGATCGTAAAGAATTTTAATCCATTTACTTTGGCAGGTAAGTATCTAACATGTTTTGATTCAACTGATGTTCGTCAAGATTGGGTAGATGAAATGTTCGAAATGATTTCTCAAAATGATTTAAAAATCCCAATTCCACGAGTATTCAAACTCAATGAAATTGGGAAGGCACATGACTATGTAATGGAGAGTCGTGATATGGGCCAAGTCATCGTTGATAATGACTAGTATTTAATTATTTGATTTTTTAGACTTTTCTTTGACCAGAATTGTTTCAATCAAATCCTGTAAGGTGGTGTCATTGAGTTTTCGTTGTGCTGCGATTTTAGCTTCCTCGTAGTAATCGCCAAGAACTCCTTGAATATTTCCACCAACGATACATTCAGGGTTTGTTTTTTTGTCCAATTCAAATAATGGTTTATTACCTTCGGTTGCAAAATAAATATCCAGTAAGGTAATTTCTTTTGGATTACGGGCTAACTTTGGTTCGGCTGATCCTTGTTTAGTCGCTATTAAGCCGGCTTCTCGAAGTACCCCCATCAATCGTCTAATAACAACAGGGGATGTTTCAACACTGCTGGCAATGACTTCACTGGAGAGCCTAATATCTTTATATATTTCAATGAACGCCAAGATATGAATGGAATCACTGAAACGAGTCGACACACGCATCAACTCACCTCCCAACAATTGTAACTTTATTAATTACAATAAATAATAAATTAAGATATTTGTTTAGTCAACTTATAGCACTTCATATCTCAGTGTATGTGCATATCAATTGACAACAAGTATTCAGAATTATATCATATTTGTAACTTATTGAGTTACAGAAATTGTTTTTCAAAAGGGTGTCTATATGATTGAATTTAAGAACGTTTACAAGAAGTATGAACATAATGATAATACGGCTATTAATGACCTAAATCTTCAAATTAAAGATGGAGATTTTTTTGTGTTGGTTGGTCCCAGTGGTAGCGGTAAAACTACCACATTAAAAATGATTAATCGATTAATCAAGCAGACTTCAGGTAATATAACCATCGATGGTAAGAAGATTGATGACTTTAACCTTCAAGAAATGCGTCTGCAAATGGGATATGTTTTACAAAATATTGCACTATTTCCAAACATGACTATTGAAGATAATATTACAATTCAACCAGAATCACTCAAATGGTCAAAGGAACGTCGTCATCAAGTTGCTTTTGATTTATTGAAAAAAGTTGGACTTGATCCTGAAAAATATGCAAAGCGTTTGCCCCATGAACTATCAGGTGGTGAGCAGCAACGTGTTGGTATCGTTAGAGCGCTGGCTTCTAATCCCAAAATTGTGTTGATGGACGAACCCTTTAGTGCTTTGGATCCAATTTCACGTAATCAATTACAAGAGTTGGTTTTGAAGCTTCATCAGGAAATGAAAATGACTTTTATTTTTGTTACTCACGATATGAATGAGGCCTTGAGACTTGGGAATACCATTGCAATCATGCGTACTGGACATCTAGAACAGATCGGTAGTCGTGATGAAATCATAAATAACCCTAAGAATAACTTCGTTGATGGATTTTTCAAGAATCAGCATAATGACGACAAGAAGATAAAATTGATTATTGATAGTCAGGATTGTTCAGAGGTTGATAAGCAGGCTGCTGATCTGAATGAGGAAGATAACATTTCTGATTTGGCACGCTTATTAAAAGAAAAGGATTTTGTATTAGTTGAGAGTTCGGATGAAAGAATTTGGAAGCTGACTACTCAAAGTCTCTTAAATTATTTAGCAAGGGATGGTGAGTAGAATGTCAGGCATTATTCATATTTTTCGGACCCAAGGGAATGATATTCTTAATTCGGTCGGACAACATATTTCCATTTCATTAGTTTCATTGTTAATTGCAGCAGTCATTGCCATTCCTTTAGCAATAATTTTAATGAAGCACAAGCGTGCAGCTGAGTTTATTTTGAATGTAACTAGTGTGTTGCAGACCATTCCAAGTTTGGCATTACTAGGAATTTTGATTCCATTAGTCGGAATTGGTACATTGCCATCTATTATTGCGTTAGTTGTATATGCGGTTATGCCAATTTTTCAGAATACGTATTCTGGGTTGACCACGATTGATCCGGACTTGGAAGAAGCAGCTGAGGCGTTTGGACTTTCCCGTTCAAAGAAGTTGCTAAAAATTGAAATACCGTTAGCTATGCCAATGATAATTTCTGGATTACGTATAGCCATGGTTATGATAATTGGTACAGCTACATTAGCCGCCTTGATAGGTGCTGGGGGATTAGGAACGTACATTATTCTTGGTATTGAAACCAATAATAATTCACTGTTGATAGTTGGTGCAGTTCTTTCTGCTATTCTAGCCTTGATATTTAGTGCCTTGATTCGTGGTATTTCCAAACTGTCGTTAAGAAAAATTGGAATTATTTTTGCAGCGCTAGTTGTTTTAATTGGTGGAGTTGCTGGTTATCGTGCAGTGGTTCAACCAACAACTAATATAACTATCGCTGGTAAAATGGGAAGTGAACCAGAAATATTAATTAACATGTATAAGGATTTGATTGAACAGGATAATCCTCACATCAAGGTTACAACAAAGCCTAACTTTGGTGGAACTTCCTTCCTATATAAAGCTTTGAAATCTGGTTCTGTTGATATATATCCAGAATTCACTGGAACTGTCTTGGAATCATTAGTCAAAACCAAGAAGAGTGCCAGCCATAATCCTGAAGCAACGTACCAGTTGGCAAAGTCATTATTGAAGTCACAGGAGAATCTAGAATACTTGAAACCAATGAAGTATGAGAATGGCTATGCCTTGGTAGTTAAGAAGAGTTTCGCCAAAAGATATAACTTGAAGACCGTGTCTGATTTGGTTAGGGTTGAAGATAAAATAAATGCTGGATTTGATCCAGACTTTTATCAACTAGGTGATGGCTATCCCGGAATCAGTAAAGCCTACAATTTGAAGTTTGGTAAAATACAAACTATGGAATCGTCGATCCGTTATAAAGCAATTGCAAACGGTAAGATTAACTTGGTGGACGGATATACGACGGACCCACAGATTCAGGAGTACAAGTTGGTAGCGTTGAAAGATGACAAGAGTTTCTTCCCACCATATCAAGGTGCACCTTTGGTATCTGAGAAGTTATTGACCAAGTATCCTGGAATTCGTAAGACTTTGGATAAGTTGGCTGGCAAGATCAGCGTGACTGATATGCAAAAGATGAATTATCGAGTATCTGTTAAGCATGAAAAAGCTGCTAAGGTTGCACATGAGTACTTGGTAGAACATGGTTTATTAGACAAATAATTTAAAATACGCTCAATGCTGTAATTTAACTATGGAATTAATTAAACTTGCAGTGTAAACACGTAACAAAACGTAATTTCTCCCATTTAACAACAAACACCCCCGCATTTACTATGTAAATATGGGGGTGTTTTAGGTTATATTCAGAAGTTAAACGTGTTTTGCAACGCTTTTTTGGTACTTATTCTACATTTTTACTGGTGTCATCCAATTATCGACATCACCGCTTAATTGTGGGAATGGAATGATACCACTACGCAAGTAGAAGTCTATCATTCCTTGCGGAAGTCCCCAATCATCAATTTTATCAACTGGCAACTCAGTAATGATTTTGTCTTCTTGATTGTTTTCGACTTTGATTAACCAATCGGGATCCACCAAAGCTTCACGTGCCAATAATACGAAATCGGCGTAGTTATTGTTGATGCAATCTCTAGCTTCATCTGGTGTATGCACACTACCGCTGACGAAATGAGGTATACGTCCAGCAAGTTTTTCATTTATGAGCTTGTTAATAATTTTGGTCTGACTAGTGATCGATGTATCTTTGAATGATGATTCTCCGACCGAAATATCGATGAAGTCAATATCTTTGGTAATTAAAGTGTCAAGCCATTGAAGCGTATCTTTGATGGTAAAACCAATATTGCCACCATGAACTTCTTCAGCGTTTAGCTTGATTCCAATAATGAAATCAGGCTTTTTCATTTCTCTACGTGCAATATTGAATTGATCAATGACTGCTAATAAGAAGTTGAGACGTTTGTCAAATGTTCCACCCCAGCGATCAGTACGTCTATTTGAGTAAGAAGATAGAAACTGCTCTACCAAATCACTATTGCCACCATGCAATTCGACACCATCGAATCCGGCTTCAATCAGTCTCTTAGCAGCGTCGTGGTATTCTTTTAGAATATCAGTGATTTCTCCATCAGTTAATGCAACGGTATAGAAGTTATTCCATGGAAACTTACCATTGTCTGGTCCGGCTGATGGTGCAAAAGAATGGCCATATTTTTTGGCAACAAGCGGAGCGTCTCGTCCAGGAGAGACTAATTGTACTAATGCTTTGTTACCTTGGGCTTTCATTGTATTGGCAACTTTTTTAAAACTTGCAAGGGTATCATCGTTATCAATCCTAGGTGTAGCCTGGAATACTCCTAATTCTGAAAAAGTTACGGCACCTGTAATCAATAGATTTCCGACGTGATTTAATCTTCCATATGATTTGATATCTTCGTCAGAAAAATTACCATCGGGGAGGCTGGACATTGTTTGCATTGGTGAGAGTCCAATACGATTCTTTAGTTCAACTCCGTTGGGCAGTGTTATTGATTGTTGTAAAACATCCATATAATATTCCCCCAGTTAATGAATTTGTTTAATCACTTCCATTATAGTCTGAAACCGCTTAAACATAACATGATATTTAAAATAAAAAGTAATTATTTGATTTTTTAAAATTATTTAGTAATTAAAATGTAATCGGAATCTTCATAATTAATTCAAATATGATTATTACAATTTAAATGTAATGTAAATTTTTACTGATTTAACCGAGAGGGTGTAAAAAGTCGTTAGATTACGAGGATTGACTAAAGTAAGGAAAATATCACGTAGTGGTGTATTTCTTACTTGTAGCAAACGCAGTAATCTGACTCTTGCAACCCGTTTACGGAGAGGGAGTTTTGGTTATGAATTTCAAGAAATACGCAATACTGTCAATGGGATTGTGGGTTCTGGGGTTCGGAGTATACGAGTCTCAACCTGCGATTGCACACGCAGATGAACAAACTACGACAAGCAAACAAGTAAAAACTACATTATCTGGTGGTACTAATGTTTATTGGTATGATGGTTCCGCTAAATTACCAATCGTTGTCGGCGATAGTGCTAGCAATAAAGTCGTAGCGCATTTTACTGATGGACAATCTGATATTGGTGAAAAGGACGTTACAATAACGGTTGATCCAGCAAAAAACACTAGCTATAACTTTGGCAATGCTGTTGATGCCGATGGATTAATATATTTACAAGGTAAAGTTATAGTTGGGGATGTCAAAGTTAAGTATGTTGACACTGACGGTAACGAAATTGCGGCAAGTACTGAAGCAACTCATTCTGATGATCCAGCATCAAGTAATTACTTGAACTACACCACTAAACAATTGGATATCAATGGCTATACTTTTGTCAAAATGGATGAAACTAGTCTTCCTGCGAATGGGACTTTGAGTGGAATTGGTGGAACGGTTATCTATGTTTATAAGGCTAATAAAGCTGAAAGTGAGTCCGGTAACAGTAATCCGAATAATTCTGAGAGTGTGACTAATGCCGCAAGCTCAGAGGTGACAATCGCTGAATCGTCTGGTACTTCAAAGACTGCTGGTTCTAATGTTCAAGAATCTGTGAGTGATTCTGATGATTCAAGTGATAGTAATCAAATAAATGACTCGACAAGTCTGTTGAATACTGATGCCTCTAATTCAGGAACTCAACAAACACAACAGAGTGGATTGTTACCATCAACATCTACAACTAGTAGTCCTAACACTGCCACAACTGTCTCAAAATCTGCTGTTAATAATCCAAGTCAAACAACAGGTTTGACGGCAGAGGATCAAGGAGTTTTACCGCAGACTGGTTCAGGCAGGTTAAACTTTTATATAACAATAGCTAGTTTTTCACTAGTTTCTTTAATGGGATTAGTTGGAATTTTTATAATTAAACATTAGTAGTTCTATTTTTGTTATTGTGTGGCAGATTTTCACAGTTTATATAATTTTAATTATTACCTAATCCATGGGTGTACAATTACTTTAATAAAGGAAGTAATTGCCATGAATAAAAAAGTGATTATGTTATGTTGTGCTGGAGGGATGTCGACCAGTTTATTGGTTACCAAGATGCAAAAAGCAGCGACTAAGGATGGAATTGAAGTTGAAATTTTTGCTACTGGTGCTGCTTCAGCCGAATACGATGTTTCACAGAGGCATCCTGATGTAATTATGGTTGGACCACAAATTAGATTCCTAGAAAAAGAATTCAAAGAAAAGTTTTCAATGCCTGTCGAAGTTATCGGTATGCACGATTACGGAACAATGAATGGCGAAAAGGTTCTTAAAAGATCATTGGAATTAATATCTGATGAAGCAACAAAATAATCCATTGATGAGGTTTTTAACTTCGTCAATGGATTATTTTGATTGAAATACATTATACCTGCCACTTATTATCGAAAGATAGTGACGGGTATACTGATTAAGTGATAACATTAATTGAATCAATTAATTGCCAGTTCAAAAGGGGGATTTGAATCATGACGCAATCAAAAACCAGTGTAATTGCTGTGACAATCGCAATTTATATTGCGACCTTTTTTAGTTCTGTAGAGGGAACTTTATTATCAACCGCCTTACCGACAATTGTTAGTGATTTACAGGGAGTATCATTGATGAGTTGGGTATTCTCGGCCTTTTTATTGGTTACTGCAATGTTTACTCCTATAATTGGTAGGTTAACGGATTTAATTGGCAGAAAACCAGTTATTCAATCGGGCTTAGCCATATATATCATTGCTTTAATAATGAGTGGATTATCAAATTCAATATATGAATTAGTATTCTGGAGATCAGTTCAAGGTATTGGAGCTGCATCTTTGGCAGTGGCCACCATTACACTTGTCGCAGATCTGTATCCATATGAAGAGCGTCCCAAAGTTTTGGGGTTAAATAACTTGATTTGGGCGGTTGCAACTCTATCTGGTCCGTTAATTGGCGGAATTGTTGTGAATGAATTTAGCTGGCACTGGATATTTTTTGTTAGTATACCGTTTCGTTTACTGATGATGGTAATTATCCAAGTGTTCTTGCATGAGCCAAAGAAACGCCACAAAGTGGATCTCGATCTTTTAGGGAGCTTTTGGTTAATGATCAGTGTATTATTCTTGATGCTGAGTTTTCAATATTTAGGACGTAGAGGTGTTGATTGGATCGGTGTGTTGATATTTTGGATAATCAGTGCTGTAACTTTATGGATTTTTGTTAGACATGAAAAACGTGTTAAGGAGCCGGTAGTTCCGCTTAAACTATTTAAGAACAAGCCTTTCATGAGGCAAAATATTATTTCAGCACTAGTTAACGGATATTTAGCGGTAATTACAGTGTATATTCCTATCTGGGTCCAGGGTATTTTGGGTACACCTGTATCGATTGCGGGATATGCAGTAACTCCCAATTCAATTTTTTGGGTAGTTGGTTCATTTGTAACTAGCTATTTATTAGCTAGATGGACACCACGTCGTATTCTAAGATTTGGTTTATCATTTATTTTGTTAGCTGGGCTTTTGTTGGTATTTATCCCGATGACTACTGGGTTTGGTTGGTTTATGGTTATAACTTCAATTAGTGGCTTTGGAATTGGTATCGCAATGGTAACTACTACAGTCGAAGCTCAGCACTTGGTTTCAAAAGAAGACGTCGGATTGGCAACGGGATTCAACACGTTATCTCATACTCTGGGTCAAACAGTGTTGGTTTCAGTTTTTGGAATATTGATGAATGTTGGTATAAATAACGGTATTGATACTCATCCTGGAACTAATCTTAAGCTCGTGAATGAGGTTATAAATCCAAAGAACGTCATAGCTTTGCCCAAGAATATTGTTCCAATGTTAAGGGAAGTATTATTTGTTGGACTTCATTGGATATATATATTCGGTGTGATAGTAATTATTCTAGCAATTATCATTAATCATTTTGGTGTTAAATCGAAAGTTAAAGAATAAGCAATCATGATATTCCATATCAATTGATTGCTTTTTTTGTGCTATGATGATCACTATTGATTAAGTAGAAGGAGTGATATATATCAAGAATTCATTACAAACTAGAATTATTGCGTTAGTTATTGGATTGGTATTGAATGCGTTTGGGAATGGATTGACCATTACTTCCAATATGGGAAGTGGAATCTGGACTGCTTCGGCAGTTAATTTGAATCACTGGTTAGGCGTCAATGTTGGTACAATGCTATTTGTTTATGGTGTACTCAACGCTACAACTAATTTAATTTTGATTAAAAAACTTGATATTAAGAGATTTGTTTCAGAAGTTTTATATATTACATTTTTCAGTTATTTTGTAGATGTATTTACTAATTTACTGACCAATATGGGTGTCCAACAATTGCCAATGTTAGTCAGAGCACTGTTGTCATTTGCCGGTGTAACATGTTTCTGCGTCGCAATTTCATTGTATCAACGTGCAAATATTGTTATGCATCCTAATGATGATACGACTAATATTTTGAGATTTATGTATTTAAAGGGTAATTCCACAGCCGCACAAATAATTGATTTTGTTCCACCAATTATTGTTGTTCTTATATCAGTAATTGCTACACATTCTATCTATGCGGTGAATGTCGGTACGTTATTTTCTATCCTATTAAATGGTGTGATCATTGCGGAAGCTGACAAAAGAATTTGGCCTAGTTTGAAACATAATTTTAAAGCAGATGGAATTGAGGAAGAAGAATAGTATGAAAGTAGAAGTTACAGTTCCAAAGGTAAATGAATACCATGATGTTGCTTACTCACAAATTAAAGAACACGATACTGTTAGAGAGATGCATATGTCATTGCTTGTTCCTAACACAGATGTTAAGAAGCCGGCAGTGATTTATTTTCCGGGTGGTGGATTCACATCAGCCAATTATCATAAGTTTATCCAAATGCGTACAGCAATCGCCCAACGGGGTATTGTTGTGGCGGCAGCAGAATATCGTGCGGTACCAGATGCCTTTCCCGCTATTTTGAACGATGGTAAGAATGCACTAGCCTATATCCGTGATAATGCTAAGAAGTACGGAGTTGATCCTGGTAGAATTGCTGTAATGGGTGATTCAGCCGGTGGATACTTGGCGCAATTTGTTGGAACTACTGCCGAAAAGAGTGAATATATGCCTGACACTGGTGTAGTCGCCAATACCACCGTATCCGCTGTTGTATCGTTATATGGTATTTCAGATTTGTTGACGATCGGTAAGAATCTGAATGCTGACTTCCACAAGTCAACAACTTCTACTGAGGCATTGTTGGTAAATGGTGTTTCATTTGGTGAGGATACGGCACACGCTATTACAGATGTTGAAGAGAATGCTAAGTTTGCTAGTCCAATTGATCATGTTAAAAAGGGTCTGGCGCCATTCTTATTGATGCACGGTGATTCTGATACCATCGTTTCACCATATCAAGCTGAGGAAATGGAAGCTCGTTTGAAGGAAAATGATGTTCCGGTTGATCGGGTAACTATCGAAGGTGCTGACCATGCGACCGTTGAATGGTATCAACCTCAAGTAATTAATTATGTTTGTGATTGGTTAGTTGATAAATTATTCTAGGAAAAAATAAGCGCCACTAGAAACCAATTGGTTTTTAGTGACGTTTTTTTGTTTGGTTGCTATTAAAAAGAGCATAAAAAAACAGCCAGGTGACCACACCTGACTGAATCCCGATACAAAGTAACTGAGATTGTCACTTATAAAAGCTGTATCAACTACTAGTATAACAATAAATGTAACTAATAGATAGAGTCAATTGACATAAATAAGCGATATTTTACTTGAATACTTTTTCGTGAAACAAATCAGTGAAAATCTGAGATCTATTTTGATAATCTAGGGCTAATTCTGATTTGTCGGTGTCCATTAATATTTTTGCCAATAAATAGTACATGTTTGCCAACATATAATGTGAATCATGATTTGATGCAAAATCAATACCTTGATTGAGCCATTTTATTGCTTTCAATTTATTATTAATCAGTAGATTAGCGTAGCCGGCCAAATAAAATAATGCCACTTGATTTGTTTCAAAAGTTGCCGAGTTAAATTGTTTGAAGGCTTTTTGAATATACATGTCGGAAAGATTGGGTTGTTGCTTGGTGGCATAAACAACAGCACTTGAAATTAAAACCAGTCGATCAAGTGTAGTCAAATTGGAATGTTCTGTTGGGTTTGTCATTGCAAGTTTTAAATTAACTTCTGCTTGATCCAGGTCATTATCTGATTGTAAGAAGGCGATGCCAAGATAATAATAGTATGCTTGTAGCTGATTATCAGATGCGATACTTTCTACGGTTGATTTCTTTAATAGAAATTCTTTCAATTCGAAGTATTCATGATTGTTGCACAGGTGAGTGACCGTATTGTTGAATATTTCAACTGAACTAATTTGATAATTATTGTTCAAACTCAACTGATTCATATCTATTTTTAATCTTTTACACAATAAAATTAGAATTTCTGAATTGGGGATGTATTTACCTTTTTCAATTGAAGATAGCATTGGTTGAGAACAGATATTATCAGATGCAGCTGACTGGGACATATGAAGTTCCAGTCTTCTATGCTTAAGAATGTCACCAAGATTATTCATCATATTTCTACTTTCTGTTTAAGTATTTTTATCATGCCACAGCAATTATTTTAATGAAAGTATTAAGGCCTATTTAAGAATTATTGTGAAAGCGTTATCATATATGTAGACATAGAAAGTACTATGTTGTAAGATTGCATACAAATCATAAGAAGATTGGCAGGTGAAGCCCATTGAAGCTAGAAGATTTGGAGGGGTTGAAGCTAATCCTTTCAAAATTGTACGAAACTCTGGACATGGCTTTGGACAGTAATAAAGCTGCTGGTAAAGCAATCGTAGATGTCTATAGAGAATTAGATGATTCCAATGATTTGAGTGGTAGGACACTTATTTCCTTAGAATCATACTTGGGGCGACTATCTTTGTTTGATGGCTTTGAGTTAACTGATGAGGGAAAGAACTTATATAAACAAATTGAAAATTTAGATCAGAAGTATACTACCAATATTTCGGTTAATAACGCATTTAATGGACAGTAAAAAATTGAGGAGCAGGTGTATATATTATGAAAATGACAGACAATACAGAAGCAAAGAAGATTTTATCAGAACTATATACGGACATTAATAATAACAAAGAAGTAGACAAGGACGACTACTCAAAGAACTTAGTATTGAGAACTTACAACTTACTTGATAAGAATTACTCATTCAGTTATCTATTTGGACGACTTAAGGATGACACTCAGATCACTAGAACATTGGGTGCCATCGAGAATGGTAAGGATTACGAAGAGAAGATTATGTACATGGCCAAAGGCGCCAATTACGCAATCTACTAACATTTGAATATATAACAAAACCACTGTGAGCAAGATTCACAGTGGTTTTATTTACAAATAGTACAAGTCAGAATACTTTAATTGTTATCTGCCTCTATCTTGGGTTAAATAGGGTCGTGAACTACAAATATTTGTTCACCATAGAGGTAAGATTATGAAAAAGAAATTATGGGGTGTATTAGTAACACTACTAGCTTTCTTATTCGTAGCCGGATGTGGAACACAGAAGAGTGCTTCTGCGAAAACGGCCAAGCCTGAAGAGCGCTTGCAGGCTACAAGTTATCAAGATCTATCTAAGCAAGAGAGAAAAGATGTTAAGTTTAAGTTCTATGCTGTCAAGGATTCGACTGGTTATGCAGTCTATATGAATGTAATGAACAAGACGGCTAAGAATATCAAGTTTAACTTGGCAGACTTTAAGATTTTGAATCCAGAAGATCCTAGTTTCAAAGCTGATTCCCGTCTCAAGAAAGAATGCACAATCGATATTGGCGATGATACCAGCATCGATAAGTTATTTGATCATATTTCTGCAGAAGACTTCGATAGTCAAAGTGCTTATTATTATATGAATAAGAAATATTGGTTAGGTAGCCTTAAAGATACAAGTGGATTAACTGAGCAGAAAGAAGACTCTGATCAAGCATCAACTTATGCGAATAATCCAGATGTTGATACTTCAACTGCCCAAGTCAATGTAGTTCCAGAAGGTAGTTCAACCAGTGCTGCATCAGCAAAACCAAGTACAGTAGTAAAATTGACGACATCTTCTAGTAGTACAAAAAATGTGATTACTAATTCAGCACAAGCAGTTGCTTTGTACAAACATGCAATGGCATTGGCTGGTCGTAATGATATTCAAGCAACTCCGGTAAATGGTGGATTTGCTATTTATAGTACTGAGAATCCGTCAATTGGCAATAATTTTATTGCATATGATGGCAACATCGATACTAATGGTGAAGTAACATCGTATTCACAAGCATCAAAACAGACTTACAATGATCAACCTGGAGATGGACAATTTAATCCAAGTAATTATTAAGACAAAACAAAACGGATATTCATTCGGATATCCGTTTTGTTTTGTCTTAAGAGTAGGTACTATCCAAAGTTTCAAATAAAGATTTACCTTGAATAATACAATTAATAATATGTTTTTCATCCACGATCGAAACATTTTTACGTTCTAAGAAACTCACAAATTTGGGCAGAAAATCATTCGAGGTAGAGTTCAAAGCAGATGCAGAATTCAAATCTAGTTTGAAATTGGCTGTTGATGTATTGACGTTTAGATAAAATTGATCAGGATTAATATCAAATGGCGATGTGCGTTTTCTGTTTATGTACAGAATCTCAATTTGTTTAATTTGTTGATATTTTATAGTGGTTGTTTGAGGATTGCCAGTGAATATTTCAATTAGTTTGTTTAAATCGTTAGTTGAATAACTTTTTGCAATTATTGAATTATTGGTAATTATCCAATAATCATCAACGGTGGCGGGTAACACAATAAATGGTCCAAGTAAAAATACTATGACAAAAATCCATAAAGGCTGATATCCGAATCCAGTGAATAATAGACTTATGAAGAGCCAAATGACCATAAAGGTTAAACACTTTTTCCAATTGAACTTTCTTCCAACTTGGAGTGGCTTTTTAAAAAATGGACTTCCTTGAACAAGTTGATCTATGGAAATATTATACATATCTGATAGTGAAATTAGATTATCAATTGATGGCACAGCTTTTCCGTTTTCCCATTTTGAAACGGCTTGGACTGAAACAAATAATGAATTTGCTATATCTTCTTGAGTTAAATGCTTTTTCATTCTTTGTATTCTTAATATGTCTTTTAATAACATATGGATCACTCCCTCGCTTGATTACATCAAGTATATATGTTGGGTGGATAAAATAGTATCAACTCATGGTTGAACGTGTAATATTAGGACGTTATAACGGCTAAGCATACATCCCGTACATCTTGATATACATTAATTGTTATCCCTGACAGTGGTGGTTAAATGTGGTCGTGGAGTATTATATTTATCCACCGAGAAGGAATTAATATGAAAACGAAGTATTGGGGTATTTTAACCGTACTTACATTCGTGGTAATTGCCGGTTGTGGTGAGCGAAAAAAATCCGTGACGCAAGCTACCAAGTCAGAAGATAAAACTGAAATTTATAATTATCAAAGTATTAATAAACCTGAGAAAAATAAGATTTTATTTGAATTTAAAACATCCGAAGATGCGTACAACGATTATTCAGTCGACATGTTAATTAAGAATAAATCCAAGCAAGATGCTAAGTTTTATCTATCCAAATTTATGATTTTGTTGCCAGATGATACAGATTTTCAGATCAATTCAAATCTTAAATCAACGATTATTGTTAAAGCTGGTGAGACTAAGAAAATTGATCATATTTTTACTCACTTATACCAGACTATTCTTGATGGTAACGGAGGCTATTACTATCTGAGCAAGAATTATCGTTTGGAAGGTCTAAAAGAATCTGTTTCGATGCAACATAATAGTGCCGGAGTCTCATCTAAATATAGAGTTAACAATCCTAAAGAAGCCATTGAATTCTATAAAGAGTCAATGGCATTTCCAAGTAGAAGTGATATTGAAGCCTCACCAGCAGAAGGTGGATTCAATATTTTTAGTAGTTCAGATCCGACTTTTGAAAGGAGTCTGATCACATATGATGGCAGTATTGTTCTCAGTTGAAGGCGTGTGTAATCTTATAGATTCGACTATGATGTATGTGGATAATACATCTAGTAAACCCATTTCGTTTGATGGAAATGTGATTTCTAACTGTGAAGTTATACCATCTGATACAAGTAAATATTAAAAAAACCATTGCATAATTTTTTGTGTACTTCTCCCTGTAAAGTGACAGATTAAATAAATAAAATTTTAGGCAACCATATTCCGCATTTCTTTGGCTCTAAGTCAAATCGTAAATGTATAATTTGAAGTAATCACTTGCTTCAAATTTGTTTTACTTAGAACTATCTATAATTGCAATTTTTGTAAGATTAGTTAAATTTAAAAAGATAAAGGTAATCAACTAATTCATTATTAATTTAGGCGGAGGCCGTTCAACACTATGGACTATAAAAGTCCACTGAATCCGAATAAATAGTTGGTTTTTGAAATTTAAATAAAATTCCCTCTAAAAAATTGACATGGGTGTTATTGTTTGAATATAAAGTTAATCGTGAATTGTAAAATTAATCCGAACACCTAATCAAAAAAAAATACCCATAGTAAATGTTTTACAATGGTAGTGACTAAACAGACCATGAAAGAAGACATTTACTATGAGCATATCTACTTTAACACAGTATCACCGTGGTGCCA
>NZ_RHOO01000020.1 GCF_003946555.1 Companilactobacillus hulinensis | reverse complement strand
TCCAAAGCATTTGTGCTTCAAAATACACTTGTACCAGTAGTTCAGGTAGTATCGTAAATAGTCCCTACTTGCCCAATAAATAGAACACTTTTGGTACTAATACGTACCCAACAGGTCCAATCAATCGTTAATCAAAATGATTAACGATTTTTTTGTATTCAAAACAGTTCATCAAATACTTGTATCTATTGAAATAAAAAAAACATTGGAACAACCATCTGTTTAATCACAAAATAAGTATCCTTATGCTTTATTTACTTTTTTCACTTATCATCTTATTCTATATATGTTATGAATTCTATGGGGAAACCACAAATAGAAACCAGGTAAATAAAATGAAGATACTAATTATTGGTGCCACCGGACAAACTGGTAGATGCGTTATCCAATCAGCTTTAGACGCTGGTCATGAGGTTACTGCTTTTGCCCGCCATACTGAATCACTAAATGAATTGGATGATCAAATTGAAATCATCACGGGTGATGCAATTTCCACTCCTGAACTTGAAAAAGCCATGACTGGAAAAGATGCTGTAATTTCAACTCTTGGTCGTGGCAAATCAACCAGAGCTCACAATTTATTCACTCGTGCCGCAGTTTCAATCGTCAACGCCGCTAATCACACTGAAGTTAAACGACTAATTTGGATGTCTTCATTTGGTGTTGGTGAAACATTCAAAGATGCCAATGTTGCCCAAAAAGTTGCCTATAGTACTATGCTTCGCAATATTTATACCAACAAAGCTGATGCTGAGAGAATCATTCGCCTCAGTCATTTAAATTGGACAATTGTATATCCATCAGCACTCACTAATGGGAATCTAACAGGGGAATATCAAATCGGTGAACATTTACGAATGTCTGGAGCTCCCAGAATCAGTCGAGCAGATGTTGCTGATTGTATGATTAATCTACTGAAAGATGACGAATGGATTCATCGCGGTATTGAAATTACCAATTAAAAATTTTGCTTTAGTTTTTATAATTATTTAAATACCTGTTTCACCCCTGCAAAGCACAAATCAATAACCATTATTGATATAATTAAGTTGTGGTTCAAATTGGAGGTACGATGACGAATGAATTTAATTCCATTTACGTTACACAAAAAGATAATGGCATCCCAATTTGGTACTATGATATCTCCAATCATGAATTACAAATTGATATACATATACAATCCATAGGGTTCACTCTTGGGAAACATAAATTTGTAATGAGTGCAAAAAATCAATTTGGTAATGAATTACTAAGTTTGGATCCAATGACTTTGAATACAGATAATCAATACCCTATTTTTGCAAGCACTAACAATTCTTCAAAATATGGTGCTGGTGAATTTTCCTTTTATATTGAATTGAACGAAAAAGATTTGATCAATATCGGAAATAGATTAACTATTAATATCAAAATGGATAATGAGGTTGAAGGGACATTTGTCCTGCTGTTGATTGGAGAAAATAATGGCTAAATCAGGAATTAAGGACAAAGTAGTATACCCTTCCTTCAATGGAGATGGTGGTGACAATGGTATGGAAAAATACGTTACTAAGGCTGAACTAATTCATGCGGAACAGCTTTTGACTGAAAAAATTGACCATCGTTCTGATGTTTTGGAAGAAAAGTTTAATACTACTTTCACGAAAATTGATTCATTAAACAACACTGTTAAATGGTTATTTGGAATTATCGCATACCTACTTGCGGTGGGATCAGGGAAGATATTTTTTTATTAATTATCAAATAACAACCTAAAATAGACTGGCTATCACTTTGCCAGCCTATTTATTTGCAATTTTTTCGTTCCAATCCACATCTAGTCTCTTAACATAAATTTATTTAAAGACAACTTTTTATACCTTCATATCTGTTGTTCATACACAATTACCAATTAAATTTCAAATACATTCATTGTTAATATTGCCACATAATAATACAATTAATTAGACAAGTAATTAATCATATATTAAGGACGATTAGATGAAGAAAATTTTTAAATGGCTGGTTGGTATTTTCGTAGCCATCATAATCATTATTGGAGCAACCTTTGCGGTTGTTAAACACAAGGAATATCAACCATCGGACTCTGCCATAAAATCTGCAGCAACTACCACTACTATTTCAAATACAGTGAAGTTTCAAGGTGATGATACTAAACCAGCAGTAATATTTTATCCTGGTGCCTTGGTTGAACCCAAGAGCTACAGTATCTGGGCAAATGAAGTATCCAGAGCTGGCTACACTGTCTATATCATCAGATTCCCATTAGATTTGGCGGTAACTGAAGTCAATGCCGCAAACAAAGTTCAAAACGGTGGACCATACATTATTGGTGGTCATTCCCTAGGTGGGACCATGGCGGCACGATATGCCAAAAAGAACACAAAGGAACTCAAAGGTGTATTCTTACTAGGAAGCTACCCAGAAAAAAAGGGAAATTTAAGCAATGTTAATGTCCCAGTTCTATCTATAACTGGTAGTGAAGATGGCGTCCTTAATCAAAAAGCATATAAAAAGGCTAAAAAATACCTTCCTAAAAACACTGAGTATGTGACTATTAACGGCGGAAATCATGCCGGATTCGGTAGTTACGGCAAACAAAAAGGCGATAATCCTGCCAAAATCAGTAATGCTGATCAACAACGTGTTATTGCGGATCTTCTACTACATTGGTTAAATAAAATAGATTAAAAAAAATCTGTCGAAGAAATTTCGACAGATTTTTTATTTGATCAGAGCAACTTTACCAAACACATGATTACTCTGATAATAATTTTGAGCATCCCTTACACCATCTGCGGTTAATGGGAATTCTTTTTGAATATTCAATTTAACTTCACCATCAGAAATCAAATCCAATACTTCAGCCAATGGATTATCAAACTTACCACTTAGATACATGGCATGGACATTAAATTTATCGGCTAATTTTATATTAGAGTCTTCAACTAATGATACTAACCTACCACCCGGTTTTAAAACTTCAAAGCTATGTTTGTACGTTTCGCCACCGACCGTATCAATGACCAAATCCATGTCGGACAGTGTTTCCTCGAATTTTTCAGTGTGATAATCCAAAACTTTATCAGCGCCCAAATTCTTCAAGTCATCAAAGTTTCTAGGACTAGCCGTAGTATAAACGATTGCGCCAACACTATGTGCTAATTGTATTGCCATCGAGCCTACACCACCGGCTCCACCATGGATCAATACTTTTTCACCAGAAACTAGTTTTCCAAGATCAAATAATGAATTATAAGCTGGAATTGCAGTCATTGGCAAAACAGCAGCTGACTTGATATCCACAGCGTTGGGAACCTTGGCAGCTTTACTTTGTCCCAAAACCGCATAATCAGAATAAGCTCCGAATCCCTTAACGCCAACCATACCACAAACGTTATCGCCAATCTCAAATTGATCAACTTCTGAACCCTTAGCAACTACCTCTCCGGCAACATCAGTACCAGTAATAGCAGGCATCTTTAATTCAAAATCATCACTAAATTCACCACTTCTAACACCAATATCAAATGGTGTAACAGAACTACCAGCAACTTTAATCAACAGTTGCTTAGGTCTCAATTCTGGAATATCTACCATTTGATCACGAAATTCATCGCTATTTCCATACTTATCAATCACAACTGCATTTGCTTGCATATTAAATCTCCTCTTCTACTCATTTGAAATACTTTGCTTGTGGTAACGTATCATCATATTGATGACAATTACCAATGAAATAACGATCATGACTAATCCCAAGAACATGATATTGCGATATCCACTGTATAAAATCCGGCGCATTTCTGGAATTAAATTCTGCGGTAATTGTTTAGCTTTACTAGCATCACTCAAATGATTGAGCATCGCCATCGTGATTCGTCCATTAGACTCATGAACTCCACGAATCAAGGCATGATTAAGTATTACACCATATACAGAGGACATCAGCGTTTGACTAAGAATTCTCAACAAATACGCCAATGATGTAGCCGTTGGAATATCACGTCTTTCAGCATCTGTCTGCACATTCACTTGCAAAATATTGAAAATCAATCCGACTCCGAAACCTTCGAAGCCACCTGCTGTTAACAATAACCAAAAGGGAGTTTTTTGTCCAAATATCAATATCGTCACAAATGCAAGAAAAATGGAAGTAGCTCCAACAGTAACTATCAGATATTTACTCCACTTAGTTTGTAAGAATGATACTGACTCAGAACCAATGATATTAGTCGCTGCACCGGGAATTTGAGTCATCCCTCCCATTAGAGCACTTAATCCTAAGATTCCCTGTGCCCACATTGGAATATAAGTGATGAACGCAATAAATGATCCCCAGATAATCACGAATAAAATGAAATCAATAACCAAATCCTTATTGGTTAACAATCGACTGGGCACAATTGGATCTTCAGCTTTACTATCAACTTTGACCATCCAAGCAATTAGAGCCATTCCAATAATCAATAATATTGCAATAATCAAAACTGACCAAGAACCTATCATTTGAATTCCAGTCAGAATGGAAACCAATCCAATAACTAACAACGTAGCTCCCAGGTAATCAACCGACTTACCCTTGGCATTACGCTTAGTATCCTTATAAAAAATACTAAGAATTGTTACGGATATAAGAGCTACTGGAACGTTTAAATAAAATACCCAGCGCCAAGTTAAAGCATCAACGATCCAGCCACCAACCAGTGGTCCAATAATCGAAGCTGTACTGAATAATGCCGTTGCCAATCCGATCATCTGTGAGCGTTTACGCAAATCACGATAAATATCAGCAAAAACAATGAACGGGATAGTATTCATACCACCGCCACCAATGCCCATTACCGTTCTGGCAATAATAAACCATTGAATGTTGGGTGCAATACCTTGAAAAATAGCGCCAATGGCAAATAAAAAGGTCGAATAAATATAAGCGCGTTTATTGCCACGATGTTCACCAAATTTACTCCACAAAGGCGTAGAAACAGCCATCCCTAATAAAAATGTAGCTACGATCCACCCCATATACTGTAGACCATGTAAATCACCAGTAATTGCTGGCAAAGCAGTATTAACAATCGTCGCATCCATACCAGTCATGATATTGGACAATAGGAGAGCAATTGTTACTAAGGTACGTTTTTTATCTTTCACATTTATCCCCCTATTAAAATTTTATTATCTTATTAATTTTATAACTAGAGCCACATAAAAACCACTGTTGAGCTATCTCAACAGTGGTTTTGTTTTCAGTATTCAATTAAATATCTTACAACCAGAAAGGACAATCCTAAATAAATTCTATAGTGCCTTCTCCATATTGTGCCAAGTCTCATTCCCATGATTAGAATCAGAAATACCCTTATCAATATAACCATTGATCTCATAAAATGGAATTCTGTCTTCTAAGCATGTCAATGAGATAGTTTCTCTATGAGCTTTCTGAGCATTCTCTTCAAAATGCTTCAATAACTCACTACCAATTCCTTGTCCACGAAACTCCGGATCAATCGCAATTGAAAATACCAATTGATGTCCGCCTAACATTAAGTTCTTAGGTGTCTTGTTAAACATCTTGTCTTTAATATATCTATCTTTTACCGCTGGACCAACGATAAATCCAACGAGTTCATCATCATCATTTTTAGCAACTAAGAATGTTCCTTTTAACTTATCGATCCTGTCACTATAGACCTTTTTACTACCGGCTTCAGCTTCACTGAAGCTGGCATTTTCAATTTTTACTATGTCATCTAAATCTTCTGTTTTAGCAAATTCGTATTTCATGTTTTAATATTGCCTCCTCCTTAATTCTACAACTTATTCAGGCAATAAAAAAAACACCACCTAAAAAAAATCAGTGATGTTAATAAAAAAATTATACATATCGACGATATTTGATCTTATGTAGCCAATTTTGCTGAGCAGAGAAATTAAAATATTTATTTTGACACTTAAAATACTCGCCATCTTTATTCAAATAATATGAATTAGCGGTATCTTTTGAATACATCTTAATAATTTTACTCAACTTTTTCTTTGGTTTAGATTCAACAATCGGTATAGCAAGTTCAACACGTCTATCAAGGTTTCTAGTCATTGTATCAGCTGATGAAATCCAAATTTCATTCGTTCCATCGCTATAATTAAAGCCATAGATACGACTATGTTCAAGCAATTCACCAACAATACTTTTAACCACGATATCTTCTTTTTGGCCGCAAATACCTAATCTCAAAGAACAAGGACCACGAACAATAATTCTAAATGGCAATCCCAACCTTGCTGCACGATAAATACCATTGATTATATCGATATCGGTCAAGCCATTCACTTTCATAAAGACTTCTGCCTTGCCATTTCTCAAATAATCCTGTGTAGCTTTTTTGATTTTGTTAAGAATCATACGCTTCAAATTATTAGGTGAAGCAGTCATTAATTCATATCCATTGGAAATCTCCCCAGAAAGTCCATTGAAGAATTTGACCGCATCCCCGACGTAGCGCCGATTACTTGTATAAAAACTAATGTCAGAAAATACCTTTGCGGTTATAGCATTATAGTTACCAGTACCAATTTGAACATAACCTTTATCATCACCCTGAAGAACCAAGCAGATCTTGGCATGAACTTTATTTAATCTGTCACCATATAAGACTTTACAACCGGCATTTTTAAGCTCTTCAGCTACCTGAAGATTATGTTCCTCATCAAATCTAGCTCTCAATTCAACGACAACTTTAACTGAGATTCCCTTGGCGGCGGCCTTTTCTAATAGTTGGACCACCTGTGAATGATTCTCTGTACGATAAATCGTCATTTGAATGCTTGTAGTCTTAGGATCATCAACAGCGGTACTTAAAAAGTTTAAAAATATATCAAATGAGTCATATGGATATTGAACCAAAAGTGATTTCTGATCCAAATGTCTCAATATATTCTTCGAACTTCTCCAAGTTAGACCCTTGAATGGTGCAAATACCAGACTAGGTTGGCTCTTATATTTCTTGAATAATTTATCAAGGATCTTCAAATTGACTGGTCCAGGAATTGCATAAATACTCTTCTTGCTGATACCAAACAAACCAGACAAAAAGCTGCGTCCCTTGTGTTCTGGACTATAAAACTCAACACGTGTTATCTTTCTAGGTCCACGGTTATTTATATACTTCGTCATTTCAGACAAATATTGTTCATCACTAAGATTTTCATCCAAAAAATCGTACTTTTTATTCTTATCATAAGTAACACGGTAAACAAATTGATCAGTAATTTGAAGTTGTTGCGTAATCTCGTCAAAGTTATTGAATATCAAGTCTTCCAACAATATATATTTATTAGGAACACCTGTATCTACCAACCTATCGAGATCGTCTGGAATTGGAATCGTATAATTTTTATTCTCTGAAACTAATAAGAAGTTCAAATCAGTCTTCGTCTTGTTTTCAGGTGAAAAGTCTTCTACACGAATTTTTTCAGCGACGACCTTATCATAATAATCATCAACCTGAGCTTTCTCAACCGAACTTAATTCATGGTATCTCATTACTTCAAAGACGTTCTTCTTCTTCAAATCTTCAAGTACCAAGCTTAATGCCTGATACTCTTTGGTTATATTTCTAGAATTGAACTCATAAATATGAGCCAATAATTCATTTCCATCAAGACCTGTACGTTTGTCCACTCTACCTTTTGAAATCATAGATTGAACATTATGCAGCCTCACCCCAAAGAATTCATCCAGATTATTGGAAGCAATTGAAAGAAATCTCAATCTTTCCAATGCTGGAATCTTTTGATTATAAGCTTGATCGATTACTCGATTATCAAATAATATCCAGCTCAAATCCCTATTGTAATATTTATCCTTCATTTGCTAATTCCTCTTTAAATGAATCATAATCAAACATTACTTGTTCAGTGTAGCTGTTGACAAAATTCATCAATGAATTATCCAAATCCTTATATTCTTCTCCAAAACCAATAATTAATGGATAGTTTGGCGAATGTGAATGCGCTCTGGCTAATAAAATACAACACACTGTAACGTAATCTTCGAACGATTCAAAGTCTAATTTATCCAAATTTATAGATGTTTTCATATCCTTAAATTGACGCATATAGAAACTGTATTTCTCAGTATCAAATGCCCCTAAGAATGGATCCGATGCACTTTGCAAGATTAATTGACTATCAACAATATTTTGCCCCTGACTATTGTTCTTGTCAGTATACAATTCGTCGTTGTTATAAATTGGCAAGGCTTGTTTTGCTTGAAGAACCAAATAATTCTTATCTAGATCCTGCAACAAAATAAGATAGCAAAGGGTTCCGACACTACCTACACCAACGCTGTGTCTAACCACATCAATGACATCAAAATCTTCGAGGAACAATCTGACGTCACTACGCTGTCTCTTCTTATACTTGCGATAACCGTTGATCAATGCTTCAAAGTCTTCTTCACTGATATGCTGTGTTACCGGCTTATTCTCAACAAATCTGCGTTCGCCAAGTTCATTCAAAGTCGTATATTTCTCAATAACAAGCTTTGAATTACTCTTTTGAGCTTTTTTGATACTCTTAGTAATTAATTTTTCAAAAGATTGTTGGAAATACTCTTCATTATCTTTTAAATCACCAAATATTTCAGTAATATTCTGCAAAGTGTTAGGCAAAATAAAACGCTTCATCTCAGAAATCTTGGTCATATGCTTCAAAGTATCAAAATAAGTATGAACTGTCTTCAACAAGAACTCTTGAATATCAGTTTCTTCAAATCCGTGATCTCTGGCAACCAATAACGCACTTACCAAAAATCGTTTCAAATCATATTCCCAATAACTCAAATGAGCCTCATCAAAATCATTCATATCAAAAAGCAATTGACCTTCTGAAGACCCGTAAAAACCAAAGTTCCCAAGATGAGCATCCCCACCGATCAAAACCTTGATTCCACTATCCGGATGATTAGCCAAATCATAATGCATAACATCTGCTGTTCCACGGAAATATGCAAATAGCGATTTGGACATGCGTTCACGCTTCACATCGATCAATTCTGGAACTAATAACTTATTCTTAATATTCAATATTTGGTGAATATTTCTTTTCTTTGGTTCAAATTTATCAAAATTTTCAGGGACCATGGTCGCAAAGTAGCGACCTTTAATGATCAATTGTTCCGTGCTCTTAAAGGCATCGGTATCCTGAAAGGTATAAGGTGTAGGATTTGTCATCGTTTCATCTCCTTACAGTAATTATACAATAGCTCGACTGAATAATTATCGGCAATTGCACGTTTAATTTAAGGATTATATGAAATTCATCTTAAATTTATCTTTATTTTTTCTCCGTTCTAAAACTAAATTACGTGACATTCAAATTATTGGTCTCAAAAAAGCACAAGAAATCAAAAATTTATTATTTGAAACATTAATAGCGAACGTACGTTTAGATTTGTTTCAAAGTAAGTTATAATTGAGGTACATGTAAAACCATCAAAGGAGCTCTTAAATATGAACATTTCATTATTAAAACAAGTTGCTGGAACCACCAACAAAATTGCGCTTGGGACATCAATTGACAACCAAGCAAATGTCAAAATTGTTAACTTCGTCTGGTATGAAGAAACTCCAGACACCTTATACTTCTCTTCTGTTGCCGGAACCAAAGGCGTTGCCGACTACGAGAGAAACCCTGACGTTGCCTTCATCACAATCCCAAACAGCGATATGATCGGTAATCCTTATATCCGTGCTCAACATGTTACTTTGCAACGTTCAGATAAAACTATGAAAGAACTACTACCACAATATCTTGAAACAGTTCCTAACTATCAAAAAGTATGGGATATGATCGGATCAAAACTAGAAGTATTTGAACTCAAATTACACGACGTATACGTTGATCCAGGCTTGGATAAGGAAAAAATAACATTACACTTCTAATTCATTCATAGGAGGATCTTATGAAACAAGAGTCACTTTTTGCATCAGCAAATGAACAGAATACTCCTCTAGCTAATCGCATCAGGCCAAATAATCTCGATGAATTCGTTGGTCAGCAACAGTTAATTGGTAAAGGCAAAATTCTTAGAGAAATCATTGACGAAGATAAATTATCCTCAATGATTCTTTGGGGACCACCTGGTGTCGGTAAGACCACACTTGCACATATAATCGCCGAAAAAACAAAATCTAATTTTATTACCTTTAGTGCGGTCACTAGTGGAATAAAAGAAATCCGCAAAATAATGGAAGAGGCTGAGTTGAATCGTGAAATTGGTCAACGAACAATTGTCTTCATTGATGAAATCCACCGATTCAATAAAGCACAACAAGATGCCTTCTTACCGTTCGTTGAAAAAGGCAGCATTATTCTAATCGGTGCCACAACCGAGAATCCATCATTTGAAATCAATTCTGCCCTGCTTTCCAGATGTAAAGTATTCATCCTGCATTCACTGCAAAAAGCAGATATCGTTGAACTCTTACATAATGCTCTGAATAATAAAGAAGCCTTCCCAAAATTAAAGGTAAATATTGATGAAGAATCTATCGAAATAATCGCTGAATTTGCTAACGGCGATGCTCGAGCTGCATTGAACACCTTAGAAATGGCAGTTTTAAACGGCGATAAAAATAATGATACCGTAACTATTAACACCAAAACATTAAGTGAAACAATCAATACTAAGTCACTTCGATACGACAAAAAAGGTGAAGAACACTACAACATTATCTCAGCATTACATAAATCAATGCGTAACAGTGATGTTGATTCTGCAATTTATTGGCTTCACAGAATGCTTGATGGTGGCGAGGACCCACTGTACATAGCAAGACGATTGGTCAGATTCGCCAGTGAAGACATTGGATTAGCCGATACACGTGCACTATCGCTGACGATTGACGTCTTCCAAGCCTGCCAATTCATCGGAATGCCAGAGTGCAACGTCCACTTGACTGAAGCAGTGATTTATCTTTCACTAGCACCAAAATCAAATGCCGTCTACGTTGCCCACCAAAATGCCGAAAAAGACATCAAGGAATACGGCAACTTACCCGTTCCACTCCAAATAAGAAATGCACCAACTAGTCTTATGAAAGACTTGGATTACGGCAAAAATTATGAATATGCACATGATTCAAAAGATAAGATCACAACTATGAAAACTACGCCGCCAGAACTAGACGGACACGAGTATTATTATCCAACAGAACAAGGAAATGAAAAACGATTCAAAGAACGTTTCGAATATATCAAAGAGTGGCACAAACGTAATGATGACAAATAAAAAGCTGTTTAATCCAATTTTTAGGATAAACAGCTTTTTTAAAATATATCGAAAATACCCAAAATCTTAATTACAATAATTGCTAACAACATACTTAATACAGCATGAACCATAAATAATATCGAAAAAGATGTGAACTCTAGTAAGTAATTATCAAGTGTATCCATCTTGCCTAAAATAATAAAAATATTACCGATAACAAACTGCACCACTATCCACGGTAAAACCCCTTTATTGACAGTCTGAAAATCAGCATCACTCAAATCATAGCCGGTACTGGCAATCATAATTGTCAAAACAAGATATAGCAGAATCATCGACCACGTTCCGCTCGCATACGATGTTTTCATATTATTCAATACTGATTCTGTGATACCGGTCAAGGTTATTTCGGTATCTGCGCCAAGAGTGGTGAAATTCAATTGTGCATTCAACATTACTTTTTGGAGAAAATACAGCACAATAGAACACATATAATACGGAGCCAATCCAATAAAAAAGTTACCAAGTCGCTGATACAAGTTTCTTTCATCCCAAGTGTGCTCCACCGATCCAAGAGCACCAGAGTTGCGATAATTAAAATTCAAAAGCTGAACCTTTTTAACATGATGACCAAATATAAATGCAAAAATAGCATGACCTAGCTCATGGATCACCACACCAAGTCCGCCAACAACTAGTTGGCTATTGTTTCCTAAATTATTAACTAACACACTTTTAGCAACATGTCCGAACCATGAAACCAATCTAGCGGTCAGGTATGGAACTAATGTAAAAGTGATTATTATCTCTAAAATCCACTTCAGATAGTCTTCCAAAAAAATTCTCCTTCACGATGTAGATTCTTTTCTATATTTATATTGAATTTATTTATGAATAGACTAAAAAAACAAAGTATCGGTTTTTTACTACTCAATTTAATTTTAAATCTTTATAACTAATTTTTCTCTTAGACCCAGTAATATTAAAAAAGACTTATACAACTCTACTTCAAAAGTCACTATATCCGAAAGTGAAAACAAGACTACTAAAAAACAACGCAGCATACAAATGTCGCGTTGTTTTACTATTTATACATCATATTGTGTTTCTCTAATAGCTGCATTCATCAGATCATAAGGTGTCTTCATCTTTTTGCCATCCCATGATGCAATACCAACTACCAAAGAAATCGCCATTGTCGATAACTCGGCATTATTCTTCAAACGTTCATCGAATCCCTGTTTAACACGGTTGGTAGCAATTGTTGCACCATCAGCATTGGAGAATAATAATATTGCCCACGTTGGATCATCATTATTTACCAGATAAATAATATCGTTGACACGAGTCTTATCCTTAATTGCAGCAGTCGTCATCTTCAATAATGATTGCAACTGGTTATCGCTCATCATACGACGAATATCGTTAAAATAGCCAATTTTAATAATTGCGGTTGTAACAGGTAGCTGGAATCTTTTATTTGTTTCGGCATATACAGCAGCATCTTCCATATAAGCAACGGTTGTACGCAAATGGGTCTGTTCATCAAATGCACCTTGCTCAATCATTGCTGTACGCAATTCAGCGTTAGCACTCTGTAACTTCAATTGATTGTAAGTCATACAGTATAACGTTAGACAAAGTAGAATTGGAATTACCATCCAAAACGCCAACTGCCAATGAATCTCACTACCTTTTGCTACATACTGATAAATCATAATTGTTGCTTGCATTGCTATGAACAAAATATTGGCGATCAAGCTCGGCATGATACCGAAGAAATATGTCAGCATCAATAAAGCAACCGTTCCAAATAAGTAAATAACATTCAACAAAACTTGACCCGATAATGACATCAGAATAGCGGTAGCACTGAACAAAACCAAGAACATCAATAAACCGACATCAGCTAGTAATGAATTCTTTTGATCTTTATTTCCCATGCTTATGACCTCCACTCATCAGTCCTTGTTTTCTCATAACTAAGAAAACAGCCGCACCAATCATCAGAATAACCACAAGTGCTAATACCAAATAAATTATCAGTTGTGTGTTGTTGCTGATCAATTGCTTAGTAGTCAATGACTTATCAATTGCCTTATTCTTTTTGAAACGATATCCATAATGAGTGTTGTTGGGATCAACTACAAGTCCATCCCCTGAATATTGTTGAATATTAGCCTGAAAATTGATTTGTGTTGACGCCAAGTAGACGGCATTATCATTGGCACCAGTAACAACCATCATCCCACGTTTGTCATTATATGGCGAACGAAGTAATTGAGCTGTACCTATCGTCTTACCATAATTATGCTCAATGCTTAGCTTCTCATTAGAAACAATCCGACTAAAGTCTTTGGAATATTTGAAGTACAGCTTAGGGTTCAATGATTTGATCATCGAATTATTCTTAGGAGTACCAATTACAATAACATTCCTATTCTTCAGAACACTCTTACTTGGCATCTTTGAATAGAACTGAATATCACCAGTATTGCTCTTGGAGAAGTTACCTATCAAATTAAAAACATTGGTCAATGTTCTAAAATCATCATTACTTAACTGACGTGGCGCAATAACTGCAATATTGTCATAAGTCTGATTATTGATGAATAACGTTGGATAGTTAGTAAATAGCAAATCATTGCTACGCTTAGATTTAACATACATCTTAGATTCCGTGTCGATTTCAGCCCACGGAGTCTGACTATTATCAGATGTATTCTGATCTTTCATCTCCAGATCAAATGCAATACTGATCGTAAAACTATTCCCAAGATTCGTACCACGAGGAACTTTAACAGTCAGCGTATCCCCATTTGCTTTTGCAGCTGTAAGCTTCTTACTTCCAAGCGTTGTATCATTGACCCTCACAGTAACAAGTGAACGGTTGAAATTAAGATTCTTACTGTATCTAAACTTCAAATAAACTTCAGAACCATCAGCATTGGTACGATCATTAGGCAAACTGATCAAATAATTATTCTCACGGTGACCAGCCCCATTGATCATATCAGTTGATGAAGTAATAGTTTTTACACCATTATCATGAAGTGACGAAGTAAATGTTGCAGTACCGTCAGTTATGTATTCCGTACTTTGCGAAGTCTCTTTCATTAATTCCGCATTGGCCACAAACCTTGCAGCCTTCTTTAACAAAGCGCCAGTTTTGGCGGTAACAATCAAATAATACTTACCATTATCATAATATGTTTTAATAACAGCCCGACCATTGACCTCTTCAGCAGAAACCTGCGATTTGAACTTATCAGGCAAATGATTATATTTAGCAACCACCATCACATAATCTCCATCAGCGGCATGCATATTATCCATTTTCACAACTGGAATCTGATCATTAGTAGTCGTGATAATACGCGATTCACCCGCCAAAGCAATCATACTTGCTGTCAACTCATATGGTGTCGGATCATTGGCTGTAGCAATCCTAGAGCGAGCATTTGAAATGGTATCCTGACCAGAAAAGTGATCATAAAAAGAATTGATAGTATTATCAGCATCCTTCAAATCATACTCAAAGTTGACATTTGAACCCTTCTCAATTGTTAACCAATTTGCCGGAGTCTGTGCTAACTGATAATTATTGTTATTATCAGAGCTCAAAATCTGTCCTTCAATTTGAAGTTTGTTGCTTCCACCTAACAATTTAACCGGTACATCAATTGCTTTGGTTTGCATACCTGTCTTCTTCGATGGACGGAATGAATAGAACTTCACACCGTTCAAAGAAACCGTGATATCCGATATGTCTCGAGATGCCAATTGTGAAACTTGAAAATTAAAATTGAAAGTAACTTTTTTGACATCCCAATAGTCCATCTTGGTCAGATACATGTTGGATTCAACAGAACGACCAGATAACGTTGTGGTACTATTTTGAAATTGTTGTGTATAGGTCTGCATATCTTGTGCAGATACATTAGTAGTGGTTGTTTTGCCCGCAAATAAAATTACCGAGACAAAACAAACTAACATCACAAATTTATTGATAACGTTTGGTCTTATACCACTTTGCTTGTTTATGAAATACTTGTTCACGTATATACCCCACCATTCCGTAGGCTGCAACTGCAAGCCACATTTGACTATAAACCAGGTACATAAATACAATTAATAACAAATTACTAAAGGTCAATTCCCCTCGCTCAGTTGTTATCGTCACAAACGTACTTATGACGAACATCAAAACTGCGAATAACCATAATGAATTACTGAAACCTTGCAAATCCGAGTGAACTATTCCCGCTACAGATAATACAAACACTGAATCAGACAAAAGCAATGAGGTCATTAATAAGAAATATATTGATAAAAAGTATAACAAATCAAATCTAATTCTACGACCTTGTTTTTTGAATAATAAATGAGCATTTTTAACTACAACATAAATGTTTCCTTTTACCCAGCGAGTTCGTTGGTGGAACCATACATCTAGAGTCTGCGGTTCTTGTTCCCAAGTAACCGCCTTAGGTTGGAAACGAATCCGGTAACCCATTTGATAGACACGGAAACTAATCTCAGTATCCTCAGCTAGCGCCTTAACATCCCAACCGCCAACTCGTTCAAGAACATCTCTTCTGATAACGTAATTAGTCCCTGGAATTGTACATAAATTAAATAATTGCTGACGACCAGCTTGAGCCATCCATTGAAATGACAATGTCTCAATATTAATGAACCTAGTTAAGAGCGTCGCCATCTTATTACGCGTTCTGAACTTACCAATGACCGCAGCAGCTTTGTCATCCTGAAGCAATTCAGCAACTAGAATTCTCAAAGCCTGATGTTCAGGAGTATTATCCGCATCATAAATCGAGATAATACTACCCTTTGCATGAGTAAGACCAATATTCAACGCATTAGACTTACCCTTACCACCGTTAGTCTTGTCTGTGTTAATAACTTTTAAACGTTCATGTGAAAACTTGTCCTGTAGTCCAGCAAGTAATTGAGCTGAATTATCGTCTGAATTATCGTTTATGACAATGATCTCATATCTATCTTGAGGATAATCAAAAGATAACAATGATAAGACTGTCTTAACAATTACCACACCCTCATTATGAGCTGGCACCATTATTGATACAAATGGTGCCTTTTCAGGAAGTTTAGGAGCTGGCTTATTAACATTTCTAAGATACCAAGTATATCCGGCAATGGTCAAAATTAAGTTGACTACCAAAGTTCCCCAAATTGCTAGAACTGCTATAAACAAAAATACATCTAAGACTGAGATCTTTATCACTTCCTCTTATTGAATCTATTCCAGTAAATTTTCCTACCTATTAAAATGAAAATAATTAATACAATTGCAACGATTACAAACAATATAGTTAGAACATTACCTTGAATATTGAAGTAATTGCTTAACAACGGCTTCTGTTTAATTGTCTCATTAAACACACTTGATGAATCAGCCGTACCGATACTTTCCTGCTTACCATTAACAAAATAATTTCCATTCTTAAATGAAACTGTTGAAGTACCAGTATTGATAGATGTTGACATAGTCATTTCCATTGGATCAAACCAAGCAAAGTTTAGTTTGTTTATTTGCTCTTTGAAATCCGTTAGTTCCTTGGTTGAATGTGGCAATGGAATTGTAACCGCAGTTGGAATTGAAAATCTTGTTTCTTCCGTCTTCTTCACACTATTTAATGAAGATGCCGAAATTGCAAAGAAACTTTTTTTTACAGACTGAGCATCATCATCTTCATCGACATAAACAATTTGCTTGTTAGGGAATAAAATCCAATGATCAGCGTCCATTAAAAAGTTTTTACGTAATATTCTATCCTGATTCCAAAACCCCTCTGAACTTATTCCAATTGGGTATACCTGTCCTTTTGCCAAACTAACAACATAACTTGTTAGTCTCTGACGAAGGTCATTAGCACTATTTATTCCGGGACCACCGATTTCTGGTGATTTAATAAATATCACACCACCACGATTCTCGATATTCCTTAAAACGGCTGTAAACTTATTAAACGCCTTCATCTCGGTGTTTGATGAAACCGTTGTTGTACTTACAGCAAATGGAATGCTGTTTTTGTAGCAAAATTTACTTAATGAATCCAGAATCTTCAAATCACTTACTGGTGTTACATCAGTAATAGTGAGCAGTGGTTGATAACTACCAGCGCGATAAAACAATTTTGCAATCATTTCATCCGCTGTTAATAAACTTAAACCTTTCGAATCATAATATGGAAGAAAGCCGTTATTACCAACTATCACTCCATATCCATACGATTTAGCACCTTTTTGTTGCGTACTTAACGTCCCAATTTGTTTTGAACCACTTGGTAAGTCAGTCAGCACATCTATTGTCTCACTAAATGGAAGAACCTGACTTGCTCCTTTATTTTTTAAAATCAACTGTTGTTGATATAATCTGGTTGATTTAGCCTCAAATTGTTCGGCTTCTTCATTTGTTAATTCATCGCCAATATGGAGTTTCACACCACTAAATTTAGATCTATCTTGTATAAATGATTTATTTGTTAAACCGACTTGCCGCCAATTGATCATCGTAATTATGCCTGAATATTTATCGTCTAGCATTCCAGATTTGTAATCTGATTGCGATAAAGTTTTTACTTGCAAATTCATACTTGTCAAACTACGTTGTAAAGCATCGACTTTGACATCATACTTGTTGGTAGTATTTTTAGAATCATAAACAAGCATAACTTTATTGGAATCAGCCGCTTTAACATTATTTGTTAAAAATATCCAGAGCATTAATGGCAAGCACAGAAGAGTTATGGTCCTCAATAGTTTATTTCGCATCAGGTAAAAACTCCTCTCTATCTTCAGTATTCCACAAACGATGATGAAGAACATCGGAGATAAATAGGACAAACATCAGGTCTAAACTAACTGGAGTCATAAAAATATGCTTAGCTAAATCTGCATCACCATCACCAACAATTGCGATTATAGGTACAAAGAATACAATCGTACACAGACCAAAAACTAGGAAGAATCGCATGACCCCATGTGGGCGCCCTGCTCTAATATCCATATACATGCCTACACTGTAACATCCAATTAAGCCAATTATTAATAGACAAACAAATGCAAATTTTCCTGGGAAAAATGCTCCCATAAATTGACTGTAAGTCGTAAAGTATCGGAGCTGTCCGCTGGGTTTCTTACTGCTGGGTACATAATCTCCAACTGCCTTAACCTGAGTAATCATAATATCCTGCGATGCAAGATCCATCAGAATTCCAAATTGCTTAGGATTATGGGCATAATATTTCAAAGTCCAACCAATACCATTATTTGGCAATAGTTTTGTTTGAATACTATCATTTTCAACTTTAACAGTGGTATAAGTCTTAGGATAATAATCCTCAGCACGCAACAATGCAAACTGCTCATCAATCCCTTGTTTTTCAATCTTTTTACTTGGATCACCCGTGTCCATCAGAACGCCATGAGTGAATGACTGATACTGATTGACATCATTAAATTCCTTTTTTATGGCAGTATAAGTAAATGCACCTGATCCAATTAATACAAACATACCTAACATTATTGCAAACCTTCTGGCTTTAAAGTTCGGCAAAAACATCATTCCCATTGCAACAGCAGAAAAACTTAAAGCCAAAGGAGCATTCTGTGATTTATCAGTTATTAATAAAACCATACTAAGGAAAAATAAGGTTATCATTTGCCAATTCTTTTGATAACATCCTTTTGCCAATAACATAATAGCTGCAAATCCATACATCATAGAAATATACATAACCGGTTCGGCAAAAAATGAATTGAAATATAAGGTAAATGACGAATCAGCAAAAACTAAAACCACTATTAATGAAACGACATAACTTCTAACCTTTCTGTACGGATAGACAAAAGCTTTGGTTAGCATATAAATCGCACCTAGATAAAATACATAATAAACAACGCCTAAAAACCTAATGTCAAAAAATTTAGTACTATAAAATAGTTTATTAAAGAATAATGCAATTTGAATAAATATAGTTTGAGAAGAAAATGCAATCATTCCATTCTCATTAAAATATTGATAAATACCAAATTTGTTAACTACATAATCAATTGTAGAAGTGTGATCATATGGGAGACGATAAATACTATTAGTTAACATAGCCCGATAAAAATCACCATTATCAGCATAACCATGAATCGGAGGCACAAAAAGTAATACCCCACTGATTACTGCAGCTAGAATCGTAGCTAACAGTGCAGGGGAAACACAACGACTAAACTTTTCTGCCAATGTCTTCATAATTTTTTTCAAATTTATTTCCCTCAATATTTAGAAGCAACCAGCCCATTCAAGTTATTAAATGAGTATGCCTGTTTCAAATGTTTGATACCCAATGCACCGTATATCGGTGAACTTTTATCAGTAACTTGTGACTTCCACATATAATTCATTGTATAGTTATACATTTTCTCATTCTTTGCATTCGCAAAAATCATGGCTGCCAATGCATAACTACCAGTTGATTGATCTTTATCAACAACTGATCCATTAATGGAATACGTATTATACAATTCGTGGTTTTTAACTTGTTGTTCGAGCCAGTTCAAGGTAACCTTCTTAACTTTACCAACTTCAGAAAGATGTAGTACCGTCTCCAAAGCTTCAGAAGTGTTCAAGTTCTTACTACTGTAACTACCTTGCCTCCAACTATAACTGGAGGCATACAACGGAAAGGCATCTCCCAAATAACCTTTTTGAACTACATTTAACTGATTCTTATAGTATTTCTTTTCTTTACTAGATGTAGATTCAAAATACTTCAATGTCTTGAAATCGTAATATGCCAAAGAACTATCTGTACTAGACTTCTTGGCTTTAGTATCATAGAAGTCAACTAATTTACCATTTGGAATAGACCCAGACTTCAGCTTAGCAAACCTAGTCGCTGCTTCTTTACGATATTTACTACTATTAGTGACTTCAGCATACATTTGAAGTGAACGAATAATTCTCAGATCATCCAAAGTCGCATTAACATTAGATTTCTTCTTATCCTTTGAATCATAGCGATAGCTGAATTGTTCTCCTTGATCAAAGGTCTTCTTAGTTGCCTTATAAAACTCACGATACTTCTTGTATTGATGAGTGTAAACCATATATTCTAGCCACAAACCAGATGATTCAGACAACAGTTCATGCCCAGTCGCTACACTTTTCGTAGTTTTTGTTTGATGATAATTAGTATAAATACCTTGCTTCGTCAACATTTTGTTACTTACAAAATCATCCAACATTTTGTTCTGATTGGAATAGTCTCCGTAATCACTCTTATCCAAAAAATCGCTGGCACTCATCTTTGGAATACTTACTTTGACGTCATTTTTATTGCTGCAACCTGCCAAAAAAATTGTTGGCAATAACATTAATAAAACGAATAATCTTTTCATATACACACACAACTTTCTGTATGGGACATTCATATATAATTATAATATATATGAATGTTAATTGTTCTTTATAGAAGCAAATTCTTATTCTTATCGTAATTTAGTATTAGTACAAAAAAATCATATTACTAGTCTTTATATACAACTTGTCTCTTACGCACATAAATTAATCCATGCTTATATATAAGTGAAAATACAATTGCAAAGGATCTTGACCATGAAAAAAATAATGGCATTAATAGCCGCCATCCTTTTGAGTTGGAATTGTCTGCCAACAAACACAATATCTGCATCCAAAACATCTAGTCATGTGAATACTCAGCACATAAGTCGCCATTGGAAAAAGTCGAAAGACAACATCAAGTTTCCTATTTTGATGTATCATTCAATCGCCCCTACTGGTAACTCACTCAATGTTCCCATCGAACAATTCAGAGAGGAATTATCCTATTTAAAGAGAAAACATTTTTATTTTCTTACTCCAGAAGAAGCCTATACTGTGTTGAAAACGAATAAAAAGCCACGTAAAAATATTGTTTGGGTAACTCTTGATGATGGGTACAAAAATAACTTCGATGCTTTAAAAAATATTCACAAAAACTACAAAGCTAAGGCAACCGTATTCGACATTATCAATAGTCAAAATGCTTCTAGTTTTTTGAGTTATTATCAAATTAAGGCTTTAAAAGAGAGCCACATCGCCATTCAGAATCACACTTTCCACCACCTAGAATTGAACAAACTATCCAATGACAAGCAGATAGAAGAAATTGATCGTGCAAAAAATAGTCTAGACATTTTCTTACATCAAAATACCATCTCTATGGCATATCCAGCTGGAAGATATAACCAAACAACTCCATTGATTGCCCGTGATACCGGACATAAATTGGCAGTTACAACCAATGAAGGACTCGCTAGCCGTGACAACGGATTGCTCACCTTGAACCGTGTCAGAGTCAATAAAGGTATTGGGCTGCAAGAGTTTGAACGAATTATCAATCATGGCTAAATATCACAAGCTAATAAGTGGTGTTACATTCCGCAACCTGTCATTATAATGTATAGATACAAAGTTATTTGTATCGTCCCCCGCAACACATTATTACTCAACGAGAAAGAGTCCCTGCTCCAGTACATGGCAGGAACTTTTTCAATTTTGTAGGTGATGTCATGAGAATACCGAGGAACAGATACAAGTTACCCATGATCTTTATGGTCATAGCCTTAATTTTTCCTTTAATAGGAATTGAAAAAGCCAAGTTTCCGGGACGTAGAAAATCCTAGAGACTTGGCTTTTTGTTATTTACGCCAAAACGTATCGCAATCTTTTTTATCTTCAATATTAAAATTAATAATCTCTTTTAATAGATCATAATTAATATCCTGATCAAATCCAATTCGGAACATTTTAGTTCCGTGAGTATATCCAGCTTCTTCAGCCTTATCGGCAAATAAGTCCATCCCCTTGCCTTCTGGTGCAACAGAAATATGCTTCTTTGCTACACTAAAACCTATAATAAACGTACCGTGATCAGTGAACATCGGCTGTCTCCACGCAAACCTCTTATCCAAGTTAGGATAAGTATTAGCGACCCAATTCAAAATTTCAATCATTCTATCACGATGTGTTTCATCCTCGATATTAGACAAAAAATCTTCAAATACATCCATAATAATCTCCCTGATATAGTCAAATTTCCTCAAGTATATCAAATTGATATAGAGAATTATACGTTTTCATTATTATTGAACAAAGCGGTATCTATTTGAAATTACTTGTTTTAAAATTTAAATATTAATAGGGGGACATTATGATAAATACACCATCGTTTTATCGAGCAAATAACGACGAACACCAGACAATTAAATATATTTTATGCGCCCAAATTATCATCAATATTGTTCTGTTGTGGTCATACAACTATCTAGCGCACGCTTCAATTATAAATTCTGTTTTACTAACTTTATTAAACATTGCTGTAGCATTTATTGAATATGGCAATCAAACTAAGTTACTCTACGTGATCAATGTCTATTTTCAAGCAATCTTTCAATTAATCACTGACTATCTCAGCTTGAACTATTTTATCTTCATAACTCAAGACTTCATCAACTGGAGTTCTCCACTAGGTGCGATAGTCATAGTTCTGACTTTTCTCCTAATGTACTTACCGACAATCGTCATCATTTGGCCCAAAATAACTAATAACGTCACACGTTTACTGATGTCCTTTCTCTTGATAATCACACTTATGTCTTCTTTTGCTCTATCCATTGATCATACCGTTGTCACAAATAACAGTTTCGTTGCAATGCTTGCGACTACCGAGGTACTTGATGCAATCGTATTGTTTATTATCTCTATTATTGCCATGCACTCGTGGGGATATAAATTACCCGGCTACAGATTAGCTCGTAATACCAACTTGTGGGTGATGGTTGGGTTATTGCTGTTTGGTATCTGGTTCTTACTTCAAAACTCATTTGGATCCGGAAACAGTATCATCGCCAGTTACTTTACGTTTGATTTTTCTGGATTCAATTTAAAGTTGAAATATATCTTTGCTGGATTAGAAGCTGGTATTGCTGAAGAGACTGTCTTCAGATATATGTTATTAACAATTCTCTTAACTATGTTCAAGCGATTCAAATATAATGTCTTTTATTCAGCACTCATTTCCAGTTTGCTATTCGGCTCAGTTCATATTTCTAATTTATCCGCCGGGCAAGACTTACCTAACACGCTGATCCAAGTACTATCAGCTTTTGGACTGGGTATGATGTTTGCTTCCATATACTTATATACTGGATTATTCATTTGGCCAGTTCTCTTCCACACTTTAATCGATGTCTTATCTTTCACACAATCTGGCATGTTAATGTCCGGTAAAGTTGGAATTGGAGACGTTATTGCACTTGTTATCATGGTTATCATCTATCTGGCAATTTCACTTTCACTACTATATCTAGTTTATAAACGACAAAGAAATCCGTACTCGTTCTAATAGTAAAAAAAAACAGACTAAGCTTAGTCTGTTTTTTTATTACTTCTCCGACGTAACATTATCAACATCGTCAACTATTTGATATACAAATACATAATCATATTCGGTGGGCATCACAAAGACTGGAACTTCATCTGATAACGAAATGTACGTACGACGTCTCTTGTTGAAAAATGCCAATGCCAACAACAATATCGATACTCCTGATATCATCAAACTCAACTTCTGAATAAATGTATTCTCATATTGAACTTTGACCGTACCTTCTCCGTTCAGATCAATTGTCGTTAAACCATTGTTAGATATTTTAGGTGTTGTTGCACTTCCACTATCACCGTATACTTCTGATTCATATCCCTTATAGTAGATCAGTGGTAATGTCACCTTAGTAGTCTTGCCATGAGTATTGAAATTAAAGGCAATATATTGTCGATTAATAGTTGAATTATTAATATCAACTTTTGATCTATTGTAATCAATTACTCGTTCTTTGTGCTGCAGAACCTCTGGATAGCTCACTTCGCTAGGCAAGTATTCATGACCAGCACCGATGTAGAAACTATCAACGTGGTTAAATTCCTTGTAAGTTTCTAACTTATCTTTAAATTGGCCAACAGTCTGAGTCCCAATGCCAACTGTAACAAGTGCAATCAACGATACCAATCCGTAAACGACATACTTATTAGTGAAAATATGCAGATCATCATTTACCAACAAATATGCAACTATCAGCGAAATTACAGAGAAGAATCTCCAAGGAAATTGAATCATCGCAAAAATTGTATGACTGAATACTTTCCAAGGAAATATATTGGTACAAGCAATGAACAATAACACTGCAATTATCGTTAAATCAAGATTCTTTCGTTGGATAACATTACAAATTGAATATACTATCAATCCAATAATCACCACAGCACCAACGTTGACCGTCTGTGCGCTAAAGACTTGATTAGTTAATGAATTATAAACCAAACTTTTTAGTGGCAAAATTTCGTTGGTAATATTGATCAAAGGATCAGTAGTTAATGCATACTGTTGCCCTTTCATCTGCTCTAAAATGGGTAAATACACGCCTGCACTGATACCAAGCGTCAAAACAGCTGCCTTTACAATAGAGATAAGGCGACTTTTGTTCCAAAAAACTCGAATATTTAATAAAACAAACAAAGCCGAAAATACAATCATCATGAATAATGAGATAGTATGTGAACAAGCAATACCTATCATTGCAAACGACAATACATACCATTGCTTCACCTTGCCATACTTAAAATTCATCAGTTCCGACAAAACCAATGGGAAGAACATCATACCCATCAGTTCGCCTAAGTCTTGACGGCTAAATAAAGTCTGTAATCTATACACATTGAAAGAATATATGAAGGTAAATAACAATGCTTTTTGAGATGAAAAATTTAACCTTTTTCCAGCAATATACCCAATCAACAATGTTACGAAGTTGATCATTACCAAAGTAGATAGATACGAAACCGTTGGTGTTGCACCCGCAAGCCTCAATAAAGCTGCCGGATATAAGAAAATATCCGGATAGAACAAACTTGAAGCATATCCATATCCACCAATAAAATGACCATCAACTTTGGGCCAAAAATTCAAATGACTAATCGAATCAGCTAACGTTTCAATTCGATCAAGATGATAATGAAAGTCACCGGTCGCAAAAATATAACCAAAGTGCCAATTGACCAAACCAATCATAATGACACTTACACACAGGAACAATAGTAGGATGAGATAATTGTTTCTAACTAACTTTTTCATAATGATTCCACACCTTGGTTTTTATCCATTTTGAATGAATTCTAACTATTTTGTTACAAGTAATCCAATAGTTTGATATGAGTGGAATTGTTGAAATATACGTCTATGACTGATGTTATTGGTTTTTGGAAAAAATGCTTGTACGATATGTATTATTCAACATACAAAATTAAGATTCAGTCTAAAAATAACGCTTTATATATTAGATTTTCTATATTATATATTATTAATTGACATGTTATATGTTTACAATTGATTGTCCAAACATCGCTTGATATACTTTGGATATGATTTGATAGTTACCCAAAAAACGATAACGTATGTAAGGAGAGAAGCTTAATGGATATTAAAAAATATGAACTAAAGAAAGAAAACATCGTAACATTATTCAAATCCATAATTTTAGATATGAATCACATACCATTTTTTCCCTCCGAACGTAAAATAGAAGACTATAAAGAAATAAGAACTTCGAGCAAACAAGATATCATCAATTTACAAAATGATTATCTAAAAATCGGCAATGATATACAGAAATCCATTGACGAATATGACAGCAAGTAAAAAGAACGATTCAAATCATACAATCCAGGATAACCACGAGATTGAAAAAGTTTTAAAGAAACTTCCTAAAGAGGATCGTGACAAAGTTATAAGCATAATAACTTCCACACACTTTTCTGGACCCATACCACGTCCAGAGATACTTAAGAAATACGGAGAAATAGTCCCTGAAGCACCAAGAAAAATTATAGATAATTCTATAAATGAAGCTGAGCATCGTCGGAAATTCGATGACATGGCATTAAATGCAACGGTTCACGAAAATAATAAACGTTTAAACCTTGCTACTTTAGTCTGTATGACAATGATAATTTGTGGAACAGTTTTGATCCTAAATAATCATGAAATAACCGGTGGACTCTTAGCAGGTACCACATTGCTAGGGGTATTGGGAACCTACCTCAAAAAAAATCAAAATACAAAAAAATAAGATCCAATACCCATAAAAATGGGTATTGGATCTTATTTAATTACTCAATAACAACCTTCAAATCAACAATCTTACCAGCATCATCAAACTGATAATAATCGAATCCATGTAGAGAGAACAAAGTGTCATCTCCCTTTAGCCCAGCGACTACCCACTCCGTCTTATAATTATCATCGATATCTCTAGTTTTAAAAATATGTTTCAATTGTTTATTTCGTCCAAAAAACAATTTGAAGAAATCCGATACTTCATCTTTACCCCTTGCAGTTTCATCCATCCCAGACTTAATTCTGGCATTATCATCAAACAAGTTGATGATTTCATTGAATGAATCTATATCGCATGAAGCAAAATCAGACAACTTGAAATATCTTTGAATCGTATTTAAGTTCGTATCAACATCAGCCATTACAGTTATCTCCAGTCGGTAATTATTGAAACAATTGTACATCGGAATTAGTTGCTTAATAGTGAAGTATACAACTTGTCATAATTCTTTGTATTTCATGACAAATATAGATAATTATTTACATCAAAAATCAACAGAGTATACTTTAATCAATTATCGCAAAAGAGGTACAACAAAATGGAAAAGTTGAGAATAAACTCTTAATTATACTAAATAATTAGGAGGATAAAAATGATAGATTACAAAGAAAACACCGAGATAAAGCGCACTGATTTGGAGCAATTATACTTGAGCGTTGGATGGTTTGCTTACACTCTTGACATGGATATCTTGGAAAATGCTGTGAACAATTCACTATCAGTAATAACCGCATGGCAAGATGATAAATTGGTTGGATTGATTCGAGCAGTCGGCGATGGCGTCACAATACTATATGTTCAAGATATTTTGATTAATCCTGAATTTCAGAATAAAGGCATTGGAACTATTTTGATGACCAAAATAATTGATAAATATAACAATGTTAGACAAAAAGTTCTGCTGACAGAAGAAGCACCTGATGTTAGACATTTCTATGAAAAGTTTAACTTTGTATCTTGTGATCAAGGAAATGCAGTAGCTTTCTACAGAGAATTTTGATTATATTATGACACGACTTAAAGACCATCAAGGTTAAAATTGATGGTCCTTTTCTTTGTACTTTGAGGGTTAATCAAACCATTTGGAATCAATAGATGATATCCTAATATGTAAGCTAAATATCTAAAAAAGAGGTTTAAAAATGAATTCCACAATTGAAAATATGCTTCAACATGTCTCTGTTAGAAACTTTACAGATCAACCTATTACACCAGAACAAAAAGAATCACTAATTGCTGCTGCCCAACACGGTTCAACGACTGAATTCGTTCAAGCCTTCTCAATTATTGAAATCACTGATCAAACGTTACGCAATAAATTGTCAGACATTACTATAAGTTCTCCCCATGTTAAAAAAGCCGATACATTCTATGTTTTCGTCGCAGACTTACATCGACAGGCCAATATTTTACGAGCAAATAACCAAAGTTTAGATAGTATCAAAAATATGGAGGCACTTCTATTGTCGACTATTGATACAACGATTGCTGCTCAAAATATGGCTGTTGCTGCCGAATCAATGGGCTTGGGGATATGCTATATCGGTAGTTTACGAAATAATATTTCCCAAGTTGCAGAACTCTTAAAACTACCAGATTTTACAATTCCATTATTCGGTATGACTATTGGTGTTACAAGTTCCAAGAACCAGTTAAAACCTCGTATGGCACCAACTAATCAAGTTGCAACTAATTCATATAACGAAGATAAATTTAATGATTTATCAACATATGATCAAACTGTAAAAGACTACTATGTCAATCGCAAAACCAACCCAGCCGATACATCATGGACTGATAAGAATTTAGCAATTTTTAAAGAAGTTCACCGTGCTGATGTTGCCGACTTTTTAAGAAAACAAGGATTCTCTTTAAACTAAATTATAAACTGCAATTCATTTTAACAATGGATTGCAGTTTTTCGTTACACAAAAATAGCCTGTTCCATACGAATGTGGAGGAACAGGCTATAACTACAAAACACTCTTATTAAAAATATAAATTTTTCCAAGATGACTATCGGTTCTTTTACCCGTATCAACAAATCCTGCTTTGGAATACAGAGCTTGTGCAGCAATATTATCGTGATTTACTGCCAGAATTATTCTTTCAATACTAGAATAATTATCTTTAACAAAATCAGAAAGTTCCAATAATGCCGCCAGTGCATAACCATTCCTACGAAATCGAACATCAATTGAAAATGCACGGACTAGTATATCTGTTTCATAATCGCCACCATAGGCCAATGGTCCATCTTTAACATGCAGACAAAAACATCCCACTAACTGATCATCATTTAGAATCATAATTGGATGCATATTTGAATTGTAATTAGATCTATCAATAATTGAATTTGGACCACCGATATTGTCATTCACACTCAAATCATAACCGTCAATCATACTTTGCGTGATTATTTTTTTATTGTACTTTTGTAATTTGATACTCATAATCAATCATCTGTTTTTAAATAGTCTTTTATTAATTATCGAGAATAATATCTTAAACGGTTTACGTATCCATTCTTTTATTGAATCAGCTAGACCTAGTAAAGCTAATATTGCTATGGATATTTTTTCCATTTTAATCTCCTATACTATTAGAAGTTCAATGCAAAACTTGGTTCGTGAACGACGATACTTGGAACTGAATCAGCATCCCCATATGACATATCAACAATTTTATAATTTCCATCAGCAATCTTAATCCATTCATTACTAGATACTTGACCCCAATAGACATTATTACTATTAACAACGACCTTACTTACTTTCCAAGATGAACCATTTGACAATGATCTTGAAAGTGAATTAGTCGATGTATCATAGACCTTCTGACTACCTACTAAAGTAACAGTTATAGAATTGTCAGCTGGAACATAAGTACGCTTGACCCATTGATTATTGGCAACTCGATAATATCTAAAACCACCAATAACTTTGATTTGATCAACCTTCCATGATGTCCCAACTGATAGATGATTACCAGTTGCAATTCCGCTATTATTCACAATTGCAGTTTCGTTAGCTCCAATGGTTACAGTTGTATCAACCTTTGCAACTTCTACATTAGAATTATTGTTTGAATTATCATTGGTTGTCTTAAAGGCAATCGCTAATGCATATTCATTAGTAGCAACTTTATAGTAATTATTACCCTGAATAGTTACTAACTTGCCTAGTTGCCATGATGAACCTGCGGGTAATGTAACGCCTGTATCATTGCCATTGATATCGACAACTTTAACATTATATCTAAGTGTCCCTACAGCTTTGTCCTGATTAGATACAGAAGAATTATTATTATTTGAAGTTGGAGCATCAATTAATGATGATCCTGATGAAAGAATGTATTCACTACCACTTACTTGATAATAAGTTTTACCACCAATTACAACATTAGAATTCAATACTTTCCAAGCAGATCCAACAGATAATGTTCTACCAGTGACATTACCGTTGATACCATAAACAATTCCCCCGCCTTGTTTAATAGTAGCAACGGGATTGTCCAATGTTAATCTACTATCAGTATCAACATTATTTTGTACTTTATTATCGGCTCCAACAATATCCATACCATCAGCCTCAGCATATTCATTATTACCAACTCGATAATAAGTTACTCCATCTTTGTTAAAAGATGAACCTAATTTCCAAGACGTAAAGTTAGGTAATGAACTATTAGGAATCAGGTTTCCATTCCTATCATAAAGCGCATTTCCCCCACGTCGAATTGTCCCCGTCAATCCACTCTCAGCTGCATGAACAGATACTGTTGAAGTTGGCATCGAACCAAGTACTGCGGGAGCCATTAAAATGGCAAGCGATGAAGCTAGTATGATTATTTTTTTATTCATTATATTTTCTCCTCTAATCAGATTATGAACATTCGAAAATAATCTGTTTATATTTTGCATTATACTTCCACCCCCCATTTTTCAAGAAAAACTCATAATATAATTAATTAATTATAAAAAAATTAAACACTTATGCTTTTAAGATCAAAATAGCCTTAATTATTTAGAATATTTACGAATCATCGGTGGAACATAACTATCCATGAATTCATAAATATCATCTAATGAATCTGAGAAAAACAACTTTTCTCTATCAGCTTCCGTCAAGAATCCTTTATCTGTCATACTGTCGAACATCAACTTCAATGGATCAAAATATCCATCAACGTTGTACAGAACACACGGATTATCATTATCGCCTAATCGTGCCCAAGAAAATGCTTCGATGATTTCCTCCAAAGTACCAGGACCACCAGGTAGTGCGATACAGCCATCAGATAGTTCTAGCATTTGTTGCTTACGGATCGACATATTAGATACTACCTTTAAGTCAGTCAATCCTTCGAATGCTGCTCCACGGTCAACCAATTCTTGCGGCATGATTCCATATACCTCGCCGTTTTTAGAGAGAACTTCTTGCGCTAGAGTCCCCATCAATCCGACTCCACCACCGCCGTATACCAAATCAAGATTGTTTTCTACCAACCAATCAGCTAATTTAACAGCCGCCTTTTTGTAAATATCATCATTTCCAATTGATGCTCCGCAATACACTGCAATCCGTTTCATTATTATCTCCTTATTCGTTTAAAAATAACCTTAACATATTTTTATTGCTAAAAATTACGAGCTTTTTTGTATTAAATATTACTCATATTATTTCAATTTAAAAATAGGAGACAAACTTTTTATAAGTCCATCTCCTATTTGACTAGTCCCTGATTATCCTTTTAAATCGAAATGAAAATATAATGCCAAGAATAGAAATCAATCCAGCTCCAAACATCGCTGCTCGAAATCCGTTTGTAAACAAAGTGGCATTAGAAATTCCACCAAACTTATAGAAAATAATAACTGAGACAGTTGTCCCAACTGCACCACCAAGCAATCTAAAAACATTGTATATTCCTGATGCTTTGCCAATTGCTGATTTATCAACTGATCCTAAAACAGCTTTTTGTAGCGCGGGACCGGCCATGGATAAGCCCACTCCTGCTAGTGCAAGTGGAATGACCATATTCAAATATGAACTGTGCTCATTTACCAAAATCATTATCAATAAATATCCAATTCCCTGAAGCAATAATCCAAGTGTTGCAATCAATCTCTCTCCATATTTATCAACAGCATTCCCAGCAAATGGTGCAACAACAACCAAAGTTCCAGTCCAAGGAAGTATCTCAAGACCAGCTGTCAATGAATCCGCGCCATCTACAATCTGTAAAAATTGTGGAAGAAAGAACACTACTCCGTACATTGACCCGTATAACAGAAATGTTGCAATGTTTCCACCAGTAAAAGTTGTTGATCTGAAATAATCGAACGGAATCATCGGCTTGCTTTCGAGCTTCTGACGAAATCCAAACCAAACTCCAGCAAATATACTGATTATTCCAATCACAATCGGTAATAATGTTAGGTTTGGAGATGTAACTGATGATAATGACCAGATAATCCCAGCTGAAGCGATAATAATAAGAATCGAATCTAACAAATTGACTTTATCGCTATTTCCAGTACTCTCTGGCAATATTTTGTTTGAGAGATAAATTGCCACAATTCCAACTGGAACATTGATCCAAAATATCCATTGCCAAGCTAACTTAGCAACAATCAATCCACCTAATGACGGACCAACAATTAGCGCTAGTCCTCCGATACCACTCCAAATTCCCAGTGCCTTACCTCGCTTTGATACTGGTATTGAATTGGTCAAAATTGCCATAGACATTGGAGTCATAACTGAGGCACCGATTCCCTCAATAATACGTGCAATCACTAGAATCGTAATATTATTAGATAACGCACAGAGTATTGAGCCTAGCGTGAAAACAAAAATTCCGTAATTGTAAATTTTACGACGTCCAATACGTTCCCCCAAAGAAACTCCCACCAAAAGTACGGCTGCAATCGTAATATTATATGCGTTCATCGCCCACTGCAGTGTATCAATTGAAATATTCAGATCCATTCGAATAGCCGTCGAAGCAGTGGTTACAATCATTGAATCCATCATCGACATGAAGAATCCCAATGAAGTTAAAATCAAAACCCAGGTTGAATTAACTTGTTTGTCTTCCATTTAAATTTTCCTCATTCATTGTTTTCTGTTCAAAATAGTTCAAATATTCTTGAACTATTTAAAACTAACATTACCTAAAAAATATGACAAGAAAAATGACAAACAAAAAGAGAGTACAAATATGCACTCTCAAATATTTTTATAAAAATTAGTAACAAATTTATCAAACGTCACTGAATTAAGACGGACGTATTTTTCTCGGGCCTCTTTCCTAGTAATGATAAGCCCAGCCTCTTGCAACAATTTGAAATGATATGATCCAGAAGTCTTACTAATATTCAGTGCCTTCCCTACCTCACCACAAGTAACTTCACGGTCAACATGCTTTAGGTATTCAATAATATCTAGCCTCACTGAGTCTGCCAATGCTTTAAAAATCGTTATTTGATTTGTATTTTGTGTATTCATCATATTATGTATTCTACTAGATTTGTGCAGATTACTCCAAGAAAGTATAACTATTTATTGAGCTCCCAAATCTTGAATGGTATTCATCAATTCACGAATCATTATTTTACTATCAATCTTGCAGTCAGTAGCAATCCATCCAATTAATACATTAATAATTCCACCTGTAGCAAATTGGACTCCGATACTAACTTGTAAATCATTATCCCAATTTCTCCACGGTGCGGGGAAGTCATTTATCAATGTTATAAATATGTGTGTAAATGCAGAAGTGAAGTGATCCGACAAGTGTGCTTTAATTAACACCTTCATGATATATTGCTTAGTCTCAAAATAATTGAAACAGATTTCTAACGTTTTATCGAAGCTAGACGGGGAATCTTTCTTAACTAACAACGCATATTCCCCAATGATATCATCAATCAAGCTTTCGAGAACTTCATCTTTTGTTTAATAATGACGATAAAACGTGGGTCGAGAAATTCCAGCTGTGGCAACAATTTGTTTGATGGTTATTTCATCGAAATCATATGTCTTCAATAATTCAATTAATGAATCCTTGATCCAATTCTCGGTTTGTCTTTGCATGCGTGTTACAGATTCTACAGATGTGTCTCTATCCATTACAATCACCTCAAATTTATAACGATTATTGGTTAGTTAATAGTGGTTCATAATAATTTGGATAATAATGCTCTCGAAACAACAAAAGAACGGGAGTGAAAATTTTGATAAGAAATATTAGTTCAAGTAAAAGAACTGCAATAATCATCACAATGTCCATTATTGGATTCTTAGTAATTTTGGACACCAGCATAATGAACATTACATTGCCCAAAATCCAAACAGCATTCGATGTTTCACTAACCAATCTATCATGGTCAATTAACATTTATACAATTCTCTTCGCATCATTATTGATACCTGTCGGACGCTTAGGAGATATATTCGGTCGTGTCAAACTTCTAAACATAGCATTAATAGTATTCTTAGCCGGTTCCATTATCAGTGGTACTTCAGCCAATTTAAATATTTTATTAGTAGGACGCGCAGTTCAAAGCATTGGCGCAGCAACTATGTTATCAGCAGCCATGCTAATTTCATTGAATATTGCTAGTCAAGAAGAACGCGCAAAAGTTCTAGCAATTCTCGGCGTAACACAAGCATTAGAATCAGCCATGGGACCAGCTATTGGTGGTATTATCTCACAATTCTTCGGTTGGCACTGGGTATTTCTCATCAATGTACCAATCGTCATTATTCTATTGTTAAGCACTCTTTCAACTCTATCAATGAAAAATGAACTGACTAAGAACGTTAAACTTGATACTGTTGGAACATCATTAATAGTTGGAACCTTATTGTTAATGACATCAGCTTTAGTTGATGGACGTGACTGGGGTTGGATCAGCTTCAAAACACTGATCTGCGGAATTAGTTCAGTCGTACTATTACTATTATTCATATTACGTGAAATTAAAACCAAAGATCCTATTATTCCAATGAAACTATTCAAGAATCGTGATTTTGTTGCCTCAATTACTAGCATTTTAATAGCATTCATCATACTTGCTAGTTTCATCGGAATATTACCAACTTACCTAATAAAAATAACAGATATTTCACAGTTAAAAGCTGCATTGCTGATAACACCAATGTCCATTGCAATGTTAATCTTCAATCCATTATCAATTGCACTTATTGGCAAGATTTCAAATAGAATACTAATAAGCATAGGAATTCTGGCATCAGGAATTGGTATCTATTTGTTAAGCAATCTCAACGTTACAAATAATTGGAATCAACTGTTTATCATCGATGTCATCATTGGATTCGGAATTGGATTCATTAGTGGTCCAGCTTTAACAGTAGGTATATCTGAATTGCAAGGTACTGAATTAACTGCTGGACAGAATGTCCTGAATGTTATGAGAACCGTCGGAATTACCATTGGTATGGCATTATTCCTATCAATGCTGAGTGGCAACATTACTGATGCTAAACGCCAAACTTATGATTATGCAGTTGAACAAGTTGATAAAATCGATGTTGCTAACAGTTCAAAAACGACTATTAAAAATAAGCTACATAGCAAACTGATTTCAAACAACAATAACAATATCAACAGTTCAAACAAAGTTAAAAGCAGTACTATTGACTCTACTAAACGAAACAAATTAATCAACGCTGAATATACAAAAATTGTTGCACAGAAACAAGAAACATTAGGGGTTGTACTACCCGAAGCCGCTAAAAATACAATTCATCAACAAGTAGCAATTGCTGTCGACAAAAAAGTCGATAAATTAAACAATCAAATTACATACACTACTAGAAATATTAAGAATCACTTAAATGATCAGTTGAATGATTCATTTTTGAATCTATATACACTTGAATATCCATTAATATTTGCAAGCTTAGTTCTTGTATTTATATTTAAGAAAAAGAGTGTATGAAAAAATACACAGGACCTATTTTAATATTTGTCCTGTCCTAAATAATTGCTGAATTACATAGCTACTGATAAAATGTACTTGAACAAAATAAAAAGCAGACCGAAATGATGGTCTGCCGGCAGTTCCGCTAACGCGGTGGCCAATTATATCTTAGCTAATAGTGAGCCTTGACCGGTCAGTCAATGGGGTTCACTTTTTTAATATCCAAATGATAGATTTTACCTGCACAATTATTTTGAATGTAACCATCAGTGACGAATGAGTCACTCCTAAGATGGCTCTTAGACAAAATAACGAGTACAGAACATTTATCAAAAAAGTTAACAAGATCTCTCCTTTCAATTCGGATTAACACTATGAAATTATCCATAGCGACACCTCCTTTACTTGCAGTCTTTGGATTGTTGTTAGGATTGGGATTGATGTTCCTGGGATTTTTCCTAACTAGCTTGATGGTAATTATCGCCTTCTTCGGTGTTAATTCATACACATTATTATTGGCTGATACGCACATGCAAACACAACGTTAACGAGTCAATTCTTAATAACATCCCTTAGTGAATGTTATTTTTTTGCCATTAGCTATATAATTAACTCAAAAATTAAATGAGATGATTATTTGAAATCTAGCTATGTTGTCGTTATTAGTGGTGTAACTGGTAGTGGCAAAACAACCTTAATCAATGCCCTAAATAAAAAATTAAATAGTTTCGTGATTTCTTTTGACGATTACAATATTGATGCCCTTCCGTCAGCGCCACCAATTGATACACCAGTAAAAGATGCAGTTAATCAATACGACATTGGTGCTTTAATGGCAGATTTGAAGAAAGTTAATAATCATTATCCATTTATCTTGATTGATTTTCCTTTCGGATACAAGAATAAAACTTTGAATCCGTTTATTGATAAAGTAATTTATATTAAAACTCCACTGGATATTTGTTTGGCTCGTCAGGTTACCCGCGACTATCAAGATAAATCAACCGATGAAATTATGTCATGGATGAGAACTTATCTCGACTTTGCTCGCCCTATCTTTGTCGATCATGAACAATTCGTTAGTAATGATGCGGATCTAGTAATGGATGGAACGCTGTCATTGAATGAAAAATTAAATTTAGCTTTAAAAACTATTCCATCAAAAAAAGACCTTTTAAAGTGCAACACAAAAGTTAGACAAAATTAAATATTGTTAAGCTGCTAAGGCATGTTCTCTGTATTTACGGGGAGTCATGCCTTTTGTTTTTCTTGAGATTCGTCGATATAGTAATTTAATTGATAATGCCAACCTTGATCCAAATGAATCGTTGGCTTTACTCCTTCTGGAATGACTGTTATGAGCTCATTCAATGTGTTCACTATCAATTCACTATTAGGACTATTGCTTACTTGAAAGACCAACAACTTCGGCCTTTAGTTTTGCGCTGTATTTAACCATATAAAAAGTGCTCCATAACTGTTAGATTTCTTGTCTAACAATTATGAAGCACTTTAGGATTCCAAATTTCATTAAACGGCTTACTTAATTCAAAACTATTCTGTATAAAACTCATCTGCACTGGCAACGAACGATATATTATTCTGTGCGATACTACCATGTCCAGCATCAGGGTAAATAATTAATTTGCTATTAGGTATTTCACGGTTAAGAATGCATGTGTTCGGTTCAGTTGGCACCATAATATCGTGATCACCATTAACTACTAATACTGGTTTATCAATAACTGATAAATTAGCTGGTGCTTCTTTGCCCCACTTATTGATGGCTCGTAATTGGCGACGATAAGCAAACCAATTGATAGTTTTATCACGATCGTTTTTTCTAATCTTCAATCTTGAAATGAAATCTTTTCCGCTCTTTTTACCATTTGGAGTAGTTGTAAAAAACATGTATTCCTTAATATCCTTGAAAGTTAATAAAGCCTTGATAAGAGACGCATCAGATATTTTTGTTACATTTTCGATGCCTTCACCACCACGAGGACCAGTTCCTGACAAGATTACACGATTGATAATCTCAGGATCCAACAGCATTAATTCTTGTGCAACCATACCACCCATCGAGAATCCCAGTATATTAACTTTGGTAAAACCTAATGCTTTAATGAAATTAAGCGCATCCTTTGCCATCCCTTGAATAGTATCTTGCACCTTACCAGTAGATCCACCTACACCTTGATAGTCAAAAGTGATTATCCAGTGTTCTTTTGCCACCCCATCAATAATCACGGGATCCCAATTATCTAGATTGGCTGATAAGTGATTGAATCCAATTATAGGTATACCTGTTCTTTTACCAAGTTCACGATACAAATATGAAACACCGTTATCGGCTGTAATTAATTTGTTTTCTGCGTTGATATAATGAAATTCCTCCATTACAATGCCCTCATTAATATTTATTTTTTAGAATCTAATTACTACTTTTCCCTTTGGATGTCCATTTGCTACAAAATCCAAGGCATCATTGATATCAGCTAACTTGAATTCAGTTGGATCTACGGCAGGCTCAATATTGTTTTCTTCAACAATTTTGGTGATTTTCTTTAATTGATCACCATCACTTCTAACAAAAATAAAGTGATACTCTGCATCTGCCTTTTTAGCTTGCTTATCAATTTTATTCCCAGCAATTGAAAACATTGTTGTTTTCACAAATCCAAGATTACGACCTTGGGCGAATCGACGATTAGGTCCCATTATAAGTGAAAGTATTCTACCATTTGGTTTCAAGATCTGTAATTCATGATCAAATTCTTTTTTACCAATAGTATCAATTACATAATCAACTGACTTAAGATGTTCCCAATAATTTTGCTTACGATAATCAAAATATTGTTCAACTCCCATATCCTTGGCTGATTGTTCTGAACGAGCATTACCACTGACCATAACTGTTAATCCCATTTGCTTAGCAATGGGAATTGCCATTTGTCCAAACGAACCTGATCCACCAGGAATCATTACACTCTGTCCAGGCTGTGCATCTAATTCTTCAGTCAATCCCTGATATGCCGTTAATCCCGTTAAAGGAACTGCAGCACTGTGTACAAAGTCTAAGTTTGCTGGCTTAATTGCTACAGCATGATAATCTATGGCTGCATATTCCGTAAAAGCACCAATTTTTTCCAATGGCAATCGTGAATATATTTCATCACCAACCTTGAATCCTTTAACATTTGCACCAACAGATTCTACAATTCCTGATAATTCATTTCCCATAATTGTGGGCATCGCATAATCTTGAATCAACTTTACGCTACCTGTTCCAATTAACATATCCACAGGATTGACAGCAGCTGCCTTTACTTTTACTAATACTTCATTATCATTAGGCTTTGGTATTGGCATATCCTTAACAACTAATTTAAAATTCTTATCATATTTCAATAATTGAGCAGTTTGCATCTTGAAGACTCTCCTTTAAATGTTACCAGGTAACTTTATTTGTATTTTGTAACTGAGGCTATCTTATAATCTTTAGTTACAAAAGTCAAATAAAGTTACTTTTTTATTTTTTGTGTTAGAATAAAATAAATTATAAAAAGGAGCCAACTAATAAACATGGTTCAAAATACTAGAGATAAAATACTGACCACTGCCGAAGAACTAATCATGGAAACTGGTAATACTGAGGTAACCTTGGATCAAATTGCATCTAAGCTCGGTCTCTCCCACGCCGCACTATATAAACATTTCCGCAACAAACAAGCCTTGTGGGAAGCTGTTGCAACTCTTTGGTTTAATCGTGAAATCATCAATAAAATAAATATTCCTTCTTCTCTTCCACAAAAAGAACAACTACACAACTGGTTGTGGGCCTTCGTTAATGCCAAAAAAGCAGCATTCAATACAAACTCCAAAATGTTTGCATTGAATACCGAATATATTGATAATAATCCACCAGCCCTGCGTAATGTTCTTACAAGTGCTTATAGAGAAATTGATTCAATTATGGGTTACAACGACCCAAAGCTTGAAAAATCAGAATTGATTCTTGCCGCATTTTCAATTTTCACACTTCCAAACTTCAAAGATACTTGGAATGATCCTGAATATGATAAACGATTTGAAATATTGTGGAATTTGATAAAAAACGGAATTTAAAAAAGCATCCATTTGATAGATTTACCTATCACAATAGATGCTTTTAATTTAAACAAATTTAGCAATATTCTCGGTGATTTCTCCAATACTAGCTTTACATTCAAGTTGATTATCCAACAAAGAATCAGTTTTACTAGTAATCCATATACCACTTTGTGCATGTCGCAACATTTCAATATCATTGGTATCATTCCCAAATGCAATATAATCTGTGATACCCATTTTGCTCAAAGTAGAATATTTATTAACTTCGTTCGCAGTTATATTCAAATCACCTTCACCAATATGACTAACTACGGCCAAATCAGTATTGATGTTTAATAATTCTGAAATTTTACTAAGTAGAGCATCATTAAGATCTAACAAAATCACTTTTACTGGTGTTTCAATCATCGACAATGGAACTTGTCTTGCAAAGTTACCAATATCAATTTGTCCATACATGAAATTATCTTCAGCTATCTGTGAAGCATAATTCCAATCACTGTCGACAACATACGACAACTGATATTTGGTAATTAATTCAAAAATAAACTCAGTATCTTCTGGATTAATAGTATTAATAATCTTAATTTCAGAATTATCAGAAACCATTGCTCCATTGGCACCTATCAGGAGATTATTTCTGAATTCATCTGGAAGAACTGGCAATAAATCTCGAATTGGCCTTGCTGATGCAAAAATAACTCGATGCCCACTAGCAATTACTTCTTTTATTGAATCAATTATTTCATCCGGAATACTTTGACCATCGAAGCAAATTGTCCCGTCGATATCAAACACAAAATTTTTCATTGATAATTTCCCCATAATTGTTGATACGTAATTTTACCATGTGGACGACACTTATTTTTACGAGTCTTTTTATAGAAAAGATTAAGATATTTTTTACTTTACTATTCTGTTTACCAGCACAGCATATTAATAAACTAGTAAAAAAGACGTTGATTCTCTTTTGAAGTAATAAATAGAGAATTAGCGTCTTTTATTTTTTTAATCAAAATCGTTTATCTTAAATACCATCGTTAGTGTTTATTTCGGCCAAGATCTCTACGTTTGCCATGCTGACTCCGATCTCTTTGTTGAGTTACAACATTAGCAGATATTTCCTTGGGGTATTTGGAAGAAGCCCGATACCAAACTAGTCCACGTTGAATCAAAAGTGTAATTCCTAAATACAACAATAATGTAACTGAACTTTTGTTCCAAATCTGATCAACAGCAACGTGCATTCCAATACCAATAATCCACCAAACAATTGTCATCCAATTACCTTCACGCATAACAAGTCCATCATCATCGAGCCAGAGTTTGTATGACCATGCTCTTAAAGCGGCAAATATAGCGGCACTGATTAAACTGAGAATTCCAAATACATAGATATTACTTTGTGAAATATTCAAATGCTGCTTATTTATGGCATCTCCAATCGATGCAATTCCAAACAGAATAACAATGATAAAAAATTCTGGTTTAAATCTAACAGTCCGTGCTTCTAATTGTCGCTTTATTACAACGTATAAAATCAATAATGCCAGTACAATGTTCGTATAGCTAAGATTCTGCATAATGTATTTCCTTTTTATTTTTATTACAAGAATAATACTACAAAAAAATTACTTGGCAATATATTTTCACACAGGTATTAAGAGAAGTGTTTTTTCAAATAGTATAAAATTGCTAAAATCAAACATACTCTAACAATCTGAATTAACATATATGAACTAAAGAAAAATATAATTAATTGTTCCATTTTAACAATATCCTTCCTTGAGAGTGAGAATCTTTAGATACAGTTTGTGCTTTAATAACATCCCTAAAGTAAAACACATCTTGAATATAAGCATGCAACTCTCCAGTAGATAACATATTTAACAGTTTCATATAATTTTTGAGTAAGATATTGGGTTGAATAAAACTAAATTTGTTTGTATCAAAATAATTCAGTGCAATGGAAATGATCGATATCTCAGGAAAGATGGAATGGATTTCATCTAATATTCTTACATCACCAGCAGCATCAATCACCCTTGTAATATCAGAATTATTCAAAAGTTGGTTATTGATATCATTCGTATAGTCTATTACTACGTCTGCTCCAACTGTTGTCAAAAAATCAATATTAGAGCTATGGCCTACCGCAATCACTTTTGAACCTCGTAATTTTAATAGTTGTATTAAATAAGTTCCAATGCCTCCAGATGCGCCAGTTATTAAAACAATATCCTCAGAATTAATATTTACTTTATTGATAATTCCTAGTGCCGTATCAGCACCACCTATGATTGTTGCCGCATCTGACAATTCTACCTTATCCGGAACCTGAAATAGTAATGGTGGAATGCGGGAATCTACTATTGTACTTGATGACCCGGACATGGATGCTCCAATTACTTTTTTACCAATCAAACTTTTATTTCTTAAACCACCGACATTTTGAACCATGCCGGCGAATCCATAACCAATTATAATTGGAAGTTTGACTGGACGAATATCTCGTAATTTACCACTTTCAGTCCGCCAATCATATGGCAACACCGGTGTATATGTCGTCTTCACCATGACAGACAATGGACTAATTAGTGGATCAGATACCTCTTTGATTTTTAAATCCTGAATTCCATCAAATGAATCTTGTATTATTGCTTGCATATTTATAAGCTCCTTATTGATTTAAGGAAAATATAACAAGAACCATCGAATGTAGATAATAAGAGTCCTTATATATCAAAAAAGCCGAGAATTTCTTCTCGACTTCATGACACGCGTGAAACGCGTTTACAAAAAACAACAACTTTCGCTTACTACGACTAGTGACTTGACCACTCTGTGGTAAACTCACTAATCTAGGTAATGCTCAAATTGTTCCCGTTTTTTGACACGCTCTAGTTGTCTTGAGCAGTAGCAGCAATATCGACTTCACGGATATTAACATCTTGTGGCATTTCGTACATGAACTTGACTGTTTCAGCAACATGTTTAGGGTCCAAAGTAATTCCACCCATTGATTGTTTCCAATCTTCATATTCACTCAGTGCTTTATCATCAGTAACATGCGTTAATAATTCAGTTTCAGCGGCACCTGGAGCGACCATCATCACACGAACATTTTCACCAGATACTTCTTGGCGAACTGTTTCGCTTAAACCATGAACACCGAACTTGCTGGCAACATATGCAGCATGGTTTTGGAATGCCTTGAATCCAGCAATTGAAGAAATATTGATAATAGTACCGTGATGATTCTCTTTCATTTCAGGAAGAACAATCTGCATCCCATTCAATACTCCCATAACATTAGTATCAAGCATAGTTTGCCATTCTTTTGAAGATTGCTTCCAAACATTACCAAGCAACATGACACCAGCGTTGTTAACAAGCAAATCAGTAGCACCATATTTAGCCTCTGCCTCATGAATCGCCTTAGCTAATTCATCTTGATCAGTTACGTCAGCATGTCTGATCATAACCTCACCAGTTAAGTTCAATGCCTCGATTTTTTCCGTACGACGGCCTAGTAACAACAATGGATAATCATTTGCGTTGAGCAAACGTGCCATAGCTGCACCAAATCCTGAACTAGCACCAGTAATAACTATTAATTTTTTCATATTTAAAAATACCTCACATAAATTGATTTCGCCCATTTGACGACCACGAGTTCATATTATAGACTGAGATAGCAATTTTAAAAGTACGCACTTTTTGGTTACTAGATCCAGAGAGTGGAGAAAATCGGGAAATGTTGAGCATAGCCTAGGTTAACAATTGATACGGTTTTTGTATCCTTTGTTAATCGTAGCTAAGCGGAGACATTTGATTTTCGCAGCTCGTTTAAGCAGAGAGTGGAGAAAGCCGGGAAATTTTGAGCAATACCTAGAATAAACAGTGGAGCACGAAGTGATACATTGTTTATTCGTAGTATGCGCAGAAATTTGGCTTTCGCAACTCGTTTTAATAAAGAGAAAGAAGATAAAAAATACATGTACGCAAATGAATTCGATGCAACTATGCAATTAATACGTGGTAAATGGAAAATAAGAATCTTATACCAATTAGACGGTAACGAACATTCAAGATTCAATACTTTAGAACGAAACATGAAACCCATCACCCACAAGATTCTGGCGGAACAGATCCAACAAATGATTGATGACGAACTTGTCGAACGTCATGACTTCCATGAGCAACCATTACATGTGGAATACAATCTCACAAAAAAAGGTCAATCCTTAATACCAGTCGTTGACGTTATCTGTGACTGGGGATTGGCCAATATTGATCCTTCAAAGTTGAAACAAACTCTTTGTGACTAGTCAAAAACTGTCTCCCAATTCTGACTATTATGACACTTAAAGGCTAATTTCAAATCCTCAGGAAGATTTCTATTTAATGATAAGTTTAGTTTTAACGCTTCATCCAATGTAAAATATTTTGCATCATCGGTCTCTGAATTGTCGACATTATCCAACAGCTTGTTACTGTCAGGCTCACATTCAACGAAGTTCTTATAGATATAACTGAGATTTTTCTTGGCATAATCATGCTTTTGCATATCACGAACTGCTATCAATCTCTTCGGATTTACATGTATTCCAGCTTCTTCATGAGTCTCTTTGACTGCAATTTCACTGATAGAATAGCCAATGTCTGCCCAACCACCGGGAATAGACCAAGTATTGCCACGTTTTTCATTAACTAACAATATCTTACCTTCACTATTGAAGGTTGCAGCTCGGACATCGACTTTTGGAGTTACATAACCATTATCGGAATCGAAGAAAACATTCAATTGTTCAGGATTTGCACCAGTAAGTTTACCAGTTAATTTTTTAGCAACTTCTTCTAATTGGTCGTAACGCTCTCGATCAAAGACATCCTTACCATAATGCTGTCCTGATTGTGCGATGGCCTGTAGTTGTTGAATCAGTAATTCTAAACTATCCATATTATTACCCTCCGCAAAAAAATTCAATCCACTCATTTGTAGATGCTTGATACATTAAATTACTATTTGTGTAAATTCTAACATATATAACCTTTTCTTCTTGGAATATCTGAATTTGTTGACGATAAATAGATGCCTTGCTACAATGTGATTGTAATAAAAAAGACGAACCATACAAGGGCCCGTCTTTTGCAATTCCGCTGACGCGGTAGCAGATTTAGTCTAAAATAGCAGACCTCTAACGGCTAAGTTAAAGAGGGTCTGCTATTTTAGTTTCTTCCATAGAACTTTACAAGTAACAACCAAATGGAATGTGGCAACCAGCAACTTTTCAGTTGCTACTACGATTGCTCTTAGACCAGTGAGTATTACAAGGGCTTCGACTATCCAAACATACACAAGCTAATCCTTTCCACAAAAATTTCCATCATGACCTCTAATTGCACCATAACTTCCACCTCTTTTTCCAGAAGTAGCTACCGCTCCAACAAATTGCTTAATTAAAATTATCCTATATTCAAAGATGTATTCATAGCAATATGTAAGAATATCAAAATGTAATTAGAGCGTTGATAAATATAAAAATAAAGACGATGTCGAATAAAATTTCAACATCGTCTTTTTGTATTAACTGACCATATATATTATCTTAATTATCATCAATTACATAATCTAATCCTTTGGATTTGAGATTGACATAATATTGTAAATCATCGCTAGTTTCGCCCATTTTTGAAGATATAGAGATTCTTTCAGATCTTGTTTTTATTTGATTATTGATTTTGGACATTAATAAAAAATCAGTGGTCACATCAAAATATTCGGCAATCATAATAAGTTTGTCAAAATCAGGTTCTGACAAACCACTTTCGTATTTAGAAATTGATTGACGTGATACATCCAATATCTCACCTAACTTTTCTTGCGAAATTCCTTGATCAATTCGTAATTGTTTAAGTGCGTCTTTGAACATGACTATCACCGTCCTTATTACCAGTATCAAGGACCGACTTAGTTATTGCAACCAATTTCAGGTAGCAGTCTGACAACCATTAGTAGAATCTGTCGTTATAACGACAAAAACCCATTGCAATGCTATAGTCCCCAAGCACTTTACAGATTAAATAACCAAAATCTGTAAATACACTTGGGGTCTATTTTTTTTGTATTTTAGCAATATCAATATAGTACTTTGGAAAACTTATATCTAATGGTACATACACAAAATCAAGATATGAGATTGCAGCAAGTAAACTACATAGTTCATGTTTCTTGGGTTATTAACTCCAACAACTGCATGTTTTTCTAATTTCAGCCTGCTCACCTACGTTTGAATCTATATATGCAATTTTATCTGCAGATTCTACACAAGTTTGATTAATTCTTTAATAAATTTTCAAGTGTACACATTCTATTTTATACGCAAATTGCAAGAACAAGTTAGCCACTTTTTAAAATACTGATACCAAGGGGATTTCAGTTAATGGAGTTAAGTAAT
>NZ_RHOO01000002.1 GCF_003946555.1 Companilactobacillus hulinensis | reverse complement strand
GATACCTGATTTTTTCGTCTTGGTGTTTTTTTTATTCAGTTTTTCTCAAGTGGCTAACTTGATTATAAAATTTGCCACTAATAAATTATCTAATATTTATGAATTAAAAAATAATGAGTTTATTAAGATAACTGACCGTGCTCTGGCAAAACGTTCACCATGGGCATTCAATAAAACAGTTAAAGGTTCAAATGGACTTACTTACTATAGGGTTGCTACCAACGAATGGTTGCCCTCAGATCATATAAAATCTATAGAAATATTTGATTATGACTCAAGTAAAAAAGTTATTACAATTGGTAATTGGAATGCTGTTACGGTGGATCCATCTGGGCATCGTACAAATAATATATTAAATGCACACTCTACTTGGAAGGCACTTCCAGATATTGTATATATAAATGGCCAAACTTATTATCAAATAAGTCCTGATGAATTTGTCTCAACCTATGATGTATATACACCGGGTCCACAGACTGAAAATACAAATGTACAAAATAATGATGGGAAAATTATTGGAAATTCACAATCAAAGGTCTATCACACACCCGATCAAAAGAATTATACAATTAGCGATAAACATAGAGTCGTATTCAATTCTGAAGAAGAAGCGATTGCCGCTGGATATCATAAATCAAAACGTTAAAAACCAAAAGCCACCCCAGACGGGATGGCTTTTTCATTACTTATAAACTGGATCAGGTTCATGTGTGACCCGACTTCTAATATCACGTCTGAATATTTCAATTACCCACATCCAAATCATGTGACCTAATGCTTCTGAAAAATGTTCTTCAAATGGCTGATTCCACACCGCAGGTACTGTTCCCATCAGCGGCATGATAACTAAGTGAAACGCTACCCAAACTCCAAGTCCAAAAATAGTACCTTGACCAAGCGTTACTTTAGGATATTTTTCTGCCAATAAACAGTAAATAATTGCGAACGTAATTGAAAATCCAAAATGCATGATAAAACTTACCCATGGCATTTGTTGACCAGAATAGGTATATGTCAAATGAGTAAATGTCCTTGGGAATCCGAACTGTTGTAACAATTCCTGAGGCGGATTGGTCATATTTCTAGCAATTGTTCGTGGCGGTAATAATACTTCCCAACCAAGCTTTACTATTCCAGAAACTATACCACCTAATAAGCCTGATAATAAGACAGCCTTCAATCTCTTTGTCATAGTGATTAACTCCTTTCCTATTCTCAAATGCGATTATAGACCGATTTTTTGATAGTAAAAGAATTTGAGATTATCACACACAACTTTTATTGTCCCTACATCTAATGTAGTATTAAGCACATAGTTAACTACTAACTAATTGGGGGGATAAATTTGCGCAAGTTATATATAAATCAAAAAGTTTTGTCCATGAAAGAAAAATTTACCGTACTTAATGATCAAGAAAGCCCGGTATATAAGATTGTTGGTAGCATGTTTGCTATTCCAAAGCACTTCGATATTATGGACCTAAACGACAATGTCATTGCCACTGTGACCAAGGAACCGATCACTTGGATGCCAAAGTTTCATCTGACGATTGATGGCAAACAAGTTGCGACCATCAAAAAACAATTTTCATTTCTCAAACCACATTACGAGATCTCTGCAGCTGGGATATCTGTTTCTGGTGACTTCTGGGATATGAACTTCGCTGTTGTAAGAAATGAGAAAACTGTCGGTAGTGTCGAAAAACGCTGGTTCAGTGTTGGTGACAAATACGAAATTACGATTAATAATCCAGAAGATGAATTATTAATTGTTGGTTTGGTAGTTGCCATTGATTACGTTAAACATGCTGAAGCAGCTGCAAGAAGTTCCGCTAATGGCTAAATAATTGATTGGAACAGATCAAATTTTTCATATTTGGTCTGTTTTTTTTACACAAAACTCCTTTATAATAATCTAATGGAATTTTTTAGGGGGAAATCATTTTGAACGAACTATTTGAAAAAGAGTCTATCCCTAAAGCGTATTTCACCCTTGCCCTGCCCGTTGTTCTAGGTATGGTAGCAAGTATGATTTACAATTTAGCAGATACATTCTTCATTTCGCAGACACAAAATACTGATTTGGTGGCCGGAGTGGCTCTGTGTACACCACTATTCTCATTTTTGTTAGCATTAGGAGATATCTTCGGATTAGGTGGAAGTTCACTTATCTCTAGATTGCTAGGTCAAACCGAAAATGAAAAAAGCAAACGAGTAAGTAGCTTTTGTTTCTATTGGGGTATCATCTTGGGAGTTATTACTGCAATTCTATTAATAATTTTTGAAAATCCCATTTTGCACATGCTTGGAGCAAACGATGCCACTTACAAATTTGCCGCAAGTTTCTACCATATAATGGCAATTGGTGCACCTATAATTATTGTTTCACTCGTTCCTAGTAACCTAATTCGTACTGAGGGATTTGCTAAACAATCCATGGTTGGTACTATTGCCGGTACAGTGGTCACCATTATTCTCGACCCAATCTTCATCTTTCCATTACACATGGGAGCTGCTGGTGCGGCCCTTGCAACTGTAATTGGTTACGGTATTACTGATATTATTCTTGTTTGGGCAACTTTGAAATACTGTAATGTTATCAGTGTTGACTTCCATAAAATGTCAATCAACTCTAAGTTAATTACACAGGTCATTGTCATTGGTATACCCGCATCAATAACCAATCTAATGCAAGCATTCGGTACAGCTATTCTTAACCGCTATCTTGAGAATTATGGTGCAGTTCAAATTGCGGCAATGGGAATTGTTCTCAAAGTCTATATGATAATTATGCTAATAATGGTCGGATTCGCTTTTGGTGCTCAACCACTTATCGGATACAACTTTGGTGCTAAGAACATGGATCGATTCAAAAAAATCATCAGATTTGATTTGACGGTTGAAATTGTCTACGCCCTAGTTTTGGCAGCAATCCTAATGATATTTGCTCCTCAAATTGTTGGATTATTCCTTAAGGATACGGCTGTAATAACTGCTGGTACACATATTCTACGTGCCTTCCTATGTACAACTCCATTCATCGGAGCAATTCTAGTATTTACGACTGTCTTCCAATCAACCGGTAAAGCCTTGGATGCCTTCATCATGTCAATTGCTAGACAAGGTGTCATCTTCTATCTCGTAATCGTAATTGCTTCACGTACCTTCGGATACTACGGAGTCGTTTGGTCTCAACCATTAGCTGACTTTTTAACCTTCATTATCGGAATGATCTTGTACAAAGAAACATTCAAAATGACCAACCAAATCAAGTCATAATATTCTGATATTCTCAATGATTACGATAAAATGTAGTTGTACCATTGAAATAATAAAAATGAATAAGCGAGGAGCTTCAATTTGAAAATAATCTACCCTGTAGTTATTGCCCAAAATGAACCTAGCAGCAAAATTTCATGCATTGTTTCAATTCCAAATATTCGTAATCACTTTAATTTAATTGATAAATTTAACGAATCAAACGTTACTAATCTTGAAAACTTTGAACGAAGCATCCCTCCGTCTAGTTGATCAACATTGTAATCATTTAAATATTACACAGGTAAAATATTAATATTTTGCCTGTGCTTTTTTGTACAAAAAAAGCTCTGAACAAATCGTCCAGAGCCCAAATTTACTTATTCCACAAATACTTAGCATCCAATTCATGATCAAATGAAGTCAAAATTTTAGGGCCATCATCAGTAATTACAATTGTATGTTCGTACTGACAACTTAAACTTCCATCCTCAGTTCTGATAGTCCATCCATCATTTTCATCAGGTTCCGTACATTCAAAGCTTCCAACATTGATCATTGGTTCAATGGTAATAGTCATTCCCGCCTTCAAACGTGTTCCATGGCCAGGCTTACCATAGTGAGGTACATCAGGTGCTTCATGCATTGTAGGTCCAATTCCGTGTCCTACATAATCACGTACGACGCCATAACCCAACTTGTCTTCTGCATATTCTTGAATTGCATTACCAATATCACCAATACGATTGCCGACAACTGCTTGGTCAATTCCCAAGTATAATGACTTCAAAGTAACATCCATCAATTTCTTAACCTCATCAGATGGTTCTCCGACAACGACTGCATGGCAAGCATCACTCAAATAACCATGGTAATCAATAACAGTATCAAGTTTGATCAAGTCACCATCTTTAACGATGATGTCCTTACTTGGACAACCGTGACAAATCATATCATTAACACTGATACAGGTTGAATACTTATAACCTTCGAAGTTCAATTCTCCAGGAGTTGCATCATGTCCAACAATATATTTGTATGCAAAGTTATCAATATCCCAAGTTGATAATCCTGGCTTAACATAATCCTCTAGTTCATGAAACAAGCCTGCTAGAATGTCTCCAGCTTCTTGCATTCCCTCAATTTCTCGATCTGATTTTAATGTTATCATTCGTTTTCTCCAAAAAATAATTTTGTATTACCCTTCTCATATTTCATTACTCTCTAATAATACTCTAAAATACCTGTTTCTTCAGAATCTTCCACTTATCGAAGAATTCGTCAGCACTATTGAATTCTCGACCATTCTCAATATACTCTTTAGCTTTCATAACTAACGGTGAAGAATTCTCATATGTTAGTTCATCTAACCCAATTGACAATCCGCCTAGTGAATCCTGTCCAACGAATTGATCGACCGTATTTGAAATCTTGCCATCATACTTATTAACATCATAAAATACACAAATATGTTGATTATAATTCCACTTCTCATACTTCCAAGGATATCTGAAACTAGTAATACCTAATTGCATCACATCCGTGGCATCGAGCTGTGTCTCCTCTTTGATTTCGCGAATTATTGCATTATTTAGAGGCTCTCCATCGTCCAAGCTTCCACCTGGTAAATCATATCGGTTAATATATGGACCGCCATTTTTCTTGATCACTACCAAATTACTGTTATCTGAAATAATTCCGTAGACTCCAAATGCTCTGTGAAATTTCTTCGACATATTGATATCCCCCATATCTTTTATAAAAGTGTTTATAATTATAGCACTTTACCACCCTCACTAATTAAACAAGATGAGCATTTGTAAAGCTTCCATGCGAGATTTTTTGATAGTTTTAAAATGTAGTCGAAAACATGGTCTGAAACATTATTTTTTCCGCTTAAATCAAAAAGAGGCTGTAATCGAAAAACTCGATTACAACCTCTTTTTGTCTTAATGCTCGAAAGTTGAACATGTTCTGTCCTACTCTATATCATCATAAGGAGAGTACAGGATTTGAACCTGCGCGCCGGTATGAACCGGTTCGCCGGATTTCGAGTCCGGTGCATTGCCACTCTGCCAACTCTCCATAACAAAAGGCTTTCGCCTTTATTATTATATTATTAATACTGCATCAATGTAAACATATCATAGCCTTTAATTTTGTCGCGACCATGAAGATCTTTCAACTCAATCAAGAAGGCAGTTCCAACAACGATACCACCAAGCTTTTCAACTAGGTCGATTGTTGCGGCCAATGTACCACCAGTTGCCATCAAATCATCAACAACAAGTACTTTTTGGCCAGGCTTTACAGCATCTTTTTGCATGTAAAGTGAACTTTGTCCATATTCCAAATCATAAGTAACTGATTCAGTTTCACGAGGCAACTTGCCTTTTTTGCGTGCTGGAGCAAATCCAACACCTAATTTGTAGGCAACTGGACAGCCAACGATAAATCCACGTGCTTCGGGTCCGGCAATCATTTCTGCGCCACGACTCTTAGCATATTTCACTATTTCATCTGTTGCAGCGGCATATGCTTTGCCGTCTAACATCAATGGTGAAATGTCACGAAATAGTACACCTGGTTCTGGAAAGTCCGGAACATTAGCAACGTATTTCTTAAAATCAATATCCATCTTTTAATTTCTCCATTCAATCTAACAATGGCAATCGAAGTCACTCATCCAAGACAAGAGACTGTCAAAGTCGGATTCAATTAATATTTTTTCAACATCATTGCGTTGTAATCTCTTAAGATATGTTGGAGACTCAATCAATTCGCGTTGTTGTGAAGCATTAGCTTTTTCAACAAAGCCATTTACTATTTTAACAAAATCTAGCTCTAAAAACACTTTTAAATAGAAATCTATATCAGTTTTTTTGCACTGCAAATACTCAGCCACTAATTCCATACCGTCTGCTTTGACGTTTTGATGAGTATATAGATACTTCAAAAACGATTTCATTGCCATCATATCAGGCTTCAAATAGCGACTGGTCAAATCTGTGTGGAAATATAGTGCTACGTGCTTAGTCTTATTCTTTTTGACGAACTCTTTGAATAAATCCACGTTATGTGGTCGATCATAGATCAATATATTCTGTCCGCTACAATCTTCATTATACATGATTAACTTAACTTGTGGATGTGTTCTATTGGCAGCTTCATAATAAGTTTCGTTAAAGAAGACTACTGCATCAAACTTATTCAGGATTGCTCCTGAAATTTGCTTATTACGATAATCGAAGTAGACATCATGTAATTGACTGATCTTCATCCCTTCAGCAGAAACTTCAAAGTCATCCAGCATCAATTGTAGATTCTTCCGCCCACGCCATTCATTGATACCAAGCTCACCATACACATCAAAGATATCTGACTTAGCTTGTTCAAACTTAGGATACATTCCAAATCCGATAGCACCAATTTGGTGACTTGAATCCGCAACACTAGTCTTTAGATGGGTTCCATCCTTGCCAATTGCCTTGCCATCAGGTAAGGACACATTTGCCAATCTGATCACTGGCTTAGGATTACCCATTCCAAATGGAGCTAATTGACCTATCTCTTTGATCAAATCAAAACTCATATCACTAATATTCATATCCAAGTCATACAACTTGGTAACTGGACCAGTCGGATCAAAATCCTGCTTAGCTGGTTCTTCCTGTAACAATGGCGTTAACTTTTCGAGTTCATCTTTTCCAATCGAGAAGCCACACGCCTGAGCATGTCCACCGAATCCAGCAAACAATTCATTATGAGCATTCAAAGCATCAAATAAATTGAATCCTTCTGGACTTCTTCCAGAACCTTTGTACAACCCTGCATCAGCATCATATTGCAGTACCAATGCTGGCTTGTGTTCCTGTTCAACTGCACGACTGGCAACAATACCTAATATACCTTGATGCCACTTGTCACTCTTTAGAATCAGAACTCCATTATCTTTTTGCTCTTGAATCTGTGATTGGGAATCTGCGAACGCTGAAGCAACCAATCCTTGTCTTTGCGTATTGATATCTTCTGTCTCATCAACGATTTCCTTGGCAAAGGATTCATCACCAGTCGTCAATAATTCAACTCCAGATGAAGCATTAGCTAATCTACCCAAGGCATTTATTCTAGGCGCAACCTTGAATCCGATATCCTCTTCCGTCATTTGATTGATCTTCAAATCACACTTTTTGATCAAAGCAGTTAGTCCAACGTGCTTATTATCAGCCATTCGTTTGAGACCTTCAGTAACAATCACCCGATTCTCACCTAATAATGGTACAGAGTCCGCAATCGTTCCAATTGCTGCAATATCAATCAAGTCCAGCGCTTCATCACCCAACAATGCATCCGCAATCTTAAAGGCAACTCCGGCACCAGATAAATAAGGACATACATATTCAGAACCTGGAATGGTTGGATGAACAATTGCATCAGCTTCTGGCAATTCATCAGGCAGATCATGGTGATCAGTAATAACTACTTTGATACCACGATCCTTCAGATACTTGATCTGTTCTTTACCACTAACACCATTATCAACCGTGATAAGCAGATCAATATTCTGGTCAGCCAAGAACTTGTAGACATCCAAATTAGGACCATATCCATCCTTGAAACGGTCAGGAATATAGAATATTGGTTTAACACCCAATCGCTGAAGTGTTAATTTCATAATTGATGTACTAGTAACTCCGTCAGCATCATAATCACCATAAATGGCGATTTTACTTTCATTTTGAACAGCTTCGTCAATGACATCAAGTGCCTTATCCATATCATGCAAGCCAAACGGATCTTGCAATCCTGAGACATCCGCGTGAATGAACTCATCTATTTCAGCCTTATCAGTCAATCCCCTCGAGATCAATAGTTCACCAAGAACTGGCCTAACATTATTTTCAGATGAAAAATCCTTAATTTCTTGTTTAGTGGGATTTTTTCGTTTTTCCCAATTGATTAATACCACTACATCACCTACTAACTAAATCATTATAACAGTGTTTCAAACAAAAAAATAAGCCCTTGTTTGAAAAGGCTTATTTAGAAAATACTGCAAGTGTTGCTTTGTTTGCCGGCATACTGCTTATCAAAGAAGCTTGAATTGCCCAGCGATTAGTACCACCATCAGCACAAGTTATCAGCGTGAGAAGTTTTTGTCCTTTCTCGTCATCTAATAAATATACAGCGGTTGGCGGAACTATTTTTTTGTAAAATATCTTATAAGTATACACACGTTTCATATTGGTGATATACGCTTTGTCTCCAATTTGAGCATTTTCAAGTGGAGAAAACAAGGCACCTTTATTAGTCATATAATGACCAGCCAGTGCATAATTATTCTGACCCATTTTCTCATGTTCCTTCATCGTACCGCCACCAGTTGACAGTGAATTGTCACTCAATCCCTTAACGATAGGTAGATACAAGCTAACTGAAGGCACAGCCATTTTCCCGATCACCGCCGCATCATTACTAACTGAAGCCTTAGCAACCTGAGAAGCTGTCAGTGGTTTGACCTTCTTAAAATCAAACTCTCCTTGAGTCTTCTCATTTTTCTTAGCTTTTTCAGCTGTCAACGAAGACAAATGATAATCAGAAATACGGCTGACTGCATATTCTTTGATCGGTTCATTAAAAATCAGAGCTAATGCTACTATTAATAGTAAGATCGTTCCAAATATTGAAAAGAATTTCTTCATAATTCTTCATCCGTTCAGACATATTTTAATTCATAATGATATATTAAAGCATAACATAGAAAATGTTAAATTTTTAATTTGAGCATAAGCTAACAACGCCATCTTGCGATAATACTGTATAATAGTAAGTAAATCAAAATCGGAGGTAATTATATGAGTATCCTTGTACTTGGTGGTGCCGGCTATGTCGGTTCTCACACTGTAGATCATTTATGCGAAATGGGCTATGACGTTGTTGTAGCTGATAATTTGGTAACTGGCCATCGTTCAGCCGTTAATGACAAAGCAAAATTTTACGAAGGTGATATTCGTGATAAGGAATTCCTTATTAAGTTATTCCAAAACGAAGATATCACCGATGTAATCCACTTTGCTGCCTTTTCAGTTGTTCCTGAATCTATGAAAGATCCTCTTAAATACTTTGATAACAACACTTACGGCATGATTTCATTGCTTGAAGTAATGAAGGACTTTGACGTCAAACACATCATCTTCTCTTCAACTGCCGCAACTTATGGTGAACCAAAGCATATTCCAATTAAAGAAACTGACCCAACTGTTCCAACTAACCCATATGGTGAAAGTAAACTTGCCATGGAAAAGATCATGCACTGGTCTGATGTAGCATACGGTATCAAGTTCGTTGCTCTACGTTACTTCAATGTTGCTGGAGCTAAGTCTGACGGTACTATTGGCGAAGACCACAATCCTGAAACTCACTTGATTCCAGTTGTTCTACAAGCAGCTGCTGGTCAACGTGACAAATTGACAATCTTTGGTGATGACTACGATACTGAAGATGGTACAAACGTCCGTGACTACGTTCACGTTGAGGATTTGGCAGAAGCTCACCGTCTAGCTATGGAATACTTACGTGCTGGTAACAATAGCAACATCTTCAACCTTGGTTCTTCAAACGGATTCTCAAATAAAGAGATTCTTGAAGCTGCACGTGAAGTTACTGGTAAAGAAATTCCTGCTGAAATAGGCCCTCGTCGTCCTGGTGATCCAAGTACATTGATTGCCGACTCAAGTAAGGCCCGTGAAGTCTTAGGTTGGAAGCCACAATTTGATGATGTTCAAACTGTCATCAAAGATGCTTGGAACTTTAAGACAAAACATATGAATGGTTATGAAGATAAATAATCAATTTTATAGTGTAAACACGTTAAATCAAAGGGACTGTAATCCAAAATCGGATTGCAGTCCCTTTTGATTTAATGCTTGAGAATTGAACTTTCTTTATCGCACCTTAATTCCTACGGTAGTTGTCCTACTTTTAAAATGGTAAAATAATATTACCATTATTGATTCATTTATCGAATTGGGGGAAAACAAATGAAACTAACAAAGAGTGAAATAATTCGCTACAGTTCATTAATTGCAGTGTTCCTTATCCTACTCGTATACCCAGGACAAATATTAAACTTGTTCAAGGGGTTATATTCTGTATCTCTACCACTAATTATTGGTGGTGCACTGGCATACTGCATCAATATACTAAGCCGAATGCTAGAAAAACACTTCTGGCCTAAGGCTAAGAATAAATTGGCTGCTGGATCACGTCGTCCTCTAGCAATATTATTGGCACTGGTAATCATTGTGGCAATAATTGCTTGGGTATTGCGTTTAGTTCTACCGCAATTCATTTCAGCCATCAGTAGTTTCTTTTCCAGTCTTCCTAACCTACTCGATGACATCAACAAATGGCTGAACAATTCTAACCAAGCAAACGTGATAACCTCACAACTGGAGACGAGTCAGATTGATTGGGCAACTATTCAATCCAAATTAATGAAGTTTGTTTCATCAGGGGTCTCTGGAATATTTTCATCGTCAATCACCATTTTTGGTAGCTTATCAAAAGGTTTATTCAACTTCATCCTTGCCTTTACCTTTGCCATTTATCTTGTTAGTGGCAAAGAAAGAATCGCTAATCGTTTGAACCGTGTTCTTGACGCTTTCATCCCTGAAAAAATCATGGATAAAACACGTTACGTGATCAAAATTACTGACAACGCATTTTCAAGCTTTATCAGTGGTCAAACTATCGAAGCCATCATTCTGGGTACATTATGTGCCCTAGGAATGTGGATCTTTCGCTTCCCCAATGCCTTATCAGTTGGAGCATTGGTTGGTGTCACTGCTCTAGTTCCGATGATTGGTGCATGGATCGGTGGTGTGGTTGGATTCGTTCTTATCGCAGTTACATCTCCACTTGAAGGGGTATTATTTGTCGTCTATATCATCATCTTGCAACAAATCGAAAGTAATCTTATCTACCCTCGTGTCGTTGGCGGTTCGATTGGATTACCCGGTATTCTAGTACTAGCGGCAATTACCGTTGGTGGTGGACTTGCTGGCATTATTGGTATGTTGCTAAGTGTTCCGATTGCGGCTACTATTTATCAGTTAATTAAAAACGCAACTTTGAAAAAAGAACAAAATGCTCAACCTGTTGTTGAGAAAAAAACAGAATAAAAAATTTTGTATAACAAAAGCCTCGATTCTCAAAAGAATCGGGGCTTTTGCTTTGCATTTACCGGCATTCCTTTATATACTTACATGTAAGGAAAAGTAAGGAGTGGTCAAATTGAATATAGAAAAAAATAAAGAAGTTATTCCTGCAAAGATTACTTCAAAAAATCAAATTACTATTCCAAAACAAGTTAGAAATAGACTTCACTTGGATAAACACGATTCATTAAACTTTGTCATAAAAAGTAATGGTGAAATTACAGTGGAAAATGATAAGAATTTCTGGAGAATCGTTGCTGAACAAGAAAAGAAATACGGAAGTGTTTCTACTCCTGAAATTGACTGGGGACAAGATGTTGGCTCAGAGGTCATTGACTAATGATATACAATCAAGGAGATATTTTTTTCTTCGATTTGGAACCAGCAAAGGGTACTGAACCTAAGAAAACCAGACCATGTGTTATTGTAAGCAATAATGAATATAACAAGTTTATGAATACCGTTTTGATTGTTCCGATAAGCTCTTCTTCAAAATATCGTGACGAAAAAAAATATCAAAAATCTCCTTTTTTTGTTGATATAGACAACAATAATGTACATGGAACTGCTCTTTTACAGCACATTAGATCTGTTGATCCAAACAAACGAATTAAAGGAAAGATTTTAGACACTATTTCAAAGGACAATCAAAGTTTAATCTCAAAAATAATAAAAAATTTTGTATAACAAAAGCCTCGATTCTCAAAAGAATCGGGGCTTAAATTTTGCAACCTATTAGAAATTAGCAGTATCAGGATCTGTAGCAACACCGGCAAGTCCATGTAGACCATCAATAGTCTTCATATCATCACTTGAAATTTCAAAGTCAAAGATTTGACCATTTTCCTTAATTCTATCAGCGTGAACTGACTTAGGAAGTGGTAAGAATTCATGTTGCAATGACCACCGCAATACTAATTGTGCAACTGACTTGTTGTAACGTGTTGCCATTTCTTTCAATTCTGGAACTTGGAAGATCTTACCTGTACCAAGTGGGCTATATGCTTCACTAAGAATGTTGTGTGCCTTGTTATATGCAACAACTTCTGGTTGAAGGTCACTTGGGTTAAGGAAGATTTGGTTAACCATTGGTGTAACTGTGGCAGTCTTCAAAAGCTCATCCATGTGTTGTGGACGGAAGTTTGAGATACCAATTGCACGAGTCTTACCAGCTTTTAGCAAGTCTTCCATTGCACGCCATGTTTCAGCATTAACTTCTTTCCAGTTTTCACGGAACTTAACTGGATTTGGCCAGTGAATCAAGTATAGATCAACATAATCAACATTTAATTCTGATAATGAGTGATCCATAGCCTTGATAGTTGTGTCATAACCATGATCATCATTCCATAGCTTAGTAGTCAAGAATAAGTCATCACGTTTGATTCCTGAAGCCTTGATTCCTTCCCCTACACTGTCTTCGTTACCATAAGCAGCTGCAGTATCAATATGATGATATCCTGCCTCAATAGCAGCTTTGACACTCTCTTTAGCAACGTCACCATCAGGTGTTTGCCATGTACCGAAACCGACGATAGGAATCTTCACACCGTTACTGAGTGTATATGTATCAGTTAAACCATTTAAATTTGCCATTTGAAACTCCTTCACAAATAAGTTTATATGTATATCATAACAAAACATTTCATATCACAAAAAAATAAGCACTCGACACAAATACTGAATGCTCGTCTTGATTAAACTAATCCTTGAATAATCATTGTATCCGCCACTTTAGTAAATCCAGCAATATTGGCTCCACTCAAGTAATCACCACTGACACCATATTCATCGGCTGCCTTGACTGATTGGGCAAAAATATCTTTCATAATATCTTTTAGACGATCATCTACTTCTTCAAATGACCAGCTTAAACGCATACTATTTTGACTCATTTCAAGTGCAGATACTGCAACACCGCCAGCGTTCGCAGCCTTGGCAGGTCCATAAAGCAATTCTGCATTCTGGTATTCTTTGATGGCTTCAGTATCACTAGGCATATTGGCACCTTCAGCGACAGCCTTAACACCATTCTCGACTAACAATTTGGCTTGTTCACCACTGATTTCATTTTGAGTTGCACATGGTAGTGCAATATCATAACTCAATTTAGCATCCCAAACTGAACCTTCGTGATATTCACCACTACTTACACGATCAGCGTATTCACTGATACGTCCACGTTCGACTTCTTTAATTTGTTTGACAATATCCAAGTCAATACCGTTCTCATCAACAATATAGCCATTTGAATCTGAACAAGTAATGACTTTGCCACCTAATTCAGTAACTTTTTGGATGGCATAAATTGCGACATTTCCGGCACCAGAAACAACGACTTTTTTACCAGCAAAATCTGAATTATTAGCTTTTAACATTTCCTCAGTATAGTAAGCTAATCCGAATCCGGTAGCTTCAGTTCTAGCAAGTGAACCACCATAAGTCAATCCTTTACCAGTCAATACACCACGATCAGATCCACGTAGACGCTTGTATTGTCCATAAAGATAACCAATCTCACGACCACCAACACCAATATCTCCGGCGGGAACATCTGTATCCAAACCAATATATTTACTTAGCTCAGTCATGAAGCTCTGACAAAAGCGCATGATTTCATTATCAGACTTACCTTTTGGATCGAAGTCAGATCCACCTTTACCACCACCAATTGGTAAACCAGTCAAAGCATTCTTAAAAATTTGCTCGAATCCCAAGAATTTGACGATACTTAAGTTAACTGAGGGGTGGAATCTCAAACCACCTTTGTATGGTCCGATAGCCGAATTGAATTGAACTCTGAATCCACGGTTGACCTGTGAATTACCCAAGTCATCTAACCATGGAACACGGAATTGAATAACACGTTCTGGTTCAGTTAGTCTTTCTAGAATATTTTCATCAATATACTCTGGATGCTTCTCAAAGACAGGTGTCATTGTCTGGAAAAAGTCATGAATTGCTTCCAAGAACTCTGGTTGATTTGGATCTCTCTTCTCGATAACCGAATACACATGTTGCAAATAATCAGTTGCTTTGCTCATAAAATCATCCTCCAATATTAGATATCTAGTTACAATTATTTTACAGGTTTAAGTTATTAATTGCACGATGATTATTAGAGTTTCTTTAATAATTTGATTTCTTTCTAATTTAGACATCGTAATAAAAAAAGGAGTCATACTTAACTTGATACTGTTACATCAAGTTAAGTATGACTCTTATTTTTAAATAAATCACTTTTAATAACAAAAACCAAACTAGTCGTAAGGGTTGAGAATATTTGTTTGCAATGAAAGTTGTGTTAGAGCTTGTCTCTTACACAACCGGGCGCGTTTTTAGACTTGTCGAATTTAACAAGGCTAAAAACCGAGAACTGAGACCGCACTTCTGGCTCAGTTTGGTCCGCATAGCGAACAAATATTCTCAGCCCTGGAGACGAAATATCAAACACTAAATCTAAATACCCAATGCAATTTGAGCAAAACGACTCATCTTACTCATATCCCAAATTGGATACCAAACCAAATTAATGTCACACGAATCAATGCCATCAACTGATTCAGCAGCGTTATGAATATCATTTGAAATCATATCGCTCAATGGACAGCCCATAGTTGTTAACGTCATAGTAACAGTACAAAGACTTCCCTCAATCTCAATACCATAGATCAATCCAAGATTAACAATATCGATTCCTAGTTCTGGATCAATAACATCTTCCAGAGCATCCATAACTGCTTCTTTTTGTTTATCCATTTGTTCGTTTTCACTCATAAGGACACCTCAATTCGATTACTTAACAATTTTGTGACTTCCAGAAATATATACCTTCTGTAGTAATGCTAAGCATATTATAGCAAATACAGCAATTAAATATATCCCTAGTTCATAGCCGCCTGTAGCTTGTTTGATTATACCAAGTATAATTGGTGGGAAGTATCCACCAAGTCCACCCATGGCCCCAACAAAGCCAGTAACAGCACCAGTATTGCTATCGGAAACGAATGGAACCATTTTAAAAATAATTCCATTGCCCAATCCGACTAGAACACCTATTACTACCATTATAGTAAGAAATACCCCTTGTGTCTGTAGGAAAAACCCTAAAATTATTGCGGCAGCAGTAATTGCTATAAAATCATACTTCAAAAGTGTCATAGGACGAATCTTATCTGAAAGATAACCACCGATTGGACGTGTTAGAGTTCCAAGAACTGCAAAGACAGCAGCCCATAATCCGGCATCCACTAGGCTACTATGGAACAGATTGACCATAAACATCGACAGTAGATTCGTCATAGCCATAAATAGACCGAATGTTAGAAAATAAAACAAAGCCAAATACCAGGTATCCTTTTCTTTAGCAACAGCTAAGGACTTACCCATACTAGCATTTTCATTCTTTTGAGACTCTGGTGCTATAAACATCATTAATAATGCAAAAATAACAAGTAAAACAATTAATAAATAAAAAACACTATTCAATCCCCATGCTTTTTCAATTCTTGGAAAGAAGAATGATGAAAAAGCTGTACCAATGTTACCTACACCTGCAATACCAAGAACTAATCCCTGCTTCTCAGGCGGGAAGAATCCAGTAACGTATGAAATACCAACAGCAAATGATGTACCGCTCATCCCTAACAACAACGCTGAAATAATCATTGTACTAAAGGAACCAACTCTAGGAATCAACAATACAGGGATAATCAGGAAGAGCATCAAAACAATATAAACTTTCTTCCCACCATACTTATCACTCCAAATTCCCATTGGGATACGCATAATTGATCCCAAAAGAATTGGTGTAGCTAGTAAGAACGTACGTTGAAATTCACTTAACTCAATTCCATTATGTGTCAGAATAACTCCAACTAATGGTGACAAACTGAGCCAAACCATAAAACAAACCATCATGGACAAAGTACCCATGATCAAAGCAATTATTGATTTAGACTTACTTTCCATTATAATAGCCCCCTAAAATATTAGCCGCCGCTGACCGGTGGGATTATTGCTATTTCATCAACACTATCTAGTGAAAATTGCTTGTCATCAGCGTATTCTTCATCGATAGCAATCACAGATTGATCCAAGATATTTTTTAAATCAGGATATCTAACAACAATCGACTTCAAAACATCAGTTGGATAGAATTCTGGATTCAAATCAACTTCAATTGTTGGACCTATTTCTTCAGCTAAGATAGAAAACAATTTTACTTTCAATCTTCCAAACCTCCCCAACGAATTTTGTCACGATCATATTCCTTTTTCCAAATTGGAACAGTACGTTTCAACTCATCAATTAAAAATTGACAATTTTCAAATGCTTCGGCTCGATGTGGTGCGGCTACACCGATGAACACAGCTATATCTCCAAGTTGTAATTCACCGACACGATGAACCATGACTACATCCATTCCTTTGGCTAGCACTTTATCGGCTAACTTTTGCATTTCCTTCTCTGCCATTTTTTTATAAGTGGTGTACTCAATCTTTTCAGTTTCTATTTCACCAGTGAATTGGCGAATATTCCCAATAAATATATCAACTCCGCCATATTCATTGTGAATCAAACTCTTGGTGAGTTCCTCAGTATTGATGGGCTCATGTGTTATTTCTATTTTCACTTGATAACCTCACCATTAATAATTTGTTTAATTTCTTTATTACTGAACTTGTAATCAAAGAATTCCTTATAAAACGATTTGAACTTTTTATTTAAATTAACCTTTTTAGTTAATTCTGGATGTATGGTTTTAGCTGCCCACCAGATTTGTAGGTCCTCTTCAGCACTGTATCGGTCTAGCATGAAGATTCCAGTTGGATTACCATAAACCTTCTTATTCTTAACAGCTTTTAGGTCCTTAAAACGATCATCCTTTTTCAGTAGCTTCAGTGCTTTCTTATCAGTGGTACCGCCGATAATTATGATATTAGGGTTCGACTTAATGATCTCTTCAGCCGAAACATTGATCATGTTCCCTTTGGCCTTGATTGCATTCTTACCGCCAGCAGTCTTGATCCACTGATTAACTATCGTATCGGTACCATCAACCTTGCTCAAATCACTCGTATTCACAATATGCATAACACTTGGCTTGGATTTTGCCTTACTGGTTAACTTCTTAACCTTTTTAATATCTGAAGTCAATTGTTTATTGTATTTTTTGGCCTTTTTCTTCGCTGAATGTGTATCAATAACATTACTTGTCAACGTTACGGTCTTCTTTAATCCATCAAAGTCCTGGAACATTGAGTTAACTGCTGGAATATTATTCTTTTTTAACTCACTGATCTGTGATACATCTGAACTAATTACCACATCCGGCTTTTGTTTCACCAACTCTTCAATTTGAAAATCTTCTCCATTAAAAGGAACCGCTTGTTTCTTGATCTTTGGATACATCTGTTTCAACAAAGCATTGTCATGAGTCAACTTAGTAGTAGCAACTAGTTTATCTTCCCCACCTAGCATCAGTAATATTGGATTGTTGGCATGCCATAGATCAGCAATCTTCTTGATTTTTTTTGGTACTTTAACTGGCGCACCAGTATTATCTTCAATCGTTCTAGTCGATGCCGCCTGTGTAGTTATTCCACCACCAAGAAAAATAAATAATCCCAGAAGCAAAATAACAATATTTCGTTTCCTTCTCATAACTAATCCATCCCTATTCCAAATATTTTCCTATCCAATGATTCATTATAAGTCGATGAAATTGAAGTTCCATACAATTCTGACAAATTATCATCATTTAATATCTGCTTTGTCACTCCCTGCAGATAGGTTTGGTTATCTATCAATAGTCCAACCAAATCACCGATTATCTGAGCTTGATTAGGATCATGCGTACTCATAATAATTGAGATCCCCTTACTAGACAATCTGCGGATCAACTTCAAGACTACTGTTTGATTACGATAATCCAATGCCGAAGTTGGTTCATCCATTATGAGAACTTGTGGCTCTTGTGCTAATGCTCGTCCAATAATAGCCAATTGTCTTTGGCCACCACTCATACTCTGTAAACTGGTTTGAGCATAATCATTCAAGCCGATCTCTTCAATGATGTCTTCAACGATTCGCTTATCAGTATCATCTGGCTGTTCAAAAATTGTGTGAAATGAAGTGCGACCTAACAACAAATAATCAAACAAAGTCAGATTCGACTTGATATTAACACCTTGACTAACGAGAGCTAGTTGATGTGACAGATCTTTTATTGTCATCGTCTTAAGATCATCGCCATTCACACATATTTGACCATTATATTGGGTCAAGACGCCACTCAGACAATTCAGTAAAGTACTTTTACCAATTCCATTTGGTCCTAGAATAACTAAGACTTGTCCAGGTTCAATTCTCAAATTCACATTGTTGATGATCTGCTTGGTCTTATAAGCAAATGACAAGTTCTTTGTAATAATTCTAGATTCCAATATTTCGTCTCCTTACAAGAATCACAATAAAAATTGGAACACCGATGAATCCGGTAATGATACTCAACGGAATATCATTTACCGAGATACTTCTAGCCAATGTATCCGCAATCAGCAAAAGAATAGCTCCAGTAATTGCTGTCATTGGTAATGCATAGCGATTATCCTCACCAACGATACTGCGACTAATATGTGGAACAACCAATCCTATCCAGCCGACGACCCCACATAAGCAAACAGAAGCTGCCGTGAGCAAAGTCGCAAATAAAATCATTAAGTTCCGATTAATTGTTGGATTAATTCCAATAGTTTTTATTGTATATGTATCTAATGATAATGCATTTAGACGCCATCGTGTTACTAACAAAAAAATTATTCCAATTATTAAGATCGGTCCAACAGATATCAACGATTGAGAGTCAACTTTCATGAAGCTCCCCAGTTCCCAGTAAACAATACTTTGTAATTGGTTCTCTGGGTCAGCGATATACTTCACTGAGCCCAAAACTGACTGCATCAATCCTGACATAATAATTCCTGACAAGATCAATGTGATATTGGATTCGTTATGCAGTAACTTGTTGATCATCAAGGTCAAAAACACTGTTACTATCCCAGCAATGAACGCACTGATTTCGATCCAATAAATCGACTTATTATTCAAAATGGCAATTGCTGCACCAACACTGGCGCCAGTCGACACACCTAACAGATTCGGTGAAGCAAGTCCGTTACTGAAGACAGATTGAAAAGTGGCGCCAGCCATAGACAGACCAGCGCCAACTAATACAACTGCTATAATTCGAATAAATCGAAGTTTCAGAATCAGCGATGAAGAACTGTTGGCTTGTCCCGTAAAATATTTGAATACTTCTGAAAGTGACAAGTCATATCGTCCCATCATCATTGACACGATCACTAAAGCAATCAATGTCAATAAAGCTATACTCATCACAAGTTTATTTTGTCGCTTCTTGATAATAACTATCTCCTATTATCTAATTAAACCCTTGGTTTCTTACGATAGACGATTGGACGTCTAAAGATATATTGCCAAGGTAACGTAAGGGCGTGAACTAATCTTGTGTATGGGAAGAATGCGAAAATAATGAATCCGCATATTACGTGAATCTTAAATAAAAGTGGAATATTCAACATCAAATGATAATCAGGATGGAAGGCAAAAATCTGTCTTGCCCAAATTGATAAGTTCAAACGATAGTTGAATTCTGGATGTAAGATGGCTCCGCCAATAAACGAAGCGCTTAGACCGAGCACGATAATGATCAAGAATGATACGTTGACCATTAGATCACTGAATGAACTCGTTTTGAAAACCCGCTTATTACTGAAGCGACGATAAGACAAAATCATCATTCCAGCTAGTGCCATGAATCCAGCCAGACCACCCATTACAAGTGCTCCGATATGGTACATTTCATTTGGAATACCCAACCAATCAGTGAATGACTTAGGTATCAGTATTCCGACAACGTGACCTGCAAACACCATGATAATACCAATGTGGAAGAGAATACTTCCAATCATCAGCTGCTTTTTCTCCAGTAATTCACTAGACTCGGCAGTTACATTCGCACCATAAATTGCAAATCGACCGATTGTTCCGAAGATGAACGAACCGAGACAAAGGTATGGAAAAATTACCCACAAAAATATATCTAATGCATTTTTCATACCAGCTTCTCCCCCTCTTTTGCAGATTGCTCAAGGCAAGACTTGAACTCAGCTCGAACAATCCGAATAAGTTTGAAGTACATATCATCTTCTTGAACTTCGGCATTTTTCAACAGACTATACGTCCCGTCCTCAATCACTGAGAACATCAACTGCATATCTTGTTGGCGATCATCATCCTTCCAATCGCTGTATGCCAAAAATTCTAGCATTAGCGGTAAGTAGTCTGATAACTCTGTTCCATTAATACGTACGCCAAACATCTCATACAACATTTTTAGTTTTGCCAACAACTGTCCTCTTTCCCGAGAATCAGTCATTTTGTAATACGTCATATACAAAGTATAACGGTTATTTAATTCAAATAGTGAAACATAATGCGTTCTAAGTTCCTCAAGTGAATATGTCTGCATTTCAGCAATTACATCAATGATTTCTGACTTAGATGGTGTCTCACTATAGTCCCTTTGAAAATTTTCAAGAAATTCAGATTCTAAAACATCTTGTTCAGGATAATCCAATAAGCGTGAAAGATAAGTGAATCCTTGTTTTAGAGTATTTAGCTTCTCAATATTAATCACGCCAAATTCCTCCATAAAAGCTCTCAGCATAAGCATCTTTACCAGATTCCCCTGCCTTAGCCTTACGTAAAATACTGCCATGAACTGGTGCTAGTGAACAACCATTACATGCTTCGTAACCCAATCCACCTTGTTCTGCTTCAACGTGTTCAACTTTTTCTTTCTTTGCTTTTGGAATTACAAATCTATCATCATATTTGGCAATTGCTAACAAGCGATATAGTGAAGTTGCTGACTTCTCAGTCAATCCGACTCTGTCCAATTTCTCTGGATCAAAGTCCTTTCCACTAGTTCTAGCACGCATATACAATCTCATCATTGCTAATTTATACAATGCATTCTTAATTACTTCAGTGTTACCACCAGTTAGAAGATTTGCCAGATATTCAACGGGAATACGCATTTCATTGATAGCAGGGAAAATCATTTCTGGATACTTAATTGAATTCTTACCCTCAAAGTAATTCATAATTGGTGACAATGGTGGCACATACCAAACCATTGGCATTGTGCGATATTCTGGGTGCAATGGGAATGCAATCTTTTGTTCAACAGCCATCTTATAGATAGGTGATTTTTGAGCGCATCTAATTGTTTCCATATCGACACCATCAGCTTGTGCTTGAGCAATAACTTCTGGATCATTTGGATCTAAGAATAGGTCTAATTGTCTCTCGTATAACTTAGTATCATCTGGTTCTTCACATGCTTCAGCTACTCTATCAGCATCATACAAAATGACACCGATATAACGAATACGTCCTACACATGTCTCTGAACATACTGTTGGCAATCCTTCTTCAATTCTTGGATAACAAAAAGTACATTTTTCAGCCTTATTAGTCTTCCAGTTGAAGTAAACCTTCTTATAAGGACATCCTGTCATACAGAATCTCCAGCCACGACATCTCTCTTGATCAACAAGTACAATACCGTCTTCATCACGCTTGTACATGGCACCACTAGGACATGATGCTACACAGGCTGCATTAAGACAGTGCTCACATAATCTAGGTAGATACATCATAAAGGTCTTCTCAAAATTACCTTTGATATCTGATTCAATATTTTGCATATTAGGATCTTCACCAAAACTACGGTCTGATCCTGCCAAGTCATCATCCCAGTTAGGACCATTGTTAAGCTTCATGTATTCACCAGTGATCTGTGATTTAGCACGAGCAACTGGTTGATGTTTTTTCTCTCTACCAAATAATGTTTGGTAGTCATATGTCCATGGTTCGTAATAATCATCAAGGTTAGGCATGTCTGGATTATAAAAAATCTTGGCAAGCGCAACTTTGTTCAATTTATTACCGGCACGTAATTCTAGTTTTCCTTTGCGGTTAAGCTTCCAACCACCTTTATAGTGGCTCTCATCTTCCCACTTCTTTGGATATCCAACACCAGGTCTAGTTTCGACGTTGTTAAACCACATGTACTCTGCACCTGGGCGATTAGTCCATGTCTGTTTACATGTTACTGAACAAGTATGACAACCAATACATTTATCCAAGTTCAGTACCATGGAAATTTGTGCTTTAACTTTCATTCCACTTGACCTCCTTTAATTTTCTAACATTTACATATAAGTCTCTTTGATTACCGATAGGACCATAATAGTTAAATCCATAACTTAATTGTGCATATCCACCAACCATCTGAGTTGGTTTAACGTGAATCTGAGTTGGAGCATTGTGACTACCACCACGATTACCGGTAATAGTTGATAATGGTTCTTCGATCTCCATATCCTGTGCATGATACATGTACATTGTTCCATTAGGCATACGTTGACTAACAACAGCTCTCGCAGTAACAACACCATTCTTGTTGTATAGTTCGACCCAGTCATTATCCAAAACATCGATCTTCTTAGCATCGTCCAAACTTAGCCATACTGTTGGACCACCTCTGAACAATGTCAGCATGTAAAGATTGTCTTGGTATGTTGTATGGATATTCCACTTACCGTGCGGTGTTAGGTAGCGAAGAGTTACCTCTTTATCAGCTGGTTCAACCTTAACATCAGCTGGTCCCAAGACATGTGGTGGAAGTGTTGGCTTGTAAGTCGCTAATTCTTCACCATATTCTTGGAAGATCTCATGATCAAGATAGAACTGCTGTCTACCAGTCAAAGTTCGAAACGGCACATTACGTTCAATATTGACTGAGAATGGTGAATATCTATCACCATTATGCTTGGCACTTGAAAAAATCGGTGTCGGGATCGATTCACTAGGTTGAGCAGTTATCTTAGCAAAAGTCATTTGCTTCTCAGTTAAACCGGCTGAAATATCTGCCAATTTCTTGCCCGTGATCTCTTCGGCATTTTCCCAAGCTTTCTTAGCAACATGCCCATTTGACGCACTAGATAGATGAAGAATTGCTTCTGCAACATTAACATCTTCATCCAATCTTGGTAATCCTTCATCTGGTCCATCATCGTATGTACCAATGATATCCTTCAATTCATCATATTCATCGGCAACACTATAGCTCAGGCCATTAGCTCCAACCTTACCGCTACGTGTGTTTGGTCCTAAAGCAATATATTTATCATAGATCTTTGTATAATCACGTTTGACGATTGAAAGGCTAGGCATCGTCTTACCAGGGATAGGTTCGATTTCGCCACGTTTCCAATCCTTGATCTTACCCATTGGCTGAGAGATCTCACCTTTGGAATCATGACCAAGCGGTTGCGTCTTCAAATCATATTGTGGTTCAGTTAAGTATTTCTTAGCCATTTCTTGGAAGCTCTTTGCAATGTGTTGGAAGGCTTGCCAATCACTTTGTGACTCCCATAATGGATCGACCGCTTTATTGAATGGGTGAATAAATGGATGCATATCTGTACTTGATAGGTCAGTTTTCTCATACCAAGTTGCGGCAGGTAAAACAATGTCTGAATAAAGTGGAGTTGTTACCATTCTGAAATCAAAATCGACAGCAAGATCCAACTTACCAGTAACACTCTTTTCATCCCACTCCATATCTTGTGGTTTAAAGTTCTCGCTTTGTTTAGCCAACAGACCATTTTCTGCACCAAGGATGTGTTTCATAAAGTACTCTTGGCCCTTACCTGATGATGCAAACAAGTTTGAACGCCAGATAAACATTGCTTTTGGTTCATTGATATCTTCATCTGGAGCTTCAGCAGCGAAGTGCAATGTGCCATCCTTTAACTCTTGAACGACCTTCTTAGATACTTCTTTAATATCAGTCGTTTTGTACTGTTTAGTGAAGTCCAAACTATTACGATTGAACTGTGGATATGATGGCATCCATCCCAATCTAATCGCCATTTGTTGGTAATCGGCAGGATGTTTGAAAGTATCCTTAATTGTCTTGATTGGGGACTTCATACCTTCATTATCGATCTCGTCGTACTTCCATTGATCACTTGCGAAGTAGAAGAATGATGTACCTTGTTGCTGACGAGCTCCACCAGGTTGCCAGTCATTTGCGAAGGAAATATTGGCCCATCCTTCTGCCGGACGAAGCTTTTCTTGTCCAACATAGTGAGCCCAGCCACCACCTTGAACTCCGATACAACCAGTTAGCATCAACATATTGATAACTGCACGATATGTCATATCAGAATTGAACCAGTGATTAACTCCCGCACCAATGATGACCATTGATTTACCATGAGTTTCTGCAGCGTTTTGTGCAAACTCGTTGGCAATCTGAATTACTAATTCTGGCTTTACACCAGTAACCTTTTGTTGCCAAGCTGGTGTAAATGGACTTTCAGCATCATCGTATCCTTTAGCTGCATACTCATCGAACTTCTTACGGCGAATTCCATATTGCGCCATCAATAGGTCGAATACGGTTGTAACTAGCTTCTTACTTCCATCTTTCAAAGTAATCTCGCGACATGGAATTGTACGTTGATAAATTCCGTTGCCAGATGCATCAAAGATAGGCATATCTATCGTACGTTCTGACTCGCCAAGAAACGATAACTTAGGACTGATTCCATCAAGGTCAAGATTCCACTTCTTGCCGTCTTCCCATCTTTGTCCGATAGTTCCATTTGGCACAACTAATTCATTAGTTGGTTCATCAACCAATACTGGTTTCCATTCGGCATTAGGTGTATCAGTATTCTCAATATCTGAGATTCTCAAGAATCTACCTGAGACAACGTGATCAGTATGGGTTTCACTAGTATCTAACGTTATTACGAATGGAAGATCTGTGAATCTCTTGGCGTAATCAGTGAAGTAAGGAACTTCCATCTTGTTATAAAATTCATTCAAGATAACATGTGTCATTCCTTGTGCTAATGCGGCATCAGAACCAGGATGTGGAGCCAGCCAGTTATCTGCGAACTTAACATTTTCAGCGTAATCTGGACTAACCGAAACAACTTTGGTTCCTTTATAACGTGCCTCAACCATGAAGTGAGCATCAGGTGTTCTTGTTAATGGAACATTTGAACCCCACATAATCAGGTATTGACTGTTATACCAATCAGCTGATTCAGGAACATCAGTCTGTTCACCCCAAACTTGTGGGGATGCTGGTGGCAGATCAGCGTACCAGTCATAGAAGCTCAACATTTCACCACCAAGTAATGAAATAAATCTAGCTCCTGATGAGTAACTCATCATTGACATGGCAGGAATTGGAGAGAATCCAGCAATACGATCTGGTCCATATTTCTTGATCGTATAAATCAACATAGCTGAAATCATTTGTGTGGCATCTTCCCACTTAACACGGATCAAACCACCGTGACCACGAACGGACTTATATGACTTAGTTTTTTCTGGATCAGTGACAATACTCTCCCATGCATCAACTGGGCTATCATATTCTTTGTTGGCATCTTCCCAGAATTTCCACAAACGTTCACGAATATATGGATACTTGATGCGTAGTGGACTGTACTCATACCAACTAAAACTAGCACCACGAGGACATCCACGTGGTTCATATTCCGGCATATTTGGTCCACAAGAAGGATAATCAGTCGATTGATGTTCCCAAGTCACGACTCCTTGTTTAACGTAAACATTCCAACTACAAGATCCCGTACAATTGACGCCATGAGTTGTTCGAACAACTTTATCATGAGCCCAACGTTCCTTGTATAGCTTCTCCCAACGGCGAGAATGTTCCTCTAGTTGAGTGAAATTACCATTGAACTTATCAACTTTTTTAAAAAATCTAGATTTTAGCATATGCAACTCCCACCTAGTTCACTTTAATATTCCTTATAACAAATCTAGCACTTATCCTAATTGACTTCGATTAGGATTTTCCCTAACCTTTGCCATGTGAGGTGAAGAAAATGACAAACAGATATGACAGACAAATAAAAATCAAACAAATAGGTACTGAGGGACAAAATAAATTAGAAAATTCACACGTATTAGTGATAGGTGTCGGTGGTCTTGGGAGCTTTGTTTCCTCTGAGTTGGTCAAAGCTGGCATTGGTGAAATAACTCTAGTCGACTATGATGTTGTGGAACTTACTAACCTGCATCGACAGAATCTCTATACCGAAGCTGATGTTGGAGTTGAAAAACTAGTTGCGATGAAAGAACACCTACAAGCTGCTAACAATAATGTCGTCATCAATACCATTGCTGAAAAATATTCAGCTAACTTGTTAGATGACAAGTATGATTTGGTAATTGATTGTACTGACAACTTCCCCGTTAAATATCAGATCAATCAGGATTGCCAAGAACGTGGCATCAGACATATCTTTGGAACTTGTGCTGCCAATCAAGGTCAGGTGATGTTCATTGACCAAGATTCTGCTTGCCTTGAATGCTTATATCCAAAGAATAAAATTGCTCAACTCGGACTAAGTGCAAATATTGGAACTAATCCAATGATCGTGGCACTAACTGGTAGCTTGCAGGCATCCCTTGCCATGAAGTTTTTAACTAGCGATAAATACGACGCTGGTCAATTATTAGTCATCGACAATTGGACATTTGATTTTAGAAAAATTAAAGTTAATAAGAAGAATACCTGTCCGATTAAATAATTAGTACGTTGAGGAGGAAATATTAATGATCGACTTTGGAATTATCACTGTCAGTGATACCAGAACTGAAGCAACTGACAAATCTGGTCTATATATCCAAACAGCCATGACAGAGGCTGGCAATAATTTCGTAAAAAAATACATCGTCAAAGACGATGCGCAACAGATAACAGATGCATATAACAAATTGCTTACTACTTCCTGCAAATTGATTTTGGTAAATGGCGGTACCGGCATTGCTCGACGTGATGTTACGATCGACACCCTTGAACCAAAATTTATCAAAGTTATTCCAGGATTTGGAGAATACTTCAGACGTATCAGTGTTGATGATATTGGATTGAAGGCACTCGTTTCAGGAGCTGCTGCCGGCATAACAGACAGTGATCAAATTTGTTATCTACTGCCTGGTTCAACAAATGCCTGCAAAACGGCCTTGGAAAAGATAATCTTGCCTGACCTAGAACACTTAATTAAGGAGATAACCAAATAATGTATAAACCAGTTGATAATAGAAATGCCATAAGTATTGACGAGGCTAGAAAAGTAATCGTCGACAATATTGACAGTGTTAAACTTACTACCGAAAAAATTGCCGCAATCACTGCTAATCATCGCATCATTGCAGAAGATGTCACTGCACCCCACGATTTTCCAACTTTCAGACGTTCAGGCTACGACGGGTTCGCAATGTTACAGTCTGACTTAACCAACTTGCCAGCTGACTTAAAGGTTGTCGGTGACATCCCTGCTGGAGCGGACTTCGACCGTCCGCTTGTATCCGGTGAAGCAGTTAGAATCATGACTGGTGGCTACGTTCCTGATGGAGCTGACATCGTGGTCATGCTTGAAACAACTCGTATGATCGACAAAGACACCGTTCAAATAACTGAAATCCAGAAAAAAGATAACATCACTCAAATCGGTGATTACTTCAAAAAAGGTGATACATTACTTGCCAAGGATACTGAAATCAATCCCGGTGGTATCAGTCTACTGAGTGCTTTCGATGTTCAAGAAATATCTGTCTACAAGAAACCTACAATTGGAATCATCACCACTGGATCAGAATTATTGAACCCTGGTGAAAAAATAGTTAACGGAAAGATATTTAACAGTAATGGACCAATGATCCGTGATCTGTGCAAAGAAAATGGTGCTGATGTCATCAGCTATACGCAAATTAAAGACGACCCTGCTGCTTTGAAATCAGCTGTAAATGACCTTCTGGGTAAATGTGACGTTATCATCACTGACGGTGGTGTTTCCGTTGGGGACTTCGACATTATTGCCGACTTGGCTAAATCATCTGAAAAACTACTATTCAATAAGCTCGAAATGCGCCCCGGTAGCGTCACAACTACCTTCATCTATGACGGCACTCTTTTCTTCGGATTATCAGGTAATCCTGGTGCTTGCTTCACTGGATTCTATCTCTATGTCGAATACGCCTTGAGATTGATGCAACATCAAGTAAGTCGTTGCATTGAATGTACTGGTACTCTTAACGCTGAATATACCAAGACTAATATGTACGATCGTATCTTACGTGGACAATACAAATTTGTTGGTGATCATATCGAAATCGGACGCGTTGGCGGTGATGCATCTGGTAATCTGAATAATTTGCAACGTGCTACCTGCATGTTTGAGATTCCACGTGGTAAATCAATCACTCCTAAAGAAAGCGAGTTACGTACATGGCTACTACCTTTCAAATAGTCGGACACAAAAAAAGCGGCAAAACGACCTTGCTACAAGAATTTTTAATGGATAATTCACTTGATAGTTTCAGCGTCATTAAACACACCCACACGCCTATAGAAGTCTCGACAAATACTGACACTGGTAAGTTCTTCCACTATTCCAATGACGTATTATTACTGAATGATGAACAAACGATTCACTATCAACGACATCTTCCAACTAGTGATCTGGAAAAAATCGAACAACTCCAGAAAACTACGTCTGCTGACTTCATTGTCATTGAAGGGATGAAAGAACTAGACTTTCCAAAAATTGTGTTGCTTAAACCTGACGAGACACCAGCAGATTTTGACAATATCACCAATATCAAATACTTTGCGACTATCCAAGGAAACAAGTCTGACAACGTGATCGACATCGAAGATGAGGACAGCAGACTAAACTTTATTTTGAATTTTGTGAGAGAAATTAAAAATGACTGATAGCATAATACTTGCAGGTGGAAAGTCGACTAGATACCAAAGTGACAAAGCACTTAAACATTTCAACGATATCGTTATCCCAAATGTATTATATACTGCAAATCTCACGCTTCCATATGTTGACAATTGCTTTGTTTCAACGAATCAAAACAATACTGCAAAAATCACTAAAGTGCTGGATGATAATTCAATAGTAATTCCTGACGTAGCTCCAATGATAGACTGTGGTCCAATGTCAGCTCTTTGGTCATATTTTCAAACCACTCAACTTGTCGAAGCAGATCTGCTCATTATTGCAACGGATTATATTATTGATCAAAATGCAATTCGATTTTTAAAGTCAGACTTTGGGTACATCAAAATTAAGCAAGTTCCCTACTACACTTGTTGTCACTTAAGGCTTAACATTAAAATGTTAGAAAAATATGTTAATTTACGAAGCTATCGCTGGTACAGCTTGCTAAATGATGCTGGCTGCCAAGCACGAAGTTACGATGGCTATTTGAAAAACATCAATTATCCGGAGGATTTAAAATGAAGGCACAAACCGAAATGAGTCGTGGTGATTTCCAAAAAATGATCAAAATATGTTTGAATGACTTGAGCATTCAACGTACATTGTTGGAGAATGAAGAACAAACCCAACGTGATGATCTAAGAACATTGGAACAAGATCAGGCAATTGAAGAACTAGAGCGTCGAATCATGTTGATCAAAAAAGATTATGATTTTTATAAACAATTTGCTGATCCTGATTTCAATACTGAAGAAGCTGAATATTAGAACTGACAACAAAAGTCAACCCACGTAGCCCGTAGAAAGATGTTACAAGGTACACTGTCTGACAAGCATAAATGTGCAATAAAATACAATTTTTTCCGCATAAATCAAATAGAGCTGTAATCCAAAATCGGATTACAGCTCTATTTGTCTTAATGCTCGAAAGTTAAGCATGTTTTATTTTGCTCTCAGATATCTACTTATCAATATCAATTCGATCAATTACGGCACGTGCATCATCGGTAGTCTTCGTCTGCATCAAATCATTTCTAACAGCTGAAGCACCTTTCATCCCACGCACATAGATCTTAAAGAACCTTTGCAATGGAGCAAAGTGACCAGGAATTCCTTTGGCAACAAACTCGTCATACAAATCCAACTGGTAACGAAGCAAGTTAAGTAGTTCATGAGTTGAATGTTCTTTAGGGACTGGTTCAAAAGCGTACGGATTAGTAAAAATACCGCGCCCAATCATTATTCCATCTATTCCGGGATGTTCATGATACAGTTGCATCCCTGCCCGATAATCGGCAATATCACCATTAATCTGCAGTAATGTATCCGGTGCTATCTCATCACGCATTTTCACAATATCATCAATTAATTCATAGTGAGCCGGTACATTACTCATCTCTTCACGAGTACGCATGTGAACTGTTAAAACTGGCACATCCTGCTCTAGCAAGAATGGAATCCATGTCTTATATTCATCGATTTCACTATAGCCAATTCTTGTCTTAACGGTCACTGGCAAATCGGACTTACGTGCCCCTTCAATTACTTCCTTGGCTGTATCAAAATGACGAATCAAATCACTTCCACTATGATTCTTGATCACTGCAATATCAGGACAACCAGTATTAATGTCAATTGCCTCATAACCTTGCTTCTCGACTTCTTTAACAGCTCTGGCAAAATCATCGCCATTATTACCCCACAGTTGAACAACTGGCTTAGGGTCTTCTTTTGGATCTATATACAAACGTCCTTTAGTAGCCTCTTTAGCTAACGGATGGGTGATACTTAGCGCATTAGTAAATTCTGTATAAAAAACATCTGGTGCAGCTGCTCTTTGAACTACACGACGAAAAACAGAACCGGTAACAGCTTCCATTGGTGCCAAGCTGAAGAATGGCCGATTCTCTTTCTTTGCTTTTTCTGCGATGCGATTCCAGTAAGGTGACTGGGTCACAATCTCATCTCCAATCAAAATAATTAATTACAACTAAACAACTATACCGAGATACATTATATGAAGGCAAGTTTTAAGTTTATAGATTATGGAATATTTCTTGCAAATTATGCTCAATTCCATTAATTTCATCAGCATATCCTTGCAGTGACTCCGAATACTCAGCAACCTTAACCTCAGGTTCTGCCGTCTTATAACGAAGCTTGTGTTCCAAACTAGCCCACATATCCATTCCAACGGTACGAATCTGAATCTCAACGGGTGTGACTTGTACACCATCAGATTGAAATACTGGAACCGTCAATACCAAATGCAAGCTTCGATATCCACTTTTCTTGGGACTCTTAATATAGTCTTTACGACGCAACAACTTAACGTCACTTTGTGCCAACAGATTTTCTTCAACCGTATATACATCATCGATATAATTTGTGACTACTCTAATGCCACCGACATCATAGATATTATCCTTAATACTCTGAAACTTTATTGGAAGATTCTTTCGGCTTAGTTTTTCAATTAAGCTGCCAACGTCTTTCATTCGCACTTCAATATGATGGATAGGATTATGATTGTGCCGAACTCGATAATCATCATCAAGATTCTCTAATTTGGTTCCAAATTCTCCTACAGCAGAATGACAAAGTTGATAATAAGCTACAAGTTTACTTATATCGTGGATCTCTTCTTGATCAGAATATAATCCCAGTTCCCTCTCAACTTGCTTAATATTAATCATATTTTCTCGTTCTAATATCATACAATAATTTCTCCTCACCGGTCCGATTTGAATATATTATCATTGTGAGCCAGATATACATTTTACTCAACTAATTATTTAGATTCTGACTAAATTCACTCACAGTATTTTTGCCATGCTTCACTATATTAGTCAAAATTTCTTTATCGTCATTATTGAGATTCAAAGTAGTTATTAGTTTTGAATCACTGCCAAACAAATTACCTTCTATACTGGCGTATGTTGGACCATCATTTTTTAAGTTTTCCTGCCAATTAATTATTGAATCTCTTCCTAAATATGATTTGTCTTTTAAAAACAAAATTGACTTATCAGACAAGTTATTAGTAACCTTCAATTCAACATTTGCATTAGCTCTCGTAAGTACTTCCGTGAACCCGTTGAAAATATTAATATTTTCACCTGTGTGAGTTATATCCTCAGCAATATTCACGCTGGAATCATTCTCAGCAACTATTAACAAATGAGTGATCAAAGGTATCTTTAGAGTATTATCCTGAATTACATGCAAATTAATCTGCTTATTTAACCTCAACTCTTTAGGAACATAAACAAATACCCCGCTATTGATCATTGCTGCATGAAACGCAGTTAACTTGTCTTCATCTGGTTTAATTACCTTGTCCATAAAGGCCTTTTGGATAAGTCTTGGATGCTGACGAAATGCCGTGAAGACATCAGTTATTATGACACCTTGTTCTTCCAATTCATCTGGTAACGTATTGACCACGATTCTTTGTCCAACTTGCACTATCTCAATATTTTCTGTGTCATTAATTGAAGGAATCAATGCCTTATCCGATCTCTTCCATTTTAACTCTTGGATTTTTAATAGATTCAAGTCAATTTTATCGGAGTCAGGATAGGATAGCTCCTCAAATTTCTTTAGTGCTTCGATTCGTTTGTCAACAAACCAATGCGGTTCCCCATGATCATTAGCATCCATTTCAAAATCTTCCAAAAATTCACTATCAAGTACCATTATTTGATCCGCCTTTTTCAATATTCCTTTTTTATATAGCAATATAAATATTATTATCTAAATTACAATAAATAGCTTCAAAATAACCTTTTATACCAATTATTCTACCTGTAAATATTCCAAAATAAAATTAGGTAAATTACCCATACACAAACAAAATGAAACGTGTCATAATATGTATTATCAAAAGTTCACGTTTTCACTAGTAAATAAATATTTTATTTACTTTTGGAATATTATTTCAGGAGGATGTATCATGCAACTGATTTCTGAGTCTATAATCAATCAACATTTTTCAGTTTGTAACATTGAACAATTAGATACTCCAACTAAGCAACGTCTACATAGCCTCGGTATTCACGATGGAAGCAACTTAACCGTGATTAGATTCTTTCCGATGCATGGTCCAGTTATTATTGAGGTCGATCACCAACAAATAGGAGTTCGCTACAAGGTATTCAGGATTTTAGTCGGAGGTCAATTGTAATGACTACTGTCGCCCTAATGGGGAATCCTAACACTGGCAAAACCACTATTTTCAACCAAATCACTGATTCATATGCCTACGTGGGTAACTGGACTGGTGTCACGGTCGAGAAAAAAATGGGAAATATTAAGCACTCCAAAGTGGTTGTCACAGACTTACCAGGAATCTACTCTTTAAATCCTATCACCAAAGATGAGTCAGTTGCCATCAATTACTTATTAACAAACGACGCTGACGTGATTCTGAACGTCACAAATGCAGGACAGTTGAAACGTAATCTATTATTGTCCATCGAGTTATTAGAATATGGTACTCCTGTAATTATCGCTCTGAATATGATCGATGACCTCAAACGTTCTGGAATTTACTATGACATCCCTACTTTATCCAAGAGACTAGGTTGTCATATTGAAACTACCAACGCTAGAAATAAAGATGGTATCAGTCAATTGCGTGACAAGCTCTTGTCCATGCCTACTGATCAGTTGCGAGAAAAACCAGCGTTAAAATTGGAATACCCCTTTATGGTACAACAAGCGATTCGACAGGCAAGTGAACAATTAGTGAATCACTTTGATATGTCACCTTCGTACGCTCGATGGCTGACTATTCAGTACATCAACAAGAACAAAGTCATTCGTAAATATGCGGTTCATAATAAATTAACTCCTTTACTAGAACAAAAAGAATATTATGACGCACAGAATTTTGAGGACAAAATATTCAAAACTCGCCTTGCCTTTATTGATTCAACCTTAAGTGCGGCACAGGAAAATCTAACTGATACAAAAAACGTGGAAATGACTTCGAAAATTGACAGTATCATCACTAATCCAATCCTCGGATTGCCGGTGTTCATTGCCATTTTCTACTTGATGTTCAAGATATCATTCGATTGGATCGGAACACCGTTATCTGATCAGTTGAATTCCTTGTTATCTGGTCCAATCTCAACTTATGCCGACCATTTTCTTGCTAGTATCGGTGCTATGCCATTCTTGCGTTCATTGATTGTTGACGGTGTGATTGCTGGAGTTGGCGGTGTACTCACCTTCATCCCTCAGATATTCGCATTATTTGCTTGTATATCACTTCTAGAAGATTCAGGATATATGGCACGAGCCGCACTCGTTACCGATAGGATCATGCAAACAATCGGTTTGAATGGAAAATCATTCATCCCACTTATCATTGGGTTTGGATGTAACGTCACAGGAATTATGGCCGCTAGAACTATCGAACAACCCAAGGAAAGATTGATTACAACTTTGATTTCTCCATTTATGAGCTGTTCCGCCAGATTACCGATCTACAGTCTTTTTGTAGCAGCCTTCTTCCCACGTAATCAAGCACTAATAGTCTTATCCATTTACTTCTTGGGAATTGCCGTTGCATTATGTATGGCGAAGTTTTATCAAATAATTTTCCACGTCGAAGACAGTACAGTCTTCATAGTAGAATTACCCAAATATCATATTCCTAGATTAGACATCATCTGGCGTGGGACTTGGGATAAGAGTAAGGGATTTGTCAAAAAAGCTGGTACTGTCATATTCGCAGGTACTGTTTTAATTTGGTTATTATCTAACTTCGGACCTAGTGGATTCGTAACGAATATCGATCAGAGTTTTTCTGCACTATTAGGTAAGATGATGCTGCCAATATTTTCACCCATAGGTATTCAATCATGGGAAACAATCAGCGCACTCTTTACTGGAATACTCGCAAAAGAAGTAATCAGTTCAAGCATGATGGTGCTATTTCACACCACAAGTCAAACTGCACTGATTGCCACCTTTGGATCGATGTTTACTCCTGTCTCTGCCTATGCACTACTAGTATTCATTCTGTTATACGTACCTTGCTTCGCAACTATTGGCACTATCAAGTCAGAGACTGGTTCAACAAAATGGGTTGTCTATTCAGTTCTTTCAAGCCTGTTGATTGCATATACTTTATCATTTATTATTTTTCAAATTGGAAGTCTATTATTCTAAAACACTTGAGGTAAAAAAATGACACTATTTATTAATCTATTGATTGCTGCAATCATTGTTGGATTAGCAGGATATGAAATTTTTAAAATCACTCAAAAATCAAAACAAGGTAAGTGTGCTGGTTGCGATTACAAATGTGAAGCCAAATTGATGGTTGATAAAGCACGTAAACAGCGCAACTAACGTATTGAACCTGCCATAATACATACACAAAGAGAGCCATACCTAACTTGGTATTGTTACATCAAGTTAGGTATGACTCTTTTTACATGTATATCATCTTATTCACCGTTTTGAGCACTTCCCCTAATACTTATATATCAACACACTTGATATACTCTGAATAAAGAAATATTTATATTCTAGCTTAAAGGAGTTATTAAAATGGACGAATTAACCCACTTCAATGACCAAAATAGAGCCAAAATGGTTGATGTTACTGACAAGCAAATCACATCAAGATTTGCCATTGCCACTGGGAAAATACAAATGCATAACGAAACACTTCTTCGCATTCACGAAGGAAAAATAAAAAAAGGTGATGTACTAGCTGTTGCACAAATTGCCGGTATTATGGCCGCAAAACAGACAAGTTCACTAATTCCAATGTGCCATCTCATTCCCCTTACTGGTGTCGATATCCACTTTGAAGATGATAACGATACGACTATTACTGTCACTACAAAAGTTAAAACTAAGCACGTTACTGGCGTTGAAATTGAAGCCCTACTCGCAGCGCAAACATCACTATTAACAATCTATGACATGTGCAAAGCAATTGATCGTGGAATGATTATTACCGATGTTCATCTAGTTGAAAAGGATGGCGGCAAAAGTGGTCATTTCACATTTGACTAAATAATAACTAATGGAGGAAAAACATGATTGGATTAATTTTGAACGAAGAATCGACTACTAATTCATTTGATGACCTCAACTCTGTAGTTAACAAGTTGAGATTATTGACTTCTGACATAATTATTCCAACTTCAGCAAATAATTACAAAGTAACCAAAAATGAATTCGCAGATCAGCCGAATATCCAAGTGATTCAGCATCAAGCACCTACTACAAACAATCGTCTACTTACAGATATATACTGCGCCAGTCAACTTTTTGAAAACGATGTTGAATTTTTGACGATCTCAACATCTGACCATGCGGTCAATCAAGAAGTATTATCGATCATTGCCGAAAATCAAAATAGTTTTGCTTCAACGACAGATCAAAATTTTTTCACCATTAGTCACTTCACAATTAACCAAAATGACTTAATTTCATACATAAACTTGGATAGCTTCGATTTAGAAGCATTCTTTACACAAAAACTACAGTGTATTTCAATAACATTCGCCAAAAGTGATATTTTTGATATTGCACTTTAATACTCTATATAAAATTATATTTGTATAATATTCCAATATTGCGTAAAAACCGTTGAAAACAATGTTTATCAATTCTAAAAATGTTATTATAAGGAGGAATAAGACGTGAATCTAGAACAAACGAATGACCAATTTGACTATCAAACATTGGTAAATCAAATTTATCATGATGAAGACTTTGATTTTGTAGGTGTTGCCATCCAATCAAAGAATCCACCACATTCAATCAAATGGTCATTTGTTGCAGGAAACACTAACGAAAAATTTAGAAAAATCGTCTTACGAAGTGGTATTGGGATTGCTGGTTTGGTGATAAGAACCGGTAAGCCATTTTGGGACAATGATCTAACAGAATACGAATACTCTAGTAAAATGTATACCCCTATTGCAAATACCGAACACTTACACAGCGCCGTGGCAGTTCCAATTGTTGAAACTCCCAGTATAGTAAGCGGTGTTTTGATTGCTGGGTACCATTCAAATATAGAGGTTTCTAATGAAACAGCCCAAAAACTCTCCCAATATCTTTGATTCGTCATATATGGAGAAGGGGCTGATTTTTTTTGCTTGAAACTGCGCAGTGGATCAACAATTATTTCAATGAATCAACTGATGCTATTATGATTTTTAAAGACAATGAACTACTCGTCAGCAATCATATGGCAAAAGAATTGCAAAAAGAACTCAATATGAATCCAAAATACTTACTTGAAATTGCTGATTCATCAGTTAAACAAAAGTTCTCACCAACTGAAAATTGTTTTAATTGCATAATTCAAAACAAAATGAAACAGATTTCCATCCCTATTACTCTAGCAAAGAATATGCCGCATCCACTCTCCTACTTCATGATCTATAATGTCATCGACCAAGAAGAACACGTCTTCTCATTGACGCTCAAGAATCGTGGAACCATTAATCGTATGGATCAATTGGCTCAGCAACGCAAATTGACACAATACGTCAATCGTGCAAACGAAAATGAGCGCAAACGTATCTCAGAAGACCTTCACGATAGCATCGCCCAAGGCGTTTATTCTGCGATCATGGGAGTGCGTCGGCTTAGTGATACGACGATGTCACCTGAAAAACTTAGTCAATTAACTGACGTCATCCAATCGCAACTTAACGATACCCTTACTGAGGTCAAACGAATGGCACTTGATATTCGTCCCTCAGTTCTTGACAGCTTTGGATTGTTATCCGCATTACGAGTTCTATCCAAAAGATTGCAAGAGAACTCCGGTGTAACGATCGATGTCATTGGTAATGCCGACACAAGTGGATTATCTAATGACATCCAAAGTGTGTTATATCGAATCGCACAAGAAGCAATCAATAACGCTCTAAAACACGCAAATGCCAACGAGATTTCAATTTTGTTAGTCTCACACGATCACTTTATCACGCTGGAAATAATTGATGACGGAGACGGATTCAATGTTCCGAAGCATCAAACATTCAATGGACGTTCACTTGGTCTCATGAATATGAATGAGCGTGTTAAAGCATTAAATGGCGCATTTAGTATTAAGTCAAAGCTTAATGAGGGTACTACTGTAACTGTTAAGTTTCCAGTAGCATAAGGGAGGAAAATCATGTATAAAGTTCTAATTGCTGATGATCATGCTGTTGTTAGATCAGGATTATCTTTTTTGGTTAATCAGCAAAATAATTTTGAAGTAGTCGGTGAAGAAGCCAATGGGACTGACACTTATATGCGTGTTGAACAAGGCGGTATCGATATTCTCATCATGGATTTGAGCATGCCACCTGGGGAAAGTGGCTTGATCACCACTCAAAGAATTCATGACAAATATCCTGATGTGCGAATTCTAATTCTTTCGATGCATGAAGAACAAGAATACATTAATAAAGCCATTCACAATGGTGCTATGTCTTATATCCTAAAAAGTTCTCCTGATGATGAACTGATCAAAGCACTAAAATCGTTGTCTAATGGTGAAAACTATATCGATAAAAACATCATGATAACTAAATCTGATATTCAACAAATCAATTCTGATGGCGTTGATGTGAATCTCAAAGGTTACAACGGCTTATCAAAACGTGAAAAAGAAATTTTCCCACTGATAGCTCTAGGCTATTCAAACAAGGAAATAGCCTCGCAAATGTTCATTTCAACTAAGACTGTGGAAGCTCACAAAGCTAATATCATTCGTAAATTGCAGCTTGACACTCGTGCAGACTTAGTACGTTATGCTATTCATCACCACTTAATTGAATTCTAAAAAATACTTATTTACATAAAAAGGGAGTCATATCTAACTTGGTATTATTACATCAAGTTAGGTATGACTCCCTTTCATCACGCTTTTATTTTTTCTTCTCATCAGGAAATTCTTTCAAATGATATAGCTTTATGAACTGTGGTATCAGAATCAAAATGACTGATAATATCCACATAATCACTAACTCCATGGATAACGCCTTGATACGTTCCCACTCAAGAAACATCAAAAGAATTGTCAATCCCGCTAAGGTCCCACAATAAACATCGAGTGTTGCCCATTCTTTAGAAAATTTTTTCAGCATAAGTATCACTCCGTAATAGAAAACGTCTAGCTACAAAAGTAGTTAGACATTTTCTTTATTTGTATTTTTTTCGTATTGTGTTCTAAGTGCCGCAACTCTAATTTCAACCACTTGATTATTATTAATACGAGCAAATGCCAACGCATCATTCATCAAAGCTGTAATTTCTTTTTCTGATTTATTATCATTGATAGCATTCTGTGCTGCCTGCAATTTTAAACGTGGCAAATAATAAGTAACATGATAATCAGCACAGAGATTGATCCCCATCTTAACCAACTTATCACTACACTTGATATTGCCTTTAGAAGCATCGTATTCAGCTGTGAAGAAGATAAGGGTCAAAATTCTCAAGTAATGATTATCCTTGTCATCTATCACGTCTTCTGTATTCTTCTTATTCTCTACAATGTAATGGTAGATCTTGCCAAAATAAAAGTCGGCTTTATCATTCTGCTGCTCTCGAGCATACATTACACCTGATCCTAAATATGCAAGCTGGGTAAAAATTGTCTGATGCTTATCATCTAAGTCATCTAATATTTGCGAAAAATCAAACATTATATCAACTGGCTTCTGATTAGTGAGTGCATTCAGCAAGCCACGTAAATAATAAAACTGTGTCTTCAACGGAATGAACTCAATTTTGTCAGGTTTGATACCGCTCAAGATATCAATTACTCCCTGATAGTCCTCCATCATCAATTCTTTCTCAGCTTTGTTCAATAGATCTCTTATTTTGGCAGTTGACGCCATTGAATCCTGATATAGATCATCGACCGTCAGTCCTAATCTAGCACACAACTTATTAAGAATAGTCAGCGAAGGTACGCGACCGTTATTTTCAAACTTGCTGAGAGTTGCTTGAGTACAGATCCCCTCGCAAAGTTTTACCTGGGATAATTTTAATTCCTTACGCTTACTTATAAATACACCTATATTAATTTCTCTCAATATTCACACTCCAAAGTTTTAGCCATAAATTCCTAAAGCTGTTCGAGCAAAACGACTGACCATACCCACATTCCAAACTGGCTCCCAGACTAAATTAATTTCGACATCATCCACTCCATCTACTGACTTAGCAGCCCGTTCAATTTGATCAGCTAACAAGTTCCCCAAAGGACATCCCATAGTTGTCAGCGTCATAGTTATTTTGCAATCGCTTTCTATTATACCAATTTCGTAGATCAATCCAAGGTTTACGATATCAATTCCTAACTCCGGATCAATTACATCGGTTAATGCACTCATTACTTGGTCTTCAATCTTTTCATTATTCATCATAAAGTTACCTTTCAATTTGTGTGATCGATCACCCGCCAATTTGACTCATGTGACGCCAAGTTGGTGCCTTATCAATTATCCTATCTTCTTCATCCATCGCCATTTCATGGTTCAATGGCTTTCTATCTAATGATTTTTGAATCAACCTGCGAAATTCTTTTTTATCTGGAATTGCCTTACGTATATCGATTTCTTCATTCCAATACAAACATGCTTTAACGTATCCGTCAGCCGTGATCCTCAATCTATTACAATTCTCACAGAACTTGGAACTGATAGGATGGATAAGCCCAAAGCTGCCTTGATAACCTTCGATTTGATAATTGTCAGAAGGACCATTACCACTTAGGTCAATTGCATGGTAATCAAAATTGTTCTCATCACAAGTCGTAAAGACATTCTTTAATCCGACATATTCCTTTTGCCAAGATTTCAATGCGTTACCTATCGGCATAAACTCGATAAAACGAACATTAACATCATGATCCTTGGTATAATTCAAAAAATCTAATACTTCGTCATCATTTTGACCTTTTATCAAAACAATATTCAACTTAATTTTTTTGAAATGAAGTTTACTAGCAACTTCTATACCATTTAGAACTTGCTCGATATTTCCACCACGAGTTATTTTTTGATAACGATCTGGTTTGAAGGTATCCAGACTAATATTAAGACGATCTAGTCCAGCCTCTTTTAATGCTTCAGCTTTTTTTGCTAGAAATAATCCATTGGTAGTAATCGAAACATCCTCAATACCATCGACCGCTTTGATTCGCCTTACAATATCTACTACATCAGTCCGCAGTAATGGCTCCCCACCTGTGATACGAACCTTCGAAACACCCATTTCAGCGAAGTTCTCGATCAATTGAACAATTTCATCTTGGGATAATACCTTATCAGTTGGGAAAAACGGCAGACCTTCCTTAGGCATGCAATAAACACATCTCAAATTACACCGATCAGTTATCGATAATCGTACGTAATCATGTAACCGATCGTATTTGTCATACAGCTTTTCCATTTTAAAAACCTCCAAAATATTATAAAGGGATTTGTGAATTATATAATTAACTAATTTTATTATGTATTATATTGGGAATAGTTTGAATTAGTAAAAACACCTAAATATTGAGTATTGAACCAAACGAGGGCGGCAATCCTATATTGGATTACCACCCCCGCTTAGTTTAAGCATATAAAATTATGTTCTGTTGCACATTTAAACTGGAAATTTAGCAACTTATTCAGTATCAGCACGAGTAAACGTGACAATTGCGGTAGATGCAATCAATAGCAATGCACCAACGATAATATTAGAACTGATCTGAATTGGGAAGAAAAAGTATGAATAGATTATTACGACAATTGGCCCCAACGCACGCACAATATTGGCCTTACCAGCAGTAATAAATTTCAAACTTGTATAGAATAGCAACAATGATAAGAATCCGTTGAAGAAAGCACCAAAGAAATTAAATGTTACTGCTTTAGCTTCAATTCCACCAAAGGTGCCGGGGATGATCAATGCATAGACGAACAGCAAAACTGCTGAAACTAGATGATTATAAAACAATACATTCCCTGGATTATTGTCTTCAACCAAATACTTCGCAATTATATTATTTATTGCATACATTAGAGGATAAATAAATGCACAGACAATGCCCCAAACACTATCAACCTGAATGCGACCAGTTGAGACAAATACTGACCCAGCAATACACATAACAATTGCTAAGTAATCCCACTTAACCAATTTTTCTTTCAAAAACATGTACGAAAGCGCAAATACATATACCAAATATATTCGAGCAATCAGAGTAACTGTAACCGGACTCAACAATGTCAAAGCAATATATTGAAGAATAACTCCAACGGCATTTGATAATCCCAATGCAATGACCCATTTATTCCTAATGATTGAAAAATCATGATACATTACGAATATCAAAATCAAATTAAAAATTGCGGCAAAAACACTTGTGAATAATGCTCCAATAACTGGATTCAAACTTACTAACGAAAACTTATTTAAAACAGGACTAATACTACTAAATAATAACGATATTAAATTAAGTTCAACTCCTAAAAGTTGAGCTTTTTTGGTAGTCATTTGATTCATTAAGCCAATTCCTCAACAGTGAAAGGCTTGCTGCTTAAGTCTTGTTTGATTTCGTTCACATCTAAATCTTCAGTTCCAGAAATTGTTAGTGTCATTTTATCCATATCTTTGTCCAAATTCTTTACACCCTTAGCATCCTTGATCAATTCCGCAATATGTCTTGGACAGTTCTCACAGTGTAACCCGCTTACTAGTATTTTCTTTTCCATTAAAATATTCCTCCAATATATTAATATTATTACTTTTTTATCATAACGCAGTAGAAACTTCATTTAACTTAGGAATTTTACTAATTTTTTATTGAATAGAACAACGATAGAATATAAGTAATATGAAACAAATAAGGAGAGTTATTAATTATGGCCGAAAATGTAAGTACCGAACAAGCAGTTTATCAATTACTTAATGATGTAAATCGTAATTACTTCACTTCTAACCGTCAATTAAATAAACAATCAAGACTATATCAAACAATTGAATGTGTTCACGATAAGGGCTGGTTCCAAGATTTGGAACTTGAAGAAATCCAAAATTACTCCTTAGCAACAGCAACTCTTAAACCGGCTACATTAACTGCCAAAGGAGAAAAAAAGCTCAACGAATTAAAGAAAATATATGGCAATGACCCAGACGTAAACCACAAAGAGGAGAACAACTAATATGGATATCGACGACTTAAAAAAACAAATTAGTGGCCGTTTTGAAAATGCCCCTATTCAATCCTCTGCCTTCTATGCTGACCCTGAGGATCATCTAGATAATCAAAAAAAATTGCGAGTTACCTTGAAATCATTCACAGAAACACAAAAAATGATCACCCCTTTTGCATTGCAAATTCTCTGCACTCATTCAGAAATAACCCTAATGCCGCTTGGATTACTTGACTTAAATGAACTTAAACAATGGGAAAATGAACAACGTAAGGATACTGGTATCTTGGTCGGTAATCCTGACAAGCGAAATGGATTTCCATTAGTAATACAATTTGAATCTCACGTAAAAGAATTTCCATCTGAAAAAAAAGTTTTGGATGTTTACACTGATGATTTATTCAATCATTTCCACGATACTTTCAATGATCACATCTGGCCTATCGTAATGAAATATCTGAACGAAAATCAATCAATCTTGAAAGAAATTGAAAAAAAGCTGGTTGATGAGAGCTCCGATGTCAAAAATATGACTTTAAAACAACTAGAACCATTGAATGAATCAGAAATTAAAGAAAAAATTGGTATTTCATTGAAAAAAGATCAATTGGAACACTACTCAAGCTATATTGCCGACATGAGCCAAGTGAATTCAATTCTTACATCATCAGGAACCTTTACTAAAGAACAAATTCTTAAGGATATGCCCTTTGCACAGATGATGAATCTGGCAGAAATGCGTAATACCTTCTTCTATGTACTAGATAATACCTTTAACGAAATATTATATTTCTACATTCAAGCATATGGCACAAAAAATCCTGCATTAAAAAAACATCTTCAAACACTACGTAAGAACTTAGCAGCAATCATGCGTCAAGATGCCTGGAAAAAATCAAACGATTTAATTGAAGATGAAAAAAAATTCGATGCACAAAAGTTCTTCAGTTCGGTATTCTTGCCAATCGCTGAAAACTTAGAAGTAGAAATTGACAAATTCAAGTAAGGAGAATCACTTATAATGGCATCCCCATTCGAACAATTCGAACATCTCAATCCAAAGCTAATAAACTTGGAAGACTACATACTTCACCTAATTGAATTAAATAAAGATGACATTATCACTGAGGCTAGTGGCTTCTTAAAGTCTAGTAGGTTCTTGCACAGTGCATTCTTCTACTTATTCTCTGGATTCGGAAAAGAAGAAGCACTCAAAGAGAACACATTGCAATCAGCCGCTGCCGCTAACCAGATGTTCTATATCAGAAACGAAATGATGCGTCGGCATCAAGCTGGACCAGATTCGATCAAACTAAATTTCATGGTCGAATATTTCTCAGACTTAATCGATGTTGAATTACGCAAATGCTCAGCAGATGATGACGCATTGCAGGGAAAAATTGATGCTATCCAAGAAATTACAACGCAGCAATTAATGGCAGATGAACAGATGATCAAACCAGTTGAGGATATCGGCGACTATATTAAGCGTGTCGAAGGTCGTTCAGCGGTCATGTTTGAATTTGCCTGCCGATTCGGAGCACAAGCTGCTCATGCATCAGATATTATCGTTGATTCAGCCGGCGAAATTGGCAGGACCATCGGTATAGCCTATCAAATCAAAAGTGAAATACTAGACTTGGTGGGTATTAACACGACAACTGATGAATTCGGTCCACTATATATGTTGCAAAGTGGTGAGTTCACCCTTCCCGTCATATTTGCGATTGGGAAAAAGGGTACAGACTTTATGAACGATATTGCTGAGGCTGGAAAAACTGGTGAAAAGAAACTAGCCGAAACAGCTGAAGAAGTTATCGATAATGGTGTTGATGCCTCACAAGTTATGGTTAAAGAATATAAAGACCAAGCTTTATTCGATATTAATATGCTACCTGAAATACCAGAAAAACATGATCTACAAAAACTAGTTGAAATGTTGCTGTAAAAAAAGTCTACAGACGAGAATTAATTTTCTCATCTATAGACTTTTTTAATTATGCTTATTCTTCCTGAAATACATTTGTGCAAAAACACCGACTGCCAGACCAATCAATGAGACAGACATAGTAACTGGTTTCCATCCATCAAACAAAACCAACGATAATAATACAACAAAGAGTGCTGCCGCCGAAACACGAATAAATGTATTTACGCTTAACATCATTACGCTCCGTAATTTATTATTTATTGCAGTTTGAGAATAGTTGATATTATGGTAAATTACAAATTTAAATTTTTATATTCAAACTAAAGCAAATATTGTAAATCACTTGCAGGTGTTGGATAAGCGAACACTGTATTAACAATTTCATCATGTTTGATTTTCTTATTGATAGCTAGAGTGAGATAGTTAATTACCTCATCTGCTTCATTGCTCAACAGCGTAGCACCAACTATTTCATCCTCTTTATTAAAGACTATCTTTGCTCTAGAGATTGATTCGTTGGTTCTATAGTATGTAAACCACTTAGTTAGATCTTGATCAACTACACGGTAGTTATCAGGATCTTTTTCTGCGTCAGCGGTACTTACACCAACCTTCGCCATTTCCGGACTACCGTATACCAATGTTGGAATGGCTGGATACTCAATATCAGTATCAGTCTTCCCAGTAATTACATTAGCAACATATCTAGCGTCAAATCCAGCAACCGGTGTCAACTTAGGTTGTTCTTTGTCAACAACATCACCAATTGCATAGATTTTAGGATTAGATGTCTGAAGCTTACCATTGGTACTTACGCCATGACGAGTATATTCAACACCAGCCTTTTCCAAGTCCAAATCATCAACATTAGGAATACGACCAGTTGCACCTACAACCAAATCACTGACTAATGAGAAATCTCCACTGTCTAGAACATACTGCTCACCGAATTTGACAACGGACTTTGTATCAATATTGAAGTGGAATTGAATTCCACGTTTTTCTAATTGCTTAACTAGTGAATCAACGTATGACTTGTCGAATGCCTTGAGCGGACGATCATTATGATGCACAATATGAACTTCAGCACCGGTTGAACTAGCAATTGTAGCAAGTTCAAAAGCAATATATCCAGCACCGATAAAGGTTATCTTCTTAGGCATTGATTTCAGACTCATAAAATCCGTGCTTGTAAGTAAGTTTTCTTTACCTTCTATATCTAATCTGCTTGGTCTTTGACCGGTTGCAATGATGAAGTTATCAGCTTGATAAGTTTCACCATTAACCACAATTTGATCTTTAGAAATGAACTTGGGACCACCATCAATTGCCGTTATTCCAGCACTAACAATACCATTACGACTGCCATCAGGAATTTGATCGGTATAAGATTCCTTGAAGGCTTCAATTTCAGGCCATTGAACAAACGGTACTTCGGCATCTCCAAAGCCCTTTCCCTTCAACTGAACCATACGATCACGTGCCTGGACACCACTTAATAATATCTTTTTAGGATCACATCCTCGGTTGGGGCAAGTACCACCCCATTGATAATCCTCGACTACAGCAACAGACTTGCCAGCAGATTTTAAAGCATACGCTTCTGCCAATCCAGCTGGGCCACCACCGATTACAATTGCATCAAACTTATTCATCAATCTCAACCTCCGATAATTTGGATAAAAAAATAGACTCACATAACATTTCCATTATAAGAGTCTATCTATATTTTTATTACTTATTTGCCTGAATAAACTAGTTTGTGACTAGAATTCAGCATTACCAGGAGTTCTTGGATAAGCAATGACATCTCTGATATTTTCCATACCTGTAATGTACATAACTAATCTTTCGAATCCAATACCAAAGCCTGAGTGAACTGTACCACCGTACTTACGTAACTCTAAGTACCACTTGTAGTCATCTTCGTTCATCTCAAGTTCTGACATTCTCTTCTCGAGTTTATCAAGACGTTCCTCACGTTGTGAACCACCGATCAACTCACCAATTTCAGGAACTAACAAGTCAGCTGCAGCAACAGTCTTACCGTCATCATTGGCACGCATGTAGAATGCCTTGAAGTCCTTAGGATAATCAGTAATGAAGACAGGCTTCTTGTAAACTTGTTCTGACAAGTAACGTTCGTGCTCTGAATCAAGGTCAAGTCCCCAGTAAGGTTTAACCTCGAATTCAACATCTGTTGCCTTTTCCAAGATATCAATCGCATCTGTATATGTTACGTGTGCAAATTGTTCGCCAGCAGTAGCCTTTAAGCGATCGATCAATGTATTATCAACATTTTCGTTCAAGAAGTCGAGTTCTTCTTTGGCGTTGTCCATCACGTAGTTGATAACATACTTAAGTAACTCTTCTGAACAATCCATTTCATCTTTCAAGTCAGCGAAGGCAAGTTCTGGTTCAATCATCCAGAATTCAGATGCGTGACGACCTGTATGTGAGTTTTCAGCTCTAAATGTAGGACCAAATGTGTAGACATTTCTGAATGCCAAAGCAAATGGTTCAACTTCAAGTTGACCACTAACTGTTAAGTTAGTTTCTTTTCTGAAGAAGTCTTCGTTGTAATCAACTTTGCCATCATCAGTTTTTGGAACATTATTCATATCAAGAGTTGTAACTTGGAACATTTCACCGGCGCCTTCAGCATCAGAACTAGTGATGATTGGTGTGTGAACATAAACAAAATCATGTTTTTGTAGGTATTCATGGATAGCAAATGCGGCTAGTGAACGAATACGGAAGACTGAGTAGAATGTGTTAGTTCTTGGACGTAAATGAGCAATACTTCTCATAAATTCATATGAGTGAGCCTTCTTTTGCAATGGATAATCAGCATCAGAAGCACCCTCTTCAATAACTTCAGTAGCATGGATTTCGAATGGTTGTTGGGCCTTTGGTGTTAATGCCAATTCACCAACAACTTTGATTGTTGTGCTAATTGGGAACTTAACTACTTCAGCATAGTTTTCCATGTCACTAGTAATAACAACTTGAACATTTTTGAAGAATGAACCATCGTTTAATTCAATGAATCCTACTCGTTTTGAACCTCTGATTGTACGAATCCAACCAGAAACAGTGATTTGATCACCATCAGCAAATTCTTTTTTGTATAAGTCTTTAACTAAAATGTTTTGCATTTGTTTCTCCTTTTAATTTTGAAATATTATAGACGAAAAAAAATCCTTCATCCCCCATAAAAAGGGACGAAAGATTTTCCGCGGTACCACCCAAGTTTTTTTAAAAAACACCTCAACGTACATTAAATACTTGCCAATTATAACGTACTGGTCTACGTCTAAGCCTACTCTCGAAATTTCAGCTAGAAAAACAAAGATGTTTTTCCTATATACCGACACGCCAGGTTCTCAATATCCCCGGCTTCCTGTGGATGAAGTATATAGTACTCCTTCTTTTAATATCTATAATATATTATTTTCTTAAATGTAGCATATTTTCACACGAATTGTAAAGCCTGAATTAGCTACTTACCAGAATCGTCTGTTTGACCCTTGTTCAAGTTAAGAACTGACATGAAGGCTTCTTGAGGAATCGAAACTTTTCCGACTTCCTTCATACGCTTCTTACCAGCCTTTTGCTTGTTCAATAGCTTATCACGACGTGTTCGGTCACCACCATACAACTTAGCTGTAACATCCTTACGATAAGCTTTAACAGTGGCACGGGCAACAACTTTGTTACCGATAGCAGCCTGAACCGGGATCTCGAACATTTGACGAGGGATTACTTCTTTCAAACGTGAAACAATATCACGTCCACGTTGGTAAGCAAAGTCCTTATGAACAATGAAACTCAAGGCATCAACTGGTTCACCATTAAGCAAGATATCCATTTTGACCAATTCACTTGGTTCATATGCATCAACTTGATAATCAAGTGAAGCATAACCTTTGGTATTTGACTTCAAATCATCGAAGAAATCAAAGATTATTTCTAGCAATGGCAACTTATAAATAACGTTCACACGATACTTATCCAAATAATCCATTGTTACAAATTCACCACGTTTACGTTGGCACAATTCCATAACTGGACCAACGTAATCTTCAGGAACCATGATCTCAGCACGTACGTATGGTTCACGCACTTCTTTGATTTCAGAAGCATCAGGCAATTCAGCTGGATTATCAACCACAATTTCTTCACCAGAAGTTGTCGTAACTTGATAATCAACTGATGGTGATGTGATGATCAAGTCCAAATTGAATTCACGCTCCAAACGTTCTTGAACAACATCCATATGAAGCAATCCTAAAAATCCAACACGGAATCCAAAACCTAAGGCTTGGGAAGTCTCAGGTTCATATTCCAACGCCGCATCATTTAGCTTTAACTTCTCCAATGCTTCATGTAAATCTTCATACTTACCGTTATCAACTGGATACATACCTGCATACACCATTGGTGTACTCTTACGATAACCAGTTAGTGGCTCATCAGTCGGATTGTCAGCGAGTGTGACAGTATCACCAACTTGAGTTTCGACAACTGACTTGATGCTGGCAGTAATATAACCTACATCACCCGCCATCAAGTAATCACGAGAAACGGCCTTAGGAGACATTACGCCGACATCTGTAACTTCAAAGGTCTTCTTATTACTCATCAATTCAATCGTGTCACCGACCTTCACAAGGCCTTCACGGACACGCACATTAAGGACAACACCACGATAACTGTCATAAACAGAATCAAAGATCAAAGCCTTAAGTGGTTTGGTAATATCACCTTCTGGAGCAGGAACATCAGAAACAATTCTTTCGAGTAATTCATCGATTCCCAAACCAGTTTTGGCACTAGTCATAACGGAGTCGGATGCATCGATACCGATCATTTCCTCAATCTCTTCTTGAACCTTTTCTGGTTCCGCAGAAGGAAGATCAACCTTATTGATAACTGGCACAATTTCCAAGTCGTTATCAATAGCCAAATAAGCATTTGCTAGTGTTTGTGCTTCAACACCTTGTGCAGCATCGACTACAAGTAATGCACCTTCACAAGCAGCAAGTGAGCGTGACACCTCATAAGAGAAGTCGACATGTCCTGGTGTATCGATCAGATGAAAAATATAATCTTTGCCATCTTTGGCAGTATATTCCAACTCAACCGCATTTAACTTAATTGTAATTCCACGTTCGCGCTCAAGGTCAAGATCATCAAGGACCTGTGCCTTCATCTCACGTTTTGAAATAGTATGTGTCTTCTCCAAAATTCGATCGGCAATTGTTGATTTACCATGATCGATATGCGCTACGATAGAAAAATTACGAATTCTTTTTTGTCGTTCTTTTAATTTATCAAGATCCAGATCCATAAAATTTTCCCTTCTATCATTCATTTACTTTTAATTATTTAAGAATAGATTCTCATCTAATCTATTTTACACTATTTCAACCTATACCACCATCTGCAGCGTATAGAAAAAGAAGTCGTAATTATACGACTTCTTTTGATTGAAATATTTTAACCGTTGAATGCATCTTTGATCTTATTGAAAAAGTTACTATCTTTTTCTTTAACTTTATCTCCACCAGCTTCAGCGAATTGTTTCAAAGCATCCCTTTGTTCACCAGACATCTTACGAGGTGTAACAATATTAACTGTTACCTTTTGATCACCGATGTTCTTACTATTAAGAACAGGAGCACCCTTACCACGTAATCTGAATGATGTACCAGTTTGTGTACCACTTGGAACAGTTAACTTAACTGGACCATGAACAGTATTAACTTTGATTTCATCACCTAACGCTGCTTGAGGGAAACTGATATTTACTGATGAGAAAATTGTTGATCCATCACGTTTGAATTCCTTACTTGGTGAAACATGGAAGACAATATATAGATCACCGTAAGGTCCACCATTTTCACCGGCTTCACCTTGAGCATCTAGACGCATTTGTTGTCCATCTTCAACACCTGCTGGAACTGTAACTTTAAGAGTATGTTTTTCATTAACTTTACCCTTACCGTGACAAATGTTGCACTTTTCTTTAATTTCTTTACCAGTACCATTGCAGACATCACAAACAACTCTTGTACGCATACGGCCTAGTGGAGTTTGACGATCTACTTCAACATAACCGGAACCATGACACTTCGAACAAGTTTCAGGATGTGTACCAGGTTTGGCACCACTACCATCACAAGTCTTGCAGACTTCTTCACGATCGTATGAAATATCAGTCTTCTTACCAAAGACACCTTCTTCAAAGGTCAAATCCATACGATATTGCAAGTCAGAACCTTGTCTAGGTGCATTAGGACTTTGACGCTGAGTTCCGCCACCACCAAAGAACTGACTAAAGATATCTTCAAATCCACCGAATTGTTCGCCGCCACCGGCGCCACCAAATCCGCCGAAACCTTGTCCTTGATTCATACCAGCTGAACCATATTGGTCATATCTAGCACGCTTTTGAGGATCCTTTAAGGTTTCATATGCATCGTTAATTTCCTTAAACTTTTCTTCAGCATCCGGAGCTTTATTAATATCTGGATGGTATTTTTTTGAAAGGCTACGAAAGGCCTTTTTGATTTCGTCTTCAGAAGCGTTTTTGTCAACGCCTAAAGTTTCATATGGATCTTTATCTGCCATTTAACAATCACCCTTGTATCGACTGGGATTTAAGATTCATCCCATATTGTCCTTTTATGCTCAAAAGAGCAGTTATTAATACTATACCATGGTTGGTCTAGTAATTGAAATGACTGCTCTTTATCACAAATTATTATTTAATATTGATTATTTCTTGTCTTTATCAGGATCTACTTCTTCGAAGTCACCATCAACAGTACCGTCATCTGACTTCTTGCCATCAGCTGAACCAGTTCCTGTTGCGCCTGCACCTGTAGCACCATCAGCGCCACCGGCTTGTTGAGCACCTTGAGCTTGTTGATATAGTTTTACAGAAAGATCTTGGACGATTTTATTCAACTCGTCACGTTTCTTCTTCATGTCTTCAATATCACCAGAGTCTTGAGCCTTCTTCAAAACATCACGAGCATCTTCGGCTTTCTTGATTTCATCGTCAGAAACCTTACCCTTAATATCTTTAAGAGTCTTGTCAGTAGCAAACAATGCTTGTTCAACATCGTTCTTAACGTCTACTTCTTCCTTACGCTTGTTATCTTCGTCTTCGTGTTCCTTAGCTTCTTTCATCATTTGATCGATTTCTTCATCGCTCAAACCTGATGAACTCTTGATAGTAATCTTTTGTTCCTTGTTAGTACCAAGATCTTTAGCAGAAACATTTACAATACCGTTCTTATCGATATCGAATTTAACTTCAATCTGAGGTACACCTCTTGGTGCAGCTGGAATATCTGTTAATTGGAAACGACCTAAGGTCTTATTGTCAGCAGCCATTGGACGTTCACCTTGTAGAACATGAATATCAACAGCGTTTTGATTATCCGCAGCGGTTGAGAATGTTTGTGACTTGCTTGTTGGGATAGTTGTATTTCTATCGATCAACTTAGTAAATACTCCACCCATTGTTTCAATACCTAATGAAAGTGGTGTGACATCAAGTAGAACAACGTCTTTAACATCACCAGAGATAACACCACCTTGGATAGCAGCACCTAAGGCAACGGCTTCGTCAGGGTTGATTGAGTGATCAGGTGTCTTACCTGTCCACTTTTCAACAGCAGCTTGAACAGCTGGTGTACGTGTTGAACCACCATTTAAGATAACCTTGTCAAGGTCACCGATTGATAGTCCGGCATCCTTAAGAGCATTGTCAACAGGGATTCTTGTCTTTTCAACTAGGTCTGATGTTAATTCATCAAACTTAGCACGTGTCAATGTTTCTTCCAAGTGAAGTGGGCCATTAGCACCTGATGAAATAAATGGAAGACTGATTGATGTTTGTGCAACACCTGATAAGTCCTTCTTAGCTTTTTCAGCAGCATCCTTTAATCTTTGTAGGGCCATCTTGTCTTGTGACAAGTCAACGCCATTTTTGTTCTTGAATTGTTCAACTAACCAGTCGATAACCTTTTGATCAAAGTCATCACCACCAAGATGTGTATCACCATTTGTTGAAAGTACTTCGAAGACACCGTCACCTAATTCAAGGATAGAAACATCGAATGTACCACCACCAAGGTCATAAACAAGAATCTTTTCATCACCCTTGTCATTGTCAAGACCATAAGCAAGTGCTGATGCAGTTGGTTCGTTAACGATACGTTGAACGTTCAAACCGGCAATCTTACCAGCATCCTTTGTAGCTTGTCTTTGTGAATCGTTGAAGTATGCAGGAACTGTGATAACTGCATCTGTAACTGGTTCGCCAAGATAGTCCTCTGAGAACTTCTTGATGTGTTGCAAGATCATAGCAGAAATTTCTTGTGGTGTGTATGACTTGCCGGCAACAGTTACCTTGTAACCTGCTTCACCCATGTGTCTCTTAATTGATGAAACCGTATCAGGATTTGTGATTGCTTGTCTCTTAGCAACTTCACCAACTTGAATTTCACCATCTTTGAAAGCTACAACTGAAGGTGTTGTTCTTGCGCCTTCTGGGTTAGCAATAATTTTTGGTGAACCACCTTCAAGTACGGCAACAGCTGAGTTTGTTGTACCTAAATCAATACCAATAACTTTTGACATAAATATAAACCTCTTTTGAATTTTTAATATTTATTAACTTTAATAATAGATTAATCGTTGTCTATTGAGCAACTACGACCATTGCTGGACGAAGAACTCTATCTTCCAACTTATAACCCTTTTGCAAAACTTGAACAACAGTGTCTTTAGCGTGATCCTTGTCAGCGGGAACAGTTTGCACTGCTTGACTGTCATTGGGATCAAACTTCTCACCAGCATTATCAATGATAGTTACATGATTGTCAGTCAAAGCCTTAACCATGTGTTGCTGTACCATTTCAATACCCTTCTTCAATTGCTTGCCAGCGTCATCGCTGACTTCAACATCCAAAGCACGTTCTAAGTTATCAATTACTGGAAGAATTTCAGTAGCCAATTTTTGACCATCATATTTAAGGATTCCAGCAACTTCCTTCTTATGACGATTATTCATATTTTGAATTTCAGCTTGGCTTCTCAAAAACTTATCTTCTAGTTCTGAATTCTTAGCCTCAAGATCCTTGATTTTTGCATCCTTAGGATCGATCTTGGTTACTTTTTCAGCACTCTTTTTGGCATCTTTGGCATCAGCCTTTGGTGCTTCTTTAGTTTGTTTGCTAGAAGCTTTTACATCTTCTTGTTTCTCTTTATCTGCCATTACTTCCTCCTAAATATCAAGAATCATCATACCGTGAATAATAGTCAATCAATCGTTTTGCCAATTCTTGTCTAAATTCACCTAATAAACCAATTAATTGTGAATAATGCATTGTTGTTGGTCCCAGTAATGCAATCACGCCTTTACCATGATGTCCAACATCATAATTTGCCGTGATAATACTGTAATTCTTCAATGCATCAGATCCTAACTCACTACCTAACCGAACCCTAATACCATCATCAGTATCACTTGGATCTAACAGTTTCTTCAAATCTGTACTCTGATTAATAATTGAGAACAAAGATTGTACGTCCGACAAGTCTTCATTGTTGGCGTAATTCAATAGGTTCAATTGGCCATCAACGAAATACTTCTCTGATCCAGCCTTCTTAAACAATTGATCGATCATATCAATCAATCCTTCGTTAGAATACATGTACTGTGACAAGATAGCAGGCACATCATTGTGGAGCAATTGGATAACTCTTGGCAAAGGTTGTCCAACTAACTTATCATTCACAACTCTAACAATTTTCTCAATTAACTCTGTATCAAAATTTTCATCAATTGTATAAATGTTACTCTCAACATTATTATCAGATGTTACAATGATCGCCATAATTTGACGAGAATTCAAAGGAACGATTCTAAATCCAGTTAATAATATCTGACTGCTTTCAGGTCCTAATGTAATAGCAGTGTAACTTGTTAAATGAGATAAGATCTTAGCCGATTGTTCAATAATGTCATCAATTTGATGATACGTTTGACCAAAATCTTCATCAATTCTTTTAGCGATATCTTGCGGTACGGTAGTAGGTTGTACCAAATTATCGAGATAATAACGATATCCCATTGCGGAAGGAATACGTCCAGAAGAAAGATGAGTCTTCTCTAAGTAACCTATTTCTTCCAGTACAGCCATCTCATTTCTGATGGTTGCCGAACTAACATGAAATGGTAATGCGTTCATCAATGTTTTTGAACCAACCGGCTGGCCGGTATCTGTGAAAATGCGCACGACTTCTCTCAAGATTGCATCTTGACGTTCCGATAACATTATACCGTCCTCCTTTTAGCACTATTCATATTGGAGTGCTAACAATGTAAAATATAACAATCTATCCCTATAGTGTCAAGTACAGACGCTCAGAAAATTTAAAAAATTAGCAAAAATAAAAGAGAGTGCTAATTTCACACTCTCAAATCAAAAAGTAAACTATTTATTCAAAATTATGTTCTTTAAAATACTTAATTGAATTCTCTTTATCAGTATGTAATTGTTCAACTAATGCATCTGCACCATCAAACTTGATCTCACCACGAAGGTAATGAAGCCATTCTACACGAACATCTTTCCCGTAGATATCTTCATCGAAGTCAAAGATATTCGTTTCGATAGTCACACCAGTGTCCTCTTTAAAAGTGACATTATAGCCAACCGAGGTCATAGATGGGTACCATTTACCATCTACCTCGATACGAGTCACATATACACCGATAGAAGGCTTTAATTGCTCTTTAGTGGTATGTACATTAGCAGTTGGATAACCCAGCGTACGTCCTCTCTGTAGCCCATGTACAACCTGTCCTTGATTCTGATAGTTGTAGCCCAATAATTCATTAGCATAATCAACTCTATCTGATAGAATCAATTTCTTAATAGTACTCGAACCGATTTTTTCGCCATTGATCATCTGTTCAGGAACAGTCACTACTTCGAACTTGTCTTTTGCAAAGTTGGGCAGTGTCTGCATATTAGCTATATCCTTTTTACCATAAGTATAATCGAAGCCTGCCACCAAATATTTAGCTCTAATTTTGACCATGTAATAGTCCACGAATTCTTGTGGTGGCAAACTAGCAAAGTCTGATGTGAATTCAACAAAGTACAATTCATCAACACCCATTTTGTTCACTAGCTCAGCTTTACGATCCATAGTTGAAATATACTTATAATTATTTTCATGTTGGTATATTTCACGTGGCGACCTGTCAAAGGTCAGTAGAACTGATTTCAATCCTTTTTCATGTGCCAAATCAACTCCACGCTGAATAACTTTTTGGTGTCCACGATGAACACCATCAAAAAAGCCCATAATCAAAACTATATCGGAATCAGGTATTTGGTCATCTTTAAGTGGATGCTTAACATTTAATATTTTCATCAGTTCATCCCCCTAATCATTATTCAGTAACATTGTATCTGGAATCCATAATTGACGTTCATCATTATATTTATAAATTGCCTTAGTTACATTATCCCTAGTGACACGCAAGTTTTGCTTGTGATCATAATTCTTTAAATCCAAGAAACCGCCATGTAGTACACGAACTTCCCACTCTTCATCAGTCAATTCATGTGCTTGCATGTATGACAATACCTCATCGGTACTCTTCAAGAATTCATGATTATCTTCGTCCATCATTTTTCTGATGTCCGCCAACTTATAAGTCTCACTGATATTGAATCCAGCACTCTCAGTCCTAGTTAGTTGTGACATGAATGAAGGAACTCCGAGTAACTCGCCGAATTCAACTGCAAGTGTTCGGACGTAAGTCCCCTTTGAACATTTCACATGGAATCTGAGCTTTTGAGTACCTGATTCTTCATCAAATTCAGGTTCACCCATCATGTAGAAATCATAAATATTAATATGTCGCTCTGGACGTTCAACCTCGATTCCAGCACGTGCATATTCATATAACTTTTTACCATTAACTTTGACCGCAGAATACATTGGTGGAATCTGTGTCAGCTCACCAATCATTTTTTCAAATGTTGTCTTCAACTCTGAATCTTCAAAAGGCTTTGAAAGTTTAACTTCCTTAACTACATCCCCTTCACGGTCCTCAGTGGTCGTAGATTTACCAAGAGTGATCTCGCCTTCATATTCCTTAGGTGAACCAGTCAAGCGGTTGACTAATTTTGTTGATTGACCGACACATATTGGTAGAACTCCATCAACTAATGGGTCCAGTGTGCCGGTGTGACCGATTTTCTTCGTGTGAAGAATCTTGCGCAATTTATATACATAATCAGAACTTGTCATTCCGATTTCTTTATTTAGAGGAATTACTCCGTTCATTTCAATCTCCAAATTCAATTAATTTCTAAAACATATCAAGGACTATTCTACTAGTTATTTAAATAGTTTAACAATCATTTTTTTGAGATTGTATAGAAAAAGGCTCAGCAATTTTACTTGCTGGGCCTAAACGAGTTGCAGAAGCCAGATTTCTGCGCTTAGCTACATTTTCCAAGTCGCCCACTACGTGTGCAACTCGTAAAATGCGACTAATGCTCAAAATCTACCGGCTTCTTCAACCCTCTATCTATTCGCTTCATCCTGGTGCAACTTAGCAATCAAGCGGTCAATCTTCTCTCCGTATTGGATAGATTTATCCTGCTTGAATTCCAATTCTGGAATCTTGTAGAGTGTCAAGCGAGGAGCTAACTCTTTGCGAATTAATCCCTTGGCCTTATCCAATCCTGCTTGGGTCTTTTCAACATCACTAGCTTTTTCAGATAGAATGCTGTAATAAATCGTGGCTGATTGTAGGTCGCCTGTCATTTCAATTCCAGTAACTGTAACGCCTTGTACACGAGGATCACGTACACGTTTTAACAGAATATCATTTACTTCTTTTTGAATCTCTTGTTCTACACGTCCGATTCTATGTTTTACCATATTTTCATCTCCTATTTGACTGGAACTTCTTCCATCACATAGGCTTCAACTTCGTCGCCAATCTTAATGTCATTGTAGTTTTCAATTGTGATACCACATTCGAATCCTGACTTAACTTCTTTGACGTCGTCCTTGAAACGTTTAAGTGAAGCGAGCTTGCCTTCATAGACTACGATACCGTCTCTAATTAGACGAACTCCACTATCACGAGTGATGCTACCATTATTTACAAGACATCCGGCAATTGTACCAATCTTAGAAACATTGTATGTTTCACGAACTGTTAAGTTACCTGTGATCTTTTCTTCGTAAACTGGTTCTAGCATACCCTTCATGGCTGCTTCAATTTCATCAATAGCCTTATAGATAACTCTGTGTAGACGAATATCAACATTTTCATCTTTAGCTTGTACACGTGCTTGAGCAGTTGGGCGTACATTGAATCCGATAATGATGGCACTACTTGCAGCAGCAAGGTTAACATCACTTTCAGTAATTGCACCAACGGCAGAATGAATAATGTTTACACGAACACCCTTAACTTCAATCTTCTTCAAACTTCCGGCAATAGCTTCGGCAGAACCTTGAACATCGGCTTTAATAATAACGTCGACAGTCTTAAGTTCTCCTTCTTTCATTGTCTCGAACAAGTTATCAAGTGTAACAGGGTTAGTGTTTTGACGTTCGATTTGAAGAGCACGACTAGCACGTTCTTCACCAGCTGCACGAGCTGTCTTCTCATCGTCAAAGACAACGAACTTATCAGCTGATTCTGGAACATCATTCAAACCAGTAACTTCAATAGGTTGAGAAGGCAATGCCTTCTTAACTTCTTTACCGTTATAGTTTGTCATAGTTCTAACACGTCCATATGTGTTACCAACAACAATTGGATCTCCAACATGAAGTGTACCTTGTTGTACCAATAGTGATGCAACAGGTCCACGGCCTTTATCAAGCTTAGCTTCGATAACAGTACCGACAGCTTTTTGTTTAGGATTTGCTTTCAATTCCATAACATCAGCTTGAAGAAGAATCATTTCAAGTAATTGATCAATGTTTGTTCCGACTTTAGCAGAAATATTAACAAAGATAGTATCCCCACCATAATCTTCAGGAACAAGCTCATATTCCATCAATTGTTCGATAACATGTTGTGGATTTGCACCTGGTTTATCAATCTTGTTAACCGCAACGATGATTGGATCATTAGCAGCTTTAGCATGGTTGATAGCTTCGATTGTCTGTGGCATAACACCATCATCAGCAGCTACAACTAGGATAACAATATCAGTAATATCAGCACCACGAGCACGCATATTAGTAAAGGCAGCGTGTCCTGGAGTATCAAGGAATGTGATCAAACGATCGTTCAATCTAACTTGATAAGCACCAATATGTTGAGTAATACCACCAGCTTCACCAGCTGTAACGTGAGTATGTCTCAAGTGATCAAGCAATGTTGTCTTACCATGATCAACGTGTCCCATGATAGTAACAACTGGAGGACGAGGTACCAAGTTCTCTTTATTTGTTGTTTCAGCATCGAAGTATTGATCGATATCAGCAATATCTTCTTGAACCTTTTCTTCTGATTCAATACCGTAATCAGTAGCTAATAATTCAATTGCATCTTTATCCAATGATTGGTTTTGGTTGATCATAATACCAAGCATGAACAACTTCTTAACAATTTCAGCTGGCTCACGGTGAATCAATTTACCAATATCCTGAGCATTCATACCGACAGTATATACAAGTGTCTTTGGTAATGGACGATCTTTTCTTTGTGGCATTGGCTTCTTTGGTTCAGTTCTTTGACGTTGTTGTCTCTTTCTTTCCTTCTTCTTCTTACGACTACCGAAAGGATTAGCTAGATTTTGCTTGTGGCCAAAGTCACGATTGTTATTCGTTGGCTTTGTCTTCTTGTATTCTGGCTTTGGAACTTCAACGCTTGCTGGAGAAACATTTACCTTTGCAGTTTCCTTAGCAGTGTTTTGTGCTGCTGGTCTTCTGCTTGGGTTGTTATTGTTTCTGTTATTAGCATTATTATTGTTATTACTATTGTGGTTATTGTTATTGTAACGACCGTTACTATTATTGTTATTAGGACGGTTATTACTATTACGGTTTGCGCTAGAATGGTTGCTATTGTTGTTACGGTTTTCGTTTGGACGACTACCGTTACTTGCATTATGGTTATTACGATTGTTTCTAGGACGGGAAGGCGTACGACTAGCCTCTTGGATATTTGTCTTAAATTGCTCTAGATACTTATTACCAGCGCTTTGTCTAGGTCTTGGTGCTTGTGATGTTTGTGGACGATCACGTCTAACACTGCCATTGTTACGACGATCACGGTTTTGAGAACTGTTATTTCTATTGTCATTACGATTGTTGTTGCTACGATTATCGTTTGGACGATTGTTCCCATTATTGCTATTACCAGGACGGTTACCGTTGTTAGTAGTATTACTACTATTGTTGTTGCCTCTGTAATTACTGTTTCCATTTGGACGGTTTGCAGTGTTTGATGCAGAGCTGTTGTTACGGTTTCCATTGTGGTTATTATTATTGTTTCCACGATAGTTACTGTTTCCGTTACCATTACCGTTACTATTGTTACGATTATGGTTATTACGATCAAAGTGACCCTTATTCTTGTTTGGATCTCTTCTTACAGCAGTAATTTTGATCTTAGTTTTGTGATCACCACTTTGTTGATGATTCTCACTAGTATTTCCTTTTGGAGCAGTATTACTTGATGTATTATTTGAAGCTGGTTTGGCAGCAGGTTTTGAAACTGGCTTTGCAGCTGGTTTACCACCCTTTAGACTACCTACAATCTTCTTTTCACTTGTCTCATCAACTGATGACATGTGATTTTTAACATCGATACCTAATTTGGCAGCGGCATCTAATACAACCTGGTTTTCAACACTATTTTCTTTTGCAATAGTATAGATTCGTTTTTTGGCCATCCTATCACTCTCCTTAATTTTCCATAATTTCAATTAACCTTCTAGCAATTCCAAGATCCGTAATACCGATAACCTTACGTTCTTTACCGATTGATCTTTTTAGTTCTTGACTTGTGAAGTTATCAATTAACGGCACATTATAAGAATCAGTCTTATTAGTCAAATCCTTTTTTGTACGATCACTGCAATCACTTGCCATTATTACTAATTTAACGCTCTGATTTCGAATCCCCTGCAAGGTTAATTCTGTACCACTAATCATTTTTCCAGCACGCAGAGCTATACCCAAAAAATTTAGAAATGCATCTTTCAATGTTTCTTACCCAAATCTCCGAATAGATCCATTCTGGCTTTTTGATGGTCTACGAATTCGAATAATTCATCATAAAAATCTTCTGAAACTGAGTGTGAGAAAACTTTATCCAATACTTTCTTGGATTTTGCTTCTTTCACGGCATCAGGATCTAGCCCTACATAAGCACCACGTCCAGACTTCTTGCCAGTTGGGTCAATGGAAATAGTACCTTCTTTATCTTTTACAATTCTAACCATTTCTCTTTTAGGGTACATCTTGTTAGTTAGAACATCTTTTCTCATGGGTATCTTACGCGTTGCCAAACCCATCACCCCCTTAATCTTGTGAATCTGAATCTGTATCTGAGTCAGTTTCTGGAGTTGTATCTGTCTTAGGTGTATCTTCTTTAGACTTTTCTTCATCTAATTTTTTCTCAATATCATCTACAGGTACATCTTGGTCGTTATCATCAACAAATTCAACCTGTGATTCAGGTTTAATATCAATTTTATATCCAGTTAATTTAGCAGCTAAACGTGCATTTTGACCCTTTTTACCAATTGCCAATGACAAGTGATAATCAGGAACAATAACAATACATTGTTTTTTATCAGTATCGTCGAATTGAACAGCAATAACTTCTGCTGGGTTCAATGCATTAGCGATAAAGTCGATTGGATCATCAACATAAGGCACAACATCAATGTTTTCACCGTTTAATTCATCAACAACAGCTTGAACACGTGAACCCTTAGGTCCAACACATGTACCAACTGGGTCAATATCTGGATTATCTGATTTAACAGCAATCTTAGTTCTGTCACCCGCTTCACGAGCAATAGAAACGATTTCGACAGTTCCATCATATATTTCTGGAACCTCTTGTTCAAATAATCTCTTAACCAAACCTGGATCGGTTCTTGATACGAAGACTTGAGGACCCTTAGTAGCGTTCTCAACCTTTGTAACATACACACGAATTCTATCACGAGAATTGTATGTTTCTCCTGGCATTTGGTCAGACTTAGCCATAACAGCTTCAATCTTACCAAAGTTGATGTATACAAATCTACTATCACTTCGTTCAACGATACCTTGAATGATTTCGTGTTCATATTGACTGTACTCATTATAAATGATATCACGTTCGGCTTCACGAACACGTTGCATAATTACTTGTTTAGCAGTTTGTGCCGCAATTCTACCGAAGTCTTTAGGTGTTACTTCTTCACGAACATGGTCACCAAGTTCATAACCTTTGCTCTTCTTAGAAGCATCATCAAGAGTAATTTCTAGTCTGTCATCAACGACTTCGTCAACAACTTCTTTAACTGCATAAACATGTATATTACCCTTTTTTGCGTCAAATTCAACCTCAACGTTTTGAGCTTGATTGTAATTACGCTTATAGGCTGCAACAAGAGCTGCCTCCAATGATTCAATAACATATTCTTTTTTGATACCTTTTTCAGTTTCTAACGCATCAAGTGCGTCAACCATTTCTTTACTCATGTTATTCTCCTTCGACGAATTCTCTAGAATTCTATGGCTAAACGAATCTTAGCAATTTTATCTCTATCAATAACGATTGTCTTTTTAAGATTCTTAACTTTTATGTTTAAAGTGATTTGTGCATCGGTTACTTCAGTCATTGTTCCTTCGAAAACTTTGTCACCGTCTTGTTTTTGGTATAAGGAAACATTTACGTATGCACCCTCGTAGTTTGAAAGACTTTCATCATTCTCAATTGGTCTCTCAGCACCTGGCGAAGATACCTCTAAGTAATATGCTGGCTCGATTGGATCAAGTTCATCCAACTTTTCACCATATTCTTCACTGATAACAGCACAATCATCAATACTGATGCCGCCTTTTTTATCAGCATATACACGTAAATACCAATCTCCACGTTCATGAACAAATTCTAGGTCGACTAGAAAGAAATCATGCTTATCCAAAACAGGCTGTAAGATGGCTTTTAATTCATCAATTTTTGTATTCAAAAATTCTCCTCCAAAGTAATCGGCAATAAAAAGAGTGAGCATCTCTGCTCACTCATTAATCAATAATTAACTAGTAGTTAATTTAACATATATTGACATTTAAAGCAACCTCTAACGCTTGAGGCTAAAAGAGAGAGAGCTGATTTTCATCAGGCATCCCATCCAAAACATGATTTTCAGTCATATATTCGACAATAGTTTTGGAAACTTTACCACGAGTTGACAAGTCTTCTTTTGATAAGAAAGGCTGTTCTTCACGGGCGGCAACGATTTGCTTGGCAACATTATCACCCAAACCAGGGATAGCGTTGAATGGTGCCAACAACGTTTTGTCATCGATGATCTTAAATTCAAACGCATCTGATTTTTCAAGGTCAACCATTTTTATTTTGAAATCACGTTCTAGACATTCATTAGCTAATTCCAAAACAGTTAATAAATTCTTTTCTTTAGTAGAAGCATCCATACCTTTATCATTAATTTCTTTCATTGCATTCTTAACGGCATCTTTACCAGTTGTCATTGCAACAAGATCAAAATCATCAGCACGAACAGAGAAGTAAGCACTGTAATAGTATAACGGATAATGAACTTTGAAGTAAGCAATTCGCAACGCCATAAGAATATAGGCAGTGGCATGCGCCTTAGGGAACATGTACTTGATCTTCAAACAAGATTCAATATACCATTGCGGAACATCAGCATCCTTCATTTCTTGTTTCCATTCATCAGGAATACCACGTCCCTTACGAACATGCTCCATAATTTGGAAGGCAGTCTGTGATTTCATACCCCAGTGGATCAAATCCATCATGATATTATCACGACAACCGATAACTTCCTTAAGAGTAACAACGCCCTGATCAATTAATTCCTCGGCATTGCCTAGCCATACATCAGTACCATGTGACAGTCCTGAGATCTGTAGCAATTCAGCAAATGTCGTTGGATGTGTTTTCTCTAACATTCCACGAACAAATCTCGTACCAAATTCTGGAACTCCTAAAGTACCAGTTTTAGAGAAGATTTGTTCAGGTGTTACACCTAATGACTTCGTACTACGGAATAATTCCATAACTTCAGGATCATCAACTGGGATAGTCAATGGATCAATTCCTGACAAATCCTGTAATGTACGAATCATAGTTGGATCATCATGACCCAGAATATCCAATTTCAAGATATTGTCATGGATAGAATGGAAATCAAAATGAGTCGTTTTCCATGCAGCATTTTGATCGTCAGCCGGATATTGAATCGGCGTGAAATCAAAAATATCCATATAATCTGGAACAACGATAATACCAGCCGGGTGTTGACCGGTGGTTCTTTTGACACCAGTCGAACCCATTGCAAGTCGTTCTTCTTCGGCATTACGAATCTGCTGTCCAGTTAGTTCCTCATAATTCTTAACATATCCGAAAGCTGTTCTATCAGCAATTGTACCAATAGTACCGGCACGGAAAACATGGTCTTCACCAAAAAGTACCTTTGTATAATTATGTGCTACTGGTTGATAATCACCTGAGAAGTTCAAATCAATATCAGGAACTTTGTCCCCTTTGAAACCTAAGAAAGTCTCAAAAGGAATATCCTGTCCATCTTTTTTCAACTCAGTTCCACACTTTGGACACTTTTTGTCAGGTAAGTCAAAACCAGAACCAACTTCACCTTTAGTAAAGAATTCAGAATATTTACATTTAGGACAACGATAATGTGGTGGCAATGGATTAACTTCAGTAATACCAGTCATTGTAGCAACGAAACTTGAACCAACGGAACCACGGGAGCCAACCAAATATCCATCTTTATTAGATTTATAAACCAAACGTTGAGAAATTAAATAAATAACGGAGAACCCATTACCAATAATACTCTTGAGCTCCTTATCCATACGTTCTTGAACAATTTCAGGGAGCTTCTCACCATACAATTCATGTGCCTTGTTCATAGTCAAACTACGAATTTCATCTTCGGCACCCTCCATTTTAGGAGTATAGAGTTTATCTTTAACAGGAGAAATCTCATCAATTTCATCCATGATCTTCTTAGGATTATCAACAATAATCTCTTGTTCAGTATCTTTATCCAAGAAATCAAATTCATCAAACATCTCGTCAGTAGTTCTAAATTGCACATCAGGTAATTCCTGACGCGCTAATGGATTACTCTTAACAGCCTTGATAACTATTTCTCGGTAAATCTTATCATGAGGGTCAAGATAATGAACATCACCAGTTGCAACAACTGGCTTATTCAATTCCTTACCTAATTTAATAATATTTTTAAGAATCTCTTCAAGACCTGCTTCATCTTTTATCAACTTGGCATCAAGCAAATGTTGATACACAGGTTTAGGCATAACTTCAAGATAATCATAGTATTGAGCAAGTTCACGAGTATCTTCATACCCCTTTTGCATCATAGTATTGAAGACTTCTCCATCCTTACATGCAGAACCTACCAAGATTCCTTCACGATACTTGTTCAATAATCTTCTCGGAACACGTGCTGTTCGATAATAATATTCAGTCATTCCATAGGAAACGATTTTGAACATATTCTTCAATCCAGCTTGTGTCTTAGCAATCAAAATGGCATGGCTTGGACGTGCCTGCTTATAGGCCTCTTCACCACCAACATGATCATTTAATTGCTCAACATTAGTAATTTGGAACTTATCTTCCATCTCATCGAACAACTTATACATCAAATATCCAGTTGTTTCAGCATCGGCGTTAGCACGGTGATGGTGTTCCAAAACAATATTGTATCGTTTTGCTAATGAATCTAGTTTGTGATTGCGATACTCTGAATGCAATGTACGAGACATTTCTAGAGTATCGATAACTGGTACCGAGATCCTATCTCTACCCATTCTAGTCAAAGCAGAATTCAAAAATCCAATATCAAAAGTAACGTTATGTCCAGCTAGAATATCATTTCCAACAAAATACATAAATTTTTGAATAATTGTTTTTTCATCAGGAGCATTTTGAACCATATCATCTGTAATGCTTGTCAAACTAGTCGTAAACTCAGATAAAGGATGACCAGGATTAATGAACTCATCAAAAGAATCCACTACTTCCCCATCCTTCATCTTGGTTGCGGCAAGTTCAATAATACTGTCATAAACGGCTGACAACCCAGTTGTTTCAACATCAAAAATAACGTATTCCGCAGGATTCAATTCTTCGTCTCGCAAATTATATGCAATTGGATTTCCTTCATCAACTAGATCAATTTCAACGCCATAACCGATTTTGACACCATACTTTTGCCCAGCACTATATGCTTCTGGGAAAGCCTGAAGTGCACGATGATCAGTAATTGCAATTGCAGGTTGTCCCCATTCACTAGCACGCTTGATCAAATCAGTTGCACTTGGAATAGCATCCATTTGACTCATATTCGTATGAGCATGAAGTTCGATACGTTTATTGTCTTCTTCAGCATTATCCTTGCGTCCAGCGTGTTTGATGACCATGATATCATTTGCCATAATTGATAATTCACGTGAGAAGTTGTCTTCTTGAACACTACCACGAGCACGAATCCATGCTCCACTGTCTAAATTATCAAAGAAAGCCTCATCATCTTCACCATTCGAGAATTTTTTAACACTGAATGAAGAAGTATAATCTGTAACCTTCAATAATAATAATGAACGACCAGATTTGAGCTTTTTAACATCCTTATCAAAGATATGACCTTCAACAACTTTGTTTCTATCTTCTTCAGTAATATCAACCATTTGAGTTATTTCTGCATCATCAGGAATTTTACGTCCAATTTTTACAACATTCCCGGCGGGTTTCTTAGCACGCTTTTGACTAACTTCCTGTGCTTGAGCTTGAAAATGTTTTGTTTCTTCTTGCTTAGCAGCTTCAAGTGCTTGTGCTTTTTCTTGCCCTTTAGCTTCATCAACATCGACACGAATCTTAAATGATGGAAAACCCAAGGATGTATACGCATCTTGTAAACTAGAAATTAATTTTCCATCCATAAAGTCAGCAATAAATCCGTTTGAAACAGTTAGAAAGACTTGACCGTTTTCAGATTTTGGCGGATTTTGACTCATAAGTTGCGAAACAACCGGGGAGCGCTCTTCACAGTTTTCCAATACATAATTCCAATATTCACGTATGTTCTTCTCATCCAATTGAGGGGATTCTGTATGAATATTGAAATCCACAGTTGCAATTCCGTCAAATCCTTCTTTCAACGATGCAACAAATACTTGAAAGTCATTGAACGGAATAACATCATCAAAATCAAAGAAAAAGGTCCAACGACGTGACTTCTTATGTACTTCTAGTTTGTCTAATTTTGCATTAGCGAATAACTCATCAGATTCCAATAAATTATCCAGTTTGATTTGTTTAATTAAAATTTTAAAAAGTTGATTTTTATCAGACATAACTTACCCTTCAACAAATAAAAAAAGGCTTAAGCCTCATTACTGATTCTTAAGCAATATTTTTACTGAATTTACCAATTCATCTTTACTTACTTCAATTGTTTCTCCAGTACTTCTGATCTTCAATTCAACTATACCATCAGCAGCCTTCTTACCAACTGTAATTCTGATAGGCATACCCATAAGATCTGAATCTGCGAATTTAACACCAGGACGTTCTTTACGATCATCAAGTAGAACATCGTATCCTTCGTCTTGTAATAATTCAACAATTTCATCACTTAACTTACCTTGAACATCATTGTTGTACTTAATAGGAACAACATGCACTTGATATGGAGCTAATGCAACTGGCCAAATAATACCGTTCTCATCGTTATGTTGTTCAATAATTGCTGACAACAGACGTGAAATACCAATTCCATAACAACCCATGATCAATGGATTGGACTTACCATTTTCATCCAAGAAGTTTGCACCAAGTGCCTTTGAGAACTTAGTACCAAGTTTGAAAATATGTCCGATTTCAATACCACGAGTAAACTTGATCGTGCCATGTCCATCTGGTGACATTTCTCCCTCTTTAACAACACGGAAGTCTCTAAACGTTGGTGTTTCATCTGTAATATCTTCAAAGTTAGCATTGATCAGATGTTTGTCAGCTTGATTAGGACCAACAACAAAGTTAGTTAATCCTTCAAGTGAACTATCAAATAATACTTGAACATCATCAGCAACACCCTTTGGTCCGATGAATCCTGGAACACTCTTAAAGATATTTACAACTTCTTCAGGGGTAGCTTCATTTAAAAAGTCTACTCCTAAGTAGTTCTTAACTTTAACGTCATTAACTTCATAATCTCCACGAATCATTACTAATACAGGCTTTTCATCAGCCATATATGCAACAGCCTTCATGATTGTTGAAGATTCGACCTTCAACAATGAAGCCAAGGTATCAATAGTATGAACATCTGGAGTATCAACTAATTCAGCTGTCTTGTGTTCTGCTTGTGGGTTATCTGGCAACTTACTTGCAGCCATTTCCAAGTTAGCAGAATAATCACTACCATCTGAATAAGCAATAGTATCTTCACCAATATCAGCAATGGCAGAGAATTCCTTAGAATCTGTTCCACCCATGGCACCAGCATCACCGATAATTGAGCGATAGTCTAATCCACAAAGATCAAAAATGTTTCTATATAGTTGTTCCATTTGATTAAAAATAACATCAAGTTGATCTTTATTTGCTGTAAATGAATATGCATCATACATATCGAATTCTCTACCACGTAATAGACCATAACGTGGACGATCTTCATCACGATATTTCATTTGCATTTGATACAAAATAATAGGAAGCTTCTTGTAACTATTTAAACTTTCTTTAACAACACTTGTAAATGTTTCTTCATGAGTAGGTCCTAAAATGAATTCTCTATCATGACGGTCATTAACCTTAAACAATGTTTGTCCATAAGGTTCATAACGACCACTGGCTTTCCATAAGTCAGCTGGAATAATGGCAGGCATGCGCATTTCAGCGGCATCGATCTTGTCATTTTCTTTACGGATCATATCTTCAATTTTACGAATTACAGACCATGCTAATGGTAAGTAACTGTAAATACCAGCAGAAACCTGTCTTACATAGCCAGCTCTCAACATCAACTGATGACTAATAGCCTCAGCATCTGAAGGAGTTTGCTTCAATGTTGGAATATACAGTTTTGATTGTTTCAAATTTTTATCCCCCTATTTTATGAAGAAACGTTGGATATCATTCCACGTTACAGCAACCATCAAAAGAACCAAAATGCCGACCCCAATTAATGTTATGACATTTTCGTATTCTTCCGGTAGTGGCTTTCTTCTTATTGCTTCAACAATATTCAACAAAATCTTACCACCATCAAGTGCCGGAATTGGAATTAAATTAACTATTCCCAAATTCATTGAAAGCATTGACATGAATAAGACGATACTCAACAATCCTTGCGAGGATACTTGAGACGTCATTGAATAAATACCAACTGGACCAGATAATTGATTAATACTAAATCCGCCAGTTACCATTTTACCTAATACGTGAAGAATTTGTACGGTTGTTTGCCAACTATACGTAAAACCAAATTTAATCTTAGCGCCTAAACTATAATCTCGTTTTTGAATAATACCAATTTGACCATATTTTTGACCAGAGGATTTAATTGTCTTCGGAATTAGTTTAACAGTTGAAACTTTATTTCCAGACTTCACTTTAAGTGTTATCTTCTTGCCTGGATTTTTTTGAATATTTTCTGACAAAGTTGTCCAAGAACTAGTTTTGTGATCATTTACTTCTAGAATTGTGTCATTTGCTTTTAATCCCGCCCTTGCAGCAGCACTACCACTCTGGATCTCACCAAGTTGATTAGATCCACTTCCAACTCCATTCATCATGAATGCAGCCAAAATAGCACAAACAATCGCCAATATAAAATTATTAAATGGTCCAGCAAAATTAGTGATCATACGCTTCCAAACAGATACTGATTGTAATTGGACATCTCGAGGTGCAATTTGTACCTCTGTACCGTCTTCTTCAACAATCGTTGCATCATGATCTACTGAGTAAGTTTTAATTTCTGATTCATCACCATTTTCGTATCCTTCAATAGTTAAATCATCAATCAAATCCGACTTAGATATTTGAACTGGAACACCATTAGGATCATACACCTTACTGGATGTAATAATTTTAACAACTTTTCTTGCGTCATTTAAAACCAAAGAGGCCATAGTACCAGGCTGAATATCAGAATCGTCTTCTTGTGCACCGGCCATTCTGACATAACCACCTAGTGGCAATAGTCTCAATGTGTAAGTAGTACTATTTTTACGGTAAGCAAAAATTTTAGGACCCATTCCGACAGAAAATTCACGAACTAAGATTCCAGATTTTTTTGCAGCATAGTAATGTCCAAACTCATGAACAATTACCAATATTCCAAAAACAATGATAAACGTTATTATCGCGGTCATTTTAACCTCCACGAATCGCCTAAACTAGGCCAAAAATGTGTAACAAAGGTAAGACAATTAACATACTGTCAAATCTGTCCAAAATTCCACCATGACCCGGTAAAATATTTCCAGAATCCTTTACTTTATAGAATCTCTTATAAGCTGATTCAATTAAATCTCCAAGTTGCCCGAATGCTGAAAGAACAAATGAAATCATGAGCATAGTGGTTAATGAATATGCCTGTGGTACAAAGTATACATAGATACCTGATAATACCAAGGCTGATACAACACCACCAATTGTACCTTCCCATGTCTTGTTAGGACTGATTGCAGGCCACAACTTATGTTTACCAATCTTACGACCGAATTGATAAGCAAATATATCTGTTGACCAAACAACTATTAAGGCATACATAAGCAATGCAAATCCGCCAGAAGAATTTCTAACAGAAGCCAGATAATGGAATCCGGTACCGATATAAATCATTGATACCACAGATACACCAACATCTTCAAAGTTAAATTTGTTCTTCGAAAATACGGTGATCAATAGCAATAACACGGCAAAAACGTAGAATACGTCTAAACGTGTGAAGCTATCTGGTAACCAACCCTTATAAAAGTTCAGTGGAACTGCAATAGCTAATGTTCCTAAAATTGTAATCAAAAAATCCATTGAAACAATAATTCTTTTTCGCATAATGTATATTTCAAATATACCAATTGATGCTAATACTGCCGCAGCAATTTCAAGCCAAACTCCACCAGCCAGCAGAATTGGAATGAAGATTGCCAATGCAATGACAGCCGTTATTACACGTTGTTTCATATTCTTCCCCCAAATTAAATCGCACCGAAGCGACGATCACGGTCATTATAAATTTTAATATCCTCAGCCAAATTATCCGCTGTAAAATCAGGCCAGTATGTTTTATCGAATACCATCTCTGAATATGCTAATTGCCATAATAAGAAATTAGAAATTCGTTCTTCACCACTAGTTCTGATCAACAAATCAGGATCAGCCAAACTTCCCAAAGGACTAGTTAAGAGTTGATCTGCGAATAATTTATCGTCGATGTCGTCTGGACTAATTGAACCATCAACTGCTTGTTTTGCCAAATTTTTTGCTGCATTAACAATTTCAGCACGTCCACCATAATTGAATGCAAAGTTCAATACCATACCGGTATTGTCCTTCGTGTCATCCATGGCCTTAAAGACAACTTTCTTTGTCTTATCAGGTAAATGTTCGGTAAAACCAGTCACTAATACTTTGATATTTTCTTTAATTAAATCTGGCATAAATGTTCCAAAAAAGTCAACAGGTAAGCGCATAAGGAAGTTGACTTCCTTACTAGGTCTACTCCAATTTTCAGTTGAAAATGCATAAAGGCTAAGAACTTTAACCCCCATGTGGCTTGCAGAAGTAGCTATCCGTTTGACATTGTTCATACCTTCTTTATGTCCAGCAATACGAGGTTGACCACTACGTTTGGCCCATCTACCATTACCATCCATAATAATTGCGATATGTTCTGGAACCCTTAAGTCAGAGCTTAAGTTACTATTTTTAGTCTCTGTCATAAATCATTACTCCAAAGGTTACCCTTCAGTGATTTCCTTTTCTTTGGCTGCTGCAATTTCATTAATATCTGCAACTGCTTTATCAGTAACTTTTTGTACTTGTTTTTCTAAGTCATGCAAGTCGTCTTCAGTAATATCACTGTTCTTTTGTTGTTTCTTAATATCATCCATGGCATCACGTCTGACATTACGAACAGCAATACGTGTTTCTTCAGCTTCTTTACCAACTTGTTTGGCGATTTCTTGACGACGTTCACCAGTAAGTTGTGGGATAACCAATCTAATAACATTACCGTCATTAGCAGGGTTCAAGCCCAAATCAGAAGAATTGATTGAATGTTCAATTGCATCCAAAGATGATTTGTCATAAGGAGTAATCAATAAAACACGAGCTTCAGGAATGTTGATTGAAGCAACTTGATTCAATGGGACGTCTGTTCCATAATATTCAACTTTAACATTGCTCAAAATTGAGGCATTTGCCTTACCAGCACGAATATTAGCCAATTCTTTTCTCAAAACATCAATTGACTTAGTCATGTTCTCTTGAGCTTTAGAAATTGCACTATTAGTCATTACTACCACCCTTTATGATTGTTCCAATGTTTTCACCTTGAACAACCTTTTTAATATTTTCTGGTTCATTTAGATTGAACACAACCAATGGAATGTTGTTATCCATTGATAATGAAGAAGCAGTTGAGTCCATTACACCAAGGTTCTTATTGATAATATCAAGTTGTGATAACTCATCATATTTCTTAGCATTTGGATCCTTCTTAGGATCTGCTGAATAAACACCATCTACATTATTCTTAGCCATCAAAATTACATCAGCTTCTATTTCAGCAGCACGTAATACTGAAGTTGTATCTGTTGAGAAGTATGGATTACCAGTACCACCAGCAAAAATAACTACACGACCCTTTTCAAGATGTCTTACAGCCTTTCTTCTAATGTAAGGCTCTGCAACCTGTCTCATTTCAATTGAAGTCTGTACACGTGTTGGAACATCCAATTGTTCCAAACCATCTTGTAAAGCTAAACCGTTCATTACAGTGGCCATCATACCCATATAGTCAGCTTGTGCACGGTCCATTCCCATTTCAGCACCTGTTTCACCACGCCAGATGTTACCACCACCACAGACGATAGCAATTTGTACTCCAAGATCATGAACACTCTTGATCTGTTCAGCAATCTTTTTGATAACTGGAGGATTAATTCCAAATCCTTTTTCACCAGCTAATGCTTCACCGGAAACTTTTAATATAATTCTTTTATACTTGATATCAGGCATAAGTACTCTCCTTTAATTTTGCTACTAAACATTTTAACATAATCGTATACCATAGATTGTAATAATAGTTAATTTTACACAAAATTTGGTGCAAATTATCCTATATACAAGAAAAGATCGTTTAATTCAAATGAATTAAGCGATCCCCTCTAAAAAAATTAATAACTATTTGATTTGGTTCATAACTTCATCAACAAAGTTATCTTGAGCTTTTTCGATACCTTCGCCGACTTCAAAACGAACGTAAGATACAAGTGAGCTCTTCTTTGATTCAACATATTGTTGAACAGTCATATCTGAATCCTTAACAAACTCTTGATCAGCCAAACTAATTTCTGACAAGTATTTGTTTAGACGGCCTTCAACGATTCTTGGAATAATCTTTTCTGGCTTGCCTTCAGCTTTTGTTTCTTCAGTAAATACTTTCTTTTCGTGTTCCAAAACATCTGCAGGAACAGCATCACGGTTAAGGTATGTTGGGTTGATAGCAGCAACGTGCATAGCAACGTCCTTAGCAGCATCATTATCTGAACCATCAAGAACAGTAAGTGCAGCAATCAAACCACCATTGTGTAGGTATGAACCGAACACTTGTGAATCACTCTTTTCAACGATTTGGAAACGTCTCAAAGTGATCTTCTCACCAATAACAGCTGTCAAACCAGTGATAGCGTCGTTGATTGTTTCGTCACCAGCTTTAAGTGCCAATGCCTCGTCCATAGTCTTTGGTTCACCTTCAACAAGTGCTTTACCGATCTTAGCAACAAGATCTTTGAACTTATCATTTGATGAAACAAAGTCAGTTTCTGAGTTTACTTCGTAGATAGCAGCTTTGTTGCCATCAATAACGATCTCTGCTAAACCTTCAGCAGCAATACGACCATTCTTCTTGGCAGCCTTAGCAATACCTTTTTCACGAAGTTCGTCGATAGCCTTTTGCATATCACCATCAGCAGCAACCAATGCTTTTTTAGCATCCATCATACCAACGCTTGTCTTATCACGTAATTCTTTAACTTGAGCAGCAGTAATTTTAGCCATGAAATATCCTCCAGTCGTATAAATAAAGCCATCTTACTCAGATGACTCTATTCATAACTATTTTAATTTTTAGTTTTCGTTACCATTATCAGTAGATTCAGCAACATCTTCGATTGATTTGTCATCTGATGCAGCTTTGTCATCTTTAGCAAAATCATCAGCAGCAACTGATTCTTCACCTTGTTTACCTTCAACGATAGCATCAGCCATCTTAGAAACAATTAGGCGAACGGCACGGATAGCATCATCATTTGAAGGGATGATAACATCAATGTCATCAGGGTCTGTATTAGTATCAACCATAGCTACGATAGGAATGTTAAGCTTCTTAGCTTCGTTAACAGCAATGTTTTCCTTGTGAGGGTCAACAATGAACATAACATCAGGGATTCTTGGCATATCTTCGATACCACCAAGGAACTTCTCTAACTTAGCTTGTTGTTTTGTAAGCAAAGCAACTTCTTTCTTAGGAAGACGTTCGAAAGTACCGTCTTCTGCCATTGCTTTGATATCCTTTAATCTCTTAATACGTTTTTGGATAGTGTTCCAGTTAGTCAAAGTACCACCTAACCAACGGTGGTTAACGTAGTATTGACCAGCACGTGTAGCTTCTTCTTCAATAGCATCTTGTGCTTGTTTCTTAGTACCAACAAATAAGAAGATACCATCATCACCGGCAACAGCCTTCATATAGTTGTAGGCATCGTCGATCATGCGAACTGTTTTTTGTAAATCGATGATATAAATACCATTTCTTTGTGTAAAGATAAATGGCTTCATCTTAGGGTTCCAACGTCTTGTTTGGTGTCCAAAATGTACACCGGCTTCAAGTAGTTGTTTCATAGAAATAACTGACATAAAAAATTCCTCCTGGTTTTTACCTCCACTTAAGTCGTGTTCAATTGAGACGCGTTAGCGCACCAACAATTGAATCGTTAAGTGTGTGTATTCAATACAAGAAAATATTATAAGGGAATATCTCTACGAAATCAAGAAATCGCGCCAATTAATTCCCATACTTTGCAAAAAAGATTCTTTTTTTGCCCGACTATACTTTTTCAATTCAATCTCACGTCGCAACGCTTCGGACTTATCATGAAGATTTTCAAAGTACATCAGTTTAACGGGACGACGAGTCTTAGTATACTTTGCTCCCTTTCCTGCATTGTGTGTTGCGACTCTCTTTTCAACATCATTGCTTGTTCCAATGTAAAAAGTTTTATCGGAGCACAATAAAATATAAACGTAATAATCACTATAATCCTTCAATTATCTTTTTTGCCTCCGAACTTAGTTGATCTCCGTTATACATAACAAGATCTGGTTCAACTACCAACGATGCAGTTTTCACTGTTTTGATTGCATCAACCAATACTAAGTTAGCATTATCATCATTGTGCGACCGAACGAACTTAATTCGCTTAGGCTGTATTTTTTGTTCTGACATAACATTGAATAGTTCACTCAATCTATCTGGACGATACACAATGTATGCATGAGAATTTTCCTTGAGCAAAACTTTTATACTATAAATAACTTCACTCAAATCCGTTTTAATTTCGTGTCGTGCAATCGCCAATACCGGGTTATTTTTTATGTGTGTCGATTCTTTTGAAGTAAAATAAGGTGGATTGCAAACAATCATATCGATAGAATCATGATGAAGATGCCTCTGAACATTTTTTATACCATCATTGATACTTGTAACCTGATCAGTCAAATCATTGTCTAAGATGCTAGTTTCCGCTAAATGTGACAATTCCTTTTGTAGCTCAACAAGATAAATATGTGCTTTAGTTTTAGATGCTAAGCTTAATCCAATCGCACCGTTACCAGAGCACAAGTCAACTATTTTTCCTTTTTTTACAACTTTGGCAAAATTATACAGTAGAATAGTATCTAGGTTAAATGAATATAAATCTTTATTTTGATTAATCGTAATTCCACTATTGGAAATTACATCTTTGTAAATATTAGACATATGACACCTGCTTTATGGTATTTTAATAAAGTGAAAATTATTTTGGGGAGAATGATAATTAATGTTTTATAAATTTATCCGTGTCGTTGCTCGCTTCATAGTATGGGTATTAAACGGCAGATACAAAATAGTGGGTAAAGAAAACTTACCCGACAAACCCTTCATCATCGTTGCTCCACATAGGAATTGGTGGGAGCCAGTTTTCTTTGCGTTAGCAATTGCTCCACGTGAAGCAACTTTTATGGCAAAAATCGAATTATTTAAGAATCCCATTCTCAGATATATTCTAGTTCATTCACATGCATTTCCAGTTGATAGAAAACATCCCGGACCATCTGTAATCAAGACTCCTGTTAAGGCTCTTAAAAAGAAAGGACAAGTTTTGATTATGTTCCCATCAGGAACAAGATATTCCGAAGATCTCAAAGGTGGAGCATCTTTGATTGCTAAATTGTCAAAAGCACCACTGGTTCCCTTCGTATATCAAGGGCCATTGACTTTCGGTGGATTACTCAAGCATAAGCAAATAACAATTGGCGTGGGTCCAGAAATCGATTTTGACTTCAAAGCAAAATTGGATGAGAAACAAACTAAACAAGTTAATGATGATATGGAAATAGCTTGGAATCAAATAGATAAGAAAATTGATCCAGACTTCAAATATATTCCACCCGTTAAAAAGAAATAACTAATAGATTATTACACGAAAAAAGATGGTTGTGAACTTAATGTTCACAGCCATCTTTTAATTTAAATAGAATTTTTACCGATATCTTTACGATAAAAAACGTTCTCTGTATTTAATTTTTTAAATTCTGAATATAATTTTTCCTGTGCATCAATCAATGAATCAGCATGATCACTTAATAAATATAAGCGACCACCATTGCTGTATAATGACTCGTTTTGCTGAACCACACTAGCAAAATTTAATCTGCAATCAACATTTTCAAACGATTCTACCGTTCCCAAATCACTGTTGAGTATAGGTTTCTCAGGATATCCTTTACTAGAAACAAATACTCCTAAGTTGATGCCATCATCGTCCCATTCAATTTCTGGATCATCATCATTCAAAATTGAAAAGATAACTTCAGACAGATTGTTTTTAAGCCTAGGTAAAACAACCTCAGTTTCCGGATCGCCAAATCTAACATTAAATTCAATAACCTTTATTCCGTTAATAGTCTTAATTAAACCAGCGTAGAGAATACCGGTATATCTAATATTTTCTTCGGCTAATGTTTCAACAAACGGCTTGATAACCTTATCGACTGCCAATTGATATGTAGAGTCCGAAATATTTTGAACTGGACAAACCGCGCCCATACCACCAGTGTTAGGACCTTCATCATTCTCACAAAGTTTTTTATAATCCTGAGCAATAGGCATCGGATAATACTTGCCATTATTTACAAAAGCCATCAGAGAAAATTCTTCTCCATCCAAAAACTCTTCAATAACAACTTTATCAGTTTCAAATTTATGATCCTTTAATAAATTTGAAATTATTTTGTGTCCTTCAGAAAAGTCATGCACTATATAAACACCTTTACCACTAGCCAGACCATCAGCCTTTACAACAATTGGGTAATTTGTTTCTTTACTCTTCAAGAATTTGTTTGCCTCATTATAATCAAAGAATTCTTGATAATTGGCAGTTGGTATATTGGCCAATTTCAGCAATTTCTTTGTAAATGATTTAGAACCCTCAATTTGAGCAGCATTTTTATTAGGACCAAATATTTTCAACCCGTGAGCTTCAAAAAAATCTACAATTCCTGCAACTAAGGGTGCTTCAGGACCAACAATTGTATAGGCAATATTCTCAGCGATCGCAAAATTTACTAATTCATCAAATGCCATTTCTTCTATAGGAACGGTGTTTATGCCTGAAAGTTTCATCCCATCATTTCCGGGAGCACAAAAAATATTGTTTTTAATAGAAGACATCGCATTACAAATTGCGTGTTCACGTGCGCCAGAACCAACTACTAAAATTTTCATCTGACACCTCACTAGTGTTTAAAATGACGTCTGCCAGTACAGATCATCGAAATTCCATATTTATTTGCCATATCGATTGAATCCTGATCATGGATTGAACCACCTGGTTGAATAATTGCCGTTACTCCATGTTCAGCAGCAAATTCAACACAATCATCCATTGGGAAGAACGCATCTGATGCCATTACCAATGGTAGGCGTTTGTCACCAGTTTCTTCCTGCTCAATTGAAATTTTTACAGAACCAATACGATTCATTTGCCCTGCTCCAACACCAAGAGTTTGATCCGTTGTTGAAATAATAATTGCATTACTTTTTACGTGTTTAACCACTTTTTGACCGAATAACAAGGCCTTGATTTCATCTTCAGTAGGTTGTTTTTCAGTTACAACTTCAAAATCATCAATACTATCAACTACTGTATCTCGTTCTTGAACTAATAACCCACCCATTACTGAAACATATTCATGTTTATCAGCATTTTTTGCTTCAGTAAAGTCCAAGGTTAGCAGACGTATATTCTTCTTTGATTCCAAGATTTCTAAAGCTTCGTCTGTAAAACTAGGGGCAATAACAATTTCTAGGAATATTTTGTGTAGTTCTTCTGCAACCTTTGCAGTAACTTCACGATTAAATGCAATGATTCCACCAAAAATGGAAATCTTATCTGCACTGTAAGCTTTTTGCCAAGCCTTATAAATACACTCATCATCCACACCAACACCACATGGATTCATATGTTTCAGAGCTGCAACACAAGGTTCCTCAAAGTCAGCAACAATTCTTAGTGCGGCATCAGCATCTTTAATATTATTGAATGATAATTCCTTACCATGCAATTGTTTAGCTGAAGCTATTGAATATTTTGAAGGTAACGAACTACGATAAAACGCTGCTTTTTGATGTGAATTTTCACCATATCTTAGAGGTTGTTGGAAATCATACGATAATGTCTCTACATCAGGGAATTCTTCACCGTTAAGTCTTGATAAATATCCGGCAATAATACTGTCATATTGTGCTGTATGTCTAAAAGCTTTTGCAGCCAACAATTGGCGATAATTAGCATCTCCATTATTGGCAATGTGAGCTAATACATCTTCATAATCTTTCTGATCAACAACAACATAGACACTTTGGTAATTCTTCGATGCAGAACGAATCATTGATGGACCACCAATATCAATCTGTTCAATTGCTTCAGGGGTAGTAACATCTGGTTTTGAAATTGTTTCTTTGAATGGATATAAATTAACACAAACCAAATCAATAGTATCAATGTCTAATTCTTTTAAAGTCTTCATGTGTTCTGGATTATCACGTTTAGCTAGTAATCCAGCATGTACCTTAGGGTGTAATGTTTTTACTCTACCATCAAGAATTTCTGGAAAACCAGTAACTTCATCAATTTCAATTACTGGAACATCACTTTCTTGTAACTTTCTATATGTTCCACCAGTTGAAATAATTTCGAATCCGTTTTTAATCAATCCTTGTGCAAATTCAACGACTCCAGTTTTATCAGAAACACTAATCAATGCCTTTTTCAAAATTATTATTCTCGCTTTCGTTTTTAATTAAATCAAGAATTACTTTAAGGTACATTTTGTGCTCGTTTTCATGAACTCTCTGTTCCAAAGTATCAACAGTATCAGAACTCAAAATTGGTACTACTTCCTGTAAAATCACCGGACCAGTATCAACACCTTCATCAATATAATGAATTGTTACTCCAGTCTGATCATCTCCAGAATCAAAAGCACGTTCAATAGCATTTAATCCCGAAAACTTTGGTAATAGTGATGGGTGAATATTGATTATTTTGTTGGGGTATCTACTCAATAGAACATTTGTTACAACTCTCATATATCCTGCTAAAAAAATATAATCAAGATCAAGAGGTTCCAGTTTATCGACAATTCTCTGCTCATAATCTTCTCTAGTTGGAAAATCATTTAAATCATTAATAAATACTGGAATATCCAGCTTCTGTGCTTTAGAAATAACTGGTGCACCTGGTTTATCACAAACCAACACTTTTATATCTAAGCCAGCATTAGCCAACTGTTCAGATTGAGCTATCGCCTCAAAATTTGTTCCATTACCTGAAGCAAAAATTGCTACTTTCATTATTCAACCCCCAACAATTCAACAGGTTCGTCTGTACGTTCAATAATTTTTCCAATGCTATATGCTTGTTTCGTCTTGCCATTTAGAATTGACAATACCTCTTGTTCAACATCTGGTGAAACAGCAAGCACCAGGCCTAATCCCATATTGAAAATATGGTACATATCCGCCTTCGACAGATTTCCATATTTTTGAAGCGCATCAAATATTTCTGGCATCTTCCAATTTTGAACGTCTATCTGTGCAGCAATTTTATCAGTGAACATTCTTGGCACGTTCTCAAAGAATCCACCACCAGTAATATGGGAAATTCCATGAACCAAGTTTTTCTCTAGAAGTGGCAATATCTCATCGGAATAAATTCTAGTTGGTTCTAATAAATAGTCACCTAGATTTCCATGCGTTAATTCTGGCAACTGAGAATCCATTTTAAAATTATTATCTTTAAAAAAGATTTTTCGAACCAACGAATAACCATTTGAATGTAAACCGCTAGAAGCAATCCCGATTAGAGAATCTCCAGTTTTGACATTACTTGCCTGTAAAACCTGGCTCTTTTCTGCAATTCCTACAGAAAAACCAGCTATATCGTAGCTAATTTCGGAATAGACATCCGGCATTTCAGCTGTTTCTCCACCGATAAGATCAGCACCAGCCTGATGGCATCCCTCAATGACACCTTTCAGAATTTGCTCTACTTTACCATCAACTTTTCCGGTTGAAATATAATCTAGAAAATATAACGGTTTGGCTCCTTGAGCGAGAATATCATTTACACACATTGCTACACAATCAATACCAATAGTATCCAATTTATTATTTTCAAGCGTCAAAAGCAGCTTAGTTCCAACACCATCATTACTAGATATCAAAACCGGCTGCTTGTAGCCCTCTGGTATTTCATACATTCCACCAAAGTTTCCAATATTATCGGAATTACTGGAAATATTGTTTTTCACAAATTTTGATATTTTGTATCCAGATTCAACATTTACACCGGCGTCCTTATATGGATTCGACATTATATCCTCCTTTAAGCGTCAGTTTCTGCATAATCGTACAAATATGCTGGATAGTTCCCGTCAAAATATGACAGATCCAGGCCTGGGTCTTCACCTTCTGTTTTCAGTCCAATGGCATCGATTAACCCATCTTCACTTAAGAACTTCAATGAATCAGCATCAAACATTTGACGCATTTCTTCTACCGTCTTATGTGAAGCCAATAACTCACTCTTCTTTTGAATATCAATTCCGAAGAAACAAGGGAACTTAAACTGTGGTGAAGCAATTCTAAGATGAACTTCCTTAGCTCCAGCTTCTCGAAGCATATTAACGATATAGGCACAAGTTGTTCCACGAACGATTGAATCATCCACTAGAATCACTCTCTTGCCTTCTACCACACCTTTAACAGCTGCTAACTTCTGACGAACGGACTTTTCTCGAAGTTCTTGTGTTGGTTGAATGAACTCTCTTCCCATATATTGATTCTTGATAAGCCCCATCTCATATGGCAATCCACTCTCCTCAGCATATCCACTGGCTGCGGATAACGAAGAGTTTGGAACACCAACAACAATATCACCGTCAACTGGTTCCTCTTGAGCTAAATTACGTCCCATACGTTTACGTGCAGTATGAACATTGACTCCTAAGAGATTTGAGTCAGCTCTAGCGAAATATACAAATTCCATCGAGCAAAATGCTAATTTAGTGTTTTCAGTCCAATGATCAATTTTCATGCCTGCATCAGAAATAGTAATTAATTCACCAGGCAATACATCACGAACAAATTCCGCTTTAACAGCATCTAAAGCACAAGTCTCACTAGCAACTACATAAGCACCATTTTCCATTTTTCCAATAGATAAAGGTCGGAATCCATTGCTATCTAGAGCAACAATCATGGAATCCTTAGTTAGTAATAAATATGCAAATCCACCTTGAATCTTGTTCAATGCATCTTTGATTTTATCGATTTGCTTATTTTCTTTCGAAATCTTAATCAAATGCATCAAAACTTCAGAATCTGAACTTGATTTAAAGATATGTCCCTTATCTTCTAATTCCTTTTTCAAGGTAATCGAATTTGTGAGATTCCCATTATGTGCTAAAGCAAACTGATCATCAGTGAAATCGAAAACAAGTGGTTGTACATTTTCAATTCTGTTTTCACCTGCTGTTGAGTACCTGACATGTCCAATTGCAGCATTTCCAGTCAGATCATACAAACGTTGCTTGTCATCAAAGACTTGGGACAATAATCCCAAATTACGATAGCTATGAAGCTTACCATTATCATTTGTAACAATCCCTGCGCCTTCTTGACCACGGTGTTGCAAACTGTGAAGCCCTAAATATGTTAAATAATTTGCATTTTCAGCACCCCAGACACCAAAAACACCACATTCTTCATGTAAACTGCTTATTTCATTAAACATGGTATTGCCTCTTTCCAGCTATTAAGCGCCTCGTTTAATTCCAAATCTAATTCACCATCTCTTGCCTTAACAGTAAAGATCGAATCATTAGTTACAAAGCCTAAACATTCGAAGTTATTACCAAACAATGATTCAATTTGGTTCTTGTTTTTACTATCCACAGTTATCAAATATCTAGACTGTGTTTCTGAAAACATTTCAACCGTTGAAATGTTGGTTTGAATATTGAAACCTAATTTATTTTCAAAGGCTGATTCTGAAAGTGCAACTGCAAGTCCACCTTCTGATAAATCATGACAGCTTTTGAGTAATCCTTGTTTAATAGCACTTAAAATTAAGTTTTGATTCTTCTTTTCAATGTCCAAATCAATATCATTTAAGGCTCCTTCAACTTTTCCAAGTTGAAGATTTTGAATTTCAGAACCATTGAAATCACTACTTGTCGAACCTAAAACGTAAATCAAATCTCCAGAATTCTTGAAACAAGAAGTTGTAATATGATCAATATTTTCAATCAAACCAACCATTCCAATCATGGGACTTGGATAAATTGCTTCTTTATTGAATTCGTTATAGAGTGAAACATTTCCAGAAATAACTGGCACATCAAATTTTCGACATACGTCAGCAATCCCTTGAACGCTTCGTTCTAATTCCCAGAATATTTCAGGATCTTCCGGATTACCATAGTTTAGACAATCAGTAATACCAACTGGAATCCCACCAGATGAAACAATATTTCTAGCAGCTTCCAATACTGTGATCTGTCCGCCAATATATGGATCAACATAGACATATCTAGAATTACTATCGTTAGTAGATGTAATTGCCTTTCGTGTACCACGTATTCTGACAACTCCTGCATCTGAACCAGGTTTTACAACAGTATTACTCTTTACCTGTGCATCATATGTTTGATATAAATACGCTTTTGAAGCAATTGTCGGACTTGATAGAACTGACAACCATGTATCTCTGAATGATTCCATCTCAGGAATATATTGTTCTTTACTCTCAATGATTCGCTCAGGCATAATTCCTTGATGATCATATTCAGGAACATCTTCAACCAAACTATCTACTGGAATGTCTACTACAAGTTCGTCATTATGATAAATTCTGTATTGCTTATCAGAAGTGACCTTTCCAATTACAACCGCATCCAAATTGTAGCTTTCAAAGAATCCTAATACTTGTTTTTTAAATTCTGGCTTAATACACAGAACCATACGTTCTTGCGATTCAGAAAGCATCATTTCATAAGCACTCATATTCGTCTCACGTTGCGGAACATTGTCCAAATTCAGCATCAAGCCACTATCTGCCTTAGATGCCATTTCAGCAGTTGACGAAACTAATCCTGCTGCTCCCATATCTTGAACACCAAGAATCCATTCAGAATGTTCATGAATAATTTCTACACAAGCATCCATTAATAGTTTTTCCATAAATGGATTCCCAACTTGAACTGCTGAACGTTGCTTTTTCTTCTTATTTGAGAATTCGTCTGAAGCAAAAGTTGCTCCATGAATACCATCTCTACCTGTTTTGGCACCAACATAAACAATCAGATTATCATTTCCACTTGCCTGACCATGTTTAAATTGTGTGTTGTCCAATAATCCAATACACATGGCATTAACTAATGGATTCTTCTCATAACATTTCTCAAATGCTATTTCTCCACCAATCGTAGGAATACCAATACAATTTCCGTATCCACCAATACCGGCGACAACCTCTTTAACTAGATGCTTTGTTTGATCATTATCAATCGGACCAAACTTCAAACTATTAAGTAACGCAATTGGTGTTGCTCCCATCGAAAAAATATCCCTGATTATACCGCCGACACCTGTCGCTGCACCTTGATATGGTTCAACAGCTGACGGATGATTGTGACTTTCAGCTTTGAAAACAACCGCTTGATTATCACCAATATCAATAATTCCGGCATCTTCACCAGGACCAGCCAATACTCTTGAACTATCATTTGGAAGTTTTCTCAAAACCTTTTTGGAGTTTTTATAAGAACAGTGTTCACTCCACATAACGGAGAATAGCCCTGTCTCAGTATAATTGGGCAAACGACCAAGAATTTTTTCACTGATCAATTCATATTCGGAGTCACTTAGTCCCCATGATCTATAAATTTTTTCTTCTTGCACTTGCTTTGGAGTGGGCTCAATCATTTATAGCTGCACCTCATCTTTTTGTTTTTTTACCATTGATTGGAATAATTTAAGTCCGTCATCAGAACCTAAAATAGTTTCAATTGCACGCTCGGGGTGAGGCATCATCCCTAGTACATTTTTTTGTTTATTGGTAATTCCAGCGATCTCTTCGATACTGCCGTTTACATCATGTGTATATTTAAAAACAATTTGATGATTGTCTTTCAACATCTGCAAAGTTTCATCATCACAATAATATCTACCCTCACCATGAGCAATGGGAACGGTTATTTGTTCGTTCAATTCATATTCACTTGTAAATTGCGTTTGATTATTCTCAACAATCAACTGTACATCTTCACAAATAAATCTATTTTGGCGATTATTGGTAAGAGTTCCCGGTAATAGACCAATCTCAGTTAAAATTTGGAATCCATTGCATATTCCCAAAACTGGTTTACCTAATTCAGCTAATCTCTTTACTTCATTAATTATCGGAGCGTGACTTGCAATAGCACCACTTCTCAGATAGTCACCATACGAAAATCCTCCGGGAATCAAAATCCCATCAAATCCATCAAGTGATGTTTCTTTGTAACTAACTAGTTCGACCTGTTCGTTTACACCATCCTTAATGGCATAATACAAATCCATATCACAGTTTGAACCGGGAAAAACTATAACAGCAAATTTCATTAGTTATCCTCCACAATTTCGTATCGATAACTTTCAATATTGGGGTTTGCTAATAAATCGTCACAAATGGAATCAATATCGTTTTCGAAATCGTCAGTTCTCTTATCAAACTTAATTTCAAAATATTTACCCATTCTTACATCCAACACATTTTTGTAACCCATACTATGAGTAGCATCCTTAATAGTTTCACCTTGAACATCAACAACAGAATCCTTTAAAGTAACATAAACTTTTGCAAGTAACATAGCTCTCTCCTATTCAGCAATTATTCTTTCTAATACTTTTTCGTAAGTGTCGACTAAATCACCTTTTTGCTGTCTAAAAATATCCTTATCCAGCGAATTGTGACTAGTTTGATCCCATAAACGACAATTATCTGGTGAAAATTCATCAACCAAAATAATTTTGTCGTCGATACGTCCAAACTCTAATTTGAAATCAATCAAATCTAGATTGGCTTTACTAAAAAATGGAATTAATAATTTATTGATTTTCAATGTCTGTTGTTTGACAAAATCAATCTCAGACTGTGTCGCAATATGAAGTGACAAAACTTGTGAATCATTGATAAATGGATCGCCTAACTTATCACTCTTGAAATAAAATTCGATAACAGGTTCTTCGAGCGTTTCACCATCTATCAAATCAAATTTTTTAGCAAAACTTCCTGAAACACGATTTCTCAAAACAACTTCTAAAGGAATAACCTCTGTTTTTTTAATCAACTGTTCATGATCAGAAATATTTTGAATAACATGTGTTTCGATACCGTTATCAATCAAATAATCAAAAACTAAAGTTGAAATGCGACAGTTTAAAACACCTTTTCCAGGAATAATTTCTTTCCTTTTTCCATTAAAAGCAGTCGCTTGATCTTTGTACACGACCAATAATTCATTTTCATTCTCAGTTTTAAATAAATCCTTAGCTTTACCTGAATAAATTAAGTTGTTGTCCATAATTGCTCCTATATATCCCAGATTGGATTATTTTTAATTTCGTTAGCCGTTTTTTCAAGATCTTTAGTCAAAATTGTAATATGACCCATTTTTCGATTATGTTTTATTTCATCTTTACCATAGTCATGCAGGTACCATTCTGAATGATTGAACACATCATCCCTAACATTCTCCAAATGCTGTCCGAGGACATTGACCATGATTGCTGGTTTGAACTGTTCTACCTCTGGCATAGGTAAATTACAGATTCCCAAAATATGTGCATCGAACTGAGAAATATTACAAGATTCAATTGTTAAATGACCTGAATTATGTGGTCTTGGAGCAATTTCATTAACAAAAAGTTCGTCATCGTTTGAAATAAAAAATTCTACACACATTGTTCCAACCAATTCTAGTTTTTCAGAAATGCCTTCAGCAATTGAATGGATTCTTTTACTCATATCAGAACTGATTCTTGCTGGGCAAATACTCAAGTGAAGAATATTTTCTCGATGAATATTCTCGATTACCGGAAATAATGAAGTCTGCCCATCAATATTTCTCGAAATTATAACTGAAACTTCTTTTTTTAATGAAATGGTTTTTTCTAGAATACACTCACCCGTAGCAATCAAATTTTGAATCCCGATAACCTTTGTTGAATCAATTCTAATTTGTCCTTTGCCATCATAACCACCACGAATAGTTTTTAAAATCGAAGGTGCTTTAATTTCATCAATTGCTTTCGTAAAGTCTTCGATGCTATTGACAATGGCATGTGGAACAACTGGAAAGTTGTTTTCGGATAAAAAGTTCTTCTCAAGAATTCGGTTTTGCGTGACCGTCAATGCCTTTGTACCTTGAGGAACATGTGTATACTTTGAAACTTCATTAATGGTTTCAGCATCAACATTTTCAAATTCATATGTTAGAACATCAACTTTCTTAGCCAATTGAACCAACGAATCCAAATCGTCATACTCAGCAACAATTTGTTCATCTGAAACTTGCGCAGCTGAACAATTCTCTTGTGGATCTAAAATAATTACCTTATATCCTTTTTCTTTGGCAGATGCTGACATCATTTGTCCGAGTTGTCCCCCACCAATAATCCCAATTGTTGAACCGGATAAAATTTTATTACTCAAGATTCTTCCCACTTTCTACAGAGTTATCATGCATTTCAGCTTGATAACTGATCAGGTTTGCTTGGTATTCCTTGTTTTGCAATGCACATATCTTCGTAGCTAATATTGCAGCATTAGTGGCACCTGCATCTCCAATTGCAACTGTAGCAACCGGAACTCCACTAGGCATCTGTACTATTGAAAGTAATGAATCCAAACCATTAAGTGCTCTTGACTGAACGGGTACACCAATAACTGGGAGAACTGTCGAAGAAGCAATCATTCCCGGTAAATGAGCTGCTCCACCAGCACCAGCAATAATGACTTTAAAATCTCTTGAAAATGCCTGTGAGGCGAAGTCAAGCATCTCCTGAGGCATCCTGTGGGCAGAGATTACCTGCACATCATAACTAACTCCTAATTTTTTGAGCGTTTCAATGGTTTTATCCATTGTTTTCAAATCCGAGATTGATCCCATAACTATTGCAACGTCTTTCATCATTTGTTTACCCTTTCTTATTAGTAAACAAATAATATCAGTTATTTTTTTATCTTTCAACCAAAAGACGTACATTAATATTGATATTTGAAATTATTATTCGTGTATACGTTTTAAAAAAGAATATTTTAAATATAAGAAAATTAATTGTTCGAGATTAACCATACAATTTGTATTTAAAATAAAAAAATAGGTTGTACAAGATTATTAAATTAATCTTGTACAACCTATTTAGTTTAAAATGAATTATTTTTTGTTGCTTTTCTTTTGTTGAGTCTTCATGGAACTCATCAATTGATTTAACTTCTTTTGTGAAGGCTTTTGTCCCATTTGAGCCATCATTTGCTTGATCATATCAGCATTGATTGGTGGATTATCTTCAAAATATTTCTTCATATAATATCTTGCAGCGAAGAAGCCACCAACTGCACCGACTAGCAAAGCTATAATACCGACTGCGATTGTTATTCCCATATCTTTTGTTCACCCTTTCCATACATCTTATAATGATACAAAAAATTTAATGTAATTAAAAGAACTAATCGTTACGTAATCCCTTTTTACGTTGAATTTCTCTAACTTTATTAGGTGTAACTTCTTTTCCTTCTTTATCAAATACACGCATAGTTTCGATCTGTTGTCTAAAACCTGCACGGAAGTTCTCCAAATACTTCTTCCGAAGTACTTCTTGCTGATGTTCTTCCTCATGTGTAATAGTTCCAGCTTTTGCTTTGTGTGCCAACTCATTAATCTTAGCTATGAGTTCTTCTTGTTCCTTCATTACATTATCTCCTAATACCGAACACTTGTTTGAATTTATATCATCATTCTGATACAATCTAAATAAGATATTAACAATGAGGTGTTCTAATGTCAAAAACAGAGGGCTCTAAACAATCCCAAATTTTACAATGTATCCATGATTATTTAGACGAACATGGATATCCGCCTACAGTTAGAGAAATTTGTGAAGCAGTTGATCTTTCTTCAACCTCAACTGTCCACGGTCATTTATCTCGTCTGGAGAAGAAAGGATATTTACAACGTGATCCAACCAAACCAAGAGCTATCGAATTGACAGTTGCTGGTCTTAATTCTATCGGTGTAAAATCAAAGCAGATTCCAATTCTAGGTGCAGTTGCTGCTGGTCAACCAATTACGGCTGAGCGCAACCCTGAGGGTTACTTCCCTATCCCACCTGATTTGAATCGAGATTCCGGTGAATTATACATGCTCGAGATTCATGGTGAAAGTATGATAAATATCGGTATTTTGGATGGTGACCAAGTTATTGTTCACGAACAAAATACTGCAAATAATGGCGAAATAGTCATTGCAATGACTGAAGACATTGAAGCAACTTGTAAGAGGTTTTACAGCGAGGATGGACATTACCGTCTACAACCTGAGAACGATAATATGGATCCTATTATTCTGGATAACGTTGAAATTCTTGGAAAAGTTGTTGGCCTATACCGTTCAGAAATATTTTAACATAAATAAATATATTAAGGATGCCATCTGGCATCCTTTTTTCGTGCAACAAAAAAAGACGCCTCTCAGCATCTTCTTTAATAGAATTATTAGATATCGCGACGACGTTCCTTGATACGAGCAGCCTTACCTTTACGATCACGTAGATAGTAAAGTTTAGCACGACGTACACGACCATGTCTTACAACATCAATCTTTTCAACACGTGGTGTGTTTAGTGGGAATGTTCTTTCAACACCAACACCACTACTGATCTTACGAACAGTATAAGTAGCACTAACACCAGTACCATGTCTCTTGATTACAACACCTTCGAATAATTGGATACGTTCACGTGAGCCTTCAACAACCTTGGCGTGGACACGAACTGTGTCTCCAGGGCGGAAATCAGGAATATCTGAACGTAATTGTTCTGATGTAATATCTTGAATTAATTTTTTCATTTAAAACTTCTCCTCGTTCGACACTCTTATATATCTTTATGTAGTATACAGCGGAATATCGCTAATATGTGTTCAAACACTCTTACAATAATACATTAATTAGTTTTAACTGTAAACTAATTTTCTGATTTTATTTCTTTTAATAATTTTTTTTCTTCAGCACTTAGTTCTACGGTTTCCAACAAATCAGGACGACGTTCAAGCGTCTTCTTTAATGATTGCTTCAGTCTCCACACACGTATTTTCTCATGATTCCCACTAGTTAATACTTCAGGAACCTTTTTACCCCTAAAGTCTGCAGGACGTGAATATTGAGGATACTCTAACAGTCCGTTTGAAAATGACTCATCTTCTGCCGAAACTGAATTACCCAAAACACCTGGTACAAATCGCAATGTAGCGTCAATCATACTCATTGTTGGTAACTCTCCACCAGTTAAAATGTAATCACCAATTGATACTTCATCAGTAACCAAATCCTTAATACGTTCATCAAAACCCTCGTAATGTCCACAAATAAAAACTAATTGATCCTCTTTGGCAAAATCCCTTGCCATTTTAGTATCAAATCTCTTACCTGCAGGGTCTAGTAAAATAATCCGCTTTTTACCAGGCTTTTGAGTTTCAACATAATCCATCGCATCATAGATAGGCTGGGCTTGAAGAAGCATCCCTGCTCCTCCGCCATAAATAGTATCATCAACGTGATTCTGCTTATTTGTTGTAAAATCCCTAAAATCTACAACATCAATATTAACTAGTTCTTTTTCTTGAGCTTTACCAATCAATGATTCATCCAATGATTGAAACATTCTTGGAAAAATACTTAAAATCGTAATATCCATTAGTCTATCAATCCATCCGGAATCTCAACATCAACTCTTTTGGCATCGAGATCCACTTTTTTAACAACATCATTAATATAAGGAACCAATACTTCCTTATACTTTGGCCCTTTTACAACCCACACATCGTTAGGTCCAAGTTCCATTATTTCTTTAATCTTACCAATTTCACCCAAATTAGGATCAACAACGGTTAATCCGATTATTTGACTGTAAAAGAATTCACCGTCATTCAGTTCGGGCTTAACTTCATTATCAGAGAACAATTCTGATTTAACGTATTGTTCAACATCATTAATATTGTCGTAACCCTCAAATTTAATCAAAATAAAGTTTTTGTGTTTTCTTGATGATTCAACAACAAACTTTTTATCTTTTTTCCCAGATTGACGTAAGAATAATTTAGCACCCTTCTTAAATCTTTCTTCTGGAAAATCAGTAATCGGAATAATTCTTAGTTCACCTTTAATACCATGAGTATTAACAATAGTACCCACTCTGTAAAATTCTTCGGCCATTGGCTCCTCCATGATAAATAAATAGGACCTGACAAAACAAAGTTTTATCTGATCCTTATTTAATTATTCATTATTTTGAATATTTGCTTTCATGATACTTTTGCATAATACCATGTGTCTTAAGCAAGTTACGAACTGTATCTGAAGGTTGTGCACCTTTTTGTAACCAGTCCATGATCTTGTCATCATCTAACTTGATTTCTTCTGGTTGTGAGATTGGGTTGTAGTAACCAACTTGTTCGATGAAGCGGCCATCACGTGGTGCACGTGAATCAGCAACAACAATTCTGTAAAATGGTCTTAACTTACTACCCATACGTTTCATTCTAATTTTAACTGACATTTTATGTCCTCCTAAATACTTAACTTTGTTAGTATACACAAAAAAAATAGAAGTGTAAAGTTTTTTTCTTTACACCTCTGCTTTTTAAATTATTTTTTTGACTTGAAACGTTTAATTTTCTTTAAACGCTTCTTTTTATTCTTCTTTTGTTTCTTGACCATGGAATTCATTGCCATCTTACCTAGTTTGCCTTTCATTCCACCACCCATCATTTGTTCCATTCCGGACATATTGCCTTTGCTCATTTGCTTCATCATGTCACGTGATTGCTTAAATTGTTTGATCATACGATTAACTTCTTGAATGTTACGACCAGAACCACTCGCAATTCTACGTCTTCTAGATGGATTCAAAAGATCAGGGTTCTCACGTTCTTTTGGAGTCATTGAATAAACAATGGCTTTCAAATGAGCGATATCCTTTTCACCAATATTAATATTAGCTAATTGTGGATTATTTGCCATTCCTGGAATCATCTTCATGATTTCATCAAGCGGACCCATTTTTTGAACTTGATCCATTTGATCAATAAAATCATTGAAATCAAAACTGTTTTCTCTGATTTTTTCAGCCATTTCTTCGGCTTGTTTAGAATCATAATCAGTTTGAGCTTTTTCGATCAAAGTAAGCATGTCACCCATGCCTAGGATACGGTCAGCCATACGATCAGGATGGAAAACATCTAATTGATCAAGCTTTTCACCTTGTCCAATGAACTTAATAGTTTTACCGGTAACTGCACGAATAGAAAGTGCAGCACCACCACGGGTATCACCATCAAGCTTAGTCAATACAACACCGGTAATGTCTAACTGTTCATCAAAACCATGTGCAACCTTAGCTGCAACTTGACCAGTCATTGAATCAGCAACAAATAAGATTTCATTTGGATGTGCTAGTTCTTTGATACGTGAAAGTTCATCCATCAATTTATCATCAATTTCCAAACGTCCAGCAGTATCGATAATTACATAATCATTCTTATTTTCTTCGGCTTGTTTCAAACCATTTCGAACAATATCAACTGGATCTTTATCGGTACCTTCGTCGTACACTGGCGCACCAACTTGTTCACCAACGACCTTCAACTGTTCAATAGCAGCTGGACGATAAACATCTCCTGCAATAAACATTGGACGGGCCTTATCATTAGCCATCAGATACTTAGCTAATTTACCAGCTGTTGTAGTTTTACCAGCACCTTGTAAACCAACCATCATGATAATTGTTGGAATATGTGGTGATTTGTTCAGTGGAACAGCTTCTTCACCCATTAACTTAGTTAATTCTTCATCAACAATTTTGATAACTTGTTGTGAAGGTGTCAAACTGTCCATTACTTCGGCACCCAAAGCACGTTCCCTTACTTGTTTAACGAAACTCTTTACAACGTCAAAGTTAACATCGGCTTCAAGCAAAGCCATACGAACTTCACGCATTACTGTACGAACATCTTCTTCAGAAAGTTTTCCTTTACCTCTCAGTGAAGAAAAAACTTTTTGTAGTCGTTCACTTAATCCTTCAAAGGCCATCTTCTACTCCCATTATTTTTCATTTATTTTTGAAATACGTTTAACTAATTCTGATAATTCTTTATCGTCTGGATATCTTGTCGTAACAATATTCTCCAACTTACTAGCAATATCATCGATCTCTTGAGTTTTCTTGATCAAACCCAACTCAGATTCAAATGATTCCAGCAAACTAACTGAACGGTGTAAATTATCCATAACCGCTTGTCGAGAAACTTGCAGTTGTTCAGCAATTTCACTTAACGAAAAATCTTCAACATAATACAAATCTACATATTGATTTTGTTTCTTCGTAAGTAATGACTGATAAAAATTATACAACAAATTAATTTTGGTGTTCTCATCAATATTCATAATTATTTCCCAGAACCGATAATTAATTCCTTAAATAATCCATAAATAAATTTCTCTGGGTCAAAGTCACGCAAGTCGTCCATCTGTTCACCTAAACCAACAAGTTTAACTGGTAAATGTAACTCGTTTCTAATTGCCAAAACAATCCCACCTTGGGAACTACCATCAATTTTAGTCAAAACAATTCCTGAGACATTAGTTGTCTCGTTGAATTGTTTAGCTTGACTCAAGGCATTTTGACCAGTTGAACCATCCAAAACTAATAATACCTCTTGAGGTGATTCAGGTAATTCACGGGTAATAACACGTTTGATTTTTTCTAATTCGCGCATTAGTCCTTCTTTGTTCTGAAGACGTCCGGCAGTATCAACTAAAAGAATGTCAAAATCTTCATTGATTGCACGCTGAACAGCATCATAAACAACCGATGCTGGATCAGTTTGAGGTTTACTTGCTTCAACAGGGACATTTACACGACGTCCCCACTCTTGAAGTTGTTCGATTGCTCCAGCTCTAAATGTATCACCAGCGGCCAAAAGAACTTTTTTACCTTCTTGTTGATATCTGTGTGCCAATTTACCAATAGTTGTAGTCTTACCAGCACCATTGACTCCAACAAATAAGAAGACAGTCGGTGTTTTATCAGTACTGAATTTCAAAGAATTATCTTCTTCTTTTCCCTCTTCATCGTACATATCAACTAACTTACGTACAATAACATCAGAAACATCTGAACGTTTCTTAACGTTCTCGAGTTTAACTTCTTCACGTAGTTCGTCAGAAATACGCATAGCAGTCTCATATCCAACATCGGATTCAATTAATAATTCTTCCAGATCATCGAAGAAATCTTCATCAACACTTCTAAAGTTAGCAAGGAAACGATTAAAACGGGCACTAAATGAGTTACGGCTCTTTTTTAGACCTTCATCATATTCCTTAACATCTTTTTCTTCTGATTCTTCCTCATCAGATTTTTCTGAATCAGTATCAGTCTCAGATTCTTCATCAGAAGTCTCTTCAGTAGGTTCAGTAGATTCAGAGCCTTCAACCTCTGGATTTTTTTCAGAAGAAGAATCATTTGTGGATTCATCAGTAACTGTCTCATCTTCGGCTGATTTTTCTTCGGCCTTCTCTGAAACTTCCGGTTCCACATTTGATTCTGGTTCTTTAATAGACTCATCCTCAGATTCTTGTTTCTCTTCAACAGTATCATCTGTCGAAGCATCTTCATTAGAAGATTCAGATTGACTATCTGATTCGTTACCTGCTTCAGAGTCACCGCTTTGTTCATCTTCAGTAGCTTTATCAGTTGAAGCGTCCTCAGTTTTTGATTCTTGCTGATCAGAGCTTACTTCACCGGTATCTTCAGTCGATTCTCCGGTTGCTTTTTCTGCTTCTTGTTTCTTTTCTTCTTCGTCATCTTTACCAGTAAAAGCTTTTTTAATTCGATCAAAAAGTCCCATATACTAATCTCCTTTTTAATTGTTAAATTAAGCTAATCGTTTTTATTCAAATCTTGTACCTTAACTGAAAGCATTCTCGAAACGCCTGACTCTTCCATTGTCACTCCGTACAAACGATTTACCTTCATCATTGTACCCTTACGATGAGTAATAACAATAAATTCAGTATTATAATCATAACGATTTAAATAATTTGCAAATCGATAAACGTTAGCATCATCCAATGAAGCCTCAACTTCGTCCAAAATACAGAATGGAACTGGATTTACTTTAATGATAGCAAACAACAGTGTAATTGCAGTTAACGCCTTTTCACCACCAGATAATAAGCTCAAACGTTGGAACTTCTTCCCAGGTGGCTGTGCAATAATCTCAATGCCTGTTTCTAATAAGTCATTAGGATCAGTTAATACCAGTTTTGCTCTACCACCAGCAAACATTTCGGGGAATATTGCTTCAAATGCAGCCGAAACTTCATCAAATGTCTTTTTGAATCTTGTTGTAACTTCACGATCCATCTCGGACATCGTATCTAACAATTGTTGTCTAGCTTTAAGAAGGTCATTTTGTTGAGTAGTTAAAAACTCGTAACGATCCTTAACCTTATCATAATCGTCAATTGCAGAGAGATTTACTGTACCCAATTCATCGATTCCCATTTTTAGCAATTTAGCTTCACGTTTTAAAGTATCTGGATCTGCATCTTGTGCTTTCAAATTCTTCATCGCTGCTTCGTACGTTAATTGATACTCTTCGGACAAAGTATCCAAGCGACTATCAATTTTATTAGCAATCTTAGTTACAGTAATTGCCAAATTCTCCTGTTCATCCGAGGCAGATGTTTGAAGATCAAAATTACGTTGTGCCGCATCGTTTAACTTAAGCGCAATTGAGTCTTTTTGACTACGTTGTGATTGCAGATCAGTTAATTCAGATTTCAGTGACTTGATATCGTTATCTAATTCAACAATTTTATCTTTTATTTCTGAATTGCTCATATTTAACTGGTCACGCTCTGAATTGAGCTGATCTAGTCGAATCTTTAATTCCTTAATTTGTTCATCATCAGACGCTATTTCTGTATCCAAACGTCGTTTCTGTTCCAGTTCGTTATCACGATTACTTTTGACCACTGCCAAATTTGTTTGATTTGTTTGAATCTCATCATTGATTTGACTTAATTCAGAATCAAAATCCTTCAACATTTTTTGTTTAGATTCTATTTCAGATTGAAGCTTATCAACTTGCTCTTGCAACTTTTTAGCTGTTTCACTTTGATTCTTCAAGTCCTTCTCTAACTGAACACGTTCATCATTATTCTTACTGCTACTATACTGAATTGCATTCTTTTGTTCTTGAAGATGATCTGCTTCATTACGATTGTTTGAAAGTTGATTACTTAATTGACTACGTTCTTGATTAAAGCTTGATAGTTTTTCTCCGACTATCTTCTTCTCATCACGCAAATCAACTAATTTCTTACGCAAATCAACAACCATCTGTTGCTTTTGATCCAAACTTAATTGTTGCTTAGACAATTGTGAATTCAACTGAACCAATTCATCTTTGCGTGTCAGAATACTTGAGTTAACACGTCGTTGCTGTCCACCAGTCATGGAACCTCCGGCGTTAACAACATTACCATCTAGGGTTACAACACGATACTTACGTCCCACTGCTGCAGACACTTTAGTTGCAGCATCAATATTTTCAGCAACTAATAGATTACCCAAAATATTCTTGACGATATTATCAACCTTGGAGTCGAATTGTACCAAATCACTAGCAACTCCGACGAATCCCACAACTTGTTTTGCAGAGTTTAAATCACTTGCGTAAATAGTTCTGGCACGAATAATATTGATCGGCAAAAAAGTAGCACGTCCACCATTACGCTTACGCAAATACGCAATTGCATTCTTAGCCGCAGACTCATCCCTAGTAACGATTGATTGTAATTGATTACTTACTACGGTCTCAATTGCCAATTGATACTTCTGAGGAACCTTGATTAATTCCGCAACCGCACCAATAATTCCACCAATTTCATCCTGATTATTTAAAATATTTTTAGCACCTTCAAAAAAGCCGGCATGTTCCTGTTGCATATTCTCTAATACAGTTTTCCGTGCTTTGATTTCTTGAAGATTCTCCAAAGATTTCAAATATTCCTGATTCTCTTTTTGACCAGTTTCAGTGACTTTTTGAATATTAGTATCCAATTCATCATTCTTCTTGATCAAATCTTGATTATCATCTATTAGCTTTTGAAGTTTCTCACTGGTTTCAGTAACCGCTTGATTGGCAGATGCTAGTTTATTCTTAACATCAGTCAACTGCGTATCGACATCTTCATCAGACAATTTAATCCTATCAAGTTGTCTTTGAGTAAACTTCTGTTCATTACCTGTTGAAACTTGTTCTTGAAGAGTATTGACATACTTGTCTCGAAGTTCAGAAATGTTATTCTGAATTTCCTCAGGTGTTTTTTTCTGTAATTGCTTGATTTCTTTAAGCTTGGCTGTACATTTATCAATTTGTTGTTGATAATCAGCAATTTTAGAATTACACTCTGACAACTTTTTCTCTCGTTGCAATTTATCCGCTGTAACACTTTGTAATTGTTCGTTCAAAGAAGTTTGATTAGTTGTATTGAAGCCATTTCTCTCATCGGAAACAGCTACTTTACCATTCAATATTTCTAATGATTGCGTTTTTCTAACTAGTTCTGACTGATTATCATCAATTTTTTTAGCAATTTCACTAATTTCATTACGATTATCAGCGACTTGTTTATTAGAAATCTTTACCTGATTCTCAATATTCTTCAAGCTAAGTTTTACTTCACGCAATTTTGATTCTGTTTCACGTTTTTCTTTTGATAAATCTTTGATCTCAATAGTTAAAATCTGCTGATAAATATTATCGTATTTACTCTTTTGTTCTTTGTAATCACGAGCAATACTTGCTTGTTCTTTCAACGGTTCAACTTGCTTAGATAACTCTGAAACAATGTCTGAAACACGATGTAAATTATCGGTCGTTTCTGATAAACGACTGTCTGCTTGCGTCTTTTTTTGTTTAAAAAGAGCCACTCCAGCAGATTCCTCAATAATTGAACGTCTCTCAATTGGTTTACTATTGAAGATTGCTTCAACACGTCCCTGAGAAATGATTGAGAAAGATTGTTTGCCCATACCAGAATCCATGAACAATTCTGTAATATCACGCAAACGACATGATTTATTATTAATCGAGAATTCAGTATCACCGTTTCTAAAAAGCTTACGTTTAATTGTGATATTGTCCTGATCTGATTTTAATTCTCTATTTGAATTATCAAATTCTAAGATAACTTCAGCATGATTCATTTGTGCTCTGGTTGCACTTCCGGCAAAGATAACATCTACCATCTTGTCACCACGCAGGCTCTTAGCTGATTGCTCACCCATTACCCAACGAATTGCTTCAGTAATATTTGATTTTCCACTTCCATTGGGTCCTACAATTCCGGTGATTCCACTTGTAAAATCAATCTTTGTTTTATCAGCAAAGGATTTAAACCCATTGATCGTTAATGATTTTAATGGCATAAAATAATAACTCCTATAATTCTTCTACTACTTCAATTGTTGCAATGCTTCTTTAGCTGCCATTTGTTCGGCATGTTTCTTACTGTAGCCGAATCCCTTCGACAAAACATCTCCATTGACAATCAATTCAATTTCGAACTTCTTATCATGATCAGGTCCTTCTTCATCGATAACCTTGTAATCGATCTCAACTTCACCTGATTGTTGTAGCTTTTCTTGCAAGTGTGTCTTGAAGTCAGTATCTTCTGAGAATTCTCCTGAATCAATATGAGGATAAACTACACTTTCAAGGAATTCTTCTACCTTTGTGTTTCCTTGATCCAAATATAATGCACCGTTAAAGGCCTCAAAAATATCTTCAAGTAAAGTATGACGTTGACGAGCACCTTGTTTTTCTTCACCTTTACCAATCAACAAATACTTGTCGATTTGGATTTCTTTAGCAAATCTGGCGAAGCTGTCGGTTCTTACAATGTCTGACCTTAAGCGAGTTAGCTTACCTTCTGGTAATTGAGGATATTTTTCAAACAGATATCTTGAAATATTGATTTCCAGTACTGCATCTCCTAAAAATTCCAATCTTTCATAGTTACCTATTCCTAATTCTTTGTGTTCATTGTCAAAAGATGAATGAGTCATAGCTCGTTCAACTAATTTTCTATTATTAAAAGTAATTTCGTAATTCTGTTGTAAATAATCTAAGAATTTCTGATCTAGCATAACGCGTCCCCTTTCCAATAACTTTAATTATACTAAACTTTCGCACTAAATAATTAAATGGCTAAAAAAATAAGACCAACAGGTCTTATTTTTGATGATCTTTAATATAATCAACTGCTTCACCAACAGTCGTGATCTTTTCAGCATCTTCGTCTGGAATCTCAGCATCGAATTCTTCTTCAAGCTCCAATACAAATTCAACTAAATCGATTGAATCAGCATCCAAATCGTCTGAAAATGAAGTGGCCTTGCTGATTGAATCTGCTTCAACTTCAAACTTATCTGTAATTAAACCAACAATTTTATCGTAAATTTCTTGTTCTGACATTAATAGTTCTCTCCCTAATCCTTTGACATCTGCTCAAAGTATTTATTAGCCTTGTTCACTGTATCGTTAAGCAACATATCATAAATTTGTTTAACTGTATAGAAAACTGTTTCGCTATCAGCTGCACCATGAGCCTTAACTACAGGTGACTTCAATCCAAGCAAAACAGCTCCTCCAGCTTTGGACGTATCAAACATATCTCGAAGACCACGTAACGAAGGAGCAACAATAGCTGCACCCATTTTAGTAAAAATACCGTTATCTAGCAAGGCATGTTTCATTTGCTTCAGCAAAATAGTAGCTGTTCCTTCAATTGCTTTCAAAGCAGCATTACCCGTGAAACCATCAGTAACGATAATATCTGCTTCACCAGCAAGGATATTATTTGATTCAATATTACCAATAAAGTTAATACCTTCAGTATTTTCAAGAAGCTTGTATGCATCCTTATGAGTTGGATCACCCTTATCCTCTTCGGTACCATTGTTCAATAATGCCACACGAGGATTCTTAATTTTTTTGACATCTCGTGCATAAATCGATCCCATTACTGCCCATTGTTGTAAGTAAGCTGGCTTAGCTTCAGCATTAGCACCAACATCAAGCATGTTTACACCTAATGATGAATTGATCACAGGCAAGGTTGGCATCAAAGCAGGTCTATCAACTTGCTTAATTCGTCCAACAATAAAAATACCAGATGCTAATAACGCACCAGTGTTACCCAATGAAAATAATGCGTCAGCTTCTTTGTTCTTAACTGCCTTTGCGGCAAGCACCATCGAAGAGTTTTTCTTGGATCTGATGGCCTTTACTGGTTCATCAGTTCCAAGTATTTCCTCATCAGTATGAACAATTTCGATTCGATCACTGTTTTTTAGATATTTTTTTATTTTACTTTGGTCGCCATAAAGAACAAATTCCAAATCTGTCCATTCATCACGTGCTTTTTCAATTCCCTCAACAACAACTTGAGGTGCATTGTCGCCACCCATGGCATCTACTGCAATTTTCATTAATTAACTCCTCACAAAATTCATTTTTAGTCAAAATTATTTAATTGTTCAAATTCATCATTTAGGAATAATTTTAACACTTTATTTTCTAGATTATCCATCGCTTGTGGATCCTTAAAAATTTGTTCTGCTTCAATCTGTGCCGTTTGTAAAATATTAAAGTCTGCAATTGGATTACCCACTTTGAAATCTGGAAGTCCTGACTGCTTGCTCCCCAATAAATCACCTGAGCCACGCATCTTTAAGTCTTCTTCAGCTAAAACAAAACCATCATTGGTCGAAGTCAATATTTTCATTCGTTCCAATGCGACATCGTTCTTCGGATCAGCAATCAGAATACAATATGATTGCTTCTTCCCACGACCAACACGACCACGCAACTGATGCAGCTGCGACAATCCAAATCTGTTGGCATCATATATTACCATTACTGTAGCGTTAGGAACATCAACACCAACTTCAATAACCGTGGTTGAAACCAATACATCAATCTCTTGATGACTGAATTTGCCCATTATATCTTCTTTTTCGTCATTACTCATTTGACCATGAAGAATACCAATTTTATATTTTGGAGCATATAATTCATTGAATTTGTCATAAATCAATTCAGCATTCTTCAAATCAATTTTTTCTGATTCAGAAATCAATGGTGTAACTACATAAACTTGAGCCTTTTCAGCCAATTGTTTTGAAACAAATTTATACATCTGCTCAACCTTTTGACTGCGAATCCAATAAGTTTCAATTTTTTTACGTCCGGCAGGCAATTCGTCAATTCTAGAAACTTCCATATCACCATAAGTAGTTATTGCCAAAGTTCTTGGAATAGGAGTTGCGGTCATAGCCAATACATCTGGATTATTTCCCTTTTCACGCAACGCCTTACGCTGATTTACCCCAAACCTATGTTGCTCATCAATAACTATTAAACCAAGATTATTGAAATCTACACTATCCTGAATCAGTGCATGTGTTCCCACAATTACATTTGTTCTGCCTTCGCGGATATTTTCAGCGATCGTATCATGTTCTTTTTTTGTTTGCGATCCCGTCAGAATTGCGGTCCTAATTTGTAGCTTTTCAAGTAAGTTAATTATTTTTTCAAAGTGCTGTTGTGCCAATATCTCTGTTGGAGCCATAATAGCAGTTTGAAAACCAGCTGTAACTGAGGCTAACATCGCTATTACAGCCACAATAGTCTTACCAGAACCAACATCCCCTTGCAGCAATCTATTCATATGATGATCTGACTTCATATCATTCAATATTTCATCGACTACACGTGATTGTGCCTTGGTTAATTCAAATGGTAGTGAGGTTCTGAATTGACTAATATATTGTTCATCGTAATCTTCAACTAAACCATCGTTTTCCTGTTCATCTTTAGCTTTGACACTCTGTATTCCACATTCAAACAAGAAGAATTCACGGAACTTAGCACTTCGGCGAGCAGATTCATTCTCATCCTCATTATCAGGAAAATGCATCCCTTTTACCATCGCTTCATCATTCATCAATTGATACTTTTCAGCAATATGTTCAGGAATAATTGAATCAATCTGATCATGATATTTATCAAACGCCAATTTTATCAAATTTACCAAGGTTTTTTGGTGAATATTTTTATTTACGGAATAGACTGAATCAATTGAGCCTTGTTCATTTCCACCAATAACCTTCATTCCGGTTATTGCTCGACGAGCTTCATTCCATTTCCCATAAACAGCAACATCATTTCCAGTTTCAAACTTATCCTTCAACCAAGGTTGATTAAAAAATGTAACCATAATTGATTCATTCTCTACCAAAATTCTGACATTTAAACGATTTTTCTTATAGCCAAAACGTACTACAACTGGCTCACTAGCAACAACGCCTTTAAGTAGAATCTTTTCTTGATCAACCGCATCGTCTAATGACTTAACTTCCATATCTTCATAACGAAAAGGAAAATAGAACAACAAGTCATAAATACTATTGATACCAAGAGACTTGATAGCATCCAAACGCTTAGGACCTACTCCTGGCAATTCAGCAACCGATACTTCTCTTAAATTCATTTTCCCCTCCTTGTACAAAAAAGAGACTAGAAATAAGTTCCAGCCTCATTTTGATTATTCACAATAAAAATTATTCAACAGCAATCAAATATGGATATACTGGTTGATCACCTTGATGAATCTCTGTTTCTAAGTCAGCATACTTATCATCTAAGTAATCTGCAAACTTCTGAGCATCCTCAAGATTACCATCTTCACCAACAAGAATAGTGATAACTTCGCTATCGTCATCGATCATTTTGTCGAGCATTTGTTCAGTACCAGAAACGATATCTGGATCATCAACTAAGATATTTCCATCAACAATTCCCATGTAGTGACCCTTGGTGATCTTCAAACCATCGATTTCGGTATCACGGATAGCCTGAGTAATTTGACCACTCTTAACAGTATCCAATGAATCTTCCATATTTTCTTTATTTTCATCCAAATCAGCTTCTGGATTGAATGATAACATCGCTGTCATTCCTTGAGAAACCGTCTTTGAAGCAACAATTGCGACTGGAATATCAGCTAGTTCAGCGGCTTGTTTAGCGGCCATAATGATATTCCCATTATTTGGCAAAATAAGTGCACGTTTTGCATTAGCATTGTTAATTGCGTCAACAATATCATTTGTAGATGGATTCATTGTTTGACCACCACTAATAACATTCGTAACACCAAGACTCATGAATAGTTTAGACAGACCATCACCAGAAGATACAGTAATTACTGCATAATCAACAGGCTTGTTACTTGTAGGTTCAGCTACAGTCTCTTCGTCATCATCAACAATTGTTTCATGTTGAATCTTCATATTATCAATTTTAACTTTCGTTAAAGCACCAAATTTTCTACCTTCAGCCCAAACTTTTCTTGGGAAGTTAGTATGAACATGGACTTTAACAACTTCATCATCTGAAACAACGATTAATGAATCACCGATTTTACTTAGGTATTCACGCATCTTATCATTATCAAATGTTTCGTCTGAAGTTGGATCTTGGCCTAGTTGCACCATCATTTCAGTACAATAGCCATTGGCAATTTCATCAGTGTTGAATTGACCTTGAGCTGATTGGTGATGAGTGGCGTTGACCATCTCGACCATTTCAGTTTCATCAGGTGTGTATGATTCATCACTTGCTTCACCTGACAATCCTTCAAGGAATCCTTCGTAAATGAATACAAGACCTTGTCCACCAGAATCAACTACACCGACTTCTTTAAGAACAGGAAGTAATGATGGAGTTTTTTCTAGACCAACTTTAGAACCTTTAACAACAGCCTTCATAACTTCAACTGCATCTTTTGTTTCTTTAGCACGTTCAACACCTGCCTCAGCACCAAAACGAGCAACAGTTAAAATAGTACCTTCAACTGGTTTCATAACCGCTTTATAGGCAGTTTTTACACCATCGTCAAAAGCTTTAGCCAAATCATCGGAAGTCAAAGTTTCCTTACTTTCGATACTCTTTGAAAAGCCTCTAAATAATTGAGATGTAATAACACCTGAGTTACCACGAGCCCCCATTAACAGGCCCTTAGCGAGAGCTTTACCTAATGTTCCTACGTGGCTACTTTCTGATTCATTTACGGCCTTAAAACCGCTTTGTACAGTCAAGCTCATGTTTGTTCCTGTGTCTCCATCAGGTACTGGAAAGACATTTAGTGAATTAACAAATTTTGCATTTTTCTCAAGACGGTGTGAAGCCACACGAATCATATCGGAAAATTCAGTTTTTGTGATAAGTTCTTTGCTCAAAAGTTTCCCCTCCAACTAGCGTAATACCTATTTAATGTCATCTAGAACTTTTATTCCTTGAACATATACATTAACAGTGCCAGCTGGTGTTCCAAGCATTGTTTCTAGGTTATATTTTACTTTTTCTTTTAAATTCTTAGCAACTTCGGATATTTTAATTCCGTATCCCACAATTATATAGACATCAACGGCAATCTTTTCATCCTCTTGATGAATAACTACTCCGCGTGAGAAATCTTCACGATTCAAAATTGTGTTCATCCCGTCGCGTAATTGGTTCTTGCTTGCCATACCTACTATTCCGTAGATATCCAATGCAGCTCCGCCAACGATCGTTGAAACGGTATTGGTTGATACATTAATTTCACCATGTTTTGTTTTTATTGTAACTGCCATTTGGGATCCTCCTATCTTGGATCTAACTATCATAAACATTAAAATTCTATCATAGCAAGATTTTGAATTAAAGATTTATGACACATTATTATTCAACTATTGTTTTTATTTTTAGTTTATGGTAAATTAGTCAGGTGATATTTTAAAGAAAACATGTAGCCAAAGGAGGTCGGTCCCATGGCAAAAGATATTATTACAGGCCGTAAGACAGTGTTTGGTAACAAACGTTCTCACGCTCTTAATCAATCAAAACGTTCTTGGAAGCCAAACTTGCAAAAAGTTCGTATTATGGTTGACGGTAAGCCTAAACGCGTTTGGGTTTCAGCTAGAGCTTTGAAGTCAGGAAAAGTTACTAGAGTATAATTATCATATAATTAACTAAAAAAGACTAGCAAATTTATTTTGCTAGTTTTTTTTGTTGCTAAATTAAAAGAGGAAATTCCATTTTAGGAATTTCCTCTTTTTGTGTCTTACTTTTTATCTCTTGATTGAATAACAGCGATAATTCCACTTTCAAATCCGAAATTAATAGTGTCTTTAACGAATTCGTTACTTGCCCAACTAACCGGCTTCATAGCGGTGAAATCGTCAAGCTTATACTTTGCATCTAAAATGTTCAAATGTGTCACAGGACCCAAGTTTACGAACCCTACGTACTTCATTCCCTCTTTATGATAAATTGTATATCTTCCTGGTCGAAAGAATCTGATCGTATTAGTTGCCGATTTAAAATACAACTTATCATAAAAACTCAAAAATCTTTGATCGTAGGGCAAGAACAGATTGACTAAGAAATGATCTATCCTACCACCTGTTCCACCATAAATATAATATTCAGCCGCATTAAATTTTTCTTTTGCTGCCAAAATACAAAGTTCAGAATCAGTATCATCTTTTTCTGGTGGAAATTTTTGGAAATCATGAACATTGTCACGAAGAAGTTTCTGCTCTTTTTTATTAATTGAATCAAAGTCACCAATTGCAATTTCTGGCAATATACCGTGGGAAATCAAATACAGACTACCACGGTCGGCACCGATCCAAGGTCCCGGAATTCCCTTAATACTTTTCGAAAGCTCATCAGGATATTCACTCTTGGGTCCGCCTAATAAAATATTTACTCGTTTCATTATTAGTCTTCCACTAGCTTTTTAAGTGTATCGACACGTTCCTTGAATCCATCTTGACCATTATATAGATATGATCCGGCAACAAAGATATCGGCACCAGCTTTAGCACATTGAACGATAGTTTCATCATTGATTCCGCCATCTACTTCAATTTGAAAATCATCATCAGCTGATGTTTGACGGAGTTGATCCAATCTTTGAATCTTCTTAGTCATACCTGGAATAAACTTCTGACCACCGAAGCCTGGATTAACAGTCATAACCAAAATTTGATCTATAACTGGGAACAATTCTTTGACCTCTTCGAGTGGTGTTCCAGGGTTAACAACGACCCCAGCTTTAGCACCAAGGCTCTTAACCAAATCAATGGAACGATAAATATGTTGTGTGCTTTCAGCATGAACAAGGATCGTATCGGCCCCAGCATCAACAAATGGTTTGATATAGTCATCTGGATTATCCATCATCAAGTGAATATCCAAAGGTTTGTCAGTAACACGTCTCATCCCTGCAACGACGCTAGGACTGAAAGACATGTTAGGCACAAAGTGACCATCCATAATATCGATGTGGAATAGGTCAGCTCCACCCTCTTCGGCGATTTTTACATCACGTTCCAAATTCATAATATCGGCTGATAAAATTGATGGTGCGATTTTCTTTGTTGTCATATAACCACTCTCCTAATATCTTTTTTTATATGAATTAATTTCATTTAAGAAATAAAGATAGTTATCGTATCTGCTTTGCATGATCTTGCCTTCAGCAAGCATCTCTTTGACCTTGCATCCCGGTTCATTCACATGATTACAACCCCTGAACTGACATTCTGAACTGTACTCAACAAATTCCGGAAACAAAGTTGGTAATTCTTCCTTATCAATATTAATCAATTCTAGTGAAGAAAAACCTGGCGTGTCAGCAACTAGTCCGTCAGCGATTTCAAATAATGAAACTTGGCGAGTAGTGTGCTTACCACGATTCAACGTTTGAGAAATTGCAGCTGTAGCAAGCCCCAATTCCGGATTGATGTGATTAAGTAAAGTTGATTTGCCGGCACCTGATTGTCCTGTGAAAACAGTCACTTTGTTGGCAAAAGTTGATTCCAAACGATCAATTTGTTCTTGACCATAACTATCCTCATCATCAAAAACAATGTAACCAGCTTGATGATATCCGGCCATTATCTTTTTTAATTCTTGATACTTATTCTCATCAAGCAAATCCGTCTTTGTTAGATAAATCAAAGGCTGAATATCATTATGTTCAATATTAACCAAGATCTTATCTAACAAATTACTAGAAAAATTAGGTTCAACTGATGAAGTCACAACAATCGCCTGATCAATATTAGCTATTGGTGGGCGAACTAGACTATTTTCCCTAGGAAGTATTTCTAACAAATAACCCAAGTCACCAGTTGCATCGTATTCAACAAAATCTCCAACAATTGGCTTAATACCACGTTTTCTAAAGTTTCCACGTGCTCTAGTACGCACCAATTCATGACTTTCATCATCCAATACGTCATAAAATCCACTAATTGATTTTATAATTCTACCTTTTTTCTCCATTTTACCCACTTACCGAGCCGGACAATACGGTTTTTCCATCACGTTCAATGTTATAACTACCAGTTTGTCCACTCTTTAAATTAAATACTAAAGTTTGTGTTGTGTCTTGTGAAATGCTCATTGTTTTGTAAACAGTATTGATATTGTGTGTTGCATCACCAAGATAAATCGTAATCGTGTTGCTACTATCACTAGAATCATATGGAATGGTTACATCCTTAGTGACAGGATTAGTTGTAGCTGACGAATCATTATTGCTGTCATTGTCACTTTGATTCTTATCATCATCACTTGTATCAGGGTTTTTACCTTTAGAAATGACAACTGAAAGTGTATCACCTTGACTTATAACACTTCCTGGCTCAGGACTCTGACTGATCATAACTCCATCTTCAATGGTATCAGAATAATCATATGAAACATTTAATGTTGCACCAATTTCACTGGCATAATCTTGAATACTCTTCAAGTTATACCCAGATAAATCCCTTACCTTAGTTACTTTATGTTTGATTGTTGGCGTCTTGGCCAATGTCAAAGTGAGTGACTTATTCTTGGTTACAACTTTTTTACCAGCTTTAATGCTCTGATTCATAATAACGCCTGCTTCGTATTCGCTGCTGGATTTATACTTAACTTTTACGGTAAATCCACGTTTCTTAAGATTATCTGATACATCATCGTAATCTTTACCGATAAGCTTTGGCATCTTATAGTAAGTCGCTCCTAAACTAACGACTAGATTAACTTTGGCACCATTTTTAAGCTTCAAACTTTTAGCAGGAATCGACTTAATAACATGACCTGCTTCAACGTCATCGTTATTTTCTTTAGAGATATTTCCAACGTTCAAATTGGAACCCTTTAACATCACATCTGCTTGTTTGACCGTTAAATTGCGAAGATCTGGAACTGTTGTCTCTTCGTTACTCTTAACAACCATGAAAACCAACAACAGAATCAATGCAATTGGAATTAACGTTAATAAAATAATATTTCGTTTCTTATTACTTTTCTTCTTTTTCTTTGGTACTTCTTTTTCTTTATCTTCATTACCAGCAAGTGGTGCTTCACCAATTACCTTTGTTTCACCCAAATCATCTAATGGGATAGGAACAAACTTCGGCTCATTAGCACGTTCTGGTAATAAACATGTATCTAAATCTTCACACATCTCACGAACTGATTGATATCTCTGATCTGGATCCTTAGCTGTAGCCTTCAAAACTGCATTCTCAAGCGGTTGAGGAATATTAGGATCAATTGCTCTAAGGTCCGGTATATCTTCCTTAGAATGCTTAAGAGCAACTGACACAGCCGTATCTCCAGTGAAGGGTACATGTTGAGTCAACAGTTCGAATAAAATAATTCCCAACGCATAAATATCGGATAGAACTGTAGCAGACTTACCTCTGATTTGTTCTGGAGACATATAGTGAACTGAACCAAGCAGCGAGTTAGTTCTCGTTATTGATCTATCACTTAGCGCCAAAGCAATTCCAAAGTCCGAAACTTTTACTTGTATCGGACTTTTTGCCGTGTCCACCAAAATATTCTCTGGTTTCAAATCACGATGAATAATTCCGTGATCATGGGCATCAGCAACAGCCAGACAAATCTGTTCCATAATATCTACAACTTCATGATATGCAATTGGAAAATGTGTCTTAATATATTTTTTCAAGTTAGGGCCATCAACATATTCGATTACGATATATTGAATCCCGTTATCAGTGCCAACGTCCAAAACGTTAACAATATTCGGATTAGAGAGACCGCTAGTAGCCTTGGCTTCACGTCCAAATCTCCTTCTGACAGATTCATCATCTTGAAGATCATATCTTAAAGCTTTTACTGCAACTTTACGATTCAGTTTCGTGTCATTAGCTAAGTAAACATTAGCCATTCCACCTTCACCAAGAGTACCTAGAATCTCATATCGACCACCAACTAGGTAACCTTTGTCCATCTACTCTTGACCTCCATTCTTAGAGGCAAAAAGTAGAGCTGTGATATTATCACGACCACCAGCTTCATTGGCTTTATCAATCAAAATATGGCATTTGGACTCTAATCCAATTTTTTGAGAGAGAACTTCTTTGATTTCATCATCTGAAACCATATTAGTTAATCCATCTGTACACAACAAAATAATAGAATCGTCAATTACATCAAAATTCTTAACTCGTGGTTGTACCGTCTGAGATACACCCAAGGTTTGTGTAATGATATTCTTCTGTGGATGATTTTCAGCTTCTTCAGGACTAATTTGACCAGTTTCCAATAATTCATGAACAAGTGAATGATCCACGCTAAGTTGATCAAGCTCATCATCATGAAAGACATAACAACGTGAGTCACCAACGTTAACGACCATCATCTTATTTTCAACGAAGAAAACTCCAACCATAGTGGTTCCCATACCATTCAAATCGTCAAATTGGTTTGAGACTGAAACGATACGGTCATTTTCTTTACTGATTTCCTTAATGATCCATTCACGCAGATCTTCCAGATCAGTAATTTCTGATTCTTCAAAGTTATGTCCAAGATGAGAGACCGCCATATCAGAGGCAACATCACCACCACGGTGGCCACCCATCCCATCGGCAACAATACCGAAGACGATTCCCTTTTTGTTTTTAAAGACATTTACATAGTCTTGGTTGTTCTCTCGCAATTTTCCTACATCAGTTAATAACGCATAGTCCATATTTCTAAACCTTACCTCATTAGTTTTTTCGTTTAAATGCGGCTACAAAGAATCCGTCAGTAAAGTAGTCGCTAGGCAACAACTTTAAGACACCGTCATTTACATTTTTATCTAGAGATTCTTCATGTTTAACAGGAACTAATTCATAATTCTCGTGTGCATCCAAGAACTTCATTACAACATCTTCGTTCTCTTCAGCATCAAATGTACATGTACTAAATACCAGTTGTCCGCCAACTTTTAATAGCCCAGTGATACTATCCAAAATCTGAAGCTGAATTCTTTGAAGATTCAATAGATCCTCTGGTTCTCTGAAGTACTTCAATTCTGGTTTACGACGAATTAGACCTAACCCAGAACAAGGTGCATCTACTAAAATACGATCAAATTCTGAATCGAACTCATCTTTAGCTTTACGTGCATCGAGAGCTCTTGTTTGTATTATATCGCCGTAGCCTAATCTTTGCCCGTTTTCACGGATTAATTTTGTTTTTGGCTTGTGAATATCAAGTGCCATAACAGAACCAGTAGTTAAATAACTTGCAATGTGAGTCGTCTTACCACCTGGGGCTGCACAAGTATCAAGAACTGTACTATCTGGTTGAATATCCAAAGCGGGAGCAACTAGCATTGAACTTTCATCTTGAATAGTGAACAATCCCTCACGGAATTCTTCTGTGTCAACTAAATTACCACTATGACAAGTTAATCCCACTGGTGATATCAAGCTTGGCTTCATTTCAAAACCTTGTTCTGACAGTTTATCAGTTAATTCATCAGGTGTGATTTTATTAGTATTTACACGAATTGAAATATGTGATGGTTGATTAATTGTTTCAAGAACAGTTTTTGCTTTCTTTAGACCTTGTTGCTTGATCAACATATCAACTAACCATTCAGGAGTACTGAACTTAATACTCAACGCCTTAACTGAATCACCCTTTGGCATTGGACGAACTCCATGACGTTGATAATTTCTCAATACTGCAGTAACCAAGTTACCCAACCCTTGATTACCATTGAACTTGGCAATTTCTACTGACTCATTCAATACCGCGTGATCAGGAATTTTATCCAGATATTGCATCTGGTAAATGGCTGACATAAGTAACGATTTAACCCAATAATCCAAGTTCTTACCAGTAATATAAGGCTGTAATTGATATTCCAATGTCAACTTATGCTGAAGAACACCATAGACAATATTTGTCATTAATCGAGAATCAGCGTCTGACAAATCTGCTTTCTTCAAAATATTATTTATTTCAATATTTGAATATGCCTTATTTTTTAGAACTCTAGTTAATGCTTCTACGGCTAATGCACGTAAATTATTATTCATTTATGTTGACCACTTTCTGTCCTTTTTCTAGGTTCTTACCTAAACCATTCATATAACTTGCGATATCCATAATCTTTTTACCAGCAGGCTGAATATTCTTGATTGATAATCCTTTGCCGTCACCAGCTACAATCACAAGTTTTTTCTTTCCAGTCTCAAATACAGTTCCTGCATCCTGATCAGTCACTATATCAACAACTTCACTCTTGTAGAACTTAGTCCTTTGACCATTAAACATTGACCAGGCACCAGGGTCAGGACTTAAAGCACGTATCTGATTAAAGATTTGTTGTGCAGGTTCGTTAAAGTTCAATTCTTCTTGTTCCTTTGAAATAGTTGGTGAAAATACTACCTTATCTTCATCCTGCTTGATGGGGTGAATATCACCACTCAAGATCTTTGGAATTGTATCCAGCAATAATTCACGGCCAACAACGGAGAGCTTCTCAAATAACGAACCATTATCATCGCTATCTTCAATTGGCAATTTTTCTTGGCTAATAATATCTCCAGCATCCATTGCCTTCACCATGTACATAATTGTTACACCAGTTTCCTTGTCTCCATTCAATAGAGAATATTGGATTGGTGCCCCGCCACGATACTTAGGCAACAATGAACCATGAACATTAATTGCTGCGACCTTGGCTGATTCAAGAAATGATGTTGGTAAAAATTGTCCGTACGCTGCGGTGATGATCAAATCAGCCTGAATATCTTTTAATTCTGCCACTTCTGGACTCCCAGAAAGTTTGGCTGGCTGATACAATTTGATGTTTTCATCTTCGGCAATTAATTTGACTGGGCTTTTTTGCAACTTTTGCTTTCTTCCAACTGGCTTATCAGGTTGTGTAACAACAGCTACTACATTGTATTGTTCTTTGATTAGCCCCTTTAGAACTGTTGCAGCAAAATCAGGTGTTCCTAAAAATATAACATTCGTCATATATGCTTTCCCTCACTTAATCAATATGTTGCGGTTCATTATCAATCGCAATAGTAAATCCCTTTTTTGTATCCGCTTGAGTATCATTCAAAATATCCAATAATTTTTGATGAAGTTGCGGCTCATGTTTATATTTTACAATAACTTGATAATAATATTTGTTTTGTTTACGAGAAATCATTGTTGGACTTGGTCCTAACAAGATTGCGTGATCAGATAATGCCGCTTGTAATTGACGCTTAAGCCAGTATCCTTGCTTCAAAGCCTGACCCTCGTCTTTATGAGCAACACTTATTAAAGTCGTAAAATAATATGGCGTGTAATTAGATTGATGGCGAAGATACATTTCCTGATTATAAAAAGTTTCATAATCCTGTTTCGCAGCATCCTTAATCGCATAATGATCAGGATTATATGTCTGAATGATCACATGTCCCTCTTTATCGGCACGTCCGGCACGTCCACTAACTTGAGTTAACAACTGAAATGTACGTTCACTTGCACGATAATCGGCAATACTCAAAGTAGTATCAGCATTGATGACACCAACAAGTGTAACATCTGGAAAGTCTAATCCCTTAGCAATCATCTGCGTTCCCAGCAATATATCGGCCTTGTGTTGCCCAAATGCCTTAATTATTTTGGCATGTCCACCTTTACGTCTCGTGGTATCAACATCCATTCTCAAAACTCTAGCTTGTGGCAGGATTTCATTTAATTGATGTTCAATATTTTGTGTACCTGTACCATAAAAGCCAATTTTTTTACTTTTACAATTGGGACAAACCGTTGGTACTGGCTCTTCATGTCCACAATAATGACACTTCATTTTAGAAAGGTCCTTGTGATATGTAAGAGAAACATCACAGTTGGGGCACTTCAGAGTGAATCCACATTCACGACACATCATAAATGAGGAGTACCCACGACGATTGAGTAATACAATTGCCTGTTCGCCCCGTTTCACTGCACGATATAAATTATCTTGCAGTAATGGAGAAATATCTCCTTTAACAGCTGAATTTTCAGCATCCCTCATATCAATAATCTGCACATGTGGTAGTGGATGTTCATTAACACGCTTTTTCATATAGATTAAATGATAAACGCCTTTTTGTGCACGTGCACGAGATTCTAGACTTGGAGTCGCACTACCTAGTACAACTGGACACTTGTGATATTTTGCCCTCCAGAGAGCTACATCACGAGCATGATAGCGTGGATTATCGTCTTGTTTATAACTTGCTTCATGCTCTTCATCGATAATGATCAATCCAATATTCTTCAATGGTGCAAAGACAGCACTTCTGGCACCAACAACAACTTGAACGCTACCATTTTCAATTCTGGTCCACTCATCATACCGTTCGCCGCTGGACAATCCACTATGCAAAACAGCCACTTTATTACCGAATCTACCAGTAACACGATTGACCATCTGAGGGGTTAATGAGATCTCTGGAACAAGCATCAACGCTGATTTGCCTTGATTCAACGCCTGTTCAATTGCTTGTAAATAAACTTCAGTCTTACCACTGCCGGTAACACCTTCAATTAGGAATGTATCTGGTTGTGACTTGTCAATTGAATCATTTATTCGATCGACAGCTTTTTGTTGTTCATCAGTTAATTCAAGCTTAGTAGTTTTTTCAGGTGTAATTCCAACGGGTTTTCTACGTTTGGTGATTTCAATAGTTTCCAAAATTCCATTTTTTTCAGCTATCTTAATTGCAGCACGAGAGATACCCTCATTAGCTTCCAGCTCACTCATTTCAATCGGTAAATTATCTAGGTTATCAATTAAATAGTTTATTAGCTTAACTTGTGCTTTTGCATTACTACGTAACTCATTTTTCTTCTCATGAAGTTGAATATTATTCAAATTGGTAGTTACTGCTTGCCTTTTTAACTGTTTAGCTTGATTTTCTACTACATACTCAATTTCAATTTTATTCTGTCTTCTTAAACGATTTATCTTTTGAACTATCTCATCAGATAACTGTGATGAGATTTCCAATGTAATATCATCACCCAATAATTCTTTGACTTCTGGATCATTTTCATAATCAGGAGCTGCTTCAACAAATTGCTTATATTTGGCCCTCATGACACTCGGTAGCATGGTTTGCAAACATGAAATCTGGAATGAGTACGTTTGATCCGCCAACCAATACGACAGATCCAGCATTTCTGAAGTTAAAACCGGACGTAAATCAATAACTCTATCAATGGGTTTGAGTTTCCCGGAAAAACTGCTAGTATCCTTTACTTTCATAACAAAGCCTTGTATTTTTCGCTTTCCTCGTCCAAAAGGAACTTCGACACGCATGCCAGGTACGATAACATCTTCCAAGGTATCTGGTATTGCATACTCAAATGGACGGTTTGTTTGCATTGTTGGTACATCAACGACAACTTCAGCAACTGTCATAACTTCTCACACCACCTTTTAATAATAAAAAAACCTCCACCATCATCTTGCGACAATCAGTGAAGGATATATTGATCTAGTCTTCTTCTTTTTTCTCTTCTTCAATCTTTTCAGCTTCTTTTTCAAGAAGGATTGATTTAGGATCGATTTCAATTTTGTCATCGGCAATTTCTTCAAATGCTTTACCAATAGTTCTTGGTGATTCATACTTGCTCAACAACTCAATGTCACCATTCTCTAATTCATGTGCTCTCTTAGCTGCTAAAACTGCTAGTGAGTAACGTGAGTCCACTCTGTCTAATAACTTATCGATTGATGGATAAATAATCATATTATCATTCTCCTATTATTTTTTTGTATTTGTCAATTACTCGTGGCACTCTTAAGTGTTCACTTCTAATTATACCTTCAATTTTTTTGACCGCATTAGGTATTTTATCATTAACTACGGCATAGTCATAATTTGACATCATTTCGATTTCTCGCTTGGCTTGTTCCATACGTTTGTCGATTGTCTTAATATCATCGGTTCCACGGTGTGTAATACGGCGACGCAAACTAGGAAGATCAGGTGGAGTTAAGAAAATAAATACTCCATCCGGCATCTTTTCACGTACTTGCATTGCACCATTGACTTCGATTTCTAGTAAAACATCGATCCCAGCATCTAACTTCTCATTAACATACTTCAATGGAGTTCCATAATAATGATCAACATACTTTGCATACTCTAGCATACCATCATTGGCAATTTCTTCTTCAAATTCCTCATTTGTTCGGAAATAATAATCGACCCCATCCACTTCACCAGGTCTCATATTACGAGTAGTCATTGAAACTGAGTAATCAAATCTAATTGATGATTTCTTTAACATCGCTTTTCTAACAGTTCCTTTTCCTACTCCAGATGGACCTGATAATACGATTAACATTCCCCTTGCTGACATTTAGCTATCCCTACTTATCTAATTATTATGATATCTATAATGCAATAAATTCATTGTGTTTTCAAGGCTTTGCGCGTGTTCACCAAAAAAATAGTTAAGAAAAATTAAAATATAGTTGCTTAAACGAACAAGGGTTCGTATAATAAAGACACAAACAAGCGTTCGGGGGTTTCTAAAATGCAAGTAAAACAATCACATCTAAACAATACCTTGGCTCAAACAATTATCAATAATACAGCAACGTTCATTGATCGTAATTTTGACTTCAAGTTAGGTACCATTAATAGCAACGACCTAATACAAATGCCTCATAAGCAACTGGATTTCTTCGCTGAACAAAGCTTCCAAAATCAATACTTTATTATTGTAACTATGGTAAACGATGAACAGTTTGATGGCAAGTTGATTAAACGGATTAATAAGAATAAATATGTCCTAAAATCCAGCAATTCTTTCTACAAAATTATTGAATTAGCTCAAATCAAATCCATTAATCTAGTCTAATCTCTTCTGCTCACCTTGTGCCAGCTCAAGCAATTCTTGAGCATGTTCCTTGGTCAAGTCAGTAACCTTAGTACCTGCCAGCATCAATGAAATAGCATCGATTCTCTCATGATCATCAAGTAACGAAACTGAAGTTTGAGTTTTGTTCTTGATGGTCTTTTTTTCGATTTGAAATTGAAGGTCACTCATTGCAGCAACCTGTGGTAAATGAGTAATACATAAAACCTGCACTGCTTGAGCAACTTTATATATTTTATCACCAATCGCTTGAGCAACACGTCCACTAACACCTGTGTCTATCTCATCAAAGATTATTGTTTCAACATTCATCTTTTCAGCAATTATAGCCTCAAAGGCAAGGATAACACGTGATAACTCACCACCAGATGCAACTTTTGCCAATGGTTTGAAGTCTTCCCCGACATTGGTTTTTAAGTTAAATCTAATTTGATCAATACCTTTTTCGGTTATGGAATCTTCATTTAAAGTTTTAAAGCCAACATCAAAACGGGCATTTTTCATATACAATTCTTTTAACTGATAATTAATGGATTTCTCCAAAGTTGCAGCAACTAGATGGCGCTCATCAGATAGCTGTTTACCAAGATCCATTAATTGACTAAGATCTTTTTGAATATTTTCTTGTAGCTTTTCTTCTGTCGAATCGTCTATATCAATCTTTGATAATTCATCATGAGCATCGATACCAAATTTGATAACCTCATCTAGTGAAGGACCATACTTCTTCTTCAAATTATCCAGTGTTATCAAGCGCTTCTGTATTTCATCCAAGCGTTCCTCATCAAAGTCTAATCCGTCTAACTGATCTGAAATAGTCGACATATCATCCTGAACTTGATAGTATGCTCCGCTTATAGAATCATATAATTCTTTGTAAACCTTATCATACTCACTAATGTCATCTAGTTGTTCTCGAACGTTACCAAGTGTATCAACAACCCCAATACCACTCTCAGACAAAATCTGATAGCTTTCCTGTAGTGCAGTACTGATCTTTTCAAAATTGGCTAGATGATTTTTTTCTTCTTCAAGCGTATCATCTTCACCTTTTTTAATCTGGGCACTGTCAATTTCTTCTATTTGAAATTTCAGCATATCAATTCTTTGAGCTAGGTTCTGCGAATCTTTTTGAATCGCACGCAATCTAGCCTTTTTTGACTGATAATCTGCGAAAATAACTTGATATTGTTCCAACAGGTTTTCTAACTTTTCATCCGCATATCTATCCAAAATATCAATATGATTATCCTCATCGAGTAGTTCTTGTTGTTGATTTTGTCCATGTATCTCAACTAAATACTTCCCAATTTCCTTGAGAGTATTGGTATTTACTAATTCATCATTTAATCGGCAGACATTTCTGCCACGTCGATTAATTTCACGTTTGACAATAATGGACTTGTCAGAATGATTGATTCCATATTTATCCATTATAGCAAAAACAGGACTACCTGAATTGACTTCAAATAATCCTTGTACCTTTAAGCTATCTTTGCCGGTTCGAATAAAATCCACAGATGACCGACTACCAACCAAGAGACCTAAAGCATCGATGATAATCGATTTACCCGCACCAGTCTCACCAGTTAATGCAGTCATTCCACTTTTAAAATCAATTTGTAACTCGCTAATAATAGCAAAATTATTAATTATTAATTCTTTCAGCATTTATTTTTTCACCTATTTGTTCAAACTTGAATAAGCAGCTTCCATGGTATCACTAATTGAAACAGTGTCGAGGATTTCGCCTGCCTGTTCATTTTCGGGCTTTTGAATATGCATTAGGAATTCGATATTACCTTCTCCACCCTTAATCGGTGAAAAATCCAATCCACTAACAATAAATCCTGTTTCTTTGGCAAAATTTAAAATCTTTTCAAGAACCATCTTGTGTACTTTGTGATCTCTAACGATTCCATGCTTACCAACATTCTCGGGACCAGCTTCAAACTGCGGTTTAATCAAACAAGCAGCCTCAGAACCGGGAAGGATAATATTAAACATTGGTGGCAATATCAACTCCAGTGAAATAAATGAAACATCTGTCATAGCAAATTCAGGTAGACCTTCGTGAAAGTCCTCAGGCTTGCTGTAACGGAAATTAACTCGTTCCATAACAACTACACGATCATCACTACGAAGCTTCCATGCAAGCTGATTATATCCAACGTCGAGCGCATAAACCATCTTGGCACCATTTTGCAAAGCAACATCAGTAAATCCGCCGGTTGATGAACCAATATCAAGACAAATCTTATCTTTCAAATCAATATCAAATGATTCAACTGCCTTCTCTAATTTGTATCCACCACGACTTACATACTTACTATGTGCACCTTGAACAACGTGAAGAATCGTATCTGGATCAATCTTTTCGCCTGGTTTATCGTATCGTAAATTATCTTGATTATAGACTTCACCCGCCATGATCGAACGTTTAGCCTGCTCACGTGATTCAAATAGGTTTTGTTCAACTAATAAAACATCTACCCTTTTTTTTGCCAATCTTTTCACCCAATCCTTGCCTTTAAATCATTATTTAAAATAATTCAAAAAACTTACCATCAAATTTTTATCAAACTTTTGTTCTTTTAAAACCGCATTCAGTGCATCTTTAACCAAATTACGAAGTCTGTCCTCAGTTGCATCTTTACCAATCAAATTTGGGAATGTATTTTTGTCCTCATCTTCAGCAGTTCCATAATCGTCAAGGTCATCCTTAACTTGAAAAGCCAAACCGACTTTATTCGCATAATCAACCAAATTTTTAGATAAATCATGGTCAGCGCAAAAAGCTCCAATTGTAATAGAAACAACAATCAAATCCGCAGTTTTTTGGCGGTGCAATTCAGTTAACTCTGCTTCTGTTAATTGCCTGTCCTCTTTGGTAATGTCCGTCATTTGTCCCGCGACCATTCCCATTGGACCAGCATTATGAGCTAATATTCTAACCGCAGCCATTCGCTTGCTAGTATCAAGATTAGATTTTGCAATCCAATAAAACGCTTGTGTCAACAGACCATCGCCAGCTAAGACAGCTGGACCAGTTCCAAATTTCTTATGGTTCGACAATTTACCACGACGATAATCATCATTATCCATCTCTGGAAGATCATCGTGAATCAACGAATATGTATGAATTAATTCGATTGCTCCAGCAATGTCAAAATAATCGGATAAATTTTCACGTTTAACACCACACGAGTATACTACTGCCAGCATAAGCATAGGACGGACACGTTTACCGCCAGCATTAACTGAATAAAGCATCGCATCTCGCAAAGTTGGTTGCTTGATTTCTGAGGCTATTTTATCATTTAAAAATTTATTAAATTCGGGTAATAATTCTTCATGAAATTCAGTAAAGTCTTTTATATCCATGACTATTCCTTACCTTCGGTCTTATCATCCGTCAAATTTTCTTCACTGCCATCAGTTTGCATTATTTTTGTAACAGTATTTTCAGCATTACTCAATGTCTTTTCCAAACTCTTACTCAATGCAACACCCTTTTTAAACTTTTCCATGGCTTCTTCCAACGGAACATCACCAGTTTCGAGATTGGTTACTATTTGTTCCAAGTCCGCCAAATTTTCTTCAAAAGTTTTTTTCTTCTCAGCCATCATTTATCCTCGCTTATATCCTGAGTCACTAAGGTAACAGTACCATCAATGACTTTCAAACTGACTTCTTCGTTAATTTTATAATCACTAGTATTCTTCAATATTTTATGATTTTCATTAGTTGGAATTGCGTATCCTCGGCTCAAAGTTTTTAGTGGACTCAGAGAATCTAATGCCGAGACAGTACTTCCAAATTTGTTTTTCTTATAATTTATTATTTGTCTAACAGAAGTTAACATTTCCTGAGTCAGATTATTAACCGTTGTGTCGTAATAATGCAATTTCTCGCGTGGTGAACTTCTAACCAAACGATTTTCTTGATCATATAACAACTGCTTATTATTGTAGATCGTATTTTGCAAAGTTTGATGCAACTTACTAGTCAGCGTATCAACATTTTGCATATATACCTGATAAATTCGTTCAGGATGTTGCAACATCGCGTTTTGTGAATAATTGTTGACCTTATCACGATAATTCTGAATAATCTTATTCTCTGCATTATAAATTCTGGTATTCAAATCTTGCAAATGAAGCAATACATCACGCAATACCGGAGTTGCCAACTCCGCCGCAGCTGTTGGCGTTGCTGCACGTAAATCCGCAACCATATCCGCTATAGTGGTATCTGTTTCATGACCAACTGATGAGATTATTGGTATCTGACTAGAAACAATTGCTTGGGCTACTATTTCTTCATTAAATGGCCACAAGTCCTCAATCGATCCACCACCACGACCAATGATAATTGTATCAAAATTACCCATTTCATTGATCCGCTTCAATTGTTTAACAATAGTTGGTGCTGCTTCGTCGCCCTGAACCTGTGCTGGAAATAGTACCAACTGAGCAATCGGGTATCTTCTAGCAACGGTCGTCATAATATCGTGAATAACGGCTCCCGATTGACTAGTTACAACCGCAATCCTTTTTGGAAACTTAGGTATTTCCTTCTTAGGCAGGTCAAATACGCCTTGCTGAGCAAGCTTCTTCTTCAATTGTTCTAGCGCTAAATACAATGCACCTAAACCATCCGGTTCCATTGATTCAACATATATTTGATAAGTACCACTTGGCTCATACAGCGATATTCTGCCCCGTACAAGTACCTTCATACCCTCTTCAGGAACAAACTTCACTTTACTAAAAGCCGACTTGAACATAATTGCCGAAATTTTGGCTTTATTATCCTTTAAAGAAAAGTACTGATGTGAATTAGGTCGAGGGCGAAAATTGGAAATTTCACCCATCAAATAAACGTGTCCCAAATAAGGATCCACGTCAAATTTTCGTTTCAAATACTGTGTTAAAGCAGTTACTGTTAAATACTGAGAATTATCCTTTTGATCCATTTATTCTTTTTGCTCTTTCTTCGGCTAAAACAATCGTCATATCCATTAACGAAGTAATTGTCATTGGACCAACACCACCGGGAACAGGAGAGATCATGCTAACTTTGTCTTTTACATCATCAAAATCAACATCCCCACACAATTTACCATTTTCATCATGATTCATACCTACATCAACAACCACTGCACCTTGTTTGATGTAATTGGCCTTGATGAACTTGGGATCACCGATTGCTACAACTAAGACATCAGCTTTACTAGCAATCTCAGGTAAATTCTTGGTAAATATATGAGAAATGGTTACAGTGGCATTGCGTTCCAAAAGTAATGCTGCTACTGGTTTCCCTACAATATTGCTACGACCAATAACTACAGCATTCTTACCTTTCAATGGAACATTATAATAATCAAGCATCTTGATGATACCATCAGCGGTTGCTGGTTTGATTGTTGAATCACCGATCCACAAATTACCAACGTTGATTGGAGAGAATCCATCAACATCTTTTTTAGGATCAATCGCTTGAATGACTTTGTCTTCATCGATTTGATCTGGTAATGGTAATTGTACTATAAATCCATCTATAGTTTCATCATGATTTAATTCATCAATTTTATTTAGGATCTCTGTTTCTGTTACGGTTTCTTCATAATGAATCAGTTGAAAATTAAAGCCTAATTTTTCCGCACGGCGTTTCTTATTTCTAACGTATACAGAACTTGCACCGTTACTACCTACTAGTATAACAGCTAATCCTGGCGTAACATCCTGTTCCTTTAATGCTGCAACACGCTTTGACATTGATTCGTCTAATGCACTAGCTACTCTTTTTCCGTCTAATAATTTCATTTATAATTCACCATATAAAAAGACTGGTCAAAAAGACCAGCCTTTACCCTTCAACAAAGTTAGATAAAATTCCATTTATGAAAGCCTTTGAATCTTTATCGCCGTAATCACCGGCAAGTTCAATGGCTTCGTCGATCGCAACCTTTTTTGGAACCTCAAGACTATTTTGCATTTCAAACAAACTGACTCGTAAAATCACACGGTCAATTCGTGAAAGACGCCCAACAGTCCATTTATTCTTCAAATGCTCAGATATTTCTTTATCTAATTCATCTTGCTTTTCACTTGTTCCCGAAACTAAAAACTTCAAATAATCAGGCACATCTTGGTCTTCTAAGTCGGAAAGCTCCATTACTGACGCAATAGCTGTGTCTGGATCATCTTTGGTAGTCTCAATGGAAAAAAGTGTTTGAACAGCAAGTTCTCTAATATTATGTCTATTTATACTCACTAGTATTATTCCTTTTTATCCGTTGTTACACGTTCTAACTCGCCAGATTCCTTCTTAGCGATTAAACCTACAACATGCACGTTAATTTCTTTCAAAGCCAAATCGGTCATGAATTCAAGTTGTTCAATGGCTGATTTTTGTATTTCTAATGATACTTTAGGAATTGATACGCCGTATTCTAAATAGACGAATACATCTGCAGAAATCTTATCATCATCAAAAACCACGTCGACACCTTTCCCATGATTGATTATACCAAAAAGTGAATCAATCCTGTTGGAAAGGGTACCGCGCATTTCATAAACACCTTCTACTTGATTAGTAGCGATGCCTAGAAGGATCTCAATAACTTGATGTGAGATTTCAACATTACCTTTTACTTTTCCACTATCTTGTTGTAGAGAAACATACTTTTGTTCAGCCATAAACTTATCTCCATAATCAAAAATTAGTTAGCACGTGAAATATATGTACCATCTTGAGTGTTGATTGTTAGCATATCTCCTTCGTTAACGAAGAATGGTACTTGAACAACAACGCCAGTTTCCATAGTAGCTGGTTTTGAACCACCTGATTGTGTATCACCTTTAATAGATGCTTCAGTTGATGCAACTTTCAGGTCTACAGTATTAGGAAGATCAACACCAAGTGTTTCACCGCCATACATCAATACGTTAACTTCCATGTTTTCTTTCAAGAACTTCAATTGTTCAGTGATTTCTTCTTGAGGAAGTGAAAGTTGTTCATATGTAGTAGTATCCATGAACACGTAGTTTGTACCTTCAGCGTATAGATATTGCATCTTCTTGTTCTCAATATTAGCTTTTTCAACTTTAGCAGTTGATCTAAAAGTCATTTCTTGAACAGCACCAGTTCTCAAATTCTTTAACTTTGAACGTACGAATGCACTACCCTTACCAGGCTTAACATGTTGAAATTCAATAACACGCCAGATTCCGTCTTTAACTTCGATTGTCAAACCATTTTTAAATTCATTTACTGAAATTGACATTTTCATTCTCCTTGATATTAAACGTTAAAAATACTTCATTTATTATCTTACCAATATTTCACTATTAATGACAATATCTCTAGCTCATTATATAAAAAAAAGAGGACAATGTCCTCTTTTTAAGTAAGATATAAGAATTAGTAAACTGAAACTTTCTTTCTATCTCTGCCAAGTCTTTCAAACTTAACAACACCATCTTTAAGTGCGAACAATGTATCGTCGCCACCACGGCCAACGCCTTCACCAGGATGAATCTTAGTTCCACGTTGTCTGTAGATAATTGAGCCAGTTGATACGGCTTGTCCATCAGCGCGCTTTGCACCTAATCTACGACCAGCTGAATCACGGCCGTTAGAAGTTGATCCACCACCCTTATGGTGAGAGAAAAATTGTAAATTCATTTTAAGCATGAGATTTACCTCCTTAAGCAAGATCTATAATTTTATTTTTTGTTTGAACAGTAATGTTCTCTGGATAACTACCTTGGATATCCTTGAGGATATAAAATAAATTATCCAGTAGTAAAGCAGTATCATGCGATACAGCTTCATTAAAGCGACAGCCCAAATGGCCGCCGTTGACCTCATCAAGTACAACCTGAGGACTGGCCTTAGTAAGCTTCTCCAGATTGTTGATTGTTCCAATTGTTACTGCCGAAACAGCTGCACAAACTAAATCTTGACCATAAGGTCCTGAGTCAGCATGTCCTTTAATCAGAAATGAATCAATCTGTTGTTTGTCATTCTGGTGAAAACTTGCTCTAATCATAATTAACCTTTGATACTGTCGATAAGTACCTTAGTATATGGTTGGCGGTGACCTGTCTTAGTATGTGAATGCTTCTTAGGTTTGTATTTGTAAGTAACAACTTTCTTGTCCTTACCTTGTTTTTCAACTTTACCTGTAACAGAAGCACCCTTTACTACAGGGTCTCCAACTTTAACACTGTCTCCGTCAGAAACAAGAATTACATCGTCAAATGTAACAGCGTCCCCTTCTTTAACATCAAGTTTTTCAATAAAGATTGAGTCATTTTCTTCAACCTTATATTGCTTACCACCAGTTTTAATAATTGCGTACATAGTGTGTACACTCCTTTCTAAGACTCGCCAGTTAGGTGCCGAAGCTTTAACCTAATTTTGAGCGGTTGTAGATGCAATAGTGATTGCAACTAATAAAATATAGCAAATATTAAGATCTTTTTCAACTATTATTAATAAGTTTTCCTATAGACCACTTACCTTTATTGATGATTACCCACAATAATAGCAGCCAACCGAGCAGACTTAATCCCATCGCAACTTTCGCCAAAGTACTGTATTGATAACGTAGTTGGACTATATTGGCTCCAGGTTGTGATTTTATCTTGACCGTACCACGATCAGTATTCGTTGATTTAACATCTTCATTATTTATTTGAACATTCAAGCCGTGACTATAGATAACCGGCACATCAATAGTTGAAGATTTGGAATTATAATACTTAAATTCGAAGAAATTAGAGGTTGTGGTATACGATACTCGTTCTAATTTTCCATCAACCAAAAAGTCTTTTAAGTTATCTTGATGATCAAAACTTTTCTTTGGATAATGTACGATCATTGAATCATTTGATGAAATGGTATCATTCAACATATTTCCAGCTTGTTTTGGAAAATTAACATAAAATACTGCGCAACTTATTATTGTGGCCAATAATAATACAATCAATTTTAGTAGAGGCGACTTGTTTTCAGTCAATTGTGTCAGCAAATAGCTGATCAATAAACAAATCAGAAAACTAAAAATCAACCAAAAATAAACGGTTATTTTACTAAAATCAAAATGTTTGAATAGTTTCCATGGAACCAAATCAGTCGAAAGAATTCCTGAAACCATAATGCCAAATGCAGTAAGTTTATAAATCAGATAACTTCTAGGAATCCACAAAACAACCACAGCTAGCAATAATGCTACCGCTCCATAAATCAAATAAAGATTTTGTGTACCACCGTAATAATTGGATAAATTGAAATTGCTCAATTGAATCATTGGTTTAAAACTAGCTTGGAAAAACTCATTGCGTTGTATCAACGGTATCGTATATCCCAACGTAGATATAATAGTTAAGACTACTGATTCTAACATTGTGATAATCATGTTCTTCCAATATTTCCAACTATGAGTTTCTCTATAAACCGCCGCTAGTATTATCAAAATTAGGCTGACTAACATAATAGCAATCGACATCCACGGACTAGTTAATGCAATCAAAACTATTCCTAGAGTATAAAGTGGCCAATCTGAGAAAAAGCCTTCTAACATTCTAAATAATCCATAAAAAACTAATGGCATAAATATCATTAACAAATAATCTGATAATTTCCCGCTTAATACTATATTAAGCCTTGTCAATGAGAGTGTATAAATCATTGCAAATATAAAAGACTGCAGTGTATCATCGGACAATTTAAAAATGAAATAATACGCACTGAGCATTGTCATCAATGTAATCAGCCCAAATGACAATAAATATCCCAGCAATGGAGATTCAATTTGAAATAACGGCCAAAAGACAATTGATGTTACCCACGGGACGAATAGATTTACCTGACTGCCATTGTGACCCCAAAAATTAAAATTAGTCGGCGAGACAATTATATTGTTCAAGCTATTAATACGCTGGATATCAAAAATCAGATTCCAGCTTACCTTCCCATATACTGAGAGCATAACCGTATAAATAATGCTGATTAAAATAAAAGTTGTTCCTAAGATAGTTCTTTTCCAAGCTTTGCTCGACATTTTTAAAACCTCACAGAGAAGATTATCTCTAATTATACTAAAAAAGGATTGAGACTACACAACTGTCCCAATCCTAAATAATATTCAAATGTTATATGCCTACTGAAGATACTAGTAGGAGTGGACCAAAAATCAATAAAACGAATACTGCTGCTAGAAACGAAAATGCAGTTTTGCCTTTTTTCATATCTAGCTTAGTAAAAATTCTAGTTATTAAAACTAAAAGAGCAATTAACCCAATTCCAGTTGCAACTCCTACAAAAGTGCTAACAACATTAAGTTGAGTCAATACAGATACAATTAAATCAATGATTATAAAAGCAACTGTTATAAAAAACGAATACTCCCTTTTCAAGTACCCCACCTCTAAAATCCTAAGCATTACTAAATAATGCTTAAACTTTAAGCACAACGTGTTTATTGTAAAATGAAAACACGAACATTGCAATATTATTTTTTTCATGTGTTTTCAAAAGGCCTTTGTATAAGTAATTATATACAAAATCTTTTTTTACAACTTATAAGTTTGCCAAGGAAGATTTTTAACCCATTCATGATCGATCAATGAAACACTGCTTATATCATTTGAGTCCAATTTCATAACCAACTGATTATTATCAAAGAGCGGCCATTCAAACTTTATGTCATCATTGTATGGTTTTGAATTCAAAATATAATCCATAATCAATTGACCATAATATTGACGGTTCCTACGGTATTCAATATTCAGCTTATCCTTTTGAATAGATAAGTATCCGATATTACCACCGTGTCTGCCATCAAAGACTGAGAAATAATTTCCGTAAACATCCCCCTCATTATCTGAAAGAAGACGTTCAGTCTTAAATGATGGCAAACTATACATTGCTTCGCCGATCATTCTCACTAAAGCCGCCTTTTGATTCCCAGAATCCGGCAACTGCTCCAATAATATCTTGGCGTTAGATCCAAATAGGTCTTCACATACTTTTGTCTTTAAAGTAGCCAAATCATATTTATTTAATAATACCTGCTCGTTGGTACCGGCGCTGATAAGCGACTTAAAATCAGTCCTTTTAAGTCTATTGACTAGTGTATTAGACCAGTTGTCTGAAATTAAATCATTATCAATTACAGGCCCAAACCAGTTAGTTGGAATATGACCCTTAGTAGCATTAACCTGAACTGTCAACAGTCCATCATCGGTTAAATTAAAAAGCTCCTGATCATTAGAAATACTACTTACATCACAAAATCTTTTAGTAACTTTTTTAGCAGTACTTAAATCTCTAATTGTCTGAACGGATCCACTAAATAAAACAATTTTCTTTATATAATCCGGCAATTCAGAGTTAGAAGCCATCATGGCAGAGATAGATTTTGCACCGGCAGATAAACCTACCAGATTAATATTATCAACATCGCCACCAATTTTTTGAGCATTATCAATTACCCATTGAAGTGCCAATAGCTGATCAGATAACCCAACATTAGTATCGCCACCATCAACTACTGACCAACCAAATAATCCAATACGATAATTAGGCATCACGTGAACAATCGGTTCCTTATCCAGCCATGGCATATTCTTTGTGGCATTGCCACCATTTATGAAACCACCACCAAATAATTCAATAACTATTGGAAACTTTCCATCAACACTTGGAGTTGAGATATCCAAATTAAGACAATCTTCGCCATAAAAAATATCTGACTTTTCTAGAGCACTCTCTTGCATAGGTTGAGTTCCAGTGTGAATTGCAAAATTAACTTTTTTTAAATCATTAGAGATATACTTTTCTGCGCGTTTAAATCGTTTAGCATACCCAAATGGGACACCACGAAAATTAACATGACTGTTTTGTTCAAAGCCTTGAAAAGTGCCTGTAGTAGTTTCAATAACTTTCTTCATTCACAATCATCCCCTTTGCCTATAAATAATATCAATTCATTAATATTGTCTAACATTGTAGACTAATATTTTCTTCATAACAAGAATTGACTATATGTATATTTGTGATGAAATTTGTCATATTTGAGTTTTTGATTTTAGTATTTTAAGTTGATTTTTGTATATGCCTCATTCTTCCGCATAAAATCTCAAATTGAAGTATCAATAAAGTATTCCTTTTTGATCTAAGTAATTGTCGAAATTTCCACGTTTCATTTCTGCAATCATTATTTTTGTATAGATAATTAAATTTGTTATACTTCAAATAGTTAAGATATGTTTAAACATATACTAACTACTGACATAAATTTGACTGTTAATATTGGAGGTTACGATTATGACTTTAATCGAAGTTATCAAATCATTACTATCGCCCCGCAAGAATCAAGAATTATCAGTTCACGAAAAAGAAGTACTATCTGAATTACAGAACGAAAACAAAACACTGTTATTTGGAAATAAGTAACACTTATAAGAGAGTTGTGCCGTAACTACATAATTCACTAAAATTGCAGCGTCAAAGCGTGACACAACCTCTTTCATTTAATTACAAAAATCTGTGCATTTACTATGTAAATACGCAGATTTTTTAGGTTATATTCAGAAGTTAAACATGTTTTATCACGCTATCTTCCTATGATTAGTTTGATACTTGTATGATTACTTGTTCCCTCCACCGATAGTATAAAAAGCATCAATGTATTCATTAACTGAAATTTTGAAGTAATCCCGGTCGGCAATATGATATAGCTTATCGGTCGTTTCCCAGAGCGATAAATCCTTGAATTTGATTTCATCGCCATCGTTTTTTTCACCACTGGACTTAACTGAATTAATTCCACCAATACTATTAATCGTGACAATATTAGCTTGATCAGTATATTTCTTTGGTACGTATTCATTAGTGGCAATTTTGTACATAGGCAATCCATTAATTTGTTTTATTCCTGATGATTTCCAATTTGAGGTATTAACTAATTTAGAATTAGAACCAGGAACAATTTGTCCATCTGCTGTCCATCCGGCAATGCCGGATACAGGACCATCTTTAATAGTTATAACGTTTCTATTGGGCAATTGAGGCGTAGGATTTACTACTGTTTCTCCAATACCGTTAGCAATATCATTTGTTAATTGTTCTTGAGTAATTCCCCAAGTTGGTTTTAAATAACTTTGCACTGGATCCACATGATTGCCCCAAATATTGTTGGATATCCAAAGATGTGTTTTAATTCCGCGTTGATTGGATGTATCCAGTTCGACAGGAATGCCAAACTGTTTTGCCTTTGCACGGGCTAGATTGACAAATGTCGAATAATCTTTTTCAAAAGTTCCCTTGTCATAAGTTCTAGCAAGTTCAATCTGAACTGGTGAATTAGTATTTGCATAACTCCCTGCAGCCCACGCTACATAACCGTCAGATCCTACCTGGTAAATTTTCCCACCATCACCAACAACGTATTGAACATAAGTTTGAATCGTATTCACATTATTTTTAAAATAAATTGCGTTGTTCTTTGCACCAACATTAGTAGTCTCGTGAAGAACAATTAAATTATTAGCAGTTTTTTGATTAGAACCCTCATTCATGCTTAACATATATGTTTTATCTATATCAAATTCCATTATTTGAATTCCTCTGACATCATTATCATCTTTTGAACTCATTCGTGCAAAATAGAATACAAAAAAAGTCGACAAACGTTGTTTTACCAACATCTATCGACCCTTTTCAAATGTTTGCATACACCTTGGTATATGCACAAAATGTCGCAGGTGAGATTCGAACTCACGACCTACGGTTTAGAAGACCGTTGCTCTATCCAACTGAGCCACTGCGACATCACTCGTACTATTATAGGGAATATCCTATATCGTTGTCAACGGAAAAAATGAAAAATTTGATTTTTTTTATTTCCATAGCAATAACAACTTTTAGAACAAAAAAGAGACTGATTAACAGCCTCTAAATATTATACACTACGATATTGAATTCCGACATCATTAATTGGCAAAGATTCTTCCGCATCCTTAACAAGGTCTGTTAGTAAGTTAGAATTCATGGGTGAAATCCCAAATATTTGCTTCTCTATCGTCGTCTGCAAAGTTAAGTCAAAACTACGCATAACGATTGAAGATTGATCCAGCAGACTATTATTAACTACTACCAGGCTTCTATATGTGTTTTTATCATATCGTTTGTTAAACTCACCAATAAAGTTCTTGAGAATTACACTTTGCATAAACTCACCTCAAGAACTATTATACGAACATATGTTCTAATTAGCAAGAATGATTTTTATAAAATTAATAGAACAACTCTTTACATGCGTTGGAAATGGCTATCTTAACATGCTCATATGTCAATCCACCTTGGATATAAATAATATATGGAGCACGCATAGGCCCATCGGCTGAAAATTCAACACTAGCACCAGAAACAAATGTACCTGCAGCCATAACAACTTGGTCTTCATAACCAGACATTGGACTTGGTTCTGGAGAAACGTTTGAATCGATTGGTGAAAATTTCTGAACAAGTTTGGCAAATTTGACCATCTTATCAGGATCGTCAAAGTTAATGGTCTGAATCAAATCAGTTCTATCTTCATTCCATTTTGGTGAAACATTTAATCCCATTTTAGCAAACAATGCTGCTTCAAAGATAGCACCTTTTATGGCGTTACCCGTTACTCTTGGGGCAAGGAAAAATCCTTGGAATATTTCTGACAACCTACCAACAGTTGCTCCCTCAGCAGCACCTATACCAGGAGCCGTTAAGCGGTAACTAGCTAATTCAACCAAATCTTTTCTACCAACAATATATCCACCAGTTTTTGCGAGACCACCACCAGCATTCTTAATTAATGAGCCTGCCATAATATCGGCACCCACTTCTGTAGGTTCACTTGTTTCAGAAAACTCACCATAGCAATTATCAACAAAAATAATTGCATCTTTAGAAACTGATTTGATTTCTTTAATAATCTTGGCAATTTCATCAACGGTCAAACTCTTGCGTGTTGAATATCCACGAGAACGTTGGATAGCTACAACCTTAGGATTTTGTTCAATGATTTTCTTTTTCATTGTTTCAAAATCAACGCTGTCTCCATCCATTTCAACATAATCAAAACCAATTTGATAATCTATCAATGAACCACGTTTATTACCTGCAGTACCAATAACTTCTTGCATAGTGTCATATGGCTCTCCTGTAACGTACAGAAGATTATCTCCTGGTCTTAACATGCCAAATAATGCAACTGCCAAAGTATGTGTCCCAGAAACAAACTGTGGACGAACTAAAGCGGCCTCAGTGTGAAATACGTCGGCATATACTGCCTCTAGTTGATCTCTACCACGGTCGTCATCCCCATAACCAGTGGTTCCTAACAAACTACTCTCATCGATGCTTTCTTTTCTAAACGCTTTTAATACTTTATCTTGATTATCCAGAACACGATCATCAATTTCAGCAAGTTTGCCAGCTATTTGATTGTCGACCTGCTTAACTGCTTCTTTCAATTCAACTGGAAAATCATCATTCCACTTAGCCATTATGCCCTCCTAAAAATTTCATGATCCGTCTCTCAATTTTATCTTGATAGTCCGGCTCTTCACTAATATTATACCAATCCACATCCATCTGGTTACGAAAATACGTTAGTTGACGTTTGGCGAAATGCCTGGAGTTCTTCTTGATCTCATCAAGACATGATTCCAAACTGGCAGTACCCTCAAAATACGGAAATAACTCCTTGTAGCCGATTCCATTGTCTGCCTGCGGTATTTGGTCGCGATTATCATAAATCGGTCTCACTTCGTCTAACAAGCCCATATCGACCATTTTATCGACACGAGTGTTAATTCGATCATAAAGCTTAGTTCGATCATCGGTTAAACCTATCAAATAAAATTCAGCCCACTTATTGCCATTATCTTGTTCGGTAGCCGATTTTCCTGTAACACGATGTATCTCAATAGCACGGATCACCCTTCTAGCGTTTGAGGTATCAATAATATTCATCGCTGATGGGTCTTCATCTTTTAATATATCAAGTAATCCATCTATTCCAGACTCAGCTTCAACTTTTAATAACTTTTCTCTAAGTTCATCATCGCCTTCAGCGTTACCACCTAGATTTAAGTTCTTTATTAACGAATTCAAATAAAAGCCAGTCCCACCAACAACAAATGAATTCTTACCTTCATTTGATAATTCATTTATGACTTGTGTGGCTTTGACTTGAAAGTCTTTAACAGTATATCGATCCATTACATCACTTATATTTACCAAATGATGTGGCACCAATCTTAATTCTTCGGGCGAATCTTTAGCGGTACCAATATCCAATCCACGATAAATCTGCATTGAATCTCCAGAAATAATTTCACCATTAAATTTTTGTGCTAATTTTAACCCTAAAGCACTCTTACCAACAGCAGTTGGACCAACCACCGCAACAACTTTTTTCAAAAAATCGCCTCTCTACAATGTATTTTATAGATATTTTAAACGAAATAAGCCATAATGAGAATTAAAGATTAGGAGGTACATAATATTATGGCAAAGAAACAAAAACACTTACGTTTTGTTAAAGGATTCCTATTCGGTTCAATTACTACAGCTACTGCAGTATACGGCGCACTTCATGCATTTAAGAAGACTGTTATCGAACCTGAGGATGCTGAAAACGATCGTATTGAAGAAAACCGCCGCCGTGCAAACCGTAAAAGTTTACAAGCACACCAAGGCTAAATTTTACTAATTAAAAAGGAGACTTGACAGAATGTCTAAGTCTCCTTTTTTGTACTCTCAAATTCATCAATTTTAGAGTTTGTTAGTTTTCTTTGTTTTTCCTTCCCAATCTGAAAAACGTTCGTCTAACCATTTAACATTAGTAAAGCCCTTCTTTGAAAGCTTTACTGCCGCACGAATACTAACTGATTTACGATCTTCATAAAGATAAACTGGTAGATCTGGTCTAAGTTCATCTTCCTTATATTTAAGTTGAGTATAAGGCAAATTACGAGCACCTAAAATGTGTTTAGCATCAAAAGTATTCTTTTCTCTTAAATCAACGATTTGAGCTTTTCTCATTGTAGATTCAAACTCTTCTCCACTAATGCCGCCCTTGAGCTGTTTTGCTTTAACAAAGTAGTACAACCATGAACCGGCTAAGTAAACAAGATATCCGATAACAACGATGTACAAAATAGTATTAATAATTTGCATTAAAAAAACCCCTAATCAACTTTAATCAATGATGCTGCACCGATAACACCGGCACCGTTTCCAAGACTTGCAAGCTTAACTTCTGTTGAATCCTTGATAGTAGCGAATTCATTAGCACGCATAGCCTTTTCAACCTTTTTAAGTAAGAAATCACCAGCGGCTGAAACACCACCACCAATAACAACATACTTAGGATTCAATGAATTAGCAATGTTTCCAAGTGCAAATCCTAATGAATCACAAACATAATCGGCAACCATCAATGCAAGGTCGTCGTCTTTCTTAGCTAGATCAAATACGTCCTTAGCTGAAATATCTTGACCATCATCAAGCATTGCTTTTAACTCTGAATCACCAGCGTATTCAGAAGCACGATCTCTAGCAACGTGAACAATACCAGTAGCAGAAGCAATTGTCTCTAGACAACCTCTCTTACCACAAGTACACATGAAACCGTGTGGATCAACAGTAACATGTCCGATTTCACCGGCAGCCCCGTTAGCGCCATGAATTAATTGTCCACCAGCGATGATACCGCCACCAACACCAGTTCCTAATGTAACGAACACAACGTCGTCAGCATTATTACCAGCACCTTGCCATCTTTCACCAAGAGCAGCAACGTTAGCATCATTTTCAATAACTACAGGAATACCTGTACCAGCTTCAATATCACGTACAGGATAAACTTCGTTCTTCCAGTTCAAGTTGAAAGCACCTTTGATAGTACCTTCTTTGGCATTAATAGTACCAGGTGAACCTAGTCCAATACCACTGAATTGGTCAGCTTCCATACCGTACATTTTAATGTGATGGTTAATTGAATCGATAATGTCAGGGATAATTAATTGACCATCAGAAAGAATATTTGTTTCAATACTCCACTTTTGTTGAATTTCGCCTGCAGCAGTTAGGATTGCAAATTTAATTGTTGTACCACCAAGGTCAACACCGATTAATTTCTTTTCTGTCACTTTGATCTGTCCTTTTCTTTTTTTTCTTCTATTCTGTGCTCACGTTTTAAGACCAATTGAGCATTAATAAAAGTCTTTTTTTCTACCATTCCATTTTCATACAAGCGCTTAACCTCAATAGACATAAGCTCTATGTCCCACATCCTTTTACCGAGGTGAACATAGGTTCCATATCTTTTAAGGAGCTGTTGTACGTCATAGAGGGTTCTAAAGCTCATTTCATCCATAGACTATCATACCCTTTATATACATATAATAAGAAATAACAGCAATGATTACTAGAGCAAGTACACGAAAAATTAATTTTGGTCGTTTTATTCCAGGTAATCCAGCAGCTAATCCCACAAGGAATCCGCCAACTGCTCCACCTAAATGACCCCAAATATCGATTCCTGACATGGTTAAATCGAGCAACAAGTTAATGGCGATTAAACCCAAGAAGCTCTTACCAAGCTCGCCAAGAAAACGATTTTCTTTGTAAATAACAGCTAATGCCAAAAATGCCGCAAACATACCAAATAATGATGTACTAGCACCAGCGGAAATAGCATTATTAGATCCAAAGGCAAAACTTGCCAAATTCCCAGTTACTCCACTTATTAGGTAAATAACAAGAAATCTAACGTGTCCCACCATTGGTTCCAATATTTGACCAACATAATAAATAGTGAAGCCATTCATCAAAATGTGTAATACACCGATATGAACGAACATTGGCGTAATTAATCGCCACCATTGTCCTTCTTGAACTAAATTATTAGTTTTAGCACCAAATAAAACCAGTGTATTAACATTCTCAGAACCACCACTAATTGTTTCCGCCACAAAAACACCAAGTGTCAAAATTAGCAGAAACCAAGTAACATATGGTTTTTCTTGTTGATAACTCCTCATGTTACTTATCCTTAGAAACCGAAATAATCTGATCGATCGGCTTGTCTAAAACATAAACTGGCCATTGGGTCTTCAGATAATATTGACGCGATAAGGCTAAAGCAATTGTTTTAGTCGGATACTGAGATAAATAACGATCATAATATCCCGCTCCAAAACCAAGTCTGGCCTTTTGATCCTCTGAAAAGGCTAATCCCGGTGTAATTATAAGATCCGGTGGATTCAATGCATTATCTGTATAATCCTTAGGTTCTCTAACACCAAAAGAACTTGTCTTCAATTCAGTGTCTGCAGTATATTCTACGAAAGTCATGGAATAATCGCCAAAAGTCTTAGGAATATAGACTTTCTTGCCCATGTCCCAACATTTCTTAATAATTGGAAAAGTGGGAATTTCATTTTCAATACTCATTGTAATTCCAATTGTTTGAGCAGCTTTAAAACTAGGATCATCAAATAATTGAAGATATATCTCATTAATCTCTCGTTGAGCTTGATCAGATTTCATGAACTCATCCATAATATCGATCTGCTTTTTTCTGAAGCTGACTTTATCCAAAAGTTACCTCCCTAGTAAAAAAAAACAACAGGAATTTTAACCTGTTGTTTATTTTGTTTCGCGATGCAATGTAACAACACGCTCACGTGGGCAATATTTTTTAAGTTCTAGACGATCAGGGTTATTACGCTTGCTCTTGTTTGTTAGATATGTACGTTCATGGCATGATGTACATTCCATTGTTATATTTACTCTCATGTTTGGAACATCCTTTCATAAATAGTTCTCTAAAATTCAACTAGTCAAATATACCATTTTTATTGATATTTTTAAAGTACTAATTTTAGATTAGCTTTGACCAGTCATTTTATAGTAGTCCGTATAGATTTGTTTTGCAACTAATTGTGGATATGTACCACTTTCACTAGTTAAATTAGGGAATACAATGGCCATTGAAATATTAGGGTCATCATATGGTCCAAATGATACCAAACTAGTTGTAATTGTTTCTGGTGGATCTGGATTATTAGGGTCATTAGGATTGTAATAGAATGACTGAGCAGTACCAGTTTTAGCTGCGACTGCAGGTGTCAAGCCCTTCAATCTAGTGGCAGTTGTCCAATAATCAGACCCATGAACCGCATTGTACATACCTTTTCTTACAACGTTCAATTCAGCTTGTGTGAATCCAACTTTGTTCAAAATAGTTGGGCTTGTAACAGACTCTAAAGCACCTCTATCACCATTATTCTTTGTCTTTTGGATCGATTGTACAATATATGGTTTCAATCTATATCCACCGTTGGCGATAGTTGAAATATATTGCGCCATTTCAATCAAAGTATAAGAATCGTAGTTTCCGTATGACAAATCCAGTGCAGAACCAGTCTTCAGCTTACCTTCACTATTTAAAGTAGAACCTTCAATACCACCGGTTTCACCTGAAATATCAACACCAGTCTTAACTCCAAGACCAAATTGGTTGAAATAACCTCTTAACTTGGAGAAAATATCTGGATTCATAGACATATATTCCTTAGGAACATACTTAGCGTTACCCTCTTTCATAGCTAACGCCATCATATACTCATTGGAAGACACTTCTAGAGCTTTTTCAGCATTCATACTAGTATAAGTACCAACAGGGTAAACTGACTTCTTAACGGCACTACCAGGCAAATAAATAGGATTATCGGCCTGTACACTATTAGTTGGTGTAATTACTCCGTCCATTAAGGCACCTAAAACGGTGGCACCCTTAACAGCAGAACCCATAACAAAGGTTCTATTAATTACACCCAAAGCATCTTCAGAAGTTTTACCAGTCTGAGGGTCATTTCTAATACCAGCCATCGCTAAAATAGCACCGGTCTTAGGATTTGTGACAACTACATAAGCACCATCAGAATACTGCGTAATACCTGCAGCTTGTGCAGCGGAGAATTCTGTTGATAAGGCGCTTTGAACCTTCTTTTGGAACTTAGAATCAATAGTTAAGTTAAGGTTTCCACCTTTTTGACCACTGTAAACTAACTTACTCTTCTTGATCTGATTATTTGAACCTATTTGAACTTCACGTTCACTCTTTGTACCAGATAAAATCGACTCATAGCTCTTCTCTAGGTAACTCGTACCAACACGGTCATTACGTGAGTACCCATAGGCAAGCATTGTATTCAATTCATCATCCGGAATACCTTGTTGTTCGGTCGATACGCCACCAATGATACTGGCAATTGACTTACCTTGAGGATATTCACGATTCCAGTTAGTACCAATACTTACACCTGGTAGTTCAGTCAGATGTTCACTAACCTCGGCAATTTCTCTGGAACTTAAATCCTTATCCTTCAAGAACACAGTCGAAAGTGAATAAGCTGCGCTCATCTTCTTAAACAACGTTGCTTTAGAAAGTTCTGCATCATCAAGATGCATCCCTTCTTTTTTAAGGTACTTAATTTCATTATTGTAAATTTGTGTGTTACTTAGCGCATCACCATTAGAATCAACACGCCAAGATTTTGGCATCTGCTTTGAAACTTTAGCTTCTTTACCAGGAGCAGCTAAAATATAATCAGCCTTATCACGCTCAGATAAAGTTTCTTTTTCAATCGAAACGTACTTCGTCAGTCTATTAACAATCGTATAAATATCACTAGACTTAACGCCAGAACTCTTAGTGTAAGTAATTGCATTTTCTGTCGAGTTACCTACTAATAATCGCCCTTTAGAATCATAGATCATTCCTCTTGGTACGCTTCCTGTCATTACTGTCTTATCTGTTCTATCAACTTCAGCTTCAAACTTACCACCATAAACAATTTGTAAATATGCTAGCTGTCCAACTAAAAGTGCGAACAAGGCAAAGACAATAAAAAAAAGCAGGTTTAGTCTAAATGGAATAGTAGACTTTGCTTGACTACCTGTTCTTTTCTTTATTATATCCAGTACTCTTTTCATAGGTTTCCCTTCAAAATACTATAAAGCATTATTCGTTAGATTTAAAAATATACTTAGGTCCGTCTAGCTCTGGGTCATATTCAACCAACAGATCATAACGGGCAAAAAACCAGGTATCACTATCAGTAATATAGTAAGTAATTCCATCAATTACCGTGCTTGACTCTGGCTTCACAGGTTTCTCCTTGCGCATTGCAATAGAGAAACCATCATGTACCATTGTTTTACCGTATACCTTACCATAAAAATGTACACCATCGCCGGGTACTAAGTCCAATTCTGTTTTGAACCATTTTTGTGCTTCATCTGTTAATTCGATTTTCATTTTTGTTCACCTCATCCAATGTCTGAAATAAACATATCAGAAAACGATTACACTATGCAACTTCTACGGCTTTAATTGTAATATCATAACTACCAACAGGAGTTTCAACAGTTACAACGTCACCAACGTGTTTGCCCATTAATGCTTTGGCAATTGGTGAATCATTTGAAATTTTACCTGCGTCAGGATCTGATTCTGCTGATCCAACAATAGTATATTCATCAGGTTCTTCACCGTCTTCTTGAACTGTAACTTTTTTACCAACTGAAACTTCATCATGAGCAATATCATCAGTATCAACAACGTTAGCATATTGCAACATATCAATAACTTGAGAAATACGTGATTCTACAACACTTTGTTCATCCTTTGCAGATGTATATTCAGAATTTTCCGATAGGTCACCGAAGCCTCTAGCAATCTTGATACGGTTGATTACTTCTGGACGTTTAACCTTCTTCAAATCTTCCAATTCTTCTTCAAGCTTCTTTTTACCTTCTGCTGTCATTGGGTAACTTTTATCTGCCATTCTTACATTTCCTCACTTTTTAATATCTTTATTATTTTAATTTCAAAATGTCATCTAACCAGTCGATTAGATGACATTTGCTATTATATACAAATTTTAACTATTGTCCTAGAGAAGCACTAATTTTGTCATGCTCTTCACGAGTATGTGAATAATAAACTTTTCCAGTCTTCAAGTCAGCAACAAAGTACAAGTAATCTTGATCTCTTTCAGATGGATCAAGTACTGCCTCAATTGATTGTAAACTAGGTTGGTTAAATGGTCCAGGTCCGTAACCAGCATTCTTATACAAGTTATATGGTGATTTAACGGCGATATCCTTATAACTCAAATGAGTCTTATGTGTATTCAAAGCATACATTACTGAAATATCTGATTGAATAGGCATACTGATATCTACACGATTAAGGAATACACCAGCAATCTTCTTACGGTCCTTTTCCTTAACACCTTCACGTTCAACCAATGAAGATAGAGTCAACACTTGTTGGACGGTATAACCTTTTTCCTTGATGGTTGGATAGTAAGACTGCAACTCTTCGTCCTCTTTTTGAACCATCTGGTTAACTAATTCTTTCAAGGTTAATCCCTTATAAACGCCATATGTGGCAGGGAATAAGTAACCTTCAAGGTGATATCTAACGTTATCTTCCTTCATAGAAGAATCCAACAATTGAGGATACTTCTTTTGAAGTTGTTTTAGATATGTCTTGTTCTTCATCAATTTCAAAAAGTCTTTTTTCGTAAAGTTAGTACTCTTTTGAATCTGATCACCAATTTGATCAATCGTTACACCTTCACGAACCAGAACTGTATCAGTGGCTGCTCCTGTTGGTGGCTGAGCACTCCCACCTTTTTGCAACTGTTTAACAATTCGACTTAGTGACATTGATTGACTGAATCTATAGTAACCAGCTTGGAAATCAGTATAGTTCTGAGCCTTAATATAAAAGTTAAAGACCGTTGCGCTCTTAATGACTTTATCTGATTCTAACTTTTTGGCAATTTCTTTGCTAGAAGAACCTATAGGAATCTTTACTACGACATCCTCTTTACTACTTGAATCATATGGCTGTAGTGAACTATTAACATAATTAAATCCGATAATAGCAACTACAACAGCGAGTACCGCAATAACTCCAACGATCCAGTACGCAATATGGTTTGCAACTGAACGTTCTTCGGCACGAGTCGCAATTTTTTCTTCAGACTCTTGCTTTAATGCTTCTTTATTTCCATCCTTTTGGCTCAAGACACAGCCTCCCGAGTTAATTTAATTAGAATTATACCATTAGTTTGAACGCAATTATCTAATTTCTACATTAAATTTCTGAACCAAACTGTCCTTAATTATGTCGAAAGCCTTTTCAACTTGATCATCAGTCAATGTTGCCTCTGGGTTTAAGAATTCCAAGTGATAGCCAAGAGACTTGTGATTAGACTTGATATTCTTACCTTGATAGACATCGAAGATATTTACTTCTGACAAGTACTTGCCACCATTAGCAAAGATATCTTTAACAAGAGTTCCACTCTCAATATCCTTACCAACAAGAATTGCTAGATCACGGCTGACACTTGGGTACTTAGGAGCAGTTTGTGCTTGAACATTACGCTTCTCCATACCGAATAGTGTGTCGACATTTAATTCAAAAACAAATGTGTCATTAATACTATGTTCTTTTTGGTAGTCTGGATGTAGTTTACCAATAAAACCAACAGCTTGTCCATCTGCTATTATTTCAGCAGTTTGTCCTGGATGCAAGTTAGAAATTTTATCCGTTGCCACATAGTCAAAGTCTGCATCCAAATTGGCAAATGACAACAACTCTTCTACTATAGCCTTAACATTGTAGAAATCAACTGCTTTTGCGGTTGTATTCCAAGAATCCATAGCAATATTTCCACTTACTGCACCCGCAATATATTCAACTTCTTTAGGACGATCAACGCCATCTTTACGATCAAATATTCTAGCTTGTTCAAATATACTAATATCATTGTTATTTCTAGCTTGATTGTATGCAACATTGTTAATCAACCCAGGAATCAAACTTGTTCTCAATACTTCGTGGTCCTCAGTCATTGGGTGAAGTAATTTTGTATAGTTTGTGTTAATAACATTGAAGTCAGCAGCTTCTTGCTTATTCATTAAGGCAAAGTTGATAACTTCGTCCATACCTTGTCCAAGCAAAATGTTACGTAATCTATTACTGAACTCACGTTTTGGAGAATAGCCCCCAGCTGTTTCCATACCAGCTGGTAATGTTCCCTTCAAGTTCTCATAACCATAAATACGGATTACTTCTTCGACAACATCCGCTTCAATACTCATATCCCAACGTCTTGTTGGAACCGTGACAGTCAGGTCATCACCATCAAGCTTTGTTTCAAAGCCCAATCTATCAAGAATATTTAGTATTTCATCAGAAGATAATTCTAATCCCATCAAATGGTTGATATGTGAAATTTTACCTTGGATAACCGTTGGTTTAGCCTCTGTATATGAACCAACAATCTCTTGAGAAATTTCGTCAGCATTAGTATTTTCATCAACTAATTGAGTTGCACGTAATAATGCATCAGATACTGCACCATTGTCGACACCTTTTTCAAAACGATTTGAAGCATCCCCACGTAAATCATGTCTCTGAGCAGCTTTACGAACAACAGCACCATCGAATACTGCACTCTCTAAAACAACATTCTTAGTCTCAGCAGTAACACGTGCATTGATTCCACCAGCAACACCGGCAAGTCCCAGAATCTCATCACCAGATTTAACGATTAAATCATTGTTATTAAGCACTTTATTTGTACCATCATCAACAGTGAACTTATCGCCAGAGTGAGCATTCATAACTGTAATCGAATCATTCTCTAACTTATCTAGGTCGTAAGCCTGAATAGGTTGTCCATATTCGATCATTGTATAATTAGCGGCATCGATAACATTATTTACAGGTTGAATATTTTGATTCCACAACCTGCGTTGCATCCAAAGAGGACTTTCACCCACGGTAACATTTTTAAGAACACGGACCATAAAGTCAGGCACAAGTTCCTTATTTTCTACTTCAATAGTCAAATCTGAATTTTCTTTGACCTTTGACTCATCGATCTTAGCATCAGTAAATGATGGCTTTTCATCATAAGTAGCACCAATTTCCCAAGCAGCACCACGCATACCTAATGTATCAGCTCGATTAGGTGTGATGTCCATGTCGACCATGTCATCATCTAATCCTAGAGCTGTCAATGCATCTGTACCAGGTGTAACTGCTTCTGGGAAAACATAGATTCCATTGTGATATGCTTCTGGAACATATTTAACAGGAACACCGATTTCGTCCAAACCACAGATCATACCGTCTGATTCTTCTCCACGGATCTTGCCACGTTTAATACGCTTGCCTTCTGGTAAGTGAGCACCATGTAAAGCAACAATTACATATTGGTCGTTAGCTACATTAGGAGCACCACAAACAATCTGTTTGTCTTCATCTTCACCAACATCAACAGTTGTAATATTCAAATGGTCTGAATCTGGATGTGGCTTAATACTTGTAATATGACCAACAACTAATTTATCAAGTCCCTCACCATTGTGAACAGGAGCTGATTCTATACCTGTTAGAGAAATTTTATTAGCCATTTCATCAACCGTGTGAGTAACAGGAATATATTCTTTTAACCAATTAACGGAAATTTTCATTATTTTAATTTACTCCTTTGAATTGTTCTAGGAATCTGACATCGTTTAAATAGAAGTCACGAATATCATTAACACCATACTTGAGCATAGCAAATCTCTCAGGTCCAAGACCAAAGGCGAAACCACTGTAAACAGTTGAATCAATACCAGACATCTCCAGAACATTAGGATGACTTAATCCAGCTCCTAATACTTCGATCCAGCCAGTATACTTACAAATACGGCAACCTTTACCACCACAGTTGAAACAAGAAACATCAACCTCAACACTTGGCTCAGTAAATGGGAAGTAACTTGGACGGAAACGAATTTCACGTTCTGCACCAAAGACGTGACGGCATAATGCTTCCAAAGTACCCTTCAAATCAGCCATTGAGACATTCTTATCAACCACTAAACCTTCGATTTGGTGGAATTGGTGAGAATGAGTAGCGTCATCATCATCACGACGGTAAACAACACCTGGTGAGATAACTTTCAATGGACCCTTTGAAAAATCATGAGACTCCATATCACGACCTTCTTGAGCAGAAGTCTGTGTACGCATAAGTAATTCATCAGTCAAATAGAAAGTATCCTGCATATCACGCGCAGGGTGATTCTGAGGGATGTTTAAACGTTCGAAATTATAATGATCTTCTTCAACTTCATTACCAGCATCAACACGGTAACCTAATCCGATAAAGAATTCCTCAATATCTTCAATTGTTTGATTCAAAATATGTCTTGTTCCATATTTACTTGGTTGTGCAGGAAGAGTGACATCAATTGTTTCTTCTTCAAGTTTTTGTGCAACAATTTTACGATTCAATTCTTCCATCTTTTCTTCGATAGCAGATTGAATATCCTGTTTAACATTATTAGCAAGAGTACCAATTTCTGGACGTTCTTCAGCAGGAACATCCTTCATTCCACGAAGTGCTTTAGTAATTGGTCCCTTCTTACCTAATAAATTAACTCTTAAATCATTTAATTCTTGAATTCTCTCGGCACGTTTAGCTTCATCAATACCGTTAGCGCGTAAGTCTTTTAACTTATCGTTTAATGACATGTTTATTCCTCCTAATTCAGTGCATAAAAAAAGTCCTATCCCAAAATAAGGGACGAGGACTCGCGGTACCACCCTAGTTCATACAAATAGTATGCACTCAAGGGTTTTATATAGTAAACCAAGCTTTAAAACTCCGAAAGTGAATTCACCGTCTCATTCATTAGACCTTCTCAGCAATTGGTCTTTCCTGAAATAAACTCCACGGTTACTATTTTTCTTCAACGTTTTATAAATATCATATATACCGATTATACAAAATCTAAAAAGTTTCGCAAGTTTTAAATTGTTTTTAATCCATACATAAGAACACCAGCAGCAACTGCAACATTGAGTGATTCAGCCTTACCGAGGATAGGAATATAAATATTTTCATCCGTTTGAATTAAAACATTCTTGTTCAAACCATGTGCTTCATTACCCATGATCAATGCAAAATCATCAGTCTTTTCAAGTTTATTGTATGGTAAAGCTCTGTCATTTACTTCTGAACCATAAACTTTTAGGCCAGACTTTTTAGCAATCTTCAATGCTTCTTGCATATCCATACGATAAATTGGCAAATGGAATTGACTACCTTGCATTGATCTTTGAACCTTAGGTTGATAGAAGTCAGCTGAGTTCAAACTTGTTATCACACCAGCATATCCAGCAGCATCAGCTGTACGAACGATCGTACCAACATTACCAGGATCTTGAACATCATCTAAGATGACCCATTGACCCTTCATCTCTGTAAGTGGTTCAGTATTTTGAACTTTGATTACAGCGAATATTCCTTGAGGCGTCTTTGTCTCTGACAATGATTCAGCAATATCGTCAGAAATACCAACAGTAATATCACGATATTTTTTTGCAATACGATCTTCTTCATTCTTATCTGTTACCAACACCTTAACGAACTCTTGATTGTTAGCATCAGCCTCACGTACTAAATGAAAACCCTCGATCAAATAAGTTCCAGTCTTCTTAATATACTTAGTTGAAGACAATTTGTTAATTTGTTTGATATCTTCATTCTTTTTAGATTCAATATATTTCATAAATTTATTCCCCTCGTAATGAGTTACAAAAAACGGTTTTCCTTAACTTAGAAAACCATTTTGTTGCACTCTATCTTATACGTTATAATGGTAACATATTCGTTGATTGAGGTGATAAGTATGAAGCATCTTTCCATTAATGTTAGTGGATTAGTGCAAGGAGTTGGATTCCGTTATTCAGTATTACGTGTTGCACTCGAAATGGGAGTGGTTGGAACTGTACAAAATAACATGGACGGTTCGGTTACTATTGAAGCAGAAGCTGAAGAACGTGAATTATTGATATTCTTAAGTAAAATGAAAGCTTCCCCTGCACCCTTTGGTAGAGTTGACAATATAGACTATACTTTCTCTGACGACTTGAAATCTTACAGGAAATTCACTGTCATCGGTTGAAACGTCAATAAAGTTAACGTATATTACTTTTATATGAGTAAAAGGGTGGTTTGTTTATAATTGAATAAAAAATTGGTCAAATATATTTCAGTGTTGTCCCTTGTGACAGTGCTGGCCTTGGTTCTTACCGGATGTGCACAACGTACCGGTACTAACCTCCACGCTCCAACAAGCGGACCTTACGGAATTATTTACAAGTGGATCGGTACTCCGTTCCAGAATTTAATTCTAGCTACAGCCAAAGCAATCGGTGGAACGAATGCTTACGCTTGGGGAATTGTTATTATTTCCTTTATCGTCCGTTTAGTCTTACTGCCACTTTCCTTGAATCAACAATACAAGTCAACAGCACAACAAGAAAAAATGCGTGCTGTTCAACCACAATTGAAATTAATTCAAGAAAAGCAAAAGCAAGCAACAGATCCTGCAACACAACAAAAAATCAGTTCTTTGATGATGGAAGTTTACAAGAAGAACGACTTGAGTCTAACTGGTGGATTGGGATGTTTACCATTGCTTCTTCAAATGCCTGTTTTGATTGGTATTTATCAAGCCGTGCAATATTCTAAAGCAATTGGTAATGCTACATTCTGGTCACTTCCACTTGGTAAACCAAGTATGGTCATCACAATTGTTGCTACATTGTTCTACGTTGTACAAGGATACATGTCACTACAAATTGTTCCTCAAGAACAAAGAAAGCAAATGCAGACAATGTTATTGATGAGTCCTATGATGACATTCTTTATCTCAATGATTTCATCAGCTGCACTTGCACTTTACTTCTTAGTCGGTGGTGTCGTAATCGTAATTCAACAAGTTATTACTAATTACATCATCATGCCTAAGATCAAACGTGAAGCAGATGAACGATTGAAGAATCATCCAGTCAAAGTAGTTGTTACCGAAGAATCGCTAAATGAGATTCTTGGACAAGGAACAGCTACAAGTTCTGAATCTGGTGAAACATCTAATGGTACAAATGATCCAGATAATGCTCGTGGAAATGAAACACCTTCAGAGTTCCACAAGAGTTTACGCGAATTGAATAAAGGTAAGCAACAACATAAACCTAAAGAATAACAAAAAAGAATCCTGAAATTTTAATTTCAGGATTCTTTTTTAATACTCTATTTTGCTTCCACTCGTTTTTTCTTAGAACGTGATTTAGCTTTTTCTTCAGAATCATTTTCTTCATCGGGTTCTTGAACTAATGGCAATTCAATTCGGAAAACAGTTCCCGAACCAACGACACTTTCCACTTCCAATGTTCCATGATAGATTTCTATCAATCTTTTAGCGATAGAAAGGCCTAGTCCGTTCCCTCCACGCTTTCTAGAGCGTGCCTTGTCAACTCTGTAGAATCTGTTAAAAATGCGTTTAACGTCATTTTTGGAGATTCCAAGACCATAATCTTGCACAGCAATCTCTAAGACTTCTGAATTAGTAGATGCTGACAAACTTATCTCTTTGCGATCAGCAGAATATTTGAAGGCATTATCAAGAAGAATCACCAGAACTTGTTCCAAGTGATTGCGATAAATTTTAACCATGCTGCCATCACGAATATCGTCATCAAAATTGATAACGAAATCTGAATGCAACATTTTAAAATCATTATAAACTTGCGTAAATAAAGGTTTGATCTCAGTTGTCTGATCCAAATAGTCACTGTCGATCTGCTCGACTCTCGTAAGGTCTAGCATTTCTTGAATCAATGACTGCATACGTTTTAATTCTTGCAATGAAGAATTAATCGAATCATTTAAGACCTCTGGATCATCTTTACCCCAGCGTTGCAACATACTCAAATGTCCTTCAAGCACAGCAACTGGGGTCCTTAATTCATGTGACACATCTTCAACAAACTCTTTTTGTTGATTAGTATATGCCTGCATACGATCCAACATCTTATTGATGTTGACCGTTAAATCGTAAATCTCATCATTTCTTTTGCGAATCTTAATTCTCGAATCAGAATCAGGCTTCTTGTTCAAATCATCAATTGTATTATTTATAACCTTAATATTCTTCAATACTTGTGTAACTGCAAGGTAGCTAATAGCCACCCCTACGACAAATACAACAATACCTGCAACTATTAATTTGATTTCAAAGTTATGAATTACTTCTGGTGTGGCGATCTTGTCAACTGTACGCATCGCTAAAATGGCAACAACAATATAAGCCGCCAAAATAACGATTGAAATCATTGTAGTCCATTTAAATCGAATTGAAATTCTCATCGACGCATCACGTAACCTTTACCACGGACAGTTGAAATATAACTTGGTGCGCCACCACGATCGATCTTATTTCTAAGATACTTGATATAAACATCAACAACGTTAGTCTCTGTGCTGCTGCCTGATACCCATACACGCTCTAGTAAATCATCACGGCTAAGAACAGTGCCAACGTTCTCCATTAATGCACTCAATAAATCATATTCACGTCTAGTAAGATCAATAACCTCACCGTTACGCTTCAATGTTTGAGTAGTCTTATCGATTACCAAGTTCTTATATTTGAGAACTTGATCATTATTTCTAGTTACATCAATATCCAAATCAATACGTCTTAACAACGCACGAATTCTTGCAAGTAATTCCTCAATTGCAAAAGGTTTAACGATATAATCGTCAGCACCATGATCCAAACCTGATACACGATCAATGATTGAATCACGCGCAGTCATCATAATAATTGGTGTGTTCTTTTCTTGACGTACACGACGACAAACTTCAATTCCGTTCAATTCTGGAAGCATTAAATCTAGCAAAATCAAATCCCATTCTTCGCTTAAAGCAGCGTCAAGACCTGTTCGGCCGTCTTTTTCAACAGTAACTTCGTAATTCTCATGTTGAAGTTCCAATTGAACAAACTTGGCCATGTTCTCTTCGTCTTCAATAACAAGTATCTTAGCCATACTATTCTCCTGTATATTAAATTATTTTAATTATCACTTAATCATTAAGTGGATTGAGCCCTCTCAAGGCAATGCACTAATGATTTTAACATATAGCAAAAATTAAAAGAAGACAAGTTTTTTATTTTAAAGTAAAAATTACATTTTTTTCGGTTCATTTATCACTTTAATTAAGAATTATCTTACGAACTAAATCCATTACTAATGGTAGTCCAATAATGAATTGAAACTGCTTACTATGTATCAATTTTCTATTAGTACAATGTTAATTTTTGAGTAAATAAAAAAGTCATACTATTGATAATTTTCAATAGTACGACTTTATTTATTCTATATATTTAATTATTGTTCTTCATACCAAGTATAGTGGAAAATTCCTGGCTTATCAGTTCTCTCATAAGTATGAGCACCAAAGTAGTCTCTTTGTGCTTGTACTAAGTTAGCTGGTAATACTTCTGAACGATATTGATCGTAGTATGTTACGGCTGACATGAATCCTGAAACAGGAATTCCTGCTTGAACAGCATAGCTTACAACGTCACGAACAGCAGCTTGATACTTGTCAACGATATCCTTGAAGTAGTCGTTCAATAATAGATTATCAAGTTTAGCATCTTTGTCATATGCATCAGTGATCTTTTGTAGGAATTGTGCACGAATGATACAACCAGCACGCCAGATTTGTGCGATTTCACCATATTGTAGGTCCCAATCGTAGTGATCTGAAGCAGCCTTCATTTGAGCAAAGCCTTGAGCATAACTCATGATCTTACTGAAGTACAATGCCTTACGAATCTTCTCAACCAATTCATCAACATTAACATCAGGCTTGCTTGTTGGTCCAGCTAATACCTTGCTTGCCTTAACACGTTCGTCTTTATATGCAGAGATGTAACGTGAATAAACAGCCTCAGTAATTAGTGATTGTGGAACACCAAGTTCTAGAGCACTTTGTGAACTCCACTTACCAGTACCCTTGTTACCAGCCTTATCCATGATCTTATTAACGATGAAGTCATCACTGCCTTCGTCATCTTTTCTAGTTAGGATCGAAGCAGTAATTTCGATTAAGTAACTTGATAATTCACCCTTGTTCCAGTCCTTGAATACATCAGCAACTTTGTTCAAGTCGTTGTTGTACAAGTGCTTTAACAAGTTAAAACTTTCAGAGATTAATTCCATATCACCATATTCGATACCATTATGAACCATCTTTACATAGTGACCAGCACCATTAGGTCCAATATATGATACACATGGAGCACCGTCTTCGTCAGCTTTAGCAGAAATTTGTTCCAAAATAGGAGCAACTAAGTCATAAGCTTCCTTTTGACCACCTGGCATCAATGAAGGTCCTTGCAATGCGCCAAGTTCACCACCAGATACACCCATTCCGATGAAGTTAATACCTGATTCATCAAGACGCTTGTTTCTTGCAATTGTATCTTCAAAGAATGTATTACCACCATCAATAAGAACGTCACCCTTATCTAGTAAAGGAATAAGTTGGTTGATAACTGCATCTGTACCAGCTCCGGCCTTTACCATCATAAGAATACGACGAGGCTTTTCAAGTGAATCTACGAAATCCTCAATTGTATAACTTGGATATAATTTTTTCTCAGGATGTTCCTTAACAACAGCTTCTGTCTTTGAGCCAGTTCTGTTATAAATTGCAACATCGTAACCACGACTTTCAATATTTAGGGCTAAGTTCTTACCCATGACAGCCATACCAATAACACCAATTTGTGGTTTTGCCATACTTTTACCTCCAACTTTTATTACATAACATATTAATCATAACAAAAAAACAAAAAAGGAGTATATAAAAACTACTCCTTTTCCTTATTATCTTTAAATAAATTTTTTAATTTAGCAAATTCAGGATTAACTTGTTTATCTTCCTCTTTTTGCTTATTGTAATCCTCTTCAGAAATTACTTCCCAGTTCTTACCGGCAGGCATGTTCTTACCTGAAGCCTCTTCCTCAGTAAGAACTCTACTAGGAATATTAAGCAAAATATTATCCAATACAGATTCATAAACATCAATCGTTGGATGTTCATCATCAATTGGAATAATAATAGTATTCTCATCAAGTTCCTCAGTATCGATATCATCGATATTGTATGCTTCGTTAATTCTGAATTTAAGTGGTAATTCAACTGGTTCCAAACTTCTAGTAGACGGCATTGTAACCATTGTTTCTACTTTGATGTCTGAAATAACTAGACCATTATCATTGAATAATTGACCATCAACTTTGGCAATTCCAACATCAATGATGTCCTCTGAACGTTCCATCAATTCTTTCTTTAAATCTAATTCTTCATTAAAATCAAAGGGTTTGTCTTTGTACTTACGTACATCTTGAACATCCCAATTTAACATTAATTTTCCCCTTCCATGATCGGTATCTTACCAAAATCCTGCTCTTGACCATCAGCCAGTGCTCTAATTCTATCAACTTTTACTTCAAGAGACAAAAGTTTCGATTCCTTTTTCCCGACACGTGTTATTAGTGACGTTTCACATGATTGTTTCAATTCATTCAAATATTTTTGACCTACATCATCAAAACCTAAGATCCTCAAATACGGTGAGTCGAATACTTCATCGATATCTACTTGTTTAACATTCAAAAGCGTATATAAACAAAGTCTTTTCAATCTTGCTAAAGTGTATCGTTTTGATTTGATATTCATTAAAAAATCAGAAAAATTATCTGAATTACTAATTTCTTTTATAAACTTATATTCCAATCCCTCAACCATTTGATAAATTTGATGCAATTCATCTGGTGAACTACTTAAAATGCGATACTTCAGCAAATCAAAATAATCATTCCAATTTACTTTTTTCACTGCACTTAATTCATGCATGGTAATATCGGGAACTAATTTATTTATATTAGCAGAATCATTTATGTAATTTCTTACTTTAGTAGCACTATATTCATTATTCGAACGCAATATGGTATCAATACTCATCGAATAATTATTTTTGATTACTTCTTGAGCATAACTTAAGCCTAATAATTGATTCGGATGCTGTAGAACATCCAAACCAGTCGAGCTATATACAAAATTTAAATTGTCAGCGTACGACATACTATAATCCTGTTCAAATTCTGTATTTGTTTTTAGCATTTGTTTGGCCAAATTAACAAAATCCATGTCTGTTTCTGTTCCAAAGATTAAGTTATCAATGCCCAATTCATTTAGCAATTTAATGCTACCTTTAGCAAACAAATTGGCCGGCTGAACCGCATATGCAAACGGCAATTCAACCACTAGATCAACTCCGTTAGCAATAGCCATTCGAGTTCTACTCCATTTGTCGACAATGGCAAAATCACCCCGCTGTACATAATTGCCAGATACTACGGCAATTAAGACGTCAGGGTGATATTTATTTTTGATTGTATCAATAAAAATTTTATGACCATTGTGAAATGGATTAAATTCTGCAACAAATCCGTATACTCCTGCCATAAGAACCTCTATTTTTCTGCTGAAAAGAACCAGCGATTTGAATCTTCTTTAACTTCCGATTTACCAAAATCAGCAGTTACAGAAACATTCTTGAAACCAATATCTTCAAGAATAGAAACAAATGTCTCAATTGGATAAGTTCTTTCATGATGGATTTCTGTATTAGCATTGTATCCACCAATACTGTCATCCCAGTCAAAGAAAGTTAATTCATGTTCGATACTATGAGGAACTTCTCCCTCATAACTGCTCCACATAAACGCTGAGTCCTCTTCCTTATGATTGAACATATATCCTGGGAACAATTCGTCCATTTGATATAGAGAATGGGCATCAAATAGATACTTTCCACCCTCATTCAAATGTTGATAAACTTGATTAAACGTAATTGCTAATTCATCTTCATCCTTTAAGTAACAGATTGAATCATCAAAACAAGTAATTACATCGTAATTCTTCATTTCGAACAGATCCATCATATTACTCTGGACGAATGGAATTGAAACATTAGCACTGTCAGCCTTTTCTTCAGCAATCTTCAACATTTCCTCAGATAAATCAGTACCAGTAACCTGATACTTATCTGCCAACAAAATCGTCAAATCACCAGTTCCACAGGCAACATCTAACAACGTCTTGGCATCAGCAGAATGCTTTTCAACATACGCAGCCCAGTCGTTGTATAGATCATCGTCCATCAGCTCACTGTATACACGTGCGAATGAATTATAAATCATTCTCAGTTACCAAATTTGAAACATCAACAACTGGCGCATCTGACCAAAGTTTTTCCAAATTGTAGAATCCACGTTCTTCAGACATGAAGACGTGAACAATAACATCGTGTAAGTCAATTAAGACCCATTTAGAATCACGTTTACCTTCAACATGGCTGATGTCTACATCATTTTTACCCATTTGGTCTAAGATTTCTTGAACAATAGCATCTACTTGACGTTGTGAACTTGCGTCCATAATTACAAAGTAGTCTGCCATAATACTTACTTCACTAATATTCAATACACTAATATTATTAGCATGTTTACTATCAGCTGCTTTAACAGCAGTTTCCATAATTTCTTTTGAATTCAATTAAAGATCTCCCTATAGTTTATTGATCCAGTAATTATAACTTTCAAATGTTGCTGGATATATTTCGCGGTTTTTATCAATTAGATGTGCGATTGAATGCTTCAATTCAAATGCAACTGCAGAATCAAGCGACTTCTCTGCATATTCACGAGCTTCATCGATCCCAGGAAAATCACGTTCAGGTTCAATAAAATCGGCAACAAATACACACTTATCTACTTGAGTCATGTTGGTTGAACCAACAGTATGACGTCGGATGGCATTAAGAACGTCCTCGTCAGCAATTCCCAGTTCATCTTTAACAATTTCAGCACCAACGATCCCATGCCAAATTGCATTATTATAATTCAACAAATCAGGATCGAGATTCTTACTCTTAATAACTTGTTTGAACTCATCATCAGAACGCTCTTTAGCATAATCATGTAGCAATCCTGCTAGACCAGCCTTTTGGACATCAGCACCATATTCAGCTGCCAATCCACGAGAAACTCGTTCTACACGCAAACAATGTGTATAACGAAATTCGCTTAATTGTGTTTTCATACTATTTAACAAAGCATCACGATCAAAGTTATGCTTAACTTCTTCATAATTAAAATCAGTCAAGAAATAGCCCCCTATCTTTTATATACTCTTCCACTTCATTCGGAACCAAATATTTAATTGATTGGCCTTTTTTTACGCGGTCGCGGATCATGCTAGAACTGATTTCCAGTTCAGGAGTATTTACCCAAAGTATAGGATACTTTGACTTTTTCTCAAACCCTTTTCGGCAGACTCCAACAAAGTGGACCATATTGATAAGTTCATCAATGTGAGCCCAATCTGGCAGATTCTCAACCATATCTCCACCTATTATAAAGTAATATTCAGTATCAGGGTTGTACTGCTTAAGCAACTTGATAGTGTCATAAGTATAACTAACACCACCACGATTAATATCAGTCAAATCCAGATCAAAATGAATATTATCTCTAATTGCCATCTTGATCATTTCAATTCGATCATTACTGCTTATAGATGGCTTTTCTTTTTTTACATTTTTATGTGGCGGAATTTTATCTGGCAAGAATAATACCTTGTTCAGGCATAATTGTTCATATACTTGCTCAGCAATGACCAAGTGTCCCAAATGTATCGGATTAAAAGTACCACCTAGAATTCCAACATGCCTTCTAGGGCGATTAGTATTAAATTGTGGTTTTACTTTAGTTAATAATTGACTTTTTGCATTCATTTTTCATCACTGTATCCAATAAAAAATTTTAAAACTTTTCTAATTCTAATGAATATTTACGATTCTTGATCTTAGGTGCTTTCTTATAAATAATCACCTTTGAACCAATCGTTTGAACGGGCACAATTTGATCATCCAAATCAGTTAATGCCTCGATTAAATCTTGAGGACCAACCATTGTATTCTGTAACAATGAGATTTTAAGCAACTCATTTTTATTAACCAATGTTTCAATTTGTTGTAAAAGATTATCGCTAATTCCTTCACGTCCAACTTGAATCAACGGCTTGATTGTCTGAGCTTGTCCTCTTAAATAACTATTCTTTTTTCCTTTAATTATCATCTGTTCTCCTTAAATGATGGCATCACGTATAGAAACGTTGACACCCTCTGGTACGTATACACGTACTTTAGTATGTTCAGGGATAGTTACCCAACCCAAACCATATACAACGATGTCTGATCTTCTATGAGCTGTGAATTCATGTTTCTTTAACTCAGGGAAATCTTCTACATCTGTTGGTGGAGTCAAGTCTTTACCAACGTGCTTCTCATAATATTCAGAAGCATTAATTGTTTTAGTACGGTGCAATAATAAACCTTGATTAACATAGAATACAACATTTGTTTTTTCATCCAAGAAGTCGAATCTTGCTAATCCAGAAACAAAGATTGTTTGTCCATCACGTAATTGGAAAGTTGATGGACGTAATGGTTTCTTAGGTGTGATTGTCTTTAAGTCTTGGTCATTCAAATAGTGAGCAAGCTGGTACTTGTGAATGATACCCGGTGTATCAACCATATTGTGTCCATCATCCAACGGAATATCAATACGATCTAGTGTTGTTCCGGGGAAACGTGATGTTGTAATTAAATTCTTAACATCAGAACTTTGGGCAATAATACGGTTGATCAATGTTGATTTACCGGTATTAGTTGTACCAACAACATAGACATCTCTACCCTTACGATATTTATCGATCATACGCATCAACTTATCAACGTTAATACCTTTTTCAGCAGATACCATAATTTGGTCAATTGACTTGATACCATTTTCTTTGCTCTTTTGTTGCAACCAATTCAATAAGCGGTTTTGATTTACTGATTTTGGAAGTAAATCAACCTTGTTACCAACAACAAGAATATCCTTATCGCCAACGAATCTTTGCAATCCAGGAATTACACTACCTTCGTAATCAAAGATATCAACAACATTAACGATCAATCCATCTTCTTGAGCAATTGAATCTAACAACTTCAAGAATTCATCGTCCTCAATATTTACATCCATAATTTCATTGTAGTTACGTAAGCGGAAACATCTCTTGCATAATAATTCTCGAGAATCATCATCAGTTTCCATATACTTTTTCAAAGTTGAGCTTTGAATAAAACCTGGCTTTGTATCATCCTCAGTCTGAAGCTCTGCTCCACAACCAATACAATACAATTTTTCATTAGTCTCTGTCATTTAATGAGTCCTTCCAATACATATTCGTATCATGTTTCTGTATAAAGTGTAAAATAGGACGCTCAAAAAATCTATTAACACGGGTTTTCTTTGCATCAGTTTTAACCAATGGTTTAACTAATACAGTTTTAAGACCAGACATATTACCTGCTAAAACATCAGTCATAACTTGATCACCCACAAATAATACACTTGAAGGTGAAATATGTTCCATCTGAAGATGGTGCATTATGACGAACGGTAATGGTTTGACTGCACGAGCAACAATAGAAACTGGCAAGTCCACAACGGCCTTCTCAACTCGTTCATAACTGTTGTTAGAAACAATCATAACCTCTATATCGGCTGCGTTCATTTGATTGAGCCATTTACGGAGTGTCAAGTCATAATCATTACTATTCCAAGGTAATAAAGTATTATCAAGGTCAGTCATAATAGTAGTAATATTCATTTCTTTTAAATCACTAACTTCAAGATCAGTAATTTTATTGAGCATAACATATGGTTTAAACATTATTAGTCCTCATCTCTATACTTAGTAAAAAAACGCAATTTGGAGAATATCCAAATTACGTTTTCATCATTAAGCTAAAGCTTTTTTAGCTGTATCTACTAAACTTGTGAATGCTTTTGGATCTTCAATAGCAAGTTGTGCCAACATCTTACGGTTGATATCAACATTAGCTAATTTCAAACCATGCATTAATTTGCTGTAACTGATTTCGTTCATTCTTGCAGCAGCATTGATTCTGGCAATCCATAACTTACGGAAATCACGTTTTCTTTGACGACGATCACGGAATGCATAACGATATGAAACCATGATTTGTGTGTGAGCAGCTTTAAAGGTGATGTGTTTTGAACCACGATATCCCTTAGCTAATTTTAATACTTTCTTACGACGTTTACGAGTTACTGTTCCACCTTTTACACGTGGCATAATGACTCCTCCTTTAAATTACAAATAAATAATTAGTATGTAGCTAACATTTGTTTAATACGTTTCATATCACTTGCATTAACCATTCCTGGTTTAGCTAATTGACGACGTTGCTTCTTTGTCTTACCGTGGAAACGGTGACTTGTATAAGCATGGCTTCTTTTCCAACCGCCATTAGCAGTTTTCTTGAATCTCTTAGCTGATGCACGGTGTGTTTTTTGTTTAGGCATTAGAAACCCCTCCACTATTTTTTCTTATTGTCTTTGGAACCAATTGGATCAAGCATCAAGAACATACTACGGCCGTCCATCTTAGGCTTAGTTGTCACATTTGCAACATCCTTAGTCTCTTCAGCTACACGGTCTAACACTTTCTTACCTATCTCTTTATGAGTAATTGCTCTACCCTTAAAACGAAGAGATACTTTGACCTTATCACCTTTAGCCAAGAACTTTCGAGCATTATTAAGCTTAGTATTAAAGTCGTTTGCTTCAATAGTAGGACTTAGTCGAACTTCTTTTAAACTAATGGTTTTTTGTTTCTTACGTGCTTCACGATCTTTCTTTTGAAGCTCAAACTTATATTTACCATAATCCATAATTCTGGCTACAGGTGGTTTTGCACCTGGGGACATAAGGACAAGGTCCATATTTGCTGCATCGGCCAAACGTTGGGCCTCTGCTGCTGGCTTAACACCAACTTGATCTCCTGTTTCAGAAATTAATCGTACTTCTTTAGCACGGATTTGATCGTTTATTAACAGATCTCTTGCTATGAGTAGTCACCTCCGGAAAATTCTGATCCCACAAAAAAAGTGGGCGCATACGCACGCCCACTATTATCTACATAATCGTATTAACCTAGCGGCATATAGCTTAGGTGAGAAGCGGGCGCTTCTGCTTAATCTCAACAGTTAATAATGATACTGTAGATTGATATCATTGTCAACAATTATTTAATAATTAACCATTACTTCTACTAAAGTTGTTAATATCAGCAACAACACTGTTTACAAACATTGGTAGGATTTCTGAAGCTGAATCGTCTTCTCCATACTTTCTTACTGAAACTGTAGCGTCGGCCATTTCTTGGTCACCAACAACAGCTGTGTATGGAACCTTCATTGTTTGAGCATCACGAATCTTGTAATTCATCTTCTCATCACGATCATCGATTTCAGCACGGATATTCTTAGCACGTAGTTCTTTGAGCAAGTTTTCAGCGTATTCACCATGTAATTTTTGGTTAACAGGGATAATACGTACTTGTGTTGGAGCCAACCATGTTGGGAAAGCACCCTTGTAAATTTCGATCAAGTAAGCAATGAATCTTTCCATAGTAGAAACGATACCACGGTGAATCATAACTGGTCTGTGTTCTTGACCATCTGAACCAACATATGTCAACTTGAATTGTTCTGGTTGCATGAAGTCAAGTTGGATTGTTGATAATGTTTCGTCGTTACCTAGAGCAGTCTTTGTTTGAACATCTAGTTTAGGACCGTAGAATGCGGCTTCACCTTCGGCCTCGTAGTATTTAAGACCAAGATCATCCATAGCTGCTTTAAGCATTGATTGTGATCTGTTCCACATTTCATCATCATCAAAGTACTTTTCAGTATTAGCTGGATCTCTGTAACTTAGACGGAATGTGTAATCAGTAATATCGAAGTCTTTGTAAACTTCTACCATTAATTGAAGTGTACGTTTGAATTCTTCCTCAATTTGGTCAAGGGCAACGAATGTGTGTCCATCGTTCAATGTCATTTCACGAACACGTTGCAAACCACTTAAGGCACCTGATTTTTCGTATCTGTGCATCATACCTAATTCAGCGATACGAACTGGTAATTCACGATATGAACGAATGTGGTGCTTGTAAATTTGAATATGTGAAGGACAGTTCATTGGACGTAGTTCAAGCATTTCGCCATCACCCATATCCATTGGTGGGAACATGTCTTCACGATAGTGTTGCCAGTGACCTGAAGTCTTATAGGCATTTAAGTTCATAAGGATTGGTGTGTAAACGTGTTGGTAACCCCATGCAACTTCCTTATCGATGATATATCTTTCAATTACACGACGGATAGTAGCACCATTTGGCATCCAATATGGAAGTCCTGCACCAACTTCTGGATCAACGAAGAATAGGTCAAGGTCACGACCAATTGTTCTGTGGTCACGTTCTTTGATCTCAGCACGACGTTTTGCATCAGCTTCAAGATCAGCTTCCTTATAAAAGGCTGTACCATAAATTCTTTGTAGCATTGGGTTACTTGACTTACCTTGCCAATAAGCACCAGCAACTGATAATAGACTGAAGTGTTTCAAGTCTTTCATGCTTGGAAGAACTGCATCATAACCAAAATCAACAAATCCATCTAATTTGTAAACTGGGATTTGAACTGATTCAATGGCATCAATCAATGATGACTTGTAAGGATCGTCCTTGAACATTTCAACAAGTTCTGACTTGTCCATCATGACACGTTCGATATTGTTATTGTCCTTAACGATTTTGTGCATGATTGTTGAAATCTTTTCCAACTCATCAACACTAATTTGGCCTTGTTTGTCATCAGTATCAACATAGAAACCGTCATCGTTAGAAGCTTTTTCACCAAAGTGAAGTCCCTTCTTGAATTCGCTAGCAGCAGCACCGAAAACTAAACTTGCAGTATTTCTCAATACCTTAAGTGAATCTTCGTCGTCTTGTCCAGCAATGATTTCAATCTTACCGTCTTGCTTCAATTCACGTTTGATATCAATCAAAGTGCCATTTAACTTACCGGCAACAGCTTTCTTTCCAAGTGATGTACTAATTGATTTGGCAACATCTAGAACAGTAGTGCCTTCGTCAAATTCCTTAACAGAATCATCTGGAAATGTTAATTTGATTTTTGACATATGTTTTCCTCCTAATTTTTGACAACAAAAAAATACGTCCCTGAAGTATATACACACACTGTGTATACATACTTCAGGGACGTATTTCTACGCGGTTCCACCCACATTAAAACTGTACAAAAAAACAGTTTTCACTCTTTTGGTTATAAAGTAACCGACACTTATACAGTTGTTAATAAAAGTGGTAACTCCAGTAATGGGTAAGCTTTCAGTAATCGTACCCTCCCTGAATAGAACCGAAGTGTTGTCTTTCATGAGTTCATTGAAACATTTATGAAATCATTTTGCAAGACTATTTTGAAAATCTTTTGTTTGGTCCGCTGACAATAACTTCTTTTGAAAGATATCTAACACGCTCCATAATTCGCTGTGCCTTTACTGGCTCTTCTTCTCCACGCTGATTTATAGACAAGTGTTTCTCCAGCTCAGACATAGAAAAGTTAGATGAGAAAAATGTTGGCATATTTTCTTGCATACGATATTGCAATATTACTCCAAGTACTTCATCTCTGATCCAACTAGACATTGAGTCGGCACCAATATCGTCCAACATTAGAACCTCATCCGTTTTGACTTTATTTACTTGCTCAAGAACATTATTTTGCCCAATTGAATTCTTCATTTCAATGGCAAAAGTTGGGAAATGCATAATTGTCGTCTTGATGTCATCTTTGATCAATTCATTTGCAATCGCTCCTAAGAGATATGTTTTACCAACTCCAAAATCACCAGCCAAATACAAGCCAGGAACAAAGTTATCCTGTTTGTGCTCATAATTATCTATAAAGTCTATAGCTGATGCCAAGGCTTCTTGTCTGCCTGCACCATCGTAATCATCAAGAGTTGCTTTTCTAATATCACTAGGCATATTCAATAGAACAAATTTTGACTCATAGCTGCTCTTTTTCTCTTTATTGATTGTCTGTCTATTGGGAGCATATACAACTTCAATATTGTGATTGCTAACCACTAACTGAGGTACATAGCCCTTAGATAATTCGCTAGGGTGCACTTTATGATTGTAGAATTCATAAATACTAGCTGCACTTACCTCAATTGCATCAGGATTGATTTTATCTTTATTTTTATTAATAAAGTTCTGAACATCTTCGTCTTTAAAAGCTTGTTCCATAAGCTGACTATACTTTTTGTCTGAATCTCTAGACTTCAAAAACTCAGATATACTGTTTCCTAATTTTTCCATAGCTAGTTATCCTTACTTCTCATTTTTCTGAGTCTTTCCTGTAATTCTTGTTGTTTTCTTTGGGCCTCATTATTATTAACGGGCTTGGAAGTGACCTTGCTCCAATCTGTACTTTGTTCAACTCGACGGTTATTACGATTATTATTATAACGGCGTTTTGGATTACGTGGCTTGTTTTGAAAATCATGCAATCTTTGTAACGCTTGTTCTGGTGACTCAACGTGATTCTGTTGCCAATCATTAGCCACTGTTTCCATTAATGCAACGGTCAACGTTGGTGAATTCTTCAGAATATAATCAACCATTATATTGAGTACCGCTGGTGACAGATATGTTTTCATTGCCATATCACGCAAAGCCCTTGATTCTGCAGCACCAGTAAATCCACCGCTTTTTTGCTTTTCAGCGGCTAGAAAGTCAGCTGGAGCTAATGACTTTGCTTGTTGTATCAACAAATTATCAGCACGATTGAAATTATGATTGACGGCACCCGTATCTTCAGACTTATTCGCCGAATCGTCTTTATGTTCAGTATTTTTGATTGAAATATTAGCATTTCGTTCAAATCTATCTTGGACAGTCTTTTTTAATCTCACTGGATCAATTTTGTTATTAACGATATCGCAAGTTTGACCAATCAAATTGATCAAAGCAATTTCATCTACACCATAAAAAGCATGCAGATTAATAATCAACTGTTGATTCTCAAGCAGATTGTCCTCACTGATTTTGAATAATTGTTCAATACGTTCGCCGATAAGCTCCCAGTCTAACTGTGAAACCTCAGACTCTTTGATCTCGGGTTGCTTTTTATCTTTAACCTTGGCAAATGCGCCTTGAGCATCATTTACCTCTGATGGAGTATTGATCAAATCTTCATTGCTCAATTGAAATACTTCAAGAAAATCTTTACTGATTTCTTCTGAATCATCCAAAATATCACTTGACTGAGAATACTTCTTTACCAGTTTTTGATAGCTTTGAGCACCAATTTGTTCATACAAAAAGATACTCATTAAATCATCCTTAAAAAATTCAGCTGGAGATAGTGGCTCATACAATTGATAAACAACGTAATCTCCAATATCATCTTTCTTTTCATATGTTCTGATCAATCCCAAAGCTTCTGCTTTAATTCGCTCATTATAAAAAGTTTTGAGGTCAATATCTAATAAACTCATTAATTCAGCATGACTTTGTCGTTCACTAACAAGTTCTTTATTAGGAACTTTTTCCCATAATAACAAATAAATACTGAATGCCCTTGTTCCAAGCAATGGCAAATAAAGATCCGTCAAAACATGACGTTCATAATCGTTTATTTGACCATGCGGAAGGCACCAGTATCCCGTTAGTGGTGTGAACTTTGCTGGGTCATAATTAAACTCTTTGGCCAATTCAACACTTCCTAGTCTTTCTTATCTGTTTTGCTCTCGTTGCCATCATTGGCCATCATTTCTTGAACTTCTTTCATGAACCCATTCATGTCCTTGAATTCACGATAAACACTAGCAAAACGAATATAAGTAACATCATCAACATCAGCAAGTATCTTCATTACATACTCACCGATTGTCTGTGAACCTACCTCGTTTTCGCCTGTGGCCCTTATTTGATTCTCTACCTTATCAACGATTGCATTCATTTGATCAATTGTAACTGGGCGTTTTTCAGCAGCACGCACCAAACCACGCAATAATTTTTCACGACTAAATTCTTCGCGATTACCATTTTTCTTAATTACCAATAACGGCGATTTTTCGATTCTTTCAAAAGTTGTGAAACGTGTTCCACAGTATTCGCATTCTCGTCTACGTCTGATTGCACGACCTTCGTCACTCGGGCGACTGTCGACAACTTTTGATGAATCATGATGACAATGTGGACAAATCATATCATCAGCCTCTTTTCTGTATCATAATTTTTTTAGTAATTCATTGATTTCATTTTTTAAGAAGTTTAAGTCCTTTGAATTATCAATAACATAATCAGATCGACGACGTTTTTCCTCCATCGACATTTGTGAATTGATTTTATTCATTGCAGCTTCTCTATTAATTTTATCACGTTGCATCAAGCGTTCTAATTGAACATCTTGTGGTAAGTAAATGCTAATAACTCCAGAAAAGTATTTTTGATAGTCAGATTCGAATAACAATTGAATTTCAAATATTGTTATTTTATTATCGTGCGATTTACGAACTTGTTTTATTGTATGTAGAATTCGTTTACGAATCAATGGTCCAGTGATATTTGTTAATCTTTTTAGCTGATTTTTATCAGAAAAAACTATTGAACCCAACTTTTTTCGGTTCAAAGAACCATCTGGCAACAATATATTGGAACCAAACTCAGCAACTATTCTCGATAAGCCAACAGTGCCTGGTTCTACGACATCCCTAGCAACCTGATCTGCATCATAAACAACGCAATCATTGTCTCTCAGCAAACCTAGAACAGTAGACTTCCCAGCAGCAATACCACCAGTCAGTCCATAAATCTTACTCATTTCACTACCTGACAATGTGGACAGAAGTGGGTTCCACGTCCGCCAACTTTGATTTTTTCAATATTAGTTCCACACCTTGCACAAGGTGTGCCTTCTTTACCATATGCGTGTAAGAAGTCCTGCATATGACCAGAATGACCAGTTGAATCCAGATATGAACGGACAGTGGAACCACCTTCAGCGATTCCCATTCTCATCTCTTCATCCGAATACTTCATGATGTTTTTAATATCTTCATCACTCATATGATTTGCCGGAGTTTCAGGATGGATCATGGCATTCCACAATACTTCATCAACATAGATATTTCCAAGCCCACTCATAACTGATTGATCCAACAAAACTGTCTTAATATCCTTGCGATGACGCATAATACGAGGTTTCAAATTATCGAAGGTAAATTCATCAGATAGCGGTTCAGGCCCCAACTTAGCAATGGACTTATTCTCAGCTAGATCCGCAGTCCTCCACAATTGCATTCTCCCGAATTTACGAACATCGTTGTAAATCAATTTTTGACCATTATCAAGTGTAAATATAGCATGTGAATGCTTATCAATCATTGCTGGATCACTAGAAACACGATATTTACCTTCCATACGCAAATGGCTAATAATCGTATATCCATTATCCAAATGTATTAACAAAAACTTAGCAAGACGTCCGATATCTTCAATCGTTGTACCAGTAACTATATCGATAAATTGTGATACATCACCAGTAATTAAATTCTGATATCTTATTTCAACACTTGTAATTTTACAACCCTTGATTTGTGAGACTAGTCCTCGTCTGACTGTTTCTACTTCTGGCATTTCAGGCATATTTTTCACCCATTTCATATAAAATTAATTTTTTGAATCTACTTAGCTTCGTACCAGCTCTCACCATGTGCGAATCCAACTTTCAAAGGAACATCAAGTTTAACAGCTGAATCCATGACACTTGGTACTAACTTCTCCAATATTGGAATCTCTGACTTAGGTGCCTCAAAGATCATTTCATCATGTACCTGTAATAGAAGATTTGTTTGTAAATTCTCTTTTTTGATCATCTTCTGCATATTGATCATAGCAACCTTAATAATATCTGCAGCACTACCTTGAATTGGCGTATTCATCGCTGTACGTTGCGCAAAGTTTCTAATATTGAAGTTCTTAGAATGAATATCTGGTAAGTATCTACGACGGTGCATAATTGTTTCAACATAGCCATTTTCACGTGCAAATTTCACAATATCATCCATATATTGCTTAACACCAGGATATTGTTCAAAGTATGAATCAATAAATTGTGCTGCTTCTTTACGAGTTATTCCGATATTTTGGGATAATCCATAATCACTAATTCCGTATACAATACCAAAGTTAGTAGCTTTAGCCTTACGTCTCATATCTGGTGTAACTTCGTCAGTGCTATCGAGTCCAAAAATCCTCATAGCTGTATGTGCATGAATATCGTAATCTTCTTTAAAAGCCTCTTGCATATTCTCATCACCCGAAATATGGGCTAGAACACGCAATTCAACTTGAGAATAATCAGCTGAGAACATTTCCCAATCTTCATTTTGCGGTACAAAAGCCTTACGAATCTGACGTCCTTCATCAATTCTAATAGGAATATTTTGTAGATTAGGTTCAATTGAAGACAATCTTCCTGTCTGGGTTAACGTCTGCTGATAAATCGTGTGAATACGATTATCTGGTTGAATGAACTTCTGTAATCCGACTGCATAAGTAGAATTGATCTTAGAAATTTGGCGATAATCGAGTATCTTTTGTACAACTGGTGATTTGTCCTTAAGCTTTTCAAGTACATCTACCGCTGTTGAATAGCCTGTTTTAGTCTTCTTAATAACAGGTAACTTCAAATCTTCAAACAAGACGACACCCAATTGTTTTGGTGAATTTATGTTGAATTCTTGTCCTGCTTCAGCATAAATTTGTTTTTCAATGTCACTTAATCGTTTTGCAAAATCATTCTGCATTTCTTTTAATCGTGTAGCATCGACTTTGACACCCTTGATCTCCATACTTGCTAAAACAATCGATAATGGTAACTCAATCTCATCATACAAACTATCCTGATCGTTTTTCTTCAATTCAGCCATCATTTTGTCATGTAAAACATCAATAACTTGAGCTTTTTGACATAGGAAGTTCATTAACACTTGTTCGTCCTCAGGAATAACACGTTTTACACCTTTACCATAGAATTCTTCATCATTAGGTAAGTTGTGTCCATAATTCTGAGCAACGATACCGATATCAGTTTTATTGTCATTCGTATCAAGCAAATATGAAACCAATAGCATATCAAAGCTTACACCCGCAAACTCACATCCATAGCGATGTAGTAACGCAATTGTCCTCTTGTTATCGAATACATATTTTTCTTTAGAATCATCCGCTAGCCAATTTTTCAATGTTTCATTTTCTAAAACCGAAATATCAGTTGTTGCATAGTAATTACCTTCACTAGCAATTGCCAATCCAATAATTGATGAAATATGATAATTCTCACCAAAGCTTTCGACAATAACTGTTTGAGGCTTATCTGAAGCAGCAATCTTGTTAATCGCCTCATCATTTAATTCTGAGAATTTAATCTCAGGCAATGCTTCAGCAGTCTCTTCAGGTGCAAAATCCATTTTTTCCAAGAATGAATTGAATCCCATCTTTTGATAGAACTGAATTAATTGTTCTTGATTATCACCACGATATTCGAGATCATCAATTTTCAACTCTACAGGTGCGTCACAATTGATCGTTGCCAATTTCTTACTTAAGAATGCTTGGTCTTTGTCATTGATCAAATGTTCTTTGAGCTTGCTCTTCTTCATTTCATCAACATGTTCATATAGACCTTCCATAGTTCCATATTGAGTCAAAAGTTTGATTGCCGTCTTCTCACCAACTTTTTCAACACCTGGATAGTGATCAGAAGTATCCCCCATCAAACCTTTCATATCAATGATTTGATCTGGTGTAATACCGAGCTTTTCTTTAACATGCTCTGGTGTATAAGCTTCAGTCTCAGTAACACCTTTAACGTTAACTCGAACAGTAACCTTGTCAGTCGTCAATTGTGTTAAGTCTCGATCACCAGTGATAATAGAAACGTCCATGCCCTCAGCTTCACCCTTACGAGACATTGTTCCGATAATGTCATCTGCTTCATAATTCTTCAAGTCATAAGTCTTGATACCACGAAGATTAAGCATTTCTTGGATCAATGGCAATTGTTCCATTAATTCAGGCGGAGTCTTTGCGCGGGTTCCCTTGTAGTCTGAAAACATCTCAGTTCTAAAAGTCGTCTTACCCGCATCAAAAGCTACCAATGCGTGTGTTGGCTTCTCATCCTTCAATATAATATCAAGCATGTTGTTAAAGGCGTACATGGCATTTGTATGGATACCATCCCCTGAAACAAATTTATCTAATACATTGTGCATGGCAAAAAATGCTCTAAATGAAACACTATTTCCATCAATTAAAAGTAACTTTTTGTTTTCCGTCATTTTTTCTCCCATTTTGAACGAAATTATTCTATTCTATTTTAACAAATACTAGAACTTAGTAACAGTTGTTGTAACTATTGATGCTATTAGAACAGCAAAAAAGATACCGTTTAATCGACGATATCTTCATTACAGTTTATTAAAATTTGAATTGAAACTATTATTTCTTAATCAAATACGATTTTTACGAGTTTATCAAGGTATTACATAGTAACAATCACTTAACTAAAACGCCCTTCTTGTAAATCTTTTTATCAGTTTGTGCCACCGCTTCAACACTCTCTAATGGGTTCTCATCTAAAACTAAGAAGTCAGCAAATTTACCTGTATCAAGACTTCCATATTCATCAGAGATTCTCAACAATTCCGCAGCATATTTTGTAGTACCCAATAGTGCCTTATATGGACTGATTCCCAAACCAGTAAATAATGATAATTCATCAGTAGTTCCGTGAACGAATCCATTGAACGGTGTACCGGCGTCAGTACCAACAACAACTTTAACTCCTTTATCGAATGCCATCTTCACGTTCTTAAAGAAATCGCCTTTAACAATATCATTCTTCTTGATCATGTAATCTGGAATTTTACCAACTCCGTACTTATCAATGCTTGCACAAGCGTTCAGAGTTGGAACTAAAAAGACATTGTTTTTCTTCATAAATTCAGCTTGTTTCTCATCAACATAAATACCGTGTTCAATTGAATCTACACCCGCTTCAAGTGAAATCTGAATACCACGATTACCTTGGGCATGAGAAGCAACAGTCATATGTTTAGTGTGAGCTTCTTCAACTGCAACAGCCATCTCACCTTCAGTTAATTCAGTATCATCAACTTGATCAGTTGAAGACATAACACCATCGGTTGCCATAACCTTGATATTTTTGGCACCAAGCTTGAAATTCTCACGGACAGCTTTTCTCATTTCATCCTGTGAATCAATCAAATGTCCCATAGTGCTTTCGCCGTTAAGTCCCTCAGTAAAGTCACCATGTCCACCAGTCATTGTCATTGGACGACCTGAAGGTAGAATCTCTGTCCCCTTCAGCTGACCTTCCTGTTGCAGTTTGGCAAGTTTAATATCGACGTTAAATGCACAGCCACAATCTCTAATATATGTGACACCAGCATGTAGCAGTGTATCTAGATTCTTGAGTGCAGTAAATGTGATTTCTGCTTCTGACAAATATTCAAGTTTGTTAGAAACGGGATTCATCATCAAGTGGGTATGGGCGTTAATCAATCCAGGCATAACGTATTTTCCTTGAAGATCAACTACCTCATCGTCAGAATTTGCAGGAGTACCGACACCAACATCTGTGAGTTTTCCTTTCTCATCAACAGTCATGTAACTGTTATCAATAATTTTGTCATCAGTACCATTAAATAATTTCAAATTTACAAATGTTGTCATCTTAAACGAACTCCTCAATTTTTTAGAATACTTTTACACCTTTTTTGTATACTGACTTATCAACTTGTTGAACTGCTTTTACGTCAGCAACTGGATCATTATCCAATACTAAGAAATCAGCAACCTTACCTTCTTGCAAAGTTCCATATTTATCATCGATGCCCAATAATTTGGCACTGTTTTGTGATGAAGCAAATAGTGCTTGAGTATTTGTTGCTCCAACTTTTGTTAACAATTCAAGTTCATATGGAACGTCCTTGAATCCATTAAATGGAGTTCCAGCATCAGTGCCTAACGCAATTTTTACTCCTGCTTTAATAGCAACTCCAATACGTTTGAAGAATGTATCAATGAACGAATTAGCCTTATCAAGCATGTATTGTGGAAGTTTACCTTCACCATATTCTGGAATCGTATAGGCGGCAATCAACGTTGGAGTTAGATATGTACCTTGTTTTAACATAAGCTGAATATCTTCGTCCGTAATATATGAGCCGTGTTCAACTGAATCAACACCAGCAACAATTGCATTATGAATACCATTTGCACCCTCCGCATGGGCGGCAACTGTCATATGCTTTGAATGTGCCTCCTCAACAGCAACAGCCATTTCAGCTTCAGTCAACTCTGTATCATCGATTTGATCGGTAGCTGACATAACACCACCGGTTGCCATGACTTTGATATTCTTGGCACCCAATTTAAATTCTTGACGAACGGCCTTCCTCATTTCATCTTTGGAATCGACCAAGTTACCCCAAGTTGTCTCGCCATTAAGTCCTTCAGTGAAATCACCATGTCCACCAGTCATACTCATTGGACGCCCAGATGGAAGAATCTCTGTTCCACCTAATTGACCCTCAGCTTGTAATTTAGCAAGTTTAATATCTACATCAAATGCACAACCACAGTCTCTAATATAAGTAACTCCCGTCTTAAGTAATTCCTTCAAATTTTGTAATGCAGTGAATGTAACTTCCGCTTCGGAAAGATAATTCAACTTATTAGAAATAGGGTTCATCATAATATGTGTATGTGCGTTGATCAGTCCAGGCATCACGTATTTATCATCTAAGTCGACAGTTTCATCAGCATCCGGTGCATCGGCTCCAAAGCCAAGATTTGTAATTTCTCCTTTTTCACTATCTACAACGAACCAAGCGTCATCTTGAATCTCCGGCTTATCACCATCAAAAAGTTTAAAGTTCTTATACAATGTATCTGTCATAATCATGCCTCCTGAATTATTGATTAAAATTCTAAGATTCTTTCTAATTATTGTCAATAATAAATTAAAATTTCTATATATTGTTGTGAACAGTGATTTTATATATTTGACGGCATTTCTGCCACATATAAAGGTAAAATTCACATTAATTATTGACACAAAGATTAGAAAAGATTAAGTTTATTTCTAATCTTTATCTAAGATTTAGTTATAAACACACAGGGGGCATTTCATTTATGGAATACATTATTGCTTTTACTATTGTTATGGTATTCATGCTAATTGGTGACTGGATCTCAGCCGCTACCAAAGCATTTATCCCATCTATCTTCATCACAGCGGTCCTATTCACCATTGGATTCTGGACCATTCTTCCAAAGGATATTGTTGCTAAAGCATCATTCAACACATCATTCATTGGAATTGGTATTTCATTGTTGCTTGTCCACCTTGGAACACTTATGAGTCTTAAAGAACTATTGAATCAGTGGAAGGCAGTGTGCATTGCCATCTTAGGGGTTATTGGTACATTGGTTCTCACACTTACAGTTGGAACTTTAATCTTTGACTGGCATACAGTAGTTGCCGCAATTCCACCACTTACCGGAGGACTAGTTGCCGCCTTACTTATGACCAACGGATTAAAGACCGCCGGAATAACATCGCTAGTAGCATTACCAGTATCAATGTTTATTCTGCATTCATTCATCGGTTATCCATTAACATCCCTACTTCTCAGAAAAGAAGGCCACAGATTAGCTGAAGAATTCCGTAGTGGCAAAGGAAAACTCGATCCAAATGCTCCAAAAATGACTGGTGTCGGCGCATCACTTGATACCAATAAACGTATATTGAATTTACCAGAGCAATATCAATCACCAATTTTCATCATCGTTAGAGTCGCCTTAGTGGCTCTACTTGGCAATTGGTTGGCAGGATTAATGAACGGTGCAGTCAACGCCAACGTTATCTGTTTGATTCTAGGAGTTATCGCCCATCAAATTGGATTTTTGGAAGATAACGCTTTGACACGTGCTGGAGTATTCAACTGGTTAATGTATGGTTTACTTGCATACATCTTTGCTCAACTGAGCCTTACCACACCAGATATCATTGCAGGAATCATCGTCCAAATCCTTACATTGATCGTACTTGGGATTCTTGGAATGTTCTTAGCATCATTTGTGTTGGCTAAACCATTTGGTATGAATAGAGCAATGGCATTTGCCTGCTCATTAACCGCCCTATTTGGATTCCCAGCCGACTTCATTTTAACAACCGAAGTTTGTCATACAGTTGCTGAAAATGAAAAGGAAGAAGAGTATCTCACACAAAATATGTTACCTAAGATGTTAGTTGGTGGGTTTGCCACCGTATCAATGGCATCTGTCATTATTGCATCTGTATTTTTAAAATTAATTTAAATTTGAAAATAAAAATAGGGAATACCGCATTTAACGGTATTCCCTATTTTTAATCGTCTAAAACTTTTTCATCAACCCTTCTCAAATAAACAAATATATAACTTATTAACATTATCAAACAAGTACCTAGAACAAACAGCGGTAGGCTCTTAATCGTTCCATTATGCATAATACTAATGATGTACGTTAATAAACTGACAATTAAATAATATCCAAAGCTGAATATTCCACTAGCACTTCCAATGACATCTTCATAACCTTTTAAAGCCAAATTAAGTGCAATTGGTAAAGTTGTGTTCAACCCAACGAATATCATAAAAAATCCAATTATGACAAATATTGATTTATCAAATTGTAAACTGGCTATCAATAACAAACTAGCTAAAGTACTGAATATCAAGCCACTCAATGCTATCGTTTCAGATCTTAAAAAATTGACCAAATAGTTAACCAGTACAGCTCCAATGATACTTGCCAGAGCAAGAGTCATCCCCAAACTGCCATATTGAATAGAAGTATACCCAAAATGCTTGATAAATATAAACGGTGCTTCTGAATAGTAACCGAATAAAATACCATTTATCCCGCCTATTAAAATTCCATATGACCATACCACAGGATCTTTGATGAGAATGATAGTAACCTTGATCAAGGGAATATTCTCTTTCACACTAATATCTTGTGTTTCGGGTAGCCTGTAGAACGAATACAACAATACAAGGACAGCCATAACAATCAGCGTACTGAATACATTTTTATATCCCAGATATGTTTGCACTACCCCGCCAATAAGTGGACCAAAAGCTGGGGACAGTGCCATTGCGGCTTCAACCTTTGAGAACACCTTGGCACCAGTGATTCCCTCAAAACTTTCTCTCATAATTGTTTGAGTTACAACTGAACCAACACTTGCACCAAAAGCTTCGATAAATCTGGATGCCAACAACAAACCAAAACTAGGACTAATCAATAGACCAATATTCCCAATTAAGTATACGGCGATTCCCCAAAGCATGGCTGGTCTTCTACCGACGCAATCAGATAATCTTCCCCAAAACAAAACACCTATAGCAAATGCAACGAAATATATACTCATAGTGAGTTGTGACGATGATGCGCTTATATTCATATTCTTACTAATGCTAGGTAATACTGGTGTAAATATGGATTCACTTATTTGAGGAAATCCTACTAATACAATAATTAATAATAATGATGGTACATTTTTACGGACGTTTTTCATTTTTTTCTCCTAAATATATTACTCTGCTGAAAAACGTCCTTTTCCGTTTGCTGGGACACAAACCATGATGTTACACATGTCCACAGTTTTCACCTAATTTCTTTACAATATGAGTTGTATGATACGTGAAATTTTACTTGTTGGCAAATTAGATCAAAAAAAATAGCGGCTATCATTAATGACAGTCGCTATATAATCTTTATTTTATTGTTGATTAGGATTTAAGTTACTCAAAACTTGTTCATAAGCAGTTTCATACTTTTGAACATCTCCAGCACCCATGAAGATAATAACAGCATTATGGTAATCCAATAATGGTGACATATCTTCAAGTTTTAGAACTTGTCCACCCTTATGAATCTTGTCACCTAAGTCTTTACTTGTAATATCTCCGTGCTTTTCACGGATTGAACCGAAGATACTTGTTAAGTAAACCTCATCAGCAAGATCCAATGACTTAGCAAAGTCATCCATTAAGGCAAGTGTTCTTGTGTAAGTATGTGGTTGGAATACAGCTACTACTTCGCGGTCAGGATACTTTTGTCTTGCGGCATCGATTGTTGCCTTAATTTCCTGTGGATGATGAGCATAGTCATCAATGATAACCATGTCAGCAACTTTTTTCTCACTGAAACGTCTCTTAACACCACTGAATGTTTGTAATTCCTTGTTGATCAAGGCATGGTCAAGATGTTCCATGTGACCAACACCGATTACAGCAAGTGAATTAAGAACATTGTGTTCACCATATAGAGGAATCTCGAAATTACCGATATTCTCACCCTTAATAGTTACATCAAATGATGAACCCTTAACGGTTCTATTGATGTTTGTGGCACGGATATCATCTGATTCATCTAATCCATAATAATAGATTGGAACATCAGCCTTGATAGACTTAGCATGCTTATCTTCACCCCAGATGAAGATACCCTTCTTAGTCTTACGAGATTCTGACTCAAAGGCATCAACAACATCATTAATGCCACCAAAGAAGTAATCTGGGTGATCAAAGTCAATATTTGTGATGATCAAGTAATCTGGTGAGTAGTCTAAGAAGTGACGACGATATTCATCAGCTTCAAAAACGAAGAACTTAGCGTCCTTAACACCCTTACCTGTACCATCACCAATTAAGTATGATGTCTTGGCAATACCACTTAAAGTATGTGCTAAAAGACCAGTTGTACTTGTTTTACCGTGAGATCCAGCAATACCAATTGAAGTATATTCAGAAACTAATTTACCAACCATTTGTGGATATGTAACAACAGGCAAATGCATGTCATTAGCTTTTTTGATTTCAACTTGATCGTCATCAAAAGCATTACCCTTAATAATTGTTAAACCTTCATGAATATTTTCTTCATCAAAAGGCATGATCTTGATGCCAGCTTGTTCAAGTCCTCTTTGTGTAAATGTGTATTTATCAATATCTGAACCTTGAACTTCATATCCTAAATCTTTTAAGATAAGTGCCAATGCGCTCATCCCTGTACCTTTAATACCAACGAAATGATAGACTGTATTTTCTTTCATGATTACTCCTAATCGAACATTTTTTCTGCTTTATCAAAATCAAATGCTTGTCCAGCAACGCCTTGTTCAAGCACCAAAATACCACGCTTCTTAGGTGCATTAGGAATTCCAAGTTCTTTAGCAGAACAAATCATTCCATAACTATCTACTCCACGTAGTTCACCTGGCCAAATTTCACTACCAGTAGGCATAACTGCACCTGGTAATGCTACTACAACTAATTGGCCTTGTTCAATGTTTGGTGCACCACAGACGATTTGAACTGGCTTATCTAAGCCAACATCAGTTTGTGTAATGTGCAAGTGATCTGAATCGGGATGTTCCTTCATCTCATCAACATGACCGATAACAAACTTAGGCTTGTCATCAGCTTCTAATTTGTTGGAAAAACCGGCTGCAGAAAGTTTTTGGTTAAGCACTGCAACTTGATCGGCATTAAGGAATACTTGTCCCTTAGTGTCCAATCCTAGTTCCTTGGCTAGACCAAAAAAATTGAAACCAATGGCTTCATTAGTTTCATCATTATAAATTCTTACAATGCTGTCTTTTTTTTCTACTGCTTGTGTAACACCAGCATCATCTGCTAGCTCAACGATTAAAATGTCGCCTAGGACATCTGGATTATAAAAACTTAATAGCATTATTTCCTCACTCAAATTTATTTGTTAACTACAGAGTTAATAAAGGTCTCAACTTCTTCTTTAGTTTTACGATCTTTATTTACTAGTCTACCAATTTCTTTGCCATTTTCAATGATAACAAAGCTAGGAATTCCCATAATTTCCAATTCTTGAGCAATTTCCATATTATTATCACGATTAAAGCTTATCCATTCAAAATCTGAGTATTCAGCTTCAAGTTCAGGAAGTTTAGGTTCAATAAACTTACAATCTGGGCACCAGTCAGCGTGGAAGAACAAAATAAACTTGCCTTCTTTAGTAACTTGATGCCAATCTTCTACATTATAATCTTCAAAATTTTTCATAATTTATTTCACCTCTCCTTATTAAGATACTTTTTCTTGACCAATGGGTCAATTTAAATGTTCTTAGCTAGGGAATTAATATATAATAGTGTTAATATATGATTAAAACAAACATCAAGGAGTGATTTTATTATGAGTAAAAAAGGTATCGGTTCAGTACTAGTTGTAGGTACAGCACTTGTTGCAGGAGCTGCTGCTACAGTTTTAGTAAAGCATCACCTAGATAGTGAGAAGATCATTGCTAAAGTTAAATCTGTTCTTGGCGAGGATAGTAAAGTTATCGGCTCATGGGTTGAACCTTTCTACCAACGCGTAAATGTTAATGGACAAGCTTCTTGGGGCATCGTTGGCGGCGTTACAACTATGGACGACTTCGATGTTGCTCAATACCACTTCATCGCCGACGCTGTAACAGGCGAACTACTAAACATTAAAAAGGTTCAATAATTCAATATAACTATTCAAAACTGGCTTTCAGGTAATTAATCCTGAAGCCTTTTTTACTGAATTTTTCTTCATATTCAGTCGGAATATTGTGTTCATTCAAAGCTTCGTCATTATGCAGATCCAAAGAAATCTCTTCGAACTTCATACCAAAGTTATTCATACTTATAAGTGAATATTCGAATAATCCTTGGTTATCTGTCTTAAATTGAATGTATCCATCCTTGTTCAATACATATTTGTATTGCTCTAAGAATGACTTATATGTCAAACGACGCTTCTCATGACGAGTCTTTGGCCACGGATCAGAAAAATTGAGATACATACCAGTAATCTCATCTTCCGCGAATAAATCAAATAAATTAGCACCATTGGCTAATAACAATTGCAAGTTGGGAAGCTTATTCTCAACTTGTTTTTTTAGTAGCAAAGCAATTGCTCCTTCTTGAACTTCCATCGCAATGTAGTTATTCTGAGGGTTTTGCTTAGCTAGTTCAGTAATAAAGCCACCCTTTCCTGAACCTAGTTCAAGAAATAGTGGTTGTTTTTTTTCAAATCTATCCTGCCATTTACCGGCCATATTCTCAGGCTGAACTGAAATCAGATCCAAATTGTCATTGATCATGTCTTTTGCCCAAGGTTTGTTTCTAAGTCTCATAAAATCTAGTACACTCCATCTATATATTTTTTCAATTGTTTTGGCATATAAAAATAGCTAACAAACACTAATACCGCAAGTCCGGCGGCAATAATTATCAATCCATTCATGCTCAATCCAAATTTGTAGATCAATGCAATCGCACTGACTACCCATTGAATACACAACACAAATGCACTTAATTTGGTGAAATCGCCAATTTTGTCCTTGCTGGATACCGGATATAATTTTTGCATCATATTAAGCATTACATCCTTAAAGTACGGTTTCAACTGGAAACCAACTAAATAGATAAACAACATCTCTACAATTAAGGAAATGTAAAAATTGTCGATCAAAGCAAGCATCAGTGCTTGAATAATTGTCAAACGTAAGAACAAACCGATATACTCATTATTTCTAACAAATCCTCGTGCGAATAAATACAAATATGTATTCTTTTGAACTGGTTTGATTCCATTAAATAAGAAGTCCAGCCACTTACGACGTTTGATTTTGCTATTAACGCCTGGTACATCAGTAAATAAGTTGTAGAATCTCTTAACTCTAAACATTCTTTGGTTCTCATCCGCAATAGCTTGTTGCCATTGTAGTTGACCCGCATTACATATCTTTTTGTTTTGAGATTCCGTATATCCAAAAGCTACGATACCTACTATTAAAGTAAGCGAACTAAATAAGTATACAGAAACTACTAGTGAAATTAATAGTATTATATTAAAAATTAATTTTGAGCTCATACCAGAAATATGGTTTTTCCCATAAATATTGAACATTTCCAAGTTAAGAAATGTCAATTTGAAGAAAACCAGTCCAACCGCAATCACAACAATATCAAATATACTCATCCCCGCTGCTGTAAATGCAAACGGTGATAACAAAAAGTTGACTATTACGATTGCTACTACAGGCAACATAATACTGTAATTTCTTGCAGATTTGAAATACTGGTAAAACTCTCTTTCTTTTACTAATAAGAAAGTACTATCTGGATCTTCTAATAATGTTGCAACTTTCCCTACTTGGGTAATTAATAGAAGAAATAATATAACTATTGGTTTACCTATTACTAATTCGTTTTTGATTGTTCCAAGCAAATTTGAATACCAAAAACCTAATGCACCAATTAAAACAATGAACGCTAAAACAAAATTATCATTAAAAATCAATCTTAAATATTTGAACTGATCAAGTTGATGTCTTCTTAATCTATTTTTCCAAAGTTCACTCATTATAAGTCCTCATTTGACATCTTAATGTAGATATCATCAAGATTAGCATCTTTCATATCAAACTTGTCTTTTAGTTGATCCAGAGTTCCATCAGCTCGTACTTGACCGTGATTAAGTAGAACAAACTTGTCGGCATGGTTTTGAACAGTTGCCAAAATATGGGTAGACATCAACACTGAACACCCCGCCTGCTTCTTTTCTTCAACTATATTCAATAAATCATTTACAGCTAAAGGATCAAGACCGGTAAATGGTTCATCTATAATAAATAGTCTTGCATCGGTCATGAAGGCACAAACAATCATAACCTTCTGTTTCATACCCTTAGAAAAATTCTGAGGGAACCAATCTAATTTGTTGTCTAATCTAAATGTCTTCAACAATTCACTGGCATTATTCCATGTGGCATCATGATCAAGTCCATAAGCCATAATGGTCATATCGATGTGTTCTCTTAATGTCAATTCAGGGTATAAGATTGGCATTTCGGGAACATATGCAATCTTTTTACGATATGCCTCTACGTTATCATGTAAACTCATACCATCAATGAGGATTTGACCGCCACGTGGTGTTAATAACCCAATGATGTGTTTGATAGTTGTTGATTTACCGGCACCATTTAACCCGATAAGTCCGACAACTTGACCATTTTCAACTGTAAATGTTTCTTTCTTTAATACTGAAACTTGACCGTAACCACCGGTCAATTCTTTTATCTCTAAAGTCATGGATAAACCACCTATTGTCTGTTTTTAGTTTCTTAGTTATGATAGCATGTTAATTAATATTATATGTTTTTTGAAAGGAGATTTTTGTATGGACGATTGCATTTTTTGCAAAATAATTAATAATGAAATTCCTAGTACTACTATTTACGAGGATGACGATATTAAAGCATTCTTCGATATTTCTCAAGTAACTCCTGGACACACTTTGGTAGTTCCTAAGAAACATGTTCAAAACATCTTCGAATACGATGAAGAACTAGCTCAAAAAGTATTCAAGAAGATTCCCATGATTGCTCGTGCAATCAAAGAATCAAATCCCGACATCATTGGTATGAATATTTGCCAAAATAATGGTGAAATTGCATATCAAAGTGTCATGCATTCACACTTCCACCTAGTACCTCGTTACTCCAAAGATGACGACTTCTCAATGCACTGGGGCGACAATACTGGCAAAGCTTCAAATGAAGAGTTGCAAGAACGCGCTGATAAGATCAAACAAAACTTGGAGGGTTAAGATGAAATTTTTTGCAGGATTCGTAATCGGAACTATTTCAGGTGCAGCGATACAAATTATTCAATCACAAAAAACTACGTCTACCCTCAATAGTAACAAGTTATTCAATAATATAAAAGATTTAAAAGACACATTGATTGAACTAAAAGACAATATGTCCATAGTGCCAGAAGTTGTTTCTGGTATACAATCTGATATATCAAATTACGCAGAGGACATCGCTCCTGACGTTGAAAAGCTCAAAGATTCAATTTCTGAAATGCAAAACAATGTTTCAGAATTACAAAACATTAGTAAGTAATTTATGAATTTTTTGTGATTTTTTCATCAATAGATTAACTATTTCAGTAATTTTATGGTAGTCTTTTCAATTGAAGACATATTAAATAAGGATGTGTAAAGGATGAACAAACGTTTGACAAAATGGGTTCTAGCTTTGGCTGGCCTATTGATGGTAACAGTTGTTGCTGGTTGTTCTGGTAACAAAACAGTTGCTACATTAAAGGGTGGAAGAATTACCCAAGAAGAATACTACAAAGAAATGAAGAGTTCTTCATCTGGTAAGCAAACACTTCAAACAATGATCATTACCAAAGCTCTCGAAAGTCAATATGGTAAAGATGTTTCAACTAAGCAAGTAGACAAAGAATACAACAAATACAAGAGCCAATATGGTTCTTCATTCAGTTCTATTCTTTCACAAAACGGTATGACTACTGCTCAATTCAAGAAGAACATTCGTACTAACCTTCTTACAAAGGTAGCTTTGAAGAAGAATAAGACAGTTACAAATGCTCAACTTAAGAAAGAATGGAAATCATATCAACCTAAGATTACTGTTTCACAAATCTTAGTTGCCAAGAAAGACACTGCTACAGAAGTTATCGGTAAACTTCAAAACGGTGAAGATTTCAGCAAACTTGCTAAGAAGTATTCAACAGATTCAGCCACAAAGAACAATGGTGGTAAGATGGATGCCTTTGACAACGATAGTACAAGCGTTGACTCAGACTTTAAGACAGCCGCATACAAACTTGACAAAGTTGGCGACTACACAACAGAACCTGTTAAGACTAGTTATGGTTACAGCATCATCAAACTTGACAAGAAACCTGCCAAGGGTAAGATGAGCGATCACACAGCAGAGCTTAAATCTAAGATTTATGCTAGCTGGATGCAAGATTCAACTGTAATGCAAAAAGTTATTTCTAAGGTATTGAAGAAAGCTAATGTATCTATCAAGGATAGCGATTTGAAAGATGTTCTTTCAGGATATGTTTCATCATCAAATTCTTCTAAATAATTAGACAAATTAAAAGAGCTCGATTTTTAAAATCGAGCTCTTTTTTTGTTTGGAGTTTACGGGTACAAGATATTTTATCTACCGTGTGGACCGATTCCGTGGTTGATGAAATATCTTGTACCCTACGGCTGAGTAACTTCTTACTTTTAAAATTTAATCCATATAAAACACGATAACAACATAGCCGGAGGAACCCCCCACTTATGAATGCTTATAAAACGAACGATTATCTAATCCAAAGATACGTTCTGAAAAACTACCTTTTTCTGTTTTATCGAGCGCCTTAGTAATCATATTAATATCAGCATCCATAACATCAATATTATGTAATACTTCAGCTTCCAATAACTTAGGACGTTCAGGTGAACCGTACTCAAGCAAGCCGTGATGTGACAATACCATGTGTCTCAACAATATCATGTCTTCCGATTCGAGACTAATGTCCATTTCTTGGGCAGCTTTAACTATTTCCTCATCAACAATAGTTATGTGTCCCAACATGTTACCTTCAAAAGTATATTCAATATCCAGATTACCAGACAATTCAATTGTCTTACCTAGATCATGCAAACATGCTCCTGCAATCAATAATGCACGGTCAATTTGAGGATATTGGTCGGCAATATGTTGAGCCTGTCTGACCATACTCAAAGTATGATATGCAAGTCCACCTTGAAAATCATGATGGTTACTTTTGGCAGCAGCACTAGTAAAGAATTGGTCGTGATATTTTTTAAATAAATATCTGACAATTCTGTTCCAGGCACCATTAGTTATCTCAAGAAAAATATCATCGAAGTCACTTTCCATATCTGCACGTTTGATTGGTGCTGTCTGAACAAACTGCGACATGTCAACTGTTTCAGAATCAAGTACACCCAAATGGTTAATGATTATCTGTGGTTTACCTTGATAAATATCTCTTTTACCATCTAATTGAACGACAGTTCCAATTTTAAATGTTTTGGCGTTTTCTTCATTAGCATCCCAATATTTACCAGGAATTTGACCAGACTTGTCTTCAAAAACCAGTGATAAAAAGTTTTTACCATTTTTGGCTAAACGAAAATCAGACTTTTTAATAACTGCTTCCAAACTCATTGTTTCGCCATTTTTGTAATCAATAATTTTTTTTGCCATTAGCTACCTCTCTCTACGTTAATCACGTGATTCTTTGGTAAATCAACTGTCATATTGGCTGTGACATAAATGATCTGATTTACTTTTGATACTTCCTTAACAAGTTCGAACATATTACCAGTTCTTATTTTATCAAAATCGACAAATGCATCATCAATTAAAATTGGCAGATCTACTAAATCAGATATTTCAGATACAAATGCCATTCTTAAAGAGATATAAAGTTGAACCGTAGTTGCTTTTGACAGTTCATGGACATCAAATTTGGTTTTATCTTGACGAGTGACCTTTAAATTACGCTTATTAGCCAGGCTGCTAAACTCTATATCAATATAATTATTATTAGTTAGTAAACTAAAGTACTTACTAGCACGATCTAGCATTTTTGGATAGCGATTCTCACTGGCCGCATTAAGCATCTGATGAATCCACTTACTTGATAGTTTATCAGCAAGCCATTCGTCATACAATTCTATTATATCCGACTTATTCTGAGCTAATTCATCGATAAGATTCTGATACTCTTGATTATCAAACATTTGCTTACGCTGATTCTTTAGAGAACCAACTTGTCTATTAAGTTTGTTATTCTGAATAGATAACTCATTCAATTTCTGTTCAGCATTCACCAATTGATCTTTTAACGAGTTCAAATTTGAATATTCCTGTAATTTTGCAATATCATCACCAAGAACTGCCTTATTCCTATCGATGGCATCAATAATTTTCTTGTTATCGATCTGTTTCGTGTGATGTCTGGTAAATCCATCAAAATCTGAAACTGAATATTTGGCAAGAATATATTTTAGCTGACCAACAAGCTCAGTAATTTTATCGAAGTTAGATTTTTGAGATTGCTTTAATTCCGAATTACTCTTCTCAATCATTTCAGATCTTGTTTGAATATTCTGCAGTTTACTAAAGTAATCATCAATTGCCTGAGCATAATCATCATCCCCAGAAATCAACAAGTCATAATTATTAAGATAATTCTTCCACTTGTTCAATTCAATTTTGACATTCGCCAATGTATTCTCAATTGCATTTTGCTTATTCCGAAGACTATATATCTGAAGAATCACTGGCTGCAATGATTTGACCTGTTCAATAGACATCCCTTGATATCCCTTATCCACCAAAAATGGAAAACGCTCATCGATATCGGTAGGAACTCGAACTTTTGATCCATTGCTTTGCTGATAATAAATGAATCCTAATCCAGCAATGGCAACAATTGCCCCAATAATTCTTAAGAAGCCTGATGTAAATAATGCCAGTAATATGCCAATTACTGACACAACTGCTAACGGTATATTCAATGGTGTTTTAACAGGATCAGCATCAAATTGACGGTTTAACTTACTCATCTCGTCTTCTGTCAGCATCCTCATTTTTTCATCGTACTGAGGATTAGAAGAGATCAAATTATCAATCTGTAAATCGTTGCTCTTCAATTGTTCGTTCGAGTTATGCTTTTGATATTGTAGATCTCTGATACTATTCTTCTTAGCGCTCAAGTAATCCAGATCATTTTTGTTTATTTGATAATTCTTCAATATCCGTTCTTCAGTGTCGCTGAGGTGACTCATCTCAACAGAACTTTTGTTTTGTTGAAGAATTGTCAATTCTTGATTTGTTTTCAGAGCCTGCTCCCAGTCTTCATCTGAAATAGGATTGTCCAATTTATTATCATGCTGTATCTGTTGAAGATACTCACTATACTTGGGCCATTTTTGATAAAGTCTTTGCAAGTCACTTTTTTGCTTCTGAGCAATTTGGAACTCTTGATTATTATTATCAAACATTTCTTCAGTCTGGCTTACTTGACCATTGATCTGTTGGTAGGCAGTTTGCTGATTTGCAAACTCTGATTTTTTAGATATTAACGTTTTACGTCGATCGATTGCTTCCGACAATGGTTGTTTGCGTCCACGCGGCTTATAAGTCTCATCAGCTGACGATTCAAGCTGATCGGCGGTCAGTAGCCATTCTTTGCTTCCAACAGCTCCTACAGCTAGAATTTCAGTTTCTAACTGTTCTTCATCTAACTTATAAATAGACAAAATATTATTATCATCAATCACATGGGTATCTTCAAAATCTTCCTTGGTGAACCCTCTGGTTATCTTATCTGCAAGCAGATTCTCCGGAACCTGTTGATCTCCTCTATACAGCATCAGGTCTCCACCCGATTTACCATCTACACGCTTTACGGTCCAAACAGTGCCATCATCATCTCTAAATTGTAGTTCACCACCGTAACTATTCGCCTGCTTAGGCTTGTACTGTTGGTATTTATCATCCCCACGGGCAGTAGCAAATCCGAACAGAATACTTTTTATAAAGGTCAATAGAGTAGTTTTACCAGCCTCGTTCGGACCAAAAATAACTTGATAGTCTGAATTAAAATCAAATTCTTTATCGACCCATTTTCCGAAACCGTAAATTTTAACTTTAGTTAATTTCACGATTAATCTCCAATGTATTTTTTATTAATACTATTTTTTGTTAATTCCTTAATATGATTCAGAAATCCTGGATCATTTATATGTTCTCGAATTATTTCTTCACTAAATAATTTACTATCCATATCCTTGATATTATCTAAGTCAAAGACGTTTGGTTCACTATCTTTCCAATATTTCTCATCAATCATTGATAAACTACGATTGTTATTGAACTTCAAATATATTTTGTACAGTACCCCCGCAGTATTACTACCCGCAAAATGCATTAGGATCTCATTACGTTCAATTGCTTTAATAATATCTTTGTTCAACCTTTGAGCATTAACAATGTTTAATGTTACCAAACTATTAGACTCATTAAGTAAATTTTTAATTTTTTCATTTAAATCATTTATAGTATCGTTTTCTACCACGTCAATCTCAGCATTCTTCCAGACATAAATAGAACTCGAAATAAACTTCGGCTTAGTAATACCATTTTCAACTGTAACTAAATAAAATCCCTTTTGCTCAAGTTCATTCTGATTACGACCCTGTGTATCACCCGGATAAATTATCCATGGATTCTCGTGAAGAACTTCTCGCTTATGAATATGTCCTAATGCCCAATAATCATAACCTTTAGTTAACAATTCACTAACTGAAAATGGCGCATAATTACCATCACCGATTCCCGCATGTAAAATTCCAATTTGATAATCATATGACTTTCTATCGGGATAATTCTGTACCATATCTTCAGTAACATGATTCTGATAATAACTGAATCCAGTAATCCCAACATTCTGACCATCATTAGTAACTAACTCTGATGTAGATACTTCGTCACTAAAAATTGTCACATTATTGGGGAAATCTATCACTGAAAAACCGTCTCGGTAATAATCGTGATTCCCATAAACCATAAATACTTTGATACCGTACTTGTTTAGTTCATCAAACTTATTCTTCAAATACATCTGTGCGCCCAAAGTACGTTCGGTATTGTCAAATGTATCACCAGCTAGAATAACAAAATCAACTTGTTCAGATATTGCTGTCTGAAATATTTTGTCAGCAGCGGTATAAGTCGAACTTTTTAGTTTCTGTTGAAGCTCCTGAGAAAAATTGCTGATACTAATAAATGGTGTATCAAGATGTAGGTCAGCGGCATGTATGAATTTCATAACAATCTCCTTTACAGCAAAGAAGCTGGGACAATTACTCGTCTCAGCTTCTTTATATATCTATATTATTTATTTATCTTGATAGATTTCTGCGATTGGTTTAGAAATGATTTTGTTCAATTCTTCCATCATAGAATTCATCTTTTGTTCTTTATCCATCAAGTTTTTGATTTCGCTATAGTTTTGAAGTTGATCTGTTAATTGACGCATTGCTTCGATATCGTCATCAGTAATTTCTTGACCTTGCATTTGTTTTTGTTGTAATTCAAATTGCTTGTTTTGAACTTTATCAAAAAGTTTAAAAGCCAAGTCGTTAGCTTTAACAGCTTCAAATGCAAGCTTGAGATCAGCAACTTCTTGAGTCTTTCTCAAATCTTGTTCTAGTGAATTGGCGCTATCATAAATATTCATACAGTCCTCCTACTGACCAAAAAAATTCTTAATATCATTATACCATTCTGAAGCCTTGTCTTTAACGTTATTTACTCCATCTTGGAAAGATTTCACAATATCGTTGCTATCATTGTTATTATCACTTTCGCTATCTTCAGTGGCAATAGTTGCAGCATCCTTGACACCGAAACTAGTCTGGTTCGTTAATGGCAAGACATTTGTCATTTCAGACTTGAATAACGAAGCAACTCCATTCTCGCTGACACCATACAAGAAGTGATTCTGATCAGTCTTATCGAACCCGATCCAGCTTGCAACAACAATATCAGGAGTATAACCAATCATCCACTGGTCCTTAGTACCAGCATATCCATAAGAACTTGGTACTTCTGTACTACCGGTTTTACCAGCAATCTTATAACCATTTGGTTTGGCAGTCTTACCAGTACCCTCGTTGTAAACTCCCAGCATCATACTTGTCATTTCTTTGGCAGTATCTTTACTGATTATTTGCTTATTTGAAGTACTTGTATTGTCTACGATCACCGTACCCGTAGAATCAACAATCTTACGAATAAAGTGTGTTTCGGATAACTTACCTTCATTCGCAAAAGCTGTATAGGCTCTCGCCATTTGCAATGGTGACACACCTGTTTCCAGGCCTCCCAATGCAAGTGCAAGATTTCGATCATTCTTATGGACCTTAATGCCAAAGTTTTCGACAGAAGATACACCTTTTTTAACTCCAATTTTGTCCAATAATGAAACAGCCGGTACGTTTTCACTCTGAGCCAGAGCTTTGTACATTGGAATTTCATCTTGATACAATCCATCAGCATTTGTTGGTGTATATTTGTTCTTACCAAAACTAGTAATTTGATCCGGCAATTCTGAGTCATAACTGTAACCATTCTCGATTGCTGGAGTATAAACTGCTAATGGCTTAATGGTAGAGCCAGGCTGACGTTTCATCTGAGTAGCACGATTCCAACCTCTAAAGGTATGTTCACCACGGCCTCCCACAACACCCAGTACTCCACCATTTACTGGATTCACAGCAACTGATGCACCTTGTACCTCAGTTCCATCTGATGCATTGGGTGGGAATAGATAACTAGCATCAAATGAATTCTCCATCGACTTTTGAATACTTTGGTCCAAAGTCGTATAGATCTTGTAACCTTTATTCAAAATATCATCTTCACTGATACCGTACTTATCAACGGCTTCAGCAATTACAGCATCGAAGAAATAAGGATACTTGTATGAATTATTATTATTATAATTATCATTCAAAGTAATTGGCTGATCTTTGAAATAAGCTGCCTCAGATGAAGTAAGCTTATTATTATCGACCATCAAATCAAGCACAAGATTTCGACGAGACTTAGCATTATTCATATTATCTATTGGATTGTACATTGTTGAACCCTTCAATGTACCCGCTAGAACTGCAGCTTCACCAGCATTTAATTCACTGGCACTCTTACCGAAGTATTTTTCGGATGCATCCTGTACACCCCAAACTCCATTACCAAAGTATGCATTATTAAGATACATCGCTAAAATATTCTTCTTAGAATAAACGCGATTGATCTCAATAGACAGGAACAACTCCTCACCCTTACGAGAAAGCGTCTGTTTCTGAGTTAACAATGCATTCTTTGCCAATTGTTGTGTCAAAGTACTACCACCACCGGTAATTCGGTGATAAATCAATATACCAAGAAGTGCCCTTGCGTAACCTTTGATACTAAAACCTGGATTAGTCCAAAATGTTCTATCTTCAGTAGAAATAACCGCATTTTGAATATTCTTAGAAATTTTATCTAAACCAACATATGTTCCTTTGCTGGCATATAGTTCTCCAGCATCATCATTATCTTTGTCATAAACTGTTGTTTTAGTTTGTAATGATGATTTCAAATCTTCAACATTAGCTGTCTTGGCATCGTAAGTCCAAATCGTACTCAAAACTAATACTAATGTTAGGAATAGTAGAATCAACCAACGAGTCAATTGGAATCTCTTCCAATATTTTCTTACAAAAGCCCAAGCAATTTGTAATTTTGGTTTTAACCAACCCCAAAAACCATTATTATTATTCATTGTTATACCTCTGCTATAAAAACAAATTTTATCACATTATGATGGTGTTTTTAAAATACAATAAAAATCTTAGGGAGAAATCAAGCAATGTATACGCGTAAAATCAAGTATTACAACGATAATAACGACAAGATTAATATTCGTGAATTACTTCAAAAATGGTTAATTCCAAAAAAATGGCAGCATTTTTTTCGTGTTCAAGAAGATGTTTTGATCAATGATCAGTACCATCCCTTCAATACCATTGTCAAAAATGGCGATGCCATTACACTGAACTTTGACTTTTCTCCACGCTCAAATAGTCAACAATATCTCCCTGGAAATCACCCAATTGACGTATGTTACGAAGATGCAGATGTTATTGTGGTCAATAAAAAAGCTGGAATAAAAACCCATCCTAATTTACCAACTGAAAATGACTCACTGATGAATGATGCAGAAACCTATCTTGCACCAGAGGACCATCCCTTCATGGTTCATCGAATCGATATGAATACCAGCGGATTAGTCTTGATTTCTAAAACACCGTACCTTGTACCCATATTTGATCGGCAATTGAGTTCAAAAACTCTGCATAGAGAATATCTCGCAATCGTCAATTTGAATCACCCGATTGAAGAATCTGGTACCATTACGTTACCAATTGGATTAGATCCAACTGACAAACGGAAGCGTATGGTTAGGGATGATGGTCAAAGTGCCATTACAAAATATAAGGTTATAAAACAAAATAATAATTTTGCTTTACTGAAACTAAACCTACTAACTGGTAGAACTCATCAACTCCGAGTTCATTTATCTGCCAATAATTGGCCAATAGTTAACGATAACCTCTACAATCCTAATGGAAAACATGGTAATCTATTATTGTTCGCTCATAAGCTTGATTTTGTAAAACCGTTTTCTGAGGACATTCAGACGGTTGAAGCCGATCTACCCGACTTTATGATCAGCTTTATAAAAAACAATTTTAATTGAGTGACACTAAAGAAGTTTTAGGAGTGATTCTTTATCTATCATTTCTGTGGATTGAATACTTTTGCCGCCTCCGTTTGGAAGTGACAAGCCTGTTGTGGGAACAATTTCAGCCAAAAAACGGTCTGAAATCTCATTTTTGAACTCCTACGGATTTCAAAAAATGTCCTGTGCTGTAAGTCCGGCGAAATGCCGGCCAACACCACTATCACTGCTGGCTTATCATTTCCAAACTCCGACTAATCTATAACCATTATTTTATTTCCGACTATTCAGTAGATATATAGTTATTTGCGAATAGCTGTGTTAGCAGGAGGTTACGAATATTTTATCAGCCGTGAATGTGTCGTTTTACGACACGGACGATCTTTAAGATTTGCACAGCAAAGCTTAAAGTCGAGGTTTCAGACCGCTTCTTGGCTGAAACCGGTCCCCACGGCAGATGAAATACTTCGTAACCGGATGCGGAAAAGATAATACTTAATTTCAATCTAAATTATTTTTCTGAAAAACAAAAAAGAAGCCAGCTAATTCCCGACAAATTAGCTAGCTTCTTTTTTTATGTGTTCAGAAAGAAGTTTTAGGAGTGATTCTTTAGGACAATCTTTCTTATTAAGCAGTAACTTACAATGACTATCTCACTATATTGATAAAAGCCCCGACAGCAATTAAGAATATATTTGTAAGAATCAGTCGTGTCACAGCTTGGACAACCAAAGGACAGTTTGCGTTTTAACTTAAATCCTTCAGCATATAAAACTCACCCTCAATTGAGGGATACAGTAGTATCGCTAACAGCGTAATGTAAGGTACTACTTGTAACAAAGCTAAAATAGGAATTAACAGGAAGGTTAAGCCCAACTAGCTTTTAAACAAACTTAATACATTGGTAATATTTGCACTGAATGCCAATGTATGACGGCCATTTTTATATCTAATTTTCATCAGATTAGGAATGGCAATAGCCACCACTGTAACTTCATATATTGTTAATTAAGTGGCTTCAGATTTCCAATTTACGATAGCTCTAAATCAACACAAGTAATCCCGATTACTAACGTTGAGCAGATTAATTTGCAAACTATAGAATATTCCGATTAATAATGGAAAAATGGTCAAACCGTACATCCATTTTTGACTATTGCCAGTAAATCATAATTAATTTTAAAATTACATTTCTTCTGGTGCTTTAACACCTAGTAATGCAAGTGATTCTTGTAAGACGATTGAAACTGACTTAACAACAGCTAATCTAGCTTTCAATCCTTCATCTTCAGCAAGAATCTTACTGTGTGCATAATATTGGTTGAAGCTCTTAGCAAGTTTCAATGAGTACTTAGCAATTACTGATGGCTCGTAAATACGTCCTGCACGAGCGATAACTGATGGGAATGATTGTAATAATTTAATTGTATCCCATGCTTCTGGGTCATCAAGATTTAGCGCATCATTAGCATCAAATTCAATATTTCCAGCTTTTCTCAAGATACTCAATGCACGCGCATTTGTATATTGAACATAAGGACCAGTTTCACCTTCAAAACGAACAACTTCTTCAAGATTGAAGTCAAAACTATCACGTCTTTCATTCTTCAAGTCGTGGAAGACAACAGCTCCAACACCGACAGCTTCAGCAACGTCGTCTTTGTTCTTCAAGTTTGGATTCTTTTCGTTGATTTGCTTTTTAGCCAATTCAACAGCATCTTGAAGGACATTTTCTAGCAAGATAACATTACCCTTACGAGTTGAAAGCTTCTTACCACCAGTTGTGATCAATCCAAATTCGATATGGTGAATATCATCTGACCAATCATAACCCATCTTCTTCAAGACAATCTTAAGTTTCTTGAAATGTTCACTTTGTTCTGAACCAACAACATAAAGTGACTTAACAAAGTCAAATGTATCTTTACGGTACTTAGCAGCAGCCAAGTCACGTGTAATATAAAGTGTTGCTCCATCAGTCTTCTTGATCAAGGCTGGTGATAAATCATATTCTGAAAGATCAACAATTTCAGCACCGCGACTCTCAACTAACAAGTTCTTTTGTTCAAGAATATCAACGATTTCATCCATCTTATCGTTATAGAATGACTCACCAGTGAAGTGGTCAAATTCAACACCTAAACGACTATAGATACGGTTAAATTCCTTCAATGAAAGTTCCTTGAACCATGTCCATAGTTTAAGAGCCTCTTCATCACCATCTTCCATCTTCTTGAACCAAGCACGTGCTTCGTCGTCAAGTTCTGGCTTTTCTTCGGCTTCCTTATGGAAACGTACGTAGTACTTCAATAAGTTGTTAATAGGATCAGCCTCAACTTCTTCTTCTGAACCCCACATCTTATAACCAACGATCAACTTACCAAATTGTGTTCCCCAATCACCTAAGTGATTGATTTTGATTGGTTGATAACCCAATTTCTTTTCGATCTTAGCGATTGAGTTACCAATAACTGTTGAACGTAAGTGACCCATTGACATTGGTTTAGCAATATTAGGTGATGACATATCGATAGGAACATTGCCACCATTACCTTCGTTTTGATTACCATAATCTTCATTCTGTTTCAATACATCATGTAATACTGAATTGGCGAATTCTCCTTTATCTAAGAAGAAATTGATATATGCCCCTGTATTGACAACTTTTTCAAATCCAGCAGGATCGATTTGACCAACTAAGTCTTCAGCAATCATATTAGGTGCTTTGTGTAATGACTTAGCCAAAATAAATGTTGGGAAAGCATAATCACCTAAATCTGATGTCTTAGGTTTTTCAATCAATTTTTCAACTTGCTCTTCAGTAATTTCATCTGGTAAAACCTTAAGCAATGTATTTACTATTAACTTCTTTGAATCCATATTTTCCTCCTCTGGATGAAAAAAACGCCTCTTCCAATAAACTTCTTCATTGAAAGAGACGAGATTTCCCGCGGTACCACTCTAATTGATTAATATCCACTCATTATTAAATTTATTCAATTGTAAAAAGGGTGCGACTTAATCATTGATTCGATCAGCTCTCACCAAAACCTGATCTCGCTTAGAATCTACCGACTAATTAATCCTTCTTTTGCACAAGTTATGTTAGCACATAAAATTGGCAATAACAATACTTATTTGTGAATAACTGTTCCTTTATTCCCAATTATAATTTCTTTAACATCGTCCAAAGCACCTATCACAGCAGGATTCCCGGTAGCCTTTACAAATCCGACTGCTGCTTGGACCTTTGGACGCATACTTCCCTTGGCAAACTCATCTCTATTCAAATGTCTTTGAATTTCATCAATTGAAACGTCAAATATTTCTCTTTGATCAGGTTGCCCAAAGTTATAAAATACTCCACCTTTTGATGTCAGAATTATCAGCTTGTCCGCATCAACTAATTGAGCAATTTTGGATGCGCTGAAGTCCTTATCGATCACCGCTTCTTTACCTACAAGCTTGTTGCCATCCCTAACCACGGGAATACCTCCACCGCCTGCTACAATTGGAATTACTCCTGCATCTACAACAGCTTTAATAGCCGGATATTCAGTTATTTCAACTGGCTTAGGTGATGGCACCACACGTCTGTATCCACGTCCAGCATCTTCAATTAATTTCCAATCAGGATGGTCGCTTTTGACACTATCTAACTCTTCCTCAGTATAAAATGGTCCAATTGGTTTCGATGGATCTTCAAAGGCCGGATCATTTCCGTCTACGACAGTCTGAGTAATGACAGTAATAGATTGTTTATTGATACCATTATCCTTCATGACTTGATTCATCGCATTCTGAAGCCAATAACCTATACTGCCCTCAGTCATAGCACCGCAAGTATCTAGTGGCATTGCTGGATTAGTCCTACTGTTAGTAGCAGCCTGTTGCAACAATAAATTACCAACTTGTGGACCATTTCCATGAGTAATAATAAGTTCGTCACCATTTTTAACGAACTCAACTAATGACTTACACGTCTTTAAAACGGCCTCTTGTTGAGCTTTGGCACTAGCGTTAGTACTCAGAATAGCATTACCGCCTAACGCCACTACAATACGTTCTTTTGTCATTTCAATCCTCTCCTCAAAACTTAGACTTTAGGAATGAACAAATTACCTAATGTAGCCGCCATAATTGCCTTGATCGAATGCATTCTGTTTTCAGCCTCTTCAAATTGACGAGCATATTTGCTTCTAAATACCTCATCTGAAACTTCCATTTCAGTCAATCCATACTTCTTATAAATATTTTGGCCATATTGCGTTGTAACATCGTGGAAGGCAGGCAAACAGTGCATGAAAATAACTTGTCCATCAGGCATACCAGTCTTATTCATCATATCCATAGTTACCTTATATGGCTTAAGAAGTTTAATTCTTTCATCCCACTGATCTTCTTCGCCCATGGATACCCATACATCTGTGTAGATAACATTTGAACCTTTAACACCTTTGTCGATATCATCAGTGATCAATAATTTTGCTCCTGACTTATCAGCATATTCTTGAGCCGTTTTGACAACAGATTCATCAGTAAATAATTCTTTTGGTGCAACGATATGAATATTTACTCCTAACATTGCTCCAGTAACCAACAAACTATTGGCCATGTTATTACGACCGTCACCAACAAATGTCAAAGTCTTGCCCTTCAACGTACCAAAAGTTTCTTTGATAGTCATAAAGTCAGCAATCATTTGAGTTGGATGCCATTCATCTGTTAGACCATTCCAAACTGGGACTCCTGAAAATTTTGCTAGATCTTCAACAACTTGTTGACTGAATCCTCTGAATTCAATTCCATCAAACATACTACCTAAAACTCTGGCGGTATCTTCAACACTTTCTTTTTTGCCTAATTGAATATCATTTGCTCCTAAGAATTCAGGATGAGCACCTAAATCAATTGCCGCAGTCGTGAATGCTGAACGAGTACGTGTAGAAGTTTTTTCAAACAATAAGGCGATATTCTTGCCTTCAAGATAATGGTGAGGAATGCCCTTCTTTTTTAAAGCCTTTAAATGTAGTCCAAAATCAACTAAATATTCTAATTCTGCTGGTGTAAAATATTTTTCAGCTAGAAGGCTTCTGCCTTGAAATACTGATGTTTCTTTACCTTGATAGTCCAAATTAAATTCCTCCTTATTGATGCAAATCTTCACGAACTAATGGCATACTCATACAACGTGGACCACCGCGCCCACGAGATAATTCACTCGATACCGTTTCAATAACTTTTATACCATGCTGTCTCAATATTTCATTCGATACGTAGTTCCTATCATAAGTTACAACAACTCCAGGTGCAATCGCTAATGTGTTAGAGCCATCATTCCATTGCTCTCTAGGTGCAATGACTGGATCCCCATCACCTGTTGCAATCAAATCCAAATCATCCAGTTTAAGAACCTTCTTCAAAGCTTCCTTCAAATCATGTCCATGATTTATTATCAGTTCTTCATCCTTCCCGGGGTGAATAGTCCAAGTATCAATCTTTCCACCTTTACCCAGAATCCCTGGATGTACAGTGAATTGATCGTAATTGATCATTGTAAATACTGTATCCAAATGCATCATGGCGTGATTATGTGGGATTGCTATAGCAAGAACCGTGTCGTATCCACTAGCCTCTTCAAACAGATTGCGTGCAATATCCTGAATAGCCGTTGCCGAAGTTCTCTGAGACACTCCTATTGCGAGCACATGATCATTTAGAACAAGTTCATCTCCACCTTCAATCCGGTGCGTGTGATCTCTATCTCTCCACACATGTATACCTTTATTGGCAAACCTAGGATGATGAGCAATGATCGTCTCCATAAACATCGATTCACGCTGTCTGGCTGGATACGTCATATGATTGATACTCAACCCTTCACCAATTGCTGCAGCAGGATCTCTTGTAAAATAAAGATTCGGCATTGGATCTAAGTAAAATGGATAATCAACATCTTCGGCAGCACTAACCAAATCTGTAGGTTTGAAATTAAGCTCGCTCTTACGAACACCAACCATAAGTTTTTTGACCATTGTCGGTGTATCAAGACTCAATAGATATTCTTTCAAAGCATCGTGATCAGACCCTTTGGCGTAACCGGATTCTGATAGCATCTTTTCAAGAAACGCCGACTTAACATTACCCGCATCAATAGCTTCTATTGCTAAATCATCTAGATAAAGCACTTCGGCACCATTATCACGCAATATCTGCGCAAAATTATCATGCTCTTTTTGGGCTATTGGCAAATATGGGATATCATCGAATAATAAACGTGGCATCGTATCCGGTGTAATATTCTCGACTTCTTCTGATGGACGCTTCAACATTACAACGTCTAATTTGCCAATTTCCGATGTAACATGAATTGGTTTCGTCATATAATCACTCCTCTTAAATGTATTTAAACCCTGCCTTCACAATATATTAGTGTAAATACGTTTGCAAGCGTTTTCATATCTATTTTAAAAAATATTCCTGAACTAAAAAAAGACCTTTCAACTACCGTTGAAAGATCTCATTAATTTCACTTATGCATGATTTTATCGCGTAGTACAAAAATTCCACCTAGAACGTCGCCACCAATTGAGCCAATTAATGAACCTAACTTTGTTTGAAACTTAAACATTAGACATCGTCCTCTCATTAACTACTTATTTTTTACAATTTTATCTGGTTAATGAGTGCAAATCAAATTTAAAGCATAAAAAAAAAGAGCAACCACTGTGGGGTTGCTCTTCACAAAGATTTGATTAGTTCTTTGTAACGTTTGTAGCTTGTGGTCCACGATCGCTATCTTCTACATCGAAAGTAACGTGTTGGCCTTCGTCCAAAGTCTTGAAACCGTCGCCTTGGATAGCTGAGAAATGTACGAATACATCACTACCATCTTCGCGAGTAATAAAACCAAATCCTTTATCTGCATTAAACCATTTAACTGTTCCGTTTTCCATTATGAATGAAACCTCCGCGCTCTGCGCATTTAATTTTGTATTTAAAAGCAAAGTTCAAGAATATCATTCATAACGAACTTTTATACTTACACTCAACTACCAACACAATATGTATAATATACGACATTTTTTGGATATTAGCAAGGTTATTTCAAAAAAAGACAGAATAATAAAAAAGAATCGAAATACAGAGATAATAATCTCTGCTTTCGATTCTTTCTATAGTAAAACACATTTCAATTATTATTTACCGTTCTTTTGAACTTCTTTAATGGCCTTCTTGTGGCTTCCTTGGTACAACTTCCACTTTTTGCCATCAGGAGATTTGATTGTTGTTTTACCAACCTTAACGAAATTCCACTCGAAATCAGGTTCAGCGATAATTCTGAAACCATCGATCTTGAATTTCTTTGCGTTCTTCTTGTTCATAACAAGCTTAGCTTTTTGGAAGTTTGTAATAACCTTCTTTGAACCATCTTTGCTTACACGAACAAATTGAACAGTTTTGTCAGCCTTGCCAGTGAAGAATGTAAGGTATTCATCTTTGTTATCCTTACTTACACCAACGTAGTCATGACCCTTAATTTCTTTCTTAGTAATTTTCTTTGCTGAATATTGCGGTGCTGTACTCTTTTTAGAGTTTGAGCAACCAGTTGCAACAACAGCAATACTCAACATAGAAACAAATGCTAAGAATGCGACTAATGCTTTTTTCATATTTCAATCTCCTCGAAAAACTTTTCTTGATACTTTCATACCAACAATCTTGATTCTATTGTAACGACGATGAAAAATCAATTTATATCGCAATTTTCTAAGCCAAATTTACAAAAAATTTATCATTTTGTAATATTCTATTGTATAATTAGAAGTTGTTAGCAAATGCGAACTTAGTTTAATGGTAAAATGCCAGCTTCCCAAGCTAGTGTCGCGAGTTCGATTCTCGTAGTTCGCTTTTCTATAAATCAAATACCTGTGGTATCAAGCCCCTTGCTTAAAGCAAGAGGCTTTTTTATTGCACTTTTAAACTCCCTACACACAGATTACACACAGATATTGCAAAAAAATCCCCCCAAAATCAAATAAATGATTGGAAGAGATCAATATACATGTCATCTACGGTATTGAAAACTACAGTACAAACTTATTAATAACTTCGGCCAATGCATCATGATTATTGTCAGCCTCAGTCACATACTTTGCAGCCGCCTTAACGCTATCAATTCCGTTAGCCACACTAACTGGCAAGCCAACAGCCTTGAGCATTGGCAGATCATTACTATTATCCCCTGCAGCGATTATTTCTTCTGGTTTAATATTCAATGATTTACCCAACTGTACAGCGGCACTTCCCTTGTCGATTCCAGCTGGGTTGAATTCAACATAACGACCAGATGAGAAAGTAACTGCTAGTTTACTTGGATCAACTTTTGCTTCCACATCCGCACGCATCTGCTTACGTTCATCTATTGTCGGTAATGCCATGATAACTTTCATAACATTTTGTCCCTTGAATTGTTCAAAATCAGGTGTGGACATCACTGAAAATGATACTCCACGGTTCTCCAAATAATTTGAATCATCAGGGGCTGGATTATAAATATACAATTTATCTTGCGTATAAACATGAGTAGCCGCCTTTTTATTAGCTGCCCCAGTTTCAAATACTGCTTTTGCAACTTCAAACGGCATAGCATTAATAATCAAAGGACGATTATCTTTATTCTCCAAAATCAATCCGCCATTATAAGAAATTGAATACTGGTTAGGTTGATCACGAAGGTGCATTGTTTCCAGATCATTTTGGAAAGATGTATAACTCCGTCCGGAATTTGGTACAAAGTAAACGCCTTTAGCCGCAGCCGCTTGAATAGCAGCCGCATTTTTTTCAGAAAGACTACCATCGTCGTTCATCAAAGTTTCATCAAGGTCACAAACAATCATTTTATACATATTAATAACTCCTCAATTTTAAAGATTACTCTTCCACTTTATCGAACTACACATGTAAGCGCAACCTTACCCCAAAATAAATAGCCTCCAATCGGCAATTAATATACCAATTGGAAGTTATTTACATTATCTTTCATATAACATCTGACCCTGATTTACCATGGCATCTGCATGTATTTTAATATTTTCCTGTTTCGTAATCATACTTTTACTATCCTGTTGAAACTTCTGAAAATGATTTGATTGAAGATGTTTCTGGTAATTTGCTTCAGTATTGTACACCTCAAACAGAATCAGTTTTTGATTTTGATTATTATCTTTACCTAGATAAGTAACTAATAATCCCTTATCTTCTACAATAGCTTGTCTTATTTCAGATTTCATTAATGACTTATAATCAGCCATTTTATCTGAATCAACTTCAGTTTCTATTAAGCGAACAATCATATCCTTAGGCGATATTGAACACAATTCTGGACCTTGTTCTACTAATAATAATGGTGTCATAGGAATTTGTGATTGCTCCACCACTGCACTACTTGCTACTCTTTTAAAATCTGCAAATTGTGGAGAATCTGCATGGATCTGGTAATTAGCTTGATCCTTATACAATTCGAGAACACGGTTGTCTGTTCCATTATCATCTATATGACCAGTATACATAGCCATTGTTCCAGGCTCATTTTTTATAGATGTAAGCAGATTATTCCTTCCCACTTCTGTGAAGGAATCCTTACTATCGGATTTGATTCTTAATTTAAATAATCTGAAAAGTGGTTCCTGAGCTATTTTTATCATCACTATAATCCCCTTTAATCTTGATTCAGAGGTGCTAATGACTTGATAGTTTTGGCTGGTACGCCACCGACAACGGTATTATCTGGAACATCTTTAGTAACAACGGCTCCAGCACCAACTATTACATTATTGCCGATATGTACACTGCCGATAATAGTCACATTTCCACCGATCCAAACATCATCGCCAATAGTGATCGGTTGAGTATATGTGACCAGATACTTGCTTCCATCCGGACGTGTTCCAAAACGTTTAGTAGCATCCAAAGCATGTTCACCACAATATAGCTTAGTATCTGGTGCAATAATTACACGATTACCTAACGTAATTAAATTGGAATCTTGAAATGTACAGTTTCCATTAATAAAAACATCATCACCAACAGATATATGAGTTCCATAAACTGCACTGAATGTCCCATTAATAGTCAGATTATTACCTGATTTACCAAATAACTCCTTGATTGATTCTGCCCGTTCTTCAACATCACTCGATGTATTAATGGTTTGTAATAAACTCTTACATCTTTTAATCATCGATTGTAATTCTGGATCACGATAATCATAATCTTGACCAGCCAATAGTTTTTCATGTTCAGACATCATATTAAGTACTCCTCTTTCATTCATTACGATTATCATACAGACGAAAAATATGAATGTAAAATACTTACTTATTATGGTTTGTAATGCTTTTTGAGCATGATTATTGGCAAAAAAAATAGCACTCAATCTTTTTTGATTGTGCGCCATTTCTAGTAATGAAGGCTATTATCTTTTCCACTCAGTATTTCTTAATTTTGGTTCCAATTTATCAAATAAATCTTTTATCTCCTGAGGTGTTTCCTCTTTAAGAGTAACTAATTCATAAAAATCATCTTTAGGAAATTCAACATGGTCTACCCAAGGTAACACCTTATCAAAATATTCAATATATTCCTTAGGACCTTTAGCCATTATATCCATAATTTAACAACTCCTTTATAAGAGACACTAATTTTTTATCGTCTATATTCTCATTAACTTCTATTTCAGCAACCAACTCATTTATTGAACCAGTGTATTTCCAACTAATAACTGTATTCTCACTAATTCGATGCAAATAAGAAATGTCATTTAATTGTTGATCTTTTATGTACTTAATTATTGGTTCATCAACAATCATCTTAACTTCTGCAAGGTCATTATACTTGCCATGACTTTTGTTGTACATATTTTTGATAATATCCCAATATCTTTTATGTGTTAATTCATGCACTAGCACGCCTTTAAAATCATTAGCAACAAAATACCCATCACTAAGAATTTTTTCGACTTTCTTAAATGAACTTAATTTATCATCAATAAAAATTATATCAGAATTCTTTTCATATGCTGACATTCCATTTTCACCCAAAAGATTACGTTCGACAATCACAAATTTTGGCATATCATACTGTTTAAGTTGTGGAAGCATAATTTCTAACATTTTTAAAATATTCCTAGACTCTTGACTATTTTTTTGAACCCAAATCTCATATTCACAATTTATAATCCTGTGTACCCTCACTTGTTTGTTATCAAATTTAAATATTCTTGATTTGGACATCATTTCTAATTTCACGTAATCACATTTTTCCAATCAATTTACTTCAATATGAAATTACGCAAAAAAAGTGATTAACCACAAGGATTAATCACCATTATTAATATTCCACTACCACACTAGGATTATCGACATTCAACTTTTGCATCTTACTATCGATTTCAAAATACTTATCTGTTAATGACTTCAATTTTTTAACTGCTTCATCAGCACGTTTTGACTGAACAGCATTAATAGATTCAATTACCATGACCGCATTGGTAGTATCTTCCGTCAACATTGTTCTTTGCGCTTCACGCCAATTAAGGCACCGACAGATGGCACCGGTATTATCGTAATAAATTATTTCTCCTTCAAGGGCTGGTGAATCCTCGTCAGCACCAAGTGGTTTGAATGATTCTCCACCACGAGCCATTCCTAGATGAAGATCTCCATCCATTTTCTCTAAGTCTTCACCACCACATGGCGATGCAAACTCCAATGAAACGCTATTATAAATATCAACCAATGGATTGATTGGAGAAAACTCTTTGCCTTGATCGACACGTTTCAGTAAAGCTTCAATGGATGACCGTGCTCCCTTTTTCGTCTTAAACTTATGCAAAGCTTCACGCCACTCATTGACGACATCATTCAATCTAAAAGTATCATTAGTCAAAAATTTATGTGCTTCAGTTGATGCATCCTTTAATAATCCTTCAAAATAAGTATCATCTTTTTCATCAACATGATTATCAATCTTATTCAAAGTTAAAATATTGATTTGTCCATCTGGAAATAAATCCCAAAATTCTTTATCTACAATAATATTCTTTTGCATAATTGCCCCCGTTAAATTCTTTTTGCAAATATAAAGTCAGTTTGAGCTTGTGTTCCTAATTGGAAATTATGTGCTCCAACTTTATCAAAACCCATACTTTTATAAAACTTTTGTGCGCCGTAATTATATTCCCAGACACCTAAACAAATACTACTCCTACTCATTTGTTTTGCGACATCCAATGTTTTTTCGTAAAGTTTCTTGCCAAAACCTTGTCGTTGAAACTTATTCAACACATAGATACGCTGTAATTCCATTGAATTATCTTGATCATAATCCAAAGTATTACCATTCAAATTTAATTTTAGATAAGCGGCAATCTCATTATCTTTATATAAGAAATAGAATCTTGAATCCGGATTATTCAATTCCATCGACAAAATATCATCATTGTATGCTTCATCTAAGTATTCCTTCATATCCTCTTGAGTATTTGTATCATCGAACGTCTCTTTAAATGTCTGACGACTAATATTCTGTAATTCTTTTAAATCCTCGATAGTACAAGCTTTTATCTCTATCATTAATAACTCCTCTTATGTCCACTTTTAACATAGTCCCAATCATCCTCAACATTGTTCTGAACACGCATTAATAAATCGTAAATTTGTGCTTGTTCTTCTTCATTGAAGCCTTTTAATGCCACTGAATTTGAATATTCATTTTCCTTTTTAATAAATGGATAAATTTCTTTTCCTTTTTTAGTTGGATATATTTTCTTGATTTTTTTATTGACAGCATCTTCTCGACGTTCCAGTATGCCATTTCTTTCTAACTTTTGTACTGCCCTGGCTGCAGTCGTTTTATCAACTTTAATTAAATTGGCAAGTCTTTCCAAAATAATGCCAGGATTTTCGCATACCCTGACTAAATACAAATATTGTCCTCTAGTCAGATCAACTTCTTTAAATTCAATATTACTAATAGAATCTAATGACCTAGCAATAATACCTATTGGTCTCAAAATATCTTCCAAACTTTCACCTTCCAATTTTTAATTATCTAATGGAATTCATTTTATCATTTTTAGTTGCAATTACAACTAAAAATGATAAAAAAGCTGTGATGAATTTCATCACAGCTCCAATTACAATTTAACGGAAAACATCTTATATCTCCGATATGACAAATAACTAAACAAAATAATCAATCCAACCAACCATACAAGAGATTGTAAAAAGTTTGAGGAAGTAATTGAAAAATTATTGTTCAATAAATCTCTCGTTATGCCTACAAGTGCTGTCATTGGCTGATTTTCAGCAAACCACCTTACTGGTCTGACCATCCCATCCATGGGTATAAACGCAGAACTTACAAACAGTAACATCAGAATTATATACGAGAAGCCCCCAGCCGACTCTATACTGCTTGCTTTCAAAGAAAATGGGATTGCTATTAATGTGATCGTGAATGCAAACAACAGTGAGACTAATACAAATAATGCAAAATTTCCCACAGATAAATCTGGACGATAGCCCATTACAAATCCAGCAACTAGTACTACTGATTCACTTATAATCATAAAAATCACTGATGCTAATACATGTGACCCGAGTATTACCCAACGTTTAATAGGTAGGGAATGTAGACGTTTTAAGAACCCTTTTGTCTTATCCAAATTGATACGGACAGCAGTGTAAGCCGACCCCATAGCCATGGCCACCAACAAGAAGCCTGGTAAAGCATATTTCAAATATTCACCAGTGGACGCATTAACACCACTTATTGCAATGTTGCCGCCCAAAACATATACGAAAAACATCAGCATGAACAACGGCATTAGAATCACTGTAATAACCGTATCAACATTAGTTAAGTTTTGCTTCAAAATTCTTTTAGTTAAAACCATTAATTGTTTGATCGATTGCATCTTAATTACCCTCACTATCAAGTTTTGTAATATCTAAAAATACTTCTTCCAGGCTATTATCCTGCGGCACTACGCTGTTAATAGATACATTCTCATTGATCAATATCTTTATGCACATATCAGTATTTCTTTCATCAATAATAAAATTAGTCCCTTTATTGTTTTTAGAAACCACCATTCCTTCAGGAAGATCGATCAAATTCATGTTCGACGAATCAACATTGATCTGAACAAACTGTCTGGCATTTTGCTTGATCTCATCCGGAGTTCCGTATAATACGATCTTTCCATCATTCAAGAATCCAATATGATCTGATAATTTGTCTGCTTCATCAAGATATTGTGTGGTTAAAAAAACTGTTTTTCCAGAATCTCTTATTTCTCTAATAATATTCCATAGTTCAACCCTATTTTTAGGATCAACACCAGTTGTGGGCTCATCTAAGAAAATAATTTCTGGATCCCCCAATAATGACATTGCAATATCCAAACGACGTTTCATACCACCTGAATATTTACCTACTTTCTTGTTCAAGAAACTTGTCAAATCCAATCTTTCAGAAATTTGTTTGATTTCAGCCTTAGCATTTTTTAGTGATCTAAGTTCGGCAATTATTAGCAAGTTCTGATATCCTGTGAACTCTTCATCTAAAGTCACGGTCTGAGAATTCAAACTGATATTCTCCCGTATTAGACCAGCATCACTCACTACCGGATGACCCAGAATTTGCACATCCCCATCATCAGCCAAACTGATTGTTGTCAGAATATTGATAAGCGTTGACTTACCAGAACCATTTTCTCCAAGTAAAGTAAAAATCTCTCCACGTTTCACTGTAAGATTCATGTCCTTCAATACTGAATGATCTCCAAAACTTTTTTTCACGTGTTTAACAGTAATCGCATCCATCTTATTATCCTCTATTAATTTTACTTATTTATTTCTAATACATAATAATACACACTATTATGCTGTGTCAATTACTATGTGTGAAATAATAATGTGTAAAAAAAAAGCAATTCAAGCTTTTAAATAACTTGAATTGCTTTATATTTCCTGTTTACTTAAGCTTTTTGCAGTTTGCCGACGGCTTCTTCAATTGTCTTACCGTTAGCAAAAACATTTGTATTGTTTTTTTCGTAAACGGTAAACAATTGAGTATCTGTATTTAAAGTTACTTGATATTTCATCTTGCTTACCTCCTCAATAGTTAATAGTACCTAATATTAACCGTTTTCATAAATTTGTCAAATATTTTGGCACATTTTTGTAAAACGTTTTCAACAAATGCTCGCTATTACCCAGTTCTTATTTATTCTTAGATATTCTTTACAGAAAGAATCAATCTAGTAAATTATTTTTCCTGAAAAATAATCTAGAGGTTATCCGACTTATATCTAGTATCTACGTTATGACCATGCATCAAATCACGCATAATGTCCTTCCCAGGATGTACCAAATTATGTGTATCACGATATTCAATCGTCAATTGCGTATGTGCTTTTAAGTCACCCAACACTTGCATATATAATTCAGTATCATGTGGAATTTGCAATAGATCATAACTATGAACTAGTTTTTCATTATCCTTATTTGCTTGCAAAAAGAAACCATAACAATCGAATAAATGATTATCTACAATCAACAAATGATATCTCCATCTATACTTTCTCAAAAAATGCTTATCAAAATTTTCAATCAATTCTCTAGACTCTTTTAACAAAAAATACCACTACCTTATGCTTGATGTCCTCCAACCAATGTTGAACGGCTTATTGCTGTACCAGCTTTAGTCTTACTGTAGCCGCGAACAATTGACTTATAACCGTATTTATTTCTAATTTGGTCAATCGTATGTTCAAGCCGTAAATTGGCCTCATGATGCTTCTCATCGTCAAACAAAGACATCTGAAAGTTGTTCATCTTACTAATTCGATTAACTCTAACACTCAAATTACGTAATGGCTCTCCTTGCCAGCGTTTTTCAAACAAATATTTGACTGCCCTAATAAAGTCATCTGTAGCATTAGTTGGATCAATCTTTGTTTGAGCACTCCACCCTCGTTGACCCTTTTCGTTGGGTTCAGAAAATCCTACTTGAATACCAATAACTTCACCTAAAACCTCATGTTTTCTAAGTCTCGTAGCAACCTGATCAGATATTTCAAATAAAACTGTTTCTATATCTTCTTTAACTGCATAGTCACGCATCAAAACCTGTCCATTGCCATAACCTTTGTTTTCGGCTCTGGGAACGTATCTTTTTGCCAAATCAGAATAATCTATTCCCCAACTATGGAAGTACAAAGCATCTCCCAAAACTCCAAATTTTTCTTGGAGCTTTTTCCTATCAGCATGTGCCAAATCATAAATTGAATGAATACCAATTCGTTCCAATTTTTCAGCTGTTTTGGTTCCAATCGACCAAAAATCAGTTAAATTATCAATCTTCCAAACTGTATTAGGCACATCATCATATCCCCAATAAGCACGCCATGGAGCCTTTTCTTTAGCTGCATTATCTAAGGCTAGTTTTGCCATAAGTGGATTGGGTCCCATTCCAATAGTCGTTACTATTCCAGTTTCCTTAAAAATCTTCTCTTGAATCTTAAATGCAATTTCATCATTTGTTCCAAAAAGTGCATGGCTTTTGGTAAAATCTGCCAACAACTCATCGATTGAGTAAGTATAGGTATGTTGTTCATCAGTAAATTGCTGAATGATTTTGCTGATTCGATAATTTAGTTTTATGTAATCGCCCATATGCGGAGCAACCAATTCAATATCCATATCTGGTTTGATTTCATATTTTCGTGTTCCCAATTTAACACCATAGTCTCTCTTCGTATCAGGAGAAGCAGCTAAAATCAGACCACCCTGAGACTCTGAACGTGAAAGAACCGCTATCTTTGCAGCCAATGGATACTCTCCTCGACGAATTGCTTCAGTACTTGCAAAAAAGCTCTTACAATCTATACACATAATATCTCGTACTGGTAATCGACTCTTGTCATCCAACGGGGTCATCATATTCACCACTTTCTATTACACATAATTTAGGAAAAGGCCTAAATTATACTCTTTGACAATTCATCAAATAATTTCTCAATTTTGTACGATTTAACATCTAAAAATCATTATACAAACATGTGTTCGCGTTTTCAAGATATAGTTAAAAAGTTCTAATTAGACTGATTGATTTGTATTGAAGGCAATGCTACTAAAAAAATCCTCCAATTAAGATGAAATAATATAATTCATCTTAATTGGAGAATTCACAATGACGAGAAAAGTTAGGAAAATCCTCTAAAATATCTGTTGTTAATAATCAAAGTTATAATTATTCATTTCTTATTTGAAATACTTCTGATAATCCTCAATATAGGTTTGAATATTTCTTGGACTGTGACCAAGTATATTCTTTGCATTGTCGTTAACTTTCATGGCAGTAAGAGTACCAACTTGTTCAATTACATAAATTGTCAATAAAGTATTAACAAAATCCTTATTGATGCCACGTTGCAACATTGCTTTACGGAATTTCAACAAGCTAGGCCTGCTGTACTTATAATCAACACCAAGAATCTTACTCATAATTTGAGCTATTTCTTGATATGTCAAAGATTCTGGGCCAGTGATGTCTATTTTTTGATTAATGTATTCGTTGTTTAACAATGTAATTCCCGCAATTTCACCAACATCTCGTGTATCAACAAAACTAGTCCGAGAACTTCCTCCGGGAATAAACAAATCATGATCATTATAAATATCTTTCTGGTTTGTTGTATTTAGATTTTGCATGAAATAATTTGGTCTGATAAAAGTATAAGGAACATTCAAATTAAGAATCATTTTCTCAATCGTATGGTGTGGCATAAACGGGAGCGCCTCAACACCTAATAGGGAAATAAATACTAATTGCTGAATCTGTTCTTGCTTAATGTAAGTTAAAAATGGTAGCATATCTTGTTTTGGCTTCTCTAACTGTGGCGGCCTTACAAAAAATACTTTATTAACACCAGTCATAGCATTTTCAAAAGATTCAGGATCTAAGAAATCAAAATACCTAATTTCTACATTGTCCAATCCTGCCAATTTAATGGCTGCTTTATCAACATTATGTGTTCCAGCAACTACCTCTACATTTTTCTGATTTAAGTATTCAATTAAAGGAAAACCAATATTGCCCGTTCCCCCAATTACCAAAATTTTATCTTCCATAATGAGCTCCAATCAATACCATAGAATAACGATATCTTACTCTAAAAAAAAATATCTGACAACGATTAATAATCTTACTGACAATCAACTAGAATCATCAAGTAGCGTACTCATGCATTCCACCACTTATCATGTTCTTCTAACTCTGCGTAACGAATATCTTCTATAAAAATCGATTTGACGCTTCCATCTTCCAAATATAAATAAACTTGGTTGTTCTCAAATCCAGCTACTATTCCATGAATCTCTGGTACATAGTTATTGTCCTCTAAAATGTCCAATTGAATAATGACAAACTTGGAATAATCAAAAGATGATTGCAAACAATTACTGATAGATGAATTATCCATTTCATCATCTATGTGCCTTGGTTGTTCAGAATTACGAGCATTATCCAAAAATGCACTATGGTCAGACAACAACCATCCCATCCACTTCTTCATACAACGATCATCGTACAACCACTTTTCACGAGGAACGATCCTCTCCATATGAATCACCGTCCTTTATTTTTTATTATACGAACATACGTTCTAATTTTCAAGTGCCATTATTTCACCCGTAAGCGTTTAACTTTGCTATACTTGCATTAAAAGGGGGTAGTTAATTATGAAGTTGGATATTAATTTGATCAACGGTGAATCTATCACTGTTACAGACGATACTTACATTAAGGCTTGGAAGTCATCCTCATCACGCTTTAGTGACGATGGTGATGGATATTACTTGGAGAGCATTTTTGAAGGTAATTTTGAGGATGGAAAAGTTACTGATGAGGATGAAGTAGTCAAAATCGAGGGATTGATTGGTGCTGCTGAATGGTTCTCAATTGGTAAAGATAGTAATAAAACATATAAATCTACTGCAGTTCTTGGTATTAGCAGAGACTAAAAAAGATGGATATCTCAATTTAAGAGGTATCCATCTTTTTTGATTTCTTATTTTACTTTTTGTTCAGCCCATTTAGCTGAATACTGATTACCAGCGGTAATGTCATATTGAATTATCTTGTAATCATGTAGAACTTCTTTTTGCTTAGTTGTTAAATCGTTAGCCTTAATCTTCTTACTGTCCTTAGTAATGAACACTTGCGAACCATTAAAAGCGTTAGAACCGTTATCAGACGTATTTGTTGTTGCGGCTGGTAACGTTGAGGAAACCTTGGTCATCATAGCATAGTAAGGGCTGACCTTGATTCCAGCCTGCTTCATGGCAAGAGCTGAGAATTCATAAGGTGAAATAACTTGTACTCCACTCTGCTTAGTACGATCACGAATGTATTTATTGTTGTAAATAAAGTAATCAGTCTGATGCAACTGAATACCATACTCATCCATTGAATCATTGTCATATAGTGAAGCCAAATGATCTCCGTACCAAACTAAAGTAATTGGTTTATTTATCTTATCCAATTTAGCAAGAAACTCTTTGGTAGATTTATCTGTATAATTCAATCCTTGTGAATAATACTCAACACGTTCCTTATACACATCAGGAGCAGCATCTCCACCTACTGTATAGTCGTGTTTCTTATAATAGTTGTTGAATGGCATATGATTTTGCATCGTAGATAATTGAATGAATTGTGTCTTATTAGTCGACTTAGAAATCACATCCAAAGTATTCTTATAAGCCGATTCATCATCAATATATGGACTATCGTCAATCTTGTGAGTGTACTTCAGCTTATCCTTACTTCCAACATAATAGAATTGTTGGAATCCAAACTTTTTGAAGACATTCTTACGATTATACAACGAGGCTACATATGGGTGAACAGCAACTTTTTCATCAAACAAATTAGTAATATTCGGTGCAAGATTCTGTTTAGTTACCAATTGTGTATATGGTGTCGGAAGTGTTGGTGACAGACTACTCAAGTCTAGTCCCGTCAATGACTCCCATTCGATATTAGCAGTACCGCCACCATAACCAGTCGACATCATCAATCCAGAAGTTGTATTCTTCTTGATATTTCTAATGTTGGTCATTGGATCTGGTGTAATTGTCTGATTAGGTACACGAGCAGGATCACTGAAACTTTCACTTAAATTAAAAATGAAAGTTTGATCTTTTGCCCAAGGTGCACGTGTCTGATTAATAGAATCAGCTTCGTTATCATATTTCTTCATAACACGCGCCACTTCAGCCTTTGAATAGCCTTCAGGCTTAGTCATGACCTTTGTATCAACATTATTGATGAATTGCACGACTGGGCCATTAACCTGTGCACCCAATTCTTGATTGTAGAAGAAGCGATTAATTCTAGACATATTGAAGACAGTGAATGGTACTGAATTCTCGTGGTTTACAAAGAACGCACTCGATAAGAACACTAACGATAGAACTGTCCAAGCTAGACGTCCCTTCCATGTCATCTTCAAAGTACTCTGACTTTTAAACCGACGTTGTAGATATACAGCACCCAAAATAAAAATCAGAATCAAGGCGAACCCACCAATAATAACTACTGGACTTACCATACCAAGAATATCTTTGATACCACCTAGTAACTGCAAATCTGATGGTAATACTGGCTCATGACGCAATGGCATCTTCAAATAATTGGCTATTCCCAGAGCCAATTCAATTATTAAAGGAATAACAAATGAATACCAAAAACGCTTGGTAATCGAATATATCAAGATCAAAAGGGACATGGCAAATAACATGTTAATGATAATCGCTGCCTGACGATTAAATGGAATATATATAATCGCCGGTTGCCAAGTTGATACACCGACTTTTATCTTTGCTGGAGAAACGGAGAACATTTGAATCAAAGTAACTATATAGAAGAATAGTGCTGAATAAAACATCTTCTTATGCGAAACGATCCATCTTCCGATAGCGCTGAATTTAGAAGCAAATTCATTAAAACTATCAAAAGACATAACTGAAGCTATTCTCTTAAACAATTTAAACTTGGATAATATCAGCAACACTATTGTCATTAATATGGCCGCACCAATCGTAATTACGGAGGCCTTTATTAACACCACTAGCCATTGCTTAGTAGATGTAATTGCAAAATCCGATAAATACTTCTCTATCAAAGTAATATTAGGTTCCCAATTGATAACTACCTGGGTACTGATCAATAGAGCTCCAATAACATTTGCAGATACGGATACCCTCTTAGATATAGCCATACCAAAAACAAACAGACTCAGCGTTAAGTACATTGCAAACACAGAATTAGGAACGTCAAAACGTGTCATGGTCTCGAAGTTTTCCCTAATCATGTAAGAAATCTGCCCCATTAAATATGTCATGCCAAAGTAAATACCAGCACTAATTATCAAATGTACAAATTTCAAATGAATTCGAGTTAACAAATCAAATCTATTGATTGCATAGCCAAGCAACACTAGATATAACAACCAAACAGGATTATTCCCCGAATTCAAAAACCATACATCTTGACTAAAAATAGTTGGTACAACAACAAATAGAAAAGTCGTTATTGCTAGAACTCTTCTGATCATAGCATCGCTTAACGATTCTAAAAATGAATAAACAGTTGGGATCAAAAGCATAACTAAAACAAGCGCCGAACCATAAGCAAAGATATTCGTGCTCATTGGGAACAAAATTGCCCAAAAGTTCCTCCACGTTAATTCTGTTGAACGAATAAGCAGGAATGCATCAAACGCTAGGATAGAAATAACATAGTAAAGTAAGTATCTTCCAATACTGCTTGTGAATTTGCCTTTTCTAAATCTAGACGAATAAAAACCAAAATACAACGGCAGTAAATTAAGACCAATAACTGAGACTGACATCAATAATTGATAAGCCAAATATCTCAATTCGTTACTACTGTAATCTGGTAACGTACTGGACGTCATAACCCTTTGCAGTACCATCAAAAGAGCTGCAATAAATACAATAATAAAGCTAAACTTTTTAGATTCTCTTCCCTTGATCAAAACTAAACCTTCTCAACAAAATATAATTTTAAAAAAATGAAAATTCACATGAAATTATATCATATAAAAAATTTTAAATATTCATGATATAAAAAAAAGAGACGCAATTTTAACATTGCATCTCCAAAAACGATTGTGATTTAACACATTCATTCTTATGCTCTCTGGGGGAAAGCAGTAATCAGAATTTTGATTACGCCAAATTTTAACATCTGCTTTCTAATCAAGTCCAGAAACTAGCATTTCAATTGGCGATTTGTACAATTTTAATACAATTGCATATAAGCATCACGTTCCCATTGTGAAACGGTTTGTTGATATCGTGCCCACTCTTCGTTCTTTTCAGCGAAGAAACTATTTGTTAAGCCTTCACCAAGTGATGATTGAACGAATTCATCTTTACGTAGGGCCTTTAGTGAGTTGTGCAATGTTGATGGAAGATCAACGATTCCTTCTTCACGACGCTTCTCTTCTGACATTTCATAAATATTTTCTTTTACTTCTGGCATCAAGTCATAGTTATTCTCAATTCCATCAAGACCAGCATCTAGGATACATGCGATACATAGGTATGGATTAGTTGTTGGATCAACACTTCTCATTTCAACACGTTTTGACTTGCCTCTTGCTGCAGGTACACGGATAAGTGGTGATCTGTTCTTACTTGACCAAGCAATATATGTTGGTGCTTCAAATCCTGGTACTAATCGTTTATATGAGTTAACTGTTGGATTATTAACTGCTGTCAATGCACGAGCGTGTTTCAAAATACCACTCATGAATTGCTTGGCAACATCTGATAACATATCGTTTTCATCATCAAAGATATTTGTATCACCATCAAATAGTGACATATTAATGTGCATTCCTGAACCATTGATACCTTGTAGAGGTTTTGGCATGAATGTTGCGTACATACCATTTTCCTTAGCAATAGTTTTAACTACTAATTTGAAAGTTTGGATACTGTCCGCTGCTGAAAGTGCGTCTTCATACTTAAAGTCAATTTCTTGTTGACCAGGTGCTACTTCGTGGTGACTAGCTTCAACTTCAAAGCCCATTTTTTCAAGTTTAAGGACGATATCCTTACGCACATTCTCACCTAAGTCAACTGGTGAAAAGTCGAAGTAACTACCATCATCATTAAGTTGAAGAGTTGGTTCACCTTTTTCATCTGTCTTGAATAAGAAGAATTCAGGCTCTGGTCCGATATTAAAGTTTGTATATCCCATGCCTTGCATCTTTTTAACGATACGTTTCAAGTTAACACGTGGATCACCAGCAAATGGCTTGCCGTCTGTTGTGTAAATATCACAGATCAAACGAGCAACTTTTCCATGTTCTGATCCCCATGGGAAGATTAACCATGTTGATAGGTCGGGGTGCAACAACATGTCACTTTCTTCAATACGTGTAAATCCATCAATTGATGAACCATCGAATGTAGTCTTGTTAGCAAGTACCTTATCGATTTGAGATACTGGTACTTCAACATTCTTGATAATTCCGTTGATATCTGTAAACATCAAACAAATAAATTCGACATTTTCATCAACAGCCATCTTTTTAATATCTTCAGCAGAATACTTATGCACAATAACCACTCCTATTTTTGTATGTACCACTTTTTGGCGAGTCTTTAACCAGCGCCATTCTCATGGTGTTTTTTAATAATAGAACGATAATACCAATTTCAATTAATACTGTCAAATTAATTATTAGAAATTCTATAAATTAATTTAATTTACTTGTAAATTGTACTAGAAAACACCATGAAAAAGAAAGGGATATGTCAGTTTTTTTAATTGACAATTAGTACGTTACAAGTTAAATTATATATGCGAACAAAAACAGACATAAAAATAATTATTGTTCGTATTTTGGAGTGAATAAATATATGCAAGTTTTTGACTATGAAGATATCCAATTAATTCCGAATAAATGTATTGTAGACAGCCGTTCTGAATGTGACACATCTGTCAAATTTGGACCCCGTACTTTCAAAATTCCAGTAGTTCCTGCAAACATGCAGACTATCATTGATGAAAGTTTGGCTGAAAAATTATCCGCAAACGATTATTTCTATATAATGCACCGTTTCCAACCTGAGAAACGTATTGAATTCATTAAAGATATGAACGACAAAGGCTTATTTACTTCTATTAGTGTTGGTATCAAAGATGACGAATTCGACTTCATCAACGAACTCAAACATGAAGGACTCAAGCCAGACTACGTTACAATCGATGTTGCTCATGGCCACAGTGATCGTGTTATTCAAATGATCAAGTGCGTTAAGACCTACCTACCAGAAACATTCTTAATTGCTGGAAACGTTGGTACTCCTGAGGCTGTTCGTGAACTAGAAAACGCCGGAGCCGATGCCACAAAAGTTGGTATCGGACCTGGTAAGGCATGTATAACTAAACTCAAAACAGGATTCGGTACAGGTGGTTGGCAATTAGCTGCCATTAGACTCTGTGCGAAGGCCGCAAGTAAACCCATCATAGCTGACGGAGGGATTAGAAATGACGGTGATATCGCCAAATCTATTCGCTTTGGAGCAAGTATGGTTATGATTGGTTCCCTATTTGCCGGACATACTGAATCTCCTGGTAAAATCGTTGAAAAAGACGGACAAGAATTCAAAGAATACTTCGGTTCAGCATCTCAATTTCAAAAAGGTGTCTACAAGAACGTCGAAGGTAAGAAAATGCTAGTTCCTTATAAAGGACCTATCGTTGGTACTTTACGAGAAATGCAAGAAGATCTCCAATCAGCTATCTCATATGCCGGTGGAAAGAATCTCGATTCACTTAGAAAAGTTGATTATGTAATCGTTAAAAACTCCATTTACAACGGTGATTAAAACATTTTAAAAGAATATAAATAAAGAGGCTGTCTCCTACTTGATTATTTCAAGCAGGAAATAGCCTCTTTTTGATTAACTTATAAATTAAACACACACCTTTAAAGATTTAATATGCTAAAAGCAGAATATCTATTCAGCTGGAGGTTAAAAAACAATTTATCAGCCGTGAATGTGGCGAAAGCCACAGGACGAGCTTTGAGATTTGCAAAGCAAAGCTCAAAGTCGAGATTCGAGACCTTGGCTCGAATCGGTCCCAACGGCAGGTAAATTGTTTTTTAACCGGAAGCGGCAAAAGAAAACAAAAGCAACAAAAAAGCTGATGACTGGGTTATCATCAGCTTCTTCAATGAATGGGATAGTTCATGTTCAATTTGGTATTCAGTTGTCAAAGACAATTGCGTCACCTACCAAATTTAACATTACTTTAACACATTGAAGTGAGTTTAAAAAGCATTCAACTCCAAATAATTGAAATTTGTTTCAACATGTTAAATTGTTAAGTTAATTACGGTTTAAATACATTATGGGAGAACCTTCGTCACTTCCTTTCTTTACTATTATCCTTTCTATTCTCTTTACTAGAGTGACCAACATCAGTTGGTATTGCCAAGATTCCGACAACCACAACCAAACCAGTTACTCCAATCAAAAACTGTGTCATTTTCCACCTATGCTGTTTAATTCCTGATCTGTCTGGCTTCTAAGTGATGGATACCCTTGTTGCGCTCTTGGAATCCTTCAGTTTCACTAACAATGAATCTTGGTCGATTATTAACCTGATCCAATACACGGCCAAGGTAACTTCCTAGGATACCTACAGATAACAACAGTAATCCAAGTGTAAACAACAGGATAGTTACTCCAACTGAAGATGCTGTGTAATTACCACTAGCTACCAAATATCCAAGATAGAATACTCCACTTACTATCGGCACAATCGAGAAAATATTAGCAAATTGCAATGGCTTCATCGAAAATGATGTAATTCCATCAAGTGCCAATTTGATCATTTTGGATAGTGGATACTTAGTTTCACCAGCAACACGTTCTTGACGATGATACTTAACACTCGTTTGTTTGAAACCGATCCATGTTACTTGTCCACGAACAAACGGATCTTGTTCATGTAATTTCTGTAATTGCTTAACAGCCTTGCGATTCATTAATCTGAAATCTCCAGTATCTAGTGGCATATCAATCGTAGCTAATTTCTTAAAGGTACGATAGAACATTGCAGCAGTGAATTTTTTGAAGGCAGTTTCGCCATCACGTTGCATTCGTTTGCCATAAACAATATCGTAACCTTCATGCCATTTTTCAATCATCTGAGGAATTACCTCTGGTGGATCTTGAAGATCTGCATCCATGACTACAACCGCATCCCCACTGGTATATTGCAAACCGGCGGTAATAGCTAATTGATGTCCAAAGTTACGTGAGAACTCGATTAACTTGATACTAGGGTTACGTTCAATAGCTTTGTGAATGATCTGTACCGACTTATCTTTCGAACCATCGTCAACAAATATCAATTCATAATCTTCCTTTTGTTGCTCTGTAAAATTTAATAGTGTATCAATAGTTGCCTGAATACCCGGCTCTTCATTGAATACCGGCAGGACAATTGAAATCAATTGAGCCATGAATACTCATTCCTTTCGTGTAAAACTAATCATAAATACTTGATAGATCATAAAGCGTGCCGGTTGAACCGCCAGGTCCACCCATTCCACCAGTCATTCCTTCAGGAGCAGTACCAGTACCTGATGGTTTCTTAGAGGGCTTCTTCATCTTCTTACTTGAAGTACCAGATGGTGGCGTACCGCCTTGAGCTCCGTTCGGTGCACTACCAGATCCGGAACCTGATGGCGGTGTACCACCTTGAGCTCCACTTGGCGCTGTACCTGAACCAGATCCTGATGGTGGCGTCCCACCCATTTCATTTGTGGATGCAGAACTAACCTTGGTACTTGTTGTAATTGATGAAGTTGCCGAAGTATTACTGCTTAACTTAACTTTCTTAGCATGCTTCTTGATCCAGTTAACAATTGCGGTATTGCTTCCACCGGTTTTACCACCTGAATAGTAATATTTAACTTTTCCTTCTTTAACTAACTTCTTAAATTGTTTTAGTGTAATAGCCTTATCAGTACCATTGAATCCACCAATAGACATAACCGCTTTACCAGTTGAAATAATATAAGGTGCAGCGGTACTTGAGTCATCTGTAGCAAATAAGTATTCAGCATTGCCTTGATGCTTCTCCAAGTACTTAAGCAATGTAGAATCAGTTGAACCACCTAACCCTCCGGCATTGGTGCCCATTCCACCGCCACCAGATGTTAATAATGATGGTCCAGCAGTTGGAATCTGAGCTGATTCACCAGCAAGCGTTGGTGTTAATGACCAAAAGCTTGGTGCTAACATTATCAAAATAACGGCAGATATTGGGATCATATGCTTGCTCTTCAAACTCAATGAGATCCAAGGTAGTACGAATAACGGAATAGATATCAGAACTCCTAATCCTAACAATACCCAAGCCAAGATTGAATAATACTGTGCAACGTACCAAGCTTGAAGTGCTGCGGTTGATAATATTGCTACTGGCAATAACATTGACCACAGTGATTTTTGTTTCCACTGTTTGATCATTGTATAGATACCAACACCGCCTAAAGCAGCGATTGCCGGTGCTAGCATGATCGTGTAATAAGGATGGAAGAAACTGGCAACTGAGAAGAATCCATAAACTGGAACTAACCAACCAGCCCAGAGCCATAATTCCTTACGTTGTGGTGTTAATGACCACCACTTTTTCATCTTTGAACCACGGAAATAGAAGTAACTGGAAATTAATCCCAAGATAGACATTATTAGAAGCCAACTTATTTGTGGTCCTAAATCAAGTCCAAATAATCTAAATGGTCCGACTGTACCAATACTGAAAGCTCCACCTCCAGCACCAGCCGTGCCGCCTTTATTACTTCCACCTGGTCCACCTTGGCCTCCTTTTTGCATTCCTTTACCATTTGGTGGTGTTCCGCTAGGTTTCTTAGATGATGAACTAGAACCTGCTGACCCACTTGGCTTCGCAGGTGGGTTATTTGATGATGAGCTCGAAGACTTCTTAGAAGATGTACCATTTGGTGGCGTCATACTCTTTGAGCTCTTTTTAGAACTCGAACCCATACCGGGGAATGCTCCACCTGTACCAGTTGTCTGTCCCAATAATCTTTGGGTACCGTTATACCCAAAGGCAAGTTCCAAGGCAGAATTAGTCTCCGATCCACCTTCATAGGGGCGACTTGACGAATTCGTCATATCAACTGACAATGGCCAGATCAATGTGAATACCGCTAAGAAAACTGTGGCTATTCCTAAATGTGCCAGTTTCTTTTTCCAACCAATATTTGTAGCTATCCAATAGTAGAAATACAATGCTGGTAAAATCATAAAGGCTTGCAGCATTTTAACATTGAAAGCTATTCCCATTAATGAGAATCCAATCCATAAATATCTCTGTTGATTCTTAAAGACAGCTTTTTGAACAAAGAATATCGATAATAACAAGAAGAAAATCAATGTTGCATCCATATTGTTTGTTCTGGAATCAGCGACTGCGATTGGTGTCAGCGTCATAATTAATGCTGCTAATCTCGCTGGAATTTTGCCAAAACGTTTGTGGATCAAGTTGTACATAAGATATACCGAACCGATTCCGAATAGAATCGATGGTAAAACTACACTCCAACCGTGAACTCCAAATATCTTGGCACTAATTGCCATAAACCAAAGTGCCACTGGTGGCTTATCAACAGTAATGAATCCTGCTGGATCAAAACTGGCATACCAGAAATTTTTAAAACTCTTAGTCATACTGACTATGGCAGCGGTATAGAAACTATTAGCTTCCCCTGCTTCCCAAATATTCCATGTGTATAAGAAGGCCGCTAAAATTAAAATAGCAATCAACCAGTAATCATATTTGATTAACCTGATTTTTGTCCAAAGACTTACCTTTTTATTTTGTGTGGTGCGTGTTGGCTCGTTTTGCATCATTTATCAAACTCCAATCCCTTAAAAGGCAATATTGATTAGAAAACAAATGAAGAAGTAAACGAGGACCGATAAGAAAATGGGACTAAACTTTCTAAGTTTATTTTTCATCTGCTTAACATCCTTTCTTGACGATGTGAACAGATTATCCATGCTAACTTAAATTAAGCTTAAAGTTAAAAAAATGCTTTATAATAAACGTATTGATTAAAGAGTATCTTCGTATAAATAACTAGGATACACAGCTGAGGAGAAAGTTTATGCAAAATAATATTAAGATTCTTGTTGTTGAGGATGATGAGAATTTAGCAAACAATATTGCATCGTTTCTATCCGACTTTGCGGAAGTTGATATTGAGAATGATGGATTAAGTGGTAAATTTGCAGCAACTGAAGATGTTCATGATTTGATAATTCTTGATTTGATGCTTCCAGGAATGAATGGATATGATATTCTAAAAAATATTCGTGCAGATAAAATAACTACTCCAGTATTGATTTTGACTGCCAAAGCAGAATTAGATGATAAGGTACATGGATTCGATCTAGGTGCTGACGACTACTTAACTAAGCCATTCCATCGTGAAGAACTACAGGCTAGGGTGAAAGCACTACTGAAAAGAAGTGGCGTTATGGCCGATGATTCAATCTTAAAGATCAATAGCATTGAAGTAAATTTGAATAATCATGAAGTGTCTGCGGACGATCAAGTCATCTCACTGAATGGAAAAGAATACGACTTATTAGTTTATTTATTACAGAATAAAAATACTATTTTGACTAAAGACCAAATTTTCGAGCGCATCTGGGGCTTTGATTCAGATACATCTATTACGGTTGTTGAAGTATATATGAGTAATCTGCGCAAAAAATTACGTCCATCAAACAATGATTACTTGATCAAAACTATTAGAAACGTTGGGTACATTGTCCAAGATGAAGGCTAAAACTAAGCAGAACAAAATCACTCGCAGACAGCAGCTTCAACTTTTCATATCAATCATGGCAACTTTTGCCATCCTCTTCTTAACTTTGGGAATAATTATTTTTAATCTCTTCCAAACTTCCACATATAGAAGTATTGATTCTGACATTAAAGCTCAAGTTGCATCAATTAAAAAACAACCCAATATGCAAGCAAATACTCAAAATGGTCCGCAAGGTCCTGGTAGTTCTAGAATGAACGACAAAAACAAACAACCTGAACCCCGGGCTCCCTTCCAAGCCTCAATATTGGTTTTTGATGATAACGGCAAGTTATTGAACAAATTAAGTTTGGGAAACCGGTACTCAGTTTTAAAGAACATCAAACTGAATAAGAGGAACCTCAATCAGAAACAAACTATTGCTGTAAAAAAAATGAACTTTCGTGCCCTACTGATCAAAGTATCAAAATCAAATAATAACCCCATGTATGCCGGTCATTATGTTTTGATCATGCAAAATATTGATACCCAAATTCAGGCTACTGAAAACTTCCAAAGAATATTAATTATTACTTTCTTTATTTTTTGGGTCATTGCTTTGATCCTGTCATACGTCTTAACTCGTATCAGTATGTTCCCAATCATTAGGTCGTGGAAACAACAGAGTGAATTCGTTAACGATGCTGCACATGAATTACGTACACCACTGACGATTATTCAAGGTAAGCTGGAATACATGCTGACGAAGCCACATCAGACTATCATTGATGAAGCTGAATCAATATCCGTCTCACTCGATGAGGTCAGCCGACTGAATTCACTAACAAACAATCTATTAGTATTGGCACGTTCTGATCAGGCGACAACTAAGATGGATTATCAATTGACTACACCTGAATATTTCTTAAAAGATCCAATCATGCCGTTCAAAGAAATCATTAATTCGCAGTCTAAAGTATTCCAAGTTAACTTAAACCACAAAAACGATATCAAATTAAATGTCGACCGCGACAAAATCAAACAAGTTCTGATCATTCTTCTGGATAATGCTACAAAGTACACTCCTGAAAATGGAACCATTCGTATCTATGACCATATCGAAGGATCAAAATATCAGATTATTGTTTCTGATACCGGAATTGGGATTAGTGATCCTGATAAAAAGAAAATCTTTGGTCGCTTCTATCGTGTCGATAAATCTCGGAACAAAAATAGTGGTGGACACGGATTAGGTCTCGCAATCGCTCACCAAATTATTAATACACATCATGGTAAAATATTTGTACGTGATAATTTACCTACCGGTAGTGAATTCATTTTTGAATTACCTATCAAGCATTAAATTTATAAATCAAAAGAGCTTGGATAATGACTCCAAGCTCTTTTTTATATGCCATAAGTAATAAGATAAATAATTATTTAAATATAGAGCACTCAAAAACTTCGATGAATAAATTGTATTTTTTGGATTGTGAAAAATGTAAGCGTATGCTAATCTGATTGAACAAATAAAGCAACGGAGGATGACCCCCGCTATGATAATAAAAAGTATGATATCCCTTGTCCTAATACTGTTATTAGGACTATCCACCTTATTCACCAATATTATATACAGCTACGCCACTACTACTACTGAAACAAAAGCAGAATTCACAAGTATCAAAGAAACTGATAATGGATTTACGGGGACAATCAAGTACAACCTGAAATCTGAAACAGAAGTTCTCTCAATCAATAGTTCCGATATTTCAAAATTTGATTTGGATATTTTAAAAAAGCAACTTGGTAATAAGAACGTAACTTTGCAAAAGAATCAAAATAACATCTTACTTAATTTGAAAGAACATGTAGACAAAAGTCTCAACGGTGAATTCGATTTCAAAATTAACAAAATAGATTCAATAACAATTTCAATTACAGATTCCAAAAATAACTTTTTAGCATCTAAGAAACTAGATGTTGAGGCTAAACTTCCTACTATGGAAAGCGTCCTCACAAATAACGCAGACGAAAAAGATAAATCAAAGAATAACCTTACCGATATCAACACTGTCGACGAAACTAAAGAAAAAGCCGCCGCACAAGATGATGATCAAGACGACACAAATTGGACACAAACCTATAACCTTCGATTGAGCAGAGGTCCTACTTTAGAACATGCCAGTGGAAGCAAAGCAACCCCATTCTTATACTTCGGCGATTTCTTCTATGCTCGAAAGCAAATGCTCGTTAAAGATGCTTATCAAAAAGATACTGGCCGCGGCAAAGACGGTCGATTTGATAGTTTAACAGCACCAAACTTTGCCACGGTTGTGCAACCAGAAGGCGATAATGAAGAACTTAATACCATTGACGACGGTGAAAAAGGCGACAATGACGTCGGTAAAGAATTCATTACAAAAGGACGACATATTTACACGCACAACAATGGTGACGGTCAACATAAAGATAACGTTACCGGCTCTAAAGGAACATTTGTAACTACTGATCTACATAACTACAATCACGTTACCGACCACAAAACTATGCCATCAATGATGGGACCAGATCACCTAGGTTCAACGGTCGCAATGCTTACAATTCCGAAATTATTTTATAAATTAGATCCTCAAACTGGCTTTGAACAACAAAAGCTTATTTTCCAACAACAGTATGTCGCTGGAAAAATCAAATATAAGTTAGAAATGACCATAATAATCAAGTTCAATCGTTCTGGAGAAATGGTTACTGAAGTTAGTTATAAGAATATTGGAGATAAAGAGTTCAAAAACTTCATTGGCTTCGTGTTCCACAACATCGCTTTCAACCGTGATTACGTTCAAGAATACGATAAAGACAAGAAAATATATCACGGTGGCTACGTTCCCCTGAGATCCCTTGGTAACAACCGTGGCATGTATGCTCAATCTGACAGTGTCCATGCAAGAGTCAACTTCCACATGAATCTTGACAATGAACCAGAGGCATGGGCAGCACGGACAACTACTGATTCAAGTCATCAATTCAAAGGCTATACCTCATCTGGTGGGATATTGTCACTTGTATTCACTGGTATACTGCAAGCAAAATTTACTGGTAATCCGTGGAAGCATCATATGAACGACCGTTACAATCACACCCCGTGGTATCAACCGGGAAACTTACCAAAGGGAATGTTCAACTCGTTTAGAACTTATGAGGATCCTGGTGACAAGGGTCACGATCCTGGCGCTGGTAAGAAATTGGGCAGAATCTATGGCAAAAAGGATTTTGGAGCCTATATTGATGAAAATACCTACTTGTGGGATGCCGGAGTAACCATGCGTACTGAACCAACAACTCTTGAGGTGGATGATAGTAAAACAATCCGATATTCTCGAACTTTCGATATCATGGATGAAAAATTTGCTCCAGTAATTATCCTTGATCAAAATGGTACTAAAGATAAACCAGACAATATTGAGGCTGGACAGACTGATTACAAATTAACAGGAAGCTGGTACGACTTCGACAGTGAATCTGGCGACCTATTCTGGACAATGGATGATGAGAATCCTGATAAAAAGAAGAAAAAAATCAACACTTATTCTCAAAATGACAAAGACAAAACATCTGGGGTTCCCCATGATTGGAATGAAACCATTTCAATTCAAAAATATAAACCAGGATTACATACAGTTAATGTTTGGATGGTTGATTCAGAAGGAAACAAATCTATTGTCCAAACTACAACTATAAATATTGCCAAAGCACCTACCAATGAACCACAAATAATCATTGCTAATCCATATTCAACAGAAGCATCCCCTTTTGCTCCAAATGGTGACACTATTAATTTAAAGGGATACTGGACCGATCTTAACAGTCCAACTATTAAAGAAATATCCTATAGTATCGACGATAATCCCGAAAATATCATAACCACCAATTTAAGCAATCCCAATCTTGGAAAAGAAGTCAATTGGGAAATACCTCAAGTTAACATTTCCCATTTAACTGACCTGAAACTTCATAAAATAATAGTAAATATTTACGACGACGATGGGCTTAATGGCTCAGATATACTCTACTTCCAACGAAAAGAAGGAACCTGTAGATTGACTGCTCCAACTGAAATAGATTTCGGCAAACACTTTTTAGATGGAAAAAACACTTCTAAAATACATCCACAGTTTGAAAATAAATTAGAAGTTGACGATTATCGTGCCAATACTGGTAAACCAATGAAACTTACGCTGCACATCAACAAATTCATAAATTCCGAATACGAACAAATGAAACTTAACCATTGTGTTTATTGGGAAGGCCAACAATGTGCAACAAATGATCTACCAATTGGTGTCAGCAACAATCCAAAAGATGGCACTTGGTTAACCAAAACTGATTTTACTGACCTTATAAAACAAAAATTATCCCTCGTATTTCAATTCGATGGATTACCCAAAGCCGGTGAATTTAACAGTAAGTGGGATTGGATTCTAACTGATGCACCATAAATTCATTTGATTATCTTGTTTGTTTACCCACCTCGATTAATGAATAATGATATTATTTATACATAATCATTAATTGGAGGTTTGTTTCATGGACAAACACATTATTAAAGCTTACTGGGACAAGTTCTTGGAGAACAAGAGCCCCCGTGAGGACTACCCCATCGGGGACATTACAATTTTTGGCAGCGATCCCCAAACTCTGGCCGAATTAGTTGATAAAGGAATCAAAACGGCTACGACTTCATCGTATGATCTATACACTGAGACAGAATATATGCCTACAGTTGGTGATTACAATATTATTCTTGATGCAAATGAATTACCTGTTTGTATCACCAAAACACTTGTGACTGAAGTTGTACCTTTTAATTTGGTCAGCGCAGAACACGCCTATCATGAAGGCGAAGGAGACCGAAGTTTGAAATATTGGCGTGAAATTCATGAAGATTTCTTCACCAAAGAATATGCGGAAGCTGGCAAAAAGTTCACCGAAGACATGCCTTGCCTATGCGAAGTATTTGAAAAAGTCTATGACGAAGTTAACGGAGATATATAATCCCACCCAGCCGATAATTCTCTTATCACTCAAAACCCCGTATGTACACAAAATTATCAGTGGTGAACAAATCGAAGAACATCGTAAAAGATTCTTGCATAGTGCCTGTCAAGCAATTGTCTACTCATCTGGTAAAGACAAAGCTATAGAGCTGTTTATAAACCTGGGAACTCCAGTTATAGTTGAAGATGGATATAAAATGTCTATTATCTCCCATACAGAACTTACCAATAAAATTCCATTGGACACTATTCAAAAAGAGTTTCCAGATTTCAAAGCACCTAGGTCTTATATTTACATAGATAAACCAGACAAAGAATCGCTGCTAGAATATTTTTTGCAGCAGAACATAAAAAATGAGCAATGACATTAAAAGTCATCGCTCATTTTTTCATCCAGGATAATTCCCGTAATTATCAATCTTTTGCTCTAGTTCATTCATACGAACCGTATTGACTTCTGTAACTCGTTTGGACTTGAAATAAAGATTGTTCCCCACTTGCCAAACTTGTTCACCATTTATTGTTACTCTATTAGCCTTCCAATGTTGGATAGTCTTCCCTTTATTCATATTTACACGATTACCAGTATAAACCAACTTGTCATTCTTTAATTTGTAAACACCAATAGTACGGCTATTGCCCTTTTCTGCGGCACCAATAACAACTACCGCATTACCACCTTCATATGTTGGCAAATCTGGTGTGTAATTAGCATAATTATCGAATTTCTGTCCAAGTTCTTCCATTCTTGCGGTATCCACTACAGCTACACGGTCAGACTTAAAATATTTGTTATTAGCAATCTGCCACCAATCAGTTTTTCCCATTTTGACAGAATTTGCTCGCCAATATTGCAATTTATCGCCTTTATTCATCTTTTCAGATTTACCAGTTTTGATCATCTTGCCTTTTGCCTTTTTATAGACAGGATAGGTCTTTGAATCCTTTTTTGAAGATGCAGTGATAACAATCGTATCAGTTGCTTCAAACGTATAAGTTTTCTCAGCTGCTTGTACAACATTTGCGGAACCTAAGACAGCTGTCACTGCCAAAACCATTCCAATAATCGCCTTTTTCATAGTAGTTAACCCCTTACATTTTGTGCTAAATAAAAGTGTATCATACAGACAACAAAAAAAGCTCACTCTTACGAGTGAACCTCTTCATTTAATTCTTTTTTAGCTTTTTCAATTTGCATCTTAACTTGTTTGAATCCTGTACCACCAAGTGAATTACGTCTTTTTACTGCAACTTCTGGTTTCAATTCTTCATAGACATCTTCTTCGATCAATGGTGAGATCTGTTTGAACTCTTCCATCGAAATATCTTGAAGATTCTTGTGAGTTTCAATACCCTTTAGAACCAACTGTCCAACAATTCCATGAGCTTCTCTAAACGGAATACCCTTGGTTGCCAAATAATCAGCTAATTCAGTTGCATTAGAAAAGTCGTTTTCAGTTGCGTGATACATGTTATCTTTATGAACTTTGATAGTTGAGATCATCCCATTGAATACCTTCAGAGCTGGCAAGAGAGTTTTGACGGTATCAAAGGTACCCTCTTTATCTTCTTGTAAGTCCTTGTTGTATGCCAATGGCAATGACTTCATTGTCGACAATAGTCCCAGTAAATGTCCATAAACACGACCACTCTTACCTCTGATAAGTTCGGCCATATCAGGATTCTTTTTCTGTGGCATAATCGAACTACCAGTAGTATATTTGTCGCTCAATTCCAAATAATTGAATTCGTAGCTGACCCACATACTGATTTCTTCACAGAATCTTGACAGATGCATCATTAGAATTGAAGCATTGCTCAAGAATTCGAGTGCAAAATCACGATCAGAAACAGCATCTAATGAATTGACATAGATATCACCAAAACCAAGTTCCTTGGCAGTGAATTCACGATCAATTGGGAATGTCGTCCCGGCAAGAGCTGCTGCGCCAAGTGGAGAAATATCGGCGTGCTTCATGTTAAACTCAAATCTCTCTACGTCACGCTTCAACATTGAGTAATAAGCCATTAAATAATGACCATACGAAATTGGTTGAGCATGTTGCAAGTGAGTATATCCAGGCATGATGGTTTCGACATTATCCTCAGCCAAGGTTACCAAAGTTTTTTGAATAGTTTTGATCTCTTCAATAATCTTTGGTAGGCGATTCTTGACATAAAGATGAAAATCAGTCGCAACTTGATCATTCCGTGAACGACCAGTATGTAATTTACCGGCGACTGGACCTATTTTGTCAGTCAAAATACTTTCGATATTCATATGAATATCTTCATTTTCAACTGTGAATTCGAGATGATCTGCATGCAGATCATCTCGCAATTCTTCCAAGCCAGCAATTATCTGGTCACAATCAGACGCACTCAATATTTCTGTCTTCTTGAGCATCTTAACGTGTGCTAATGAACCTTCGATATCTTCATCAGCCATGAGTTGGTCAAAATTGATTGAAGCTCCGAATTCATCGACCCAAGCATCTGCTTGAGCTTGAAAACGTCCACCCCAAAGTTTTTGTGTACTCATTATTGCACCTCGTTGGTGTTTTCTTTCTCATTCTTTTGCGCAACTTGAGCTGCGACTTGAGTTGAAAGACCCCAAAGCTTGATGAATCCTTTAGCTGCTTCTTGATCAAATGAATCAGAAGATGTATATGTAGCAAGATTCAAATCATATAATGAGTTAGGTGACTTACGTCCTTGAATCCATGTGTTACCTTTGAACAACTTCATCTTGATGACACCGTTAACAGTCTTTTGACTTTCATCAAGGAATGCTAGAAGTGACTTCATCAATGGTGAGAACCACAAACCATTGTAGATAAGTTCTGTTAATTCTTTTTCGATAACTGGTTTGAAGTGACCTAAGCCGCCTTCAAGAGTTAAGTCTTCAAGTTCTTTATGAGCCTTCATCAAGACTTCAGCACCTGGTGTTTCGTAAACTTCACGAGACTTGATACCAACTAGACGATTTTCGATATGATCGATACGTCCGATACCATTTTCACCAGCAACTGTGTTCAATTCTTTGATAATATCAGCAAATTTCATTTCGATACCATCAAGTGCAACGGGAATACCTTTTTCAAAAGTAATTTCAACACTTGTTGGTGTATCTGGTGTATCTTCAATCGGCTTAGTAATTCCAAAGGCGTCTTCTGGTGCTTCTGCCCATGGATCTTCAAGAACTCCACATTCATTAGCACGACCCCAGATATTAGCATCGATTGAATATGGTGAATCTAGATTAATAGGAACCGGAATATTGTGTTCCTTAGCATAATCGATTTCTTCTTCACGTGACCAGTGCCAGTCACGAACAGGACTCAATACTTCTAGGTCGGGGGCTAGAGCATGAATCGAAACTTCAAAACGTACTTGATCGTTTCCTTTTCCTGTACATCCGTGAGCAATTGCATCGGCATTTTCTTCTTTTGCTACTTCTACTAATTTTTTACTAATCAATGGTCGGGAGAGAGCGGAGAGTAGCGGGTAAATACCTTCGTAGAGAGTATGTCCTTGCAACGCAACAAGTGCATAATCTTCTGCGAATTCGTCAATTGCATCAATAGCGATGGCCTTTACGGCACCAGCATTAATGGCTTTTTCTTTAATAAATTCAACATCCTTGCCTTCACCAACATTAATACAGCAAGCGATGACGTCATATCCTTTGTTCTTTAGCCACGGAATGGCTACTGATGTATCCAAACCTCCTGAATAAGCTAATACTACTTTCTTGTTCTCTGTCATAATACGTTCTCCTCCGATTAGAAAAAAATTAATTTTGTGTAATTTAATTTAACACCGTTCTTATATTATTACAACCCTATATTTGTGAAATACATTATGTAAACCTTTTCATTGTTGTTTTACAGTATTACAAACTTTTTCAAAAAGATATTTATGGAAAGAAAAAGAAAATTAGAAATAAATTAATAATTCCTATTGCAATTTGAATTTTCCCTGTTTATAATTAGCACCAATAAATCAAACAAACGTTGAGGAAAAAAGTAGAAATCTCAATTACGCACAGTGAGCCACGTTTAATGGGAAGTGGTCGTTAAGAGAATTTTGAAAATCATTTCTGAGTTCGATGTCGATATGTAGGTCATCGTGGTTGCCACCAATATTTGGCTAGCGGATCAATCTAGTCCGCGATTCGAGTGAGTAGTTTTTTTAAACTACTCAAAAAGGTGGTACCGTTCTAATATTAGAGCCCTTTTCCCAGTTGGGAAGAGGGCTCTTTTTTTATACAAACAACAAACGTTTAAATTTTGAGGTGGTGGAGATTATGGATTCTGATATTAGTGGCATTACACAGATTAGTCATATAACAAATATTACGCAAAATTCTAGGGGGAACCTTTATGCAAAACGATTTATTAGAACCAGAATCACACAAAAATAACTTTTTACAATTACTAGTTGTCAGTTCACTTATCTTCGGGATGTTCTTTGGGTCAGGTAACTTGATCTTCCCTGTCCATTTAGGTCAGATGGCCGGAAACAATTGGTTTTCCGCCGCAATTGGATTTGCTGTTTCAGGATCATTATTTCCACTATTAGCAATCCTAGCTGTCGTTATCACAAAGAGTGATGGCTTATATGATTTGGCAAAACCTGTCGGTAGACATTACGCAGCATTATTTCTTGTCTTAGTTCATTTGACGATTGGACCTTTCTTCGGCACTCCACGTACCGCTGCAACAGCTTTTGAAATGGCCGCAAAACCATTTTTACCAGCTCAATATAATCAATTAAGTATGTTCGTCTTCACTGCTGCATTCTTCGGACTAGCATACGCATTAAGCATTCACCAAAACAGATTAGTCAAATATGTTGGTAAATATTTAAATACTATCTTCTTGGCATTATTAGCAGTTATCTTCGTAGTAGCATTCGTTAACCCAATGGGCGGATTGAATCACATGCCTACCACCGCTTATCAAACAACAGCTACTGTCAGTGGTATGTTGGAAGGATACAACACAGTCGACGCTGTTGCTTTACTTGCTCTATCAGTTACTTTCGTCCGTTCGGTCAAGGGTCTTGGATACAAAGATAGACAACTATCATCTCTAACAGCCAAAGCTGGTACAATGGCCATCACACTTGAGGTATTCGTATACTTAGGCTTAGTTCTTCTTGGTGCCTTTAGCTTGAACAAAATGAAGTTATCCGCTAATGGTGGTGACGCCTTATCCGCTATCGTCAGTGATTACTTCGGTAACTTCGGTGCGGCATTACTTGGTGTTCTAGTTACACTTGGTGTTTTCACTACGGCTCTTGGATTAGTTGCATCATTTGCACAAGACTTCCATAAACTATTCCCCAGAGTTAGCTACCTCGCATGGTTACGTACAACCTGTATCGTTTCATTCGTAGTCGCAAACGCCGGACTAGATACTATCATCAGCTATTCATTGCCAGTCTTGATGCTTCTTTATCCACTATCACTAGCCTTGATCTTAGTATCACTAACAGTTCACAACAAACCATACGCAGGTGTTGTCTACAAAATGACAATTGCTTTCACTGTATTACCTGCCGTTCTTGATATGTTCAACGCTGCTCCTGCCGTATTCCAAGTGGGATTTGTCAGAACAGCATTGAATGTTTATCATCAATATCTACCATTCGCAAGCCTTGGACTTGGTTGGGTAACTCCTACATTATTAGGATTCGTACTTGGTCTTGTTCTTGGCAAAATGGGCGTCTTTGTTTCAAATAACGAAGCAGTCCCAGAGGAATCAAAATATTAATAGATAGCAAAAAAAGAAGCCAACCAGCTTCTTTTTTTTGCATATCATTCATCGTCAAATGTCTGGAAACTAACTAATTGATCAGTTGAAATCTGCTGATATAATTCGTTCCCTAATTCACGACTATATTTGTTATTGGTCACTTGCGACTGCACGAAGTTATGTTCATGTTGAAATACTTGTACGAGTATTTCGTTTTGAGCATCTTGTGATGAACGACTTCCCGATAAACGACGATGACGTTGATCAAATACACGACGGACAATTCCAGTTTCAACCTCATTTTTATCAGTCATTTGTTCTGCTAAGAACTTGGTTGCAGCTTTGTACGGCGTAGCTTCTATTTCACGAATACGCCCCCACATTTTACGATTGGTTTCAACTAACTCATCACGGGTTTTATTACGATTCTGTACAATACTTCTTTTGATTGCTTTACGGTGAGCTCTAGCTTTACTACTCATAGACAATCTAGTCATAACCCTAAATTTGAAAATCAATAATATCTGTTTCGTGAAACCATTTGAATTTTGTAATACCGTTTGACGCATGAACTTTGAATAAAGTTCATACTCAGAATTAGTTATCTCACCATTTTGCAACATTTTTTCAACGACTAAACGTTCAATTTCAAACGTTTTATCTAATAATCGAGCCAAAGCAGCCTTATCAGGACGCCCTTCAATTACACGCTGACCCTCAATAATTCGAATAACTTCTCCACCTTCAGGTGAATCTCCAAAGTCTGCTTGAACCATTTTGACCGCATTACGAACCATATCCGATTTGGCCTCAGTAAGCTCATCCTCACCTACAGCAGACACTTTTTTCGGTAACATGAATGGCAATACTATTGTCGGTACAATCAAACTAATCAAAATAACCATTGCCGCAACGAAGATTATGTCATTACGATAAGTAAATGCATGTCCCCCTAGTGTCAAGGGTAGTGAAAACGACATTGCTAGTGTGATGGTTCCGTGGACTCCACTCAAAGCCATAACAAGACTGTTCATAATCTTATCATGCATTGTCCATGCTCGAATCTCCGCAAAATCAAATTGTGTCCATAAAAATCTTAATAATGTCATTACAAGATAAAGTAGAACAGCCAATCCAACTAAAGTTGCAACTGATCCAGTATCTCTGTTATGAAGATTCTTAATAACAGATGGCAATGACAATCCCAGCAAGACAAATACAGTCCCGTTTAAGACACTAGCGACTATAGACCAAGTGGTACTCATAACTATTTGTAATCTGGAAGTTGTTAATCTCAATCTGTTCTGTTGTAGTCCGTGGATCAATCCAGTGGCAACAACTGCTAAAATACCTGAAACACCGATTGATTCAGCCACAAAATATACGGCAAATGGTGTTAAAAGTGTATACGGAACAATCACTGATGGCGTATCGACTCGCATATTTATCAACATAATACGGACTGCAACAATGCAATATCCCATAATTAGTCCAACAATAATTCCACCAACAAACACATATAGGAAGCTCTCGATTCCACTTGCTATCGAGAATTTGCCTGTAACTAAAGTTGCGATTGCTAAGTTAAAAGCCACGATACCAGAAGCATCATTAAATAATGATTCATTCTCAAGTGTATTCATAGCTTCTTTAGGTACCATTACTTTACTAGTAATAGACGAAACCGCCACAGCATCAGTTGGTGTAATAATGGCACCCAATGCTAGTGCTAAGGCTAGTGAGAACTGTGGTATCAAAATATGCGTGACAGTTCCTACTATTAGAATAGTAATTATTGCTAACACCACTGATAGTGATAACGTGGTTCCCATTTGATGCATTAGTTTCCTAATATTTGTATTCTGACCATCGTTGAACATCAAAACCGCAATTATTCCAAATAAAAACAATTCAGGTTCTAATTCAAAATGCTTATACAATGGTACAAATGACAAGACTAATCCTGCAGCAATTTGTAAAAAGGCTACCGGAACTAGATCAAATCGGGTATAAATTGCGTTAGCTGCAACAACAGCCACAACTATTAGTAGAACTAGAAAAATAGTTTCCAAATAAATTACCTCTCCCTGATAATTTTTGACTGTCTAATTCTAACGCAATCAATCTAAAGTTAAAACAAAAAAGAAGATAAGCCGAGGCTAATCTTCTTTTTGACTATCTTTATCTACTGATTCAGAGATTTTCTTCAAATACATGATCATTTCATCAGTTTTTGCATCATCTTCAGCTTCTTCTTCCTCGTCTTCAGTCTTACGAGCATTGATAACAGTGTTCATTGCTTTAACTAGGAAGAAGACAACTATCGCAATAATTAAAAAGTTAATAATTGATTCCAAAAAAGCTCCATACTTGAACGTTGCATCCCCAACCTCAAGCTTAAGATTACTCAAATCAATTTTACCTAAAAATAATCCAATCAAAGGATTTACCAAGTTACTTACAAGTGATTGAACAATGGCAGTGAAAGCAGCACCCATAATGACACCGACTGCCAAGTCCATTACATTGCCTCGACTGATAAAATCTTTAAATTCTTTAATCATAATCTACGACTACCCTTCTATAAATATTGTCATAATTAATTATGCTATTTTGACTGTAGTCTACACAACAAATAACACCTTCTCAAACCGAATTGTAAGACTTTTTTAAAGAAGTACAAAAAATTGGTTTTATCTGATTAACGCGGTAAGAATGGTCCCATTAATTATACTTTTAGTCTGCATTATTTAGATATTCATTATTCCCATGATAATTATCAAGATAGTCTTCATAAGAGTTTTTGATTGTATCATCAAAACAAGACATTATAATATCCATCTTGTAATCATGATTCTTTTTCAACCAATCACCAATAGTATCAAGTGCGATCCTTGCCGCATCATTTATTGGATAACCATATATACCAGTTGAAATAGCTGAGAACGTGACACTATGTAAATCATTTTCTTTTGCCAAATCCAACGAATTACGATAACAGTTAGCCAGCATAATAGAATCAGACTTCGATCCAGAATACACTGGTCCAACTGTATGAATCACATGTTTTGCTGGTAATCTGTAACCCTTTGTTATTTTTGCTTCACCAGTTTCACAGCCGTTTAGTGTTCGGCACTCATCTAGTAATTTGGGACCAGCAGCCGTGTGGATTGCTCCATCAACTCCACCACCGACCAAAAGAGTTTTGTTGGCGGCATTTACTATTGCATCGCATTTTACCATGGTTATGTCGCAGACTTTTACTTTTATTGAACTGCTTTTACCTAGTATATTCATGACATTCACCTGTTTGATTTTTAGTTAGACTGATTCAATATATTTCGTGAATTGTAAAATTAATCCGAACACCTAATCAAAAAAAAATACCCATAGTAAATGTTTTACAATGGTAGTGACTAAACAGACCATGAAAGAAGACATTTACTATGAGCATATCTACTTTAACACAGTATCACCGTGGTGCCA
>NZ_RHOO01000019.1 GCF_003946555.1 Companilactobacillus hulinensis | reverse complement strand
TGGCACCACGGTGATACTGTGTTAAAGTAGATATGCTCATAGTAAATGTCTTCTTTCATGGTCTGTTTAGTCACTACCATTGTAAAACATTTACTATGGGTATTTTTTTTTGATTAGGTGTTCGGATTAATTTTACAATTCACGATTGCCAAAGATTTACACGATAATCTCGGACAATCATTTTCACTGATAACCTTGAAAGCTGAGTTAGCTGACAAGCTAATAGACAAGAATACTGAACAGGCACGTCAAGAAATCAGGGATATCGCTACCACTTCTAGAGAAGACTTAACTTTAGTCCGACAAATAGTTAGTGGCTTAAACCAAAAATCAATTGCGGAAGCGATGATTGAAGAAGAAGAAAACTTGCGAATCGTAAATATCATTCAACAATCAAACAATGAAAAAATATCCGTTGCTTGGCCAATCAAAGTTCAAAACGTTTTGGCAGCAATTATTAAAGAAGCATCAACGAATATCATCAAATACAGTAAAGCACACTTAACCACCTTTGACTTTGATGAAGACGACGATTGCTACACTTTGAACATTAGTGACGACGGTGTCGGATATAAAAAAATTAGAAAAGATTCATTTGGATTAACGGGAATGTCACAACGCTTATCTGATATTAATGGAACTATTGATATTAGTTCAGATCACGGAACTATTTTAAAAATAAAAGTAAAAAAGGCAGATTAAAATGACTACAATTTATTTAGCAGAAGATCAGGAAATGTTAAACACTGCTTTAGCAACTTTATTAGGACTTGAAGATGATCTTGAAGTAATTGGAACAGCACCCGATGGTCAGACCGCTCTATCAGAAATCATTTCCAAGAAGCCACAAATTGCTATCTTAGACATTGAAATGCCAAAATTATCTGGGCTTGATATGGCTGAACAAATCAATCTACTGGGCCTTCCAACTAAGGTAATAATTCTAACAACTTTTGCCAGAGCAACCTATTTTGAACAAGCGGTAAAAGCCAACGTTAATGGTTACTTGTTAAAAGACAACCCGACAGATCAGTTAGTCAGAACGATTCATGAAGTATTAGATGGCAAAACAATTTTCTCACCAGAATTAGTCACGACAATCATATCGGCCGAAAAGAACCCATTAACTAAACGAGAATTAGACGTATTAAGAGAAATTAAAACTGGTAAAAATAGTAAAGAAATTGCTAAATCAGTTTTTCTATCTGACGGAACAGTTCGTAATTATATTTCATCCATTTTAAGTAAGACTGGAACTTCTTCTAGAATAGAAGCCTTAAACATTGCTGAAAAAAATAAATGGATCTAAAAAGAAGCTGAATCTCACTTATTATTAGTGAGATTCAGCTTCTTTTATTTGAGCTCGTCACAATCAGCTTCATTTTTAAGCTTATTCAAAACATCAGTCGCAAAACTCTCCAACGTATCCCGGTTATCACGTTGTGGTAACTTATAGCCCACAAAATATGGAGATGCCACAAATCTAGGTACGATCTTGCAGATAATGTCACCATCTTCATCGTAAAAGAAAATATTATACGATTCACACGTGCCATTATGAAATTCATTCAATAAGTATCGAACAGTGATTCTTGCGAATTCAGCCAGATCATTTAAGTGCTTTGCATCTTTGATTCTTATATTAAATTCAACAAACCCCATAATTGGTTCCTGAGATAAATTGAAATCAATATTATCTGATTTCCAAATTTCATACCCCGTAAAATTATGTTTACTGATATATTGATAACCATCAACATTGTCCAATCCAACGATTTGAAAATGAGGGTGTCTAAGACTTCCTCCAGACATCGGTCCGAAGTTCTTGTACATCAATACACTTTTATATTTTTTTGTTTTTAATAATTCATTCCAGCAATCAAAAATAAATTGAAAAACTTCAGAATTCTTCTTAACAGAATAAGTTGAAATATCAGCATCGTGTTGGCTTGATTCAATTAATACTGTTTGATAGGTATCCTTTAAGGTCCTAAATTTATTTTCAAGCCAAATCATGTCACCCTTCTGTCTAATAATATTAGTCAAATTATCAGTATCACAGAATGGACAAACCGCTGCCTTCTTCTTTGTATCTCTTGGTTTTCCTTTCGCCACATCTAGTTGGAAAATCAGTAAATCTTTTTCATCCAAGATAATACTCCTTTATTGCGAGTATACAAAAATACTGAAAAGGACTTGATCAGAATCCCCTTCAGTATTTTTTAATACTTATTAATTAATAATTTATTTGTATATTATAGTGAGCGTGAAGCACCCTTGTAAACAACACCACGTCTTGAATCAACTGTGACTGTTTCGCCATCATTGATCAAGTTTGTAGCATCCTTAGCACCAACAACAACTGGTAGACCCATAGCAATACCAACTACGGCTGCGTGTGAAGTCAAACCACCGTTTTCAACAACTACGGCACTAGCTTTTTCAAGAGCTGGAAGGTAATCCTTGTCAGTCATTTCTGTAACAAGAATGTCTCCTTCTTTAACCTTGTCATTAGCTTCTTTAGCTGAATGAGCAACTACAGTGTTACCAACAACAGATTCTTCACCAACGCCTTGGCCCTTAACTAACTTTGAACCAATTAGTTGAACCTTCATAACGTTTGTTGTACCACTTTCACCAACTGGAACACCAGCAACGATAAGAATTAAGTCTCCCTCTTTAGCAAAGCCAAGTTCTTGAGCTTTCTTAGCAGCAAGGTCGAACATTTCATCTGTATTAGCAGGCTTGTCAGCAACGATAGGTTGTACACCCCAGTTAACTGTTAGTCCACGTTGTGTTGTTTCATCAAATGTGATAGCAAGAATATCAGCACTTGGACGATACTTAGAAATCATACGTGCTGTGTAACCTGACTTAGTAGCTGCAACAATTGTGTTAATGTTCAATTCTTCAGCAGTTCTAACAACAGATTCACCGATTGATTCTGTAACATTTGAGCCTTTGTATTCTTCAAATCTTTGAATAGCCAATTGGTTACTCTTGTCTAATTCTTTTTCTGTACGTTCGTCAATCTTAGCCATAGCTGCAACTGATTCAACAGGGTAATCACCGTTAGCACTTTCACCAGAAAGCATAGTTGCATCTGTACCATCAAGAACAGAGTTAGCAACATCAGTAACTTCGGCACGTGTAGGACGTGGGTTTTCTTGCATTGAATCAAGCATTTGTGTAGCTGTGATAACTGGCTTGCCAAGTGCATTACACTTTTGGATCAAGCTCTTTTGAACGAATGGTACGTTTTCAAATGGAATTTCAACACCCATGTCACCACGAGCAACCATCAAACCATCTGAAACCTTCAAGATAGAATCGATGTTGTCGATACCTTCTTGTGATTCGATCTTAGGGAAGATTTGTACTTGTTCCATATGTTTTTCTTCAAGGATTTCACGGATATCAAGAACATCTTGTGCTTTACGAACAAATGAAGCTGAGATGAAGTTAATATCATTGTCACAACCAAAACGAATATCGCTGGCATCTTTTTCTGTGATACCTGGTAGGCGAATTTCAACACCAGGTGCGTTAACACCCTTACGTGAACCGATCATACCATCGTTTTGTACTTCTGTAACTAATTCACGGTTCTTGTCATCTTTTTCAGTAATCTTAAGATCAACAAGACCATCATCGATCAATACGTGACCACCAACATGTGTATCATCGTACAAACCAGGATAAGTAACAGCAATCTTTTCTGGGTTACCTGTTAATGAGTCATCCATTGAAATACGGATAACATCACCGATTTTAGCTTCAAACTTGCCGCCATCTTGAACAGTTGTACGGATTTCAGCACCCTTTGTATCAAGAACGATACCAACTGTCTTACCTGTAATCTTTTCAGCTTCGTGAACCATGTTCATACGTGCTAAATGTTCTTCATGATCACCATGTGAGAAGTTGAAACGAAAAATGTTTGCGCCTGCTTCAATTAATTTTGTAATTGTTTCAACATCATTAGATGCAGGTCCAAGTGTACTTACGATTTTTGTTCTTTTCATCGAAAAATCTCCCTTTTCTTTATGTGTTCGTCTTTATTGTAACAAACTATCTGCTTAATGATTGATTTAAATCATATAAGTCCAAATCAGGTTTGTGCTTATTATCAAATAGATCAAGCATATTGTGGTATGTCAACTTGTTGTCTTCGATACCAATAGCTACTCCACCCTTGCCTTCTTCAAGAAGGTCAACAGCATAAGCACCCATTTTACTTGCTAGAACACGATCTCTAGCTGTAGGTGAACCACCACGTTGTACATGTCCTAAAACAGTACTACGTACTTGGAAGTCACCATAAGAATTAAGCTTATCGGCAAATTCTTGAGCATGCATAACACCTTCAGCAAGAACAACAAGCATATGCTTCTTGCCCTTCTCACGGCCTTCTTTGATACGTTGTGCAATTTCTGCAATATCAAAGTCACGTTCAGGAACGACGATTTCTTCAGCACCACCAGCAACACCAGACCATAAGGCGATATCACCAGCACCTCTACCCATTACTTCAATAACGAAAGTTCTTTCATGGGAAGTAGCTGTATCTCTGATCTTATCAATTGATTCGATAACTGTACTTACAGCTGTATCGAAACCAATTGTGAAATCAGTATAAGGAATATCATTATCAATTGTACCTGGTAGTCCAACAGCATTATATCCATGCTCCGTTAAACGCAAAGCACCGTGATATGAACCATCACCACCGATAACAACCAATGCATCAATTCCAAATTTCTTAAGTTGTTCAATACCCTTAAGTTGACCTTCTTCTTTGGCGAATTCAGGATATCTTGCAGAATACAAGAAAGTTCCACCACGTTGAATACGGTCAGATACATCGGAAGCTGTTAGTGGGAAAATGTCCCCAGCAACCAATCCTGCATATCCATAATTGATACCAAACACTTCAAGTCCTTTATCTAGGGCTCTACGTGTGACTGCTCTAATAGCAGCGTTCATTCCAGGGGCATCTCCACCACTGGTTAAAATACCAATCCGCTTCATTTGTTCACACTCCAAATTTATTTGTTTCAAAAACAAAACCTAATAAAATATAACATTTTTATAGAATACTTTGTAGGGCTGAAAACGTTTTATGGTGAAATTAGTCACTATTTTTAATAAAAACGTTCTTCTCACCTAATAAATCTTCCAAATCGTGCTTAATTTTGTCAGAAAAGTCGATCCATCGATTTGACTTCAAAATAACTGCTTGCTTAGTTTTTTCTCGATAAAGTATCACTGGTATCTTACCAGGCGAACTTTCGATCAATCGATATAAAACGGACAAATTGTCTTCAGTGTCAAACGAAGTCTTTAACCTCAAATACAATTTTTGCTTGGGCAGCTTAACCGTATACTGTTTTGGATCATTGAATTTGTCAGCAATAAATTCCAAATCGCCTCTCATTCCGTTGTCAGCATGACCAACTATCAAGAAGATTTTTCCTTCAAGTTCAGAATTTTCTAATTTTTGGAATAGCTTTGGGAAAATCGTCACTGAAATCGAACCAGTTTCATCCTCAGCTGTCGCAAAACACATTCTTTGACCCTTCTTTGTTCTAATAACACGCGGTCTTTTGATTAAGCCAAGTATAGCGACATTTTGTTTTTTATAGTTTTTCAGGTTAGATATTTTTACGGTGTTCGTATTCAATAATCTTTCCCGATACTTCTCAACTGGATGTCCTGAAACATAAATTCCCAAGAATTCTTTTTCCTGATTCAATTTTTCTGTTAGTGAATAATCATCTACTACGTGTTTTTTTGGATCTAATACATCAAATAATGACAAATTACTTCCTGCCAGCTGCATACTTTCAATTAGATCCTTAAAATCTAATACCAGTTCATGCCTATTTTTATTGAAAGAATCAAAAGCTCCCGACAAAATCAATGGATTGATGTAATCATCTTTGACGAAGCGAATATCAATTCTTTGCAAAAAATTCAAAGCACTAGTAAATTCACCATTCTTCTTACGTTCGTCAATAATCTCGGCAACAAGATCACGTCGCATCCCTTTGACACTCAAAAATCCAAATCGAATGCCCTCGCCATCAACTTCAAAGGAAGCATTACTTTTATTAATATCAACATTTTTAATCGCAATACGCTGATCTTTGGCAGCTTGTACATATAAAGAGATTTTATTTTCACTATTCAAATTTGCATTCATCAAACAAGTAAAGAATATTTGTGGAAAATGTACTTTGATATACGCCAGCCAAAAGGCAATCATTGAATACGCTACAGAATGAGACTTATTAAAACCATAATTACCGAAAGTTTCTATATATTCATATACTTTTTCAGCTGAATCACGATTGTGACCCTGTTTAACAGCACCTTCAACAAACTTCTTATGATTGGCATCCATCAAAGCCTCATTCTTCTTGCTAATTGCACGACGCAAAATATCAGCGTCAGCCAATGAGAATCCGGCCATTTCTGACGAAGCCTGCATAACTTGCTCCTGATAGACCAAAACACCATAAGTTGGCTTCAAAATCTTCTCCAGAGATGCATCGGGATAAGTTACTGGCTCTTCGCCATGCTTTCTAGCAATGAAAGTAGAAATATTTTGCATCGGACCTGGACGATAAAGAGCATTCGTCGCAACAACATCGTTAAATCCAGTAGGCTTCAGCCGTCTCAACACGCTTCTAATACCATCAGACTCAAATTGGAAAATACCATCAGTATCGCCTCTTTGAAATAACTCCAAGGTCTTTTGATCATTCAAAGGAATCTTCTCAGGTAGGAACTCTCGTTGGTACTTTTGAGAAATCAACTTAATGGCTTGATCCAAGATAGTCAAATTTCTAAGTCCCAAGAAATCCATCTTAAGTAATCCGACGCTCTCAACATTATTCTTAGTTTGCTGAGTCAAGTTGATTCCATCATCCTCAAGTTGAACGGCAACAATATCAGTCATCGGCTGACCACTCAAAACAATCCCAGCTGCGTGAGTTGAGTAATGTCTAGGAATACCTTCAATTCTCCTTGCAACCTTAAAAATCAAACGATTTTCTTGAGAACTCTCAATCAGTTCTTTTAGTGTGTTAGATTCTTTGACTGCCTCTTCCAAAGTAATGTTGAACTTACGAGGAATGGCATTCGACCATTGTGTCAGTTGAAATGATGTTTGACTAAAAGTTCTAGAAATATCACGTAGAGCCATCTTTGTCGCAAGCGTACCAAAGGTAATGATCTGTGCCATATGATCTGAGCCATACTTGTCATGCATGTACATCACCATTTCGTCTCTTCGGTCATCTGGGAGATCCAAATCGATATCGGGCATATTGACACGTTGAGGGTTCAAAAAGCGCTCAAACAGCAAATCATACTTAATTGGGTCTACTTGAGTGATCCCAAGGGTATATGAAACAAGTGAACCAGCAGCTGACCCACGACCAGGACCAGTCTTGATCCCAACTTCATGTGCATGTTTAATAACATCCCAAACGATTAAGAAATAATCAGAGAATCCCATTTTGTCGATAACGCCAAGTTCATATTTCAATCGCTTAACGTAATCCTGTGATACATCACCATTCAATCTCTTATTCAATCCACGAGTTGTAAGATCTCGTAAAAAGTCCACAGAACTCAATCCATCAGGAGTTTCAAATTTAGGAAGCTCAGTATCTTTGAATTCAATTTCAACATTGCATTGATCAGCAATCTTATTAGACATCTCGACTGCATCCTGCATATCTACTCTAGCAAAGTCACTAGCGAACACATCAGCATCACGCAAATAATGATCACCATTCTCAACTACTTGATTGATACTTTCAAATTTCTGACCAGTCCGCAAGTAATTCAAAACTTGAAATGGCAGATGATCATCTTCATTAATATATTGAACATCCCCCAATGCTGCCATGGGAATGTCATTACTATTTGAAATCTCTTTGACACGTCTAACATTGTCAATCTGTCCGGAATACAATCCCACGCCTAAGAATATAGAATCTGGATCAGTAACTTCTTTAATTTGTTCGAAATAATCTTGCGTATTTTCTGAAACAAATACTTCTGATTCAGTTGCTGGAGTTATAACAAAAATATTTGTCATAAAGTTTTTTATAGATTCAAATTCAATCGGATCCTTTGACGACATGATTGCTGAAGATATTTTGATCAGATTATGATACCCCTGATCATTCTTTGCCAACAATATCAGTGAATACGAACTGGCACTATCTTGAATGCCCGCAATCGAAGCAACCATCCCAATGATTGGTTTAATTCCGGATTTTTTGGCATATTTATAAAAATCGATCGAACCATATAAATTGTCTATATCTGTTAAAGCGATTGAAGAATAGCCACGCTTACTAGCCTCATCAACCAACTCAGGAAGTTTTATGGGACTGTGCAACAAACTAAAACTGCTCATAACTTGTAATTGTGTTTGCATTTTGTCGCCCCCTTTGGTTAAAATTATATCAAAATCAGACGGAACTTTATTGGGCAAAGTCTATTTTTGTGCTAAACTACTGAAGAAAGTGAGATGGAAGAAATGAGATATGTTGCTGTAATTTTTTGGGCCGTTTGTTTAGGTCAAGTTGCCGGATTTATCGGTGGTGCTTTGAACCAACAAACATTTAGTCCATCACAAACAATGATTGTAACAGTAGTATTTGCAATTATCTTCAGCATAATTCCATTGCTGCTAGATAGTGATAAGAAGAATCGCGCTTAGATATTAAGCGCTTTTTTTGTGCTCTTTATATTGGAGGAATTAAAATTGAAAATAAAAAATATTGATCATTTAGTATTAACTGTACACGATATCTTTGTAAGTTGTGACTTTTATTCGGAAATACTTGGTATGACGGTTATAACATTTGGTGAAAATCGAAAGGCATTGCGTTTTGGCAATCAAAAAATCAATCTTCATCAGCTTGGTCACGAATTTGAACCTAAAGCTAACACACCTACACCTGGATCAGCTGATCTATGTTTGATCGTTGAGGATAGTATTCCTGATATCATCAAACAGCTAAATAAATATTCAATTGAGATTGAACAAGGTCCCATTGAAAAAAATGGTGCTGAAGGTAAAATTGAATCAGTTTATATACGTGACCCTGATATGAACCTAATAGAATTATCTAACTACAAACAAAAATGAGACTACATCATCGATGATTAAAATCGATGAATAGTCTCATTTTTATTTGGTGATATACATATAGAAATCACTAGTTGCTAAATTAACATTGTAATGAACACCTTTAGAAGTTATTTGCTTCATAGTAGTTGTACCACCCTGAGCGTCTTTAACTTCCTTACCAAGGTCTTTAACGACTTGCTTGCCATCTGCACCTACAAACTGTGAAATCAGCACTAGATCAGTACCAAAGGCTCTCATACCCCTTTTAGACTTCATAGTCTTATAAGTAATATTCAAAGCAATACCCATCAGTTGTCCATCTTGAACATTGATTCTTAACTTAGTTCCATTAGAAGTTGTATATTTTAAAATACCATTTTTGGCAATTAAAGGTAGTTGGTCTGTCTGATTACCCATTTTCAAGTTCATAAAATTATACTGTTGAGCAAAAGTCGTGTAATCGATCAATGCATTGGACTTCTTAACTTTGACAATTGAAGTCTTAGTATCGTCACCCTTTACTGCTTTGATTTTGACATTTTGCGACTTTGTTGCAACAGGAACTGAAATAGCAAAGTGGTCATCACTAACAGTAACCTTCTTAGTTACTCCACCCACTGTATAAGTAAGTTTGTCATAATCAGTTGCTTTACCTTTAACAACAGCAACTAGACCATTTGCGGAATATTCGCTTTTAGTCGTTGAAAGACTTAACTTGGAACATCCGGTCAATAGTATGAAGAATACAGGAACTAACATTAAAAATAAATATTTTAACTTTTTCTTCATCATCATGGTTTCCCCGTTTATTAAAAAAAAGCCAAGCATAATTTACTTGGCTTTTAATTAAGCTTCTTTCTTTTCGTCGATAACTTTTTCACCCTTGTACATACCTGATGGTGATACATGGTGACTGATACGATATTCACCAGTAGCAACGTCGAATTGCATGTTTGGTGTATCTAATTTAATGTGTCCACGTCTTTGACGTTTTCTTTGTTTTGATGTTTTTCTCTTTGGAACAGCCATATTTAAAAACTCCTTTATTTATATTACTTAATCAAATCTAACGTTTAATATAATACTATCATAAAAACGTTTGAGCAAGCAAAATTACTATTTTGTTTGTTTTTTCGTCTGATTTTCCTTTAAAGCATCAGCAATTTGACTATCATTTGATACTTTTACATTAGAAATTTGTTTCTTAGCACTTCTAGATAATTTGTCATTATCCTTCTTACTCTTACCCGAACCAGCCAAAAGCATCGTAATAACTGCTCCCAATAATAATGAAACAATTATTAGAACGATCAATGGCAATTGAACGTGCGTGAATCCAAAGCTAACTGTAACTGGATTAACATTTAAAACCGCAAAAATAACAACAATCAATGTGATTACTAATCCAATTACAAATTTTGCTTGTTTACTACTCATAAAAGTCATCCCCTACTTTCGATTTCCAAGAGTCGCTGCAAAATAATCCCCAAGACTTGGTGCAAGCTTGTAAAGAACTGCTCCCAATTCCATAAGACGTGGTCGATTGATCTCGCGCTTATTCGTATTGAAGGAATTAACAATTTCCCAAGCTAATTTATCTGGATCAAGAACAAATGCCCTGACTGAATCCAAATAACCGCCCTTATGATCAGCAATATTGAAAAAGTTGGTTGCCACTGGTCCAGGATTGATAGTTGTAACTTTAACAGCAAATGGTTTAAGTTCCAACCTCAATGCGTCAGAAAATGCGATAACTGCTGCTTTTGTTGCAGAATATGCAGCAGATTTTGGTGTAGGCATCTTGCCAGCCATAGAGCCAACATTAAGAATATGTCCGTGACCGTTAACAATCATTTCACTCGCAACTAATCTTGTCATTAACATCAATCCTAAGACATTGACACGGAACATTTTTTCAACTGTATCGAAATCAGTTTCCAAATAATTTGAAAAATCACCAAATCCAGCTGCATTAACTAATATATCAATATCTGGGGAAATTTCAAATGCTTGGTCAACACCCTTGCTGATTTGATCAGGATCACTCATATCAATCAAGATATATTCGTGATGTGATGATTCAGCACCGACACGAATACATTCATTCTTAACCTTGATGAGCTTATCTTCACTACGAGCCACCAAAATCAAGTTTGCACCTAATTTTGCGGCATTGATTGCAACATCCTTACCAATTCCAGATGATGCACCAGTGACCATAACTGTTGGATTCAATAAATTACTCATTAATTTGCCCTCTCTTCAAAAATATTTCCGACTCTATATTTTAAATGGTACATCATAAATATCGAAATCGTTGACTACTTTCGTATTTTTAAAAACTTTTTGAGCTTCTTTTTGTAAGATCAATGATCCCTTACCAGTATAACGAGCAGAAATATGTGTCAACAGCAGGCCCTTAGCGTTACATTTCTTTGCAACTTCAGCGGCTCTAGTGGCCGTTGAATGATAGTAATTATAAGCAAGTTGTCTCTCATCATTAGAAAAGGTAGACTCATGAACAATAACATCAGCATCTTGCGATAGTTTGTCAATTTCAGGTGTATAACGTGTATCTGAAATTATCGTAACGACCTTGCTTGGTTTATCAGGACCAATAAAGTCCTTGCCATTCAATACCGTCCCATCGTCCAAAGTTACCGTCTTACCAGATTTTAATTGGCCAAAAATAGGGCCATTTGGAATGTTGTATTTTTTCAACTCATCAACTAAAAGTTCCCCAGTACGAGGCTTCTCAGTTACACGATAACCGAAACAAGTAATTCTATGCTTTAATTTTCCAGCAACTACACGGAAAGTCTTGTCATTGAATATTTCTCCGCCATCTTTTAACTCGATATATTTGATTCGATAATTAAGTTTGCTTCCAGTAACTCTAAGAGAAGTTTCAACAAACTCCTTAATACCGACTGGTCCGTATATTTCAAGAGGTGATAATCCCCCTTGATTGGCACGACTAGCAAGTAATCCAGGCAACCCAAAAATATGATCACCATGTAAATGAGTGATAAATATCTTTGTGATCTTCCTTGGTCGAATCGTTGTTCTCAAAATTTGATGCTGTGTGGCCTCGCCCACATCAAAAAGCCAAACTTCGTTTCTTTCATCCAGCATCTTCAACGCTGTACTAGAAACGTTACGACCCTTTGATGGAACACCGGCACCTGTTCCTAAAAATTCTAATTCCATATATAAATCCTATTCTACTTTTTATCTAAGTCTTTTAATATTTCCTTTGCTACAAATGAAGTGTAGTACATTGAACCATCAGGATTTGGATGAACATTATCATCATAGAACCAATCAGTATGTCCATTTGAATAACTATTCCAATCAATAACCGTCAAGTTCTTATACTTGTCACTAGCTTGGCTCAAGACACCATTAACTGTCTTCTCCCAAGGACGAGTTGGAACATGTACATTGATCCAGAATACTTGTCTTTGAGATCCAACCAATTTCATAATTTGATCAACTTGTTGCATATTGAAAGGACCATTTGTACCCAATCCAATCAATACATTGGGAGCAAGTACGCCTTGATCTTTATAATTTTGCAAAATTGTAATACTTGCATCTAATTGACGACTAACTGCGGCATCGACAACAACTTTTTTATCATCAAATAATTTCAAGAAGTTATCTGAACCATCAGCCATAACTGAATCACCAACAGCCGTTAATGGAACATCCTTTAATCTTTGAAGCTGAATTTGTGTCAATCCATATTTCTCAAAATCCTGGTTGATTGGTGCATCTTTGGCTTGTTTCTTATATCTAGCCATATCTGCTGCACTAACTTTGCCATTAGCTTGAGACTTCTTGTTTTTCTTCAAATTCTTAATAGCTTCTTGGTTCTTTTTCTTAGTAGCTTTTTCATTCTTATTAATCTTATTTGCCAATTGACTGTGGTTAATATTTGGGTTTGGTGCATCTACGGCTTTAACAACACTGTAGCAACCAGTAATTGTAATCATTGCAACTAACAGAGCAATAACTTTTTGATAACCAAGTGAATTCTTAAAGAAATTCTTGATAGAATTCCAATTTGCATGTGCCAATGGTTGTTCCACATATCTAAATGAAAATTCAGTTACTAGAACGATCAATATAACCTCTATCACTGGATAAAGGATCGGATGGTCGGCAATATTCTTGAACTTTGATTCAAAGAAAATCATAACTGGAAATTGATACAAATATAATCCGTAACTTCTACTACCAATGTAATGGAAGACTTTATTGGACAATACTTTATTCCAGAAGGCATCCGGGTGAGCCACTACTGCAATCAAAATACATGTAACAACGGTGAAAATGAACATTCCGCCACGATACAGGAACGGATCATTATCCTTAACCGTGAAAATCATCAAAATCATTAATGCAATTGACAAAGCCCCAATAAGGTTAAGTTTAAGTTTGTCACCTTTCTCTAGTCCTGCTTTTAATCTTTCAGCGGGCCAAATCAAAGCTAGTCCACATCCCATTAAAATAGAAAATAGACGTGTGTCAGTACCATAATAGATTCTACTTGGATCAACACCTGGCTTAAATAATATTGCCATCCAAATAGCGGATGCAACCGAAAGTACTAGTGTGAAGCCAAAAATGCGGCTCTTTTTAACACCAAACTTAATAAATAATAGCAATAACAAAGGCCAGACAATGTAGAACTGACCTTCGATTGATAATGTCCACAAATGTGTAAATGGTGATTCATTGTTCGCAAATCTTTCAAAATAAGATTGACCATTAAATATTTGCCACCAATTATAGACATTCAAAACATTAGTTAAAACAATTTGATCCAAGTGATACAGCAAATTCTTCAAGAAGAAGAAAATGTATGCACCAGATGCTAATAATACGAATAGCATCCCTGGATATAATCTTTTCAAACGTTTCCAATAGAAATTCTTCAAATCAAACTTCCCACCAAAATCAGTAGTGTTGAAAAAATGGTCAGTTATCAAATATCCTGAAATTAAGAAAAAAATTGGAACTCCTAAATATCCACCGGAAAAGACGTTAGGATTCAAGTGATACATTATGACACCTATAACCCCTAAAGTACGTAATCCGTCAAATCCGCTTATATATCTTCTTTTCGGTGATTTATTCATTATGTTTATTTACCCCTAAATGAAATCAAAAGTGAAGTCAAGAATTGTTACAGAATCTCCTGATTGTGCGCCAGCCTTCATCAGACCATCTTCAATGCCCATACTCTTAAGTTGACGAGCAAAACGCATAATACCATCTTGGTGATCAAGATTACTTCGTTTAAGAAGCAATTCAACATCATGTCCTTTAACAATAAAGCTGTGTTCATCTTCTTTTTCAATAGTAAACTTATCAGCTTTTGTCTCGTAATTGTATTCTTTAGTTTCATCTGACTGAACATCAAAATGAATTGGTTCCGCCTTAGCAAGAACCTCACTTGTATGATTCATCAAATCTTTAATACCTGTGTGTTGAATACTTGAAATTGCAAATATATCAGCATCTTCTGGAAGTTGTTTCTTAAACTCTTCCAATCTTTCTTCAGAACCAGGAATATCCAACTTAGTTGGTACGATTACTTCTGGTCTGCTCAATACGTTCTCATCATAGTTACCTAATTCTTTACGAATTGATAAGTAATCTTCGTATGGATCACGTCCATTCTCTGGATCCATATCAACAAGATGAAGAATTACTCGTGTACGCTCAACGTGGCGTAAGAATTGAATACCAAGTCCAACACCATTTGAAGCACCCTCAATAAGTCCAGGTAAATCGGCGATAACGAAATCTTGTCCATTATCAAGTCTAACCATACCTAGATTAGGTGAAAGCGTCGTAAATTGATATGCAGCAATCTTAGGCTTAGCTGAAGTTGCTACAGATAATAATGTAGACTTACCAACTGATGGGAATCCAACAAGTCCAACATCGGCAATCAACTTCAATTCAAGACGTAAATGAATCTCCTGACCAGGTTCACCGTTTTCGGCAACTTCTGGTGCACGGTTCTTAGAGTTAGCAAAGTGGATATTGCCTCGTCCACCGTCTCCACCTTTAGCAACAACTAATTCTTGATCATGTTCAATCAAGTCACCGATTAATTTGCCGGAATCTTCATCATATACAGAAGTTCCAGCAGGTACTGCAATATATACGGGATCAGCTTTATGCCCATACATACCCTTTATTTGGCCGTTTTGACCGGGTTGTGCCTTAAAAATACGTTTGTATCTGAAATCCATCAAAGTATTCATACCTTCATGGGCTTTCAAAATAATGTCGCCTCCGCGACCGCCGTCTCCTCCAGCTGGTCCGCCTAAGGGAACATATTTTTCATGGCGAAAGGCTACTGCTCCATCTCCACCTTTACCAGATCTAACGGTGATTTTAACGTTATCTACAAACATTAAAACTCCCCTTTCTACTCATAGTTATCATTTTTAAATTTTAGCACAAAAATTGACATCATAATACTTAGAATATAAACAATTTGTTTAAGCAAATTGAAATCACAATGATACAGTTTAACCGTTTTTGAAGTTTTTTGAAAGAATTTGAACGAATTTGGTTGATTTTGAATGAATTTGATGTATTATAGTTCTCGTGAGGTGATATGAAAGTGCTTACTGAAGAGAGACAACAAATTATACTCGAACAATTAAAAATTCATAATATTGTTAAATTGCATGATTTGATCCCCCTGACAGGGGCATCTGAATCCACTTTAAGACGTGATTTACAAGATTTAGAGAATTGCCATAAGTTATTACGAATTCATGGTGGAGCTCAAAACGCAATTTCTTTACATGAAGAACCGGCACTTTCCCAAAAAGCTACTGTTCACTTAGATGAAAAGAAAGCAATTGGACGAACAGCTGCTGGCCAAGTAAGAAATCAAGAAGTCATATTCTTAGATTCAGGAACCACGATTCAGTTTATGATTCCTTATCTAATCGAACATAAAGACTTACTTGTTATCACCAATAGCGTGGATAACGCCTCAATGTTGGCTGATTACGACATTGAAACCTTCCTGCCTGGTGGAAAATTAAAATCATCTACCAAAGCATTAATTGGTTCAACCATGATTCAAACGCTAGAAACATATCATTTTGATAAAGCGTTCTTAGGAACGAATGGATTCTCAATGGATTCTGGATATACAACTCCGGATCCAGAAGAAGCTGCAATCAAGACGCTAGCAATGAAACGATCAAATCAGACCTTCGTACTTTCTGATAGTTCCAAGTATTGTCAAGTCAGCTTTAGTAAATTTGCCGACCTACAAGATGCTACCTTAATTACGGACAAACTACCAGAAAAAGAATCGGGATTATTAAATAAGAAGACAAAAATCATGGAGGTAAACTAATTGATTTATACAATCACTGCTAACCCTTCAATTGACTATGCACTACAATTGAAGACTTTAACAACTGGTGAAGTTAACCGAACAACTAGCGACGTGAAACTTCCTGGAGGAAAGGGAATCAACGTTTCTAGAATTCTCAAAGAATTGAATATTGATTCTACTGCTTTAGGATTTGTTGGCGGAGCCACTGGTGAAATGTTTAAGAGTTTGTTAGCTCAACACGACTTAAAAACTAATTTCACTAATGTTTCTGAGGATACTCGTATCAACGTCAAAGTTAATGCGGTCAAACAAGATGAGGAAACAGAGATCAACGGTACTGGTCCTGCTATTTCAGAAGACGAAAAATCTTTATTTATGAAACAACTTGGATCTGTAGGAAATGGTGATGTCGTTATCATGTCAGGCAGTCTTCCAAAGAAACTTCCTGATACATTCTACTTAGACATTGCCAAGATGATCCAAGCTCAAGGTGCTGATTTTGTCATTGATACAACTGGTCAAGCATTGTTGGATACATTACCATTGCATCCCCTAGTTGTTAAACCAAATCACCACGAATTGGCAGAACTGTTCAATACAACATTCAACTCTGACCAAGAAATTATCGATCATGCTAGAAAGTTATTGGACCAAGGTGCTAAACATGTATTAGTTTCAATGGCTGGAGATGGTGCATTATTAGTTACAAAGGATCACGCATACAAAGCTAATGCACCAAAAGGAACTGTCATTAACTCTGTTGGTGCTGGTGACTCAATGATCGCTGGATTTGCTGGAACATTCATGAAGACAAATGATCCGATTGAAAGCTTCCATATCGGTGCTGCCTGTGGGTCAGCCACTGCATTCAGTCAAGATATTGCCATCAAAGCAAAGATTGACGAAGTTTATAACGCCATTAGTATTTCGGAATTAAGTTAAGGGAGGGACTTATTGATGGATCTTAAACAATTACTACTTAAAGACGCTATGATCATGGACCTTAAAGCTACTACTAAAGAAGAAGCTATTGAGGAAATGGTCGACAAGTATTATCAAGTCGGCGTCATTAATGACAAGGATTTATATAAATCTGATATTTTAAAACGTGAAGCTCAAACAAGTACTGGTATTGGTGAAGGAATTGCTATGCCACATGCTCGTGATAAGGCTGTACAACGTGCTACTGTACTTTTTGCTAAGAGTGCCAAGGGTATCGATTATCAATCACTAGACGGACAACCAGCATACCTATTCTTCATGATTGCTGCTCCAGACGGTGCTGACAATCTTCACTTACAAGCACTTGCTGCTCTTTCATCACTGCTTATCAACCCAGATTTGGTAGCAAACTTGAAAAAAGCTACAACTGCTGACGAGGTTCAAAAATTATTTGATGATGCAATGGCTGCTAAAGAAGCCAAAGATAAAGCTGACGAAGAAAAACAAGCTAAAAAGGCTGCCGCAGCAAAAGCTGCTGCTGATAACGGAACAACAGAAGACGAAAAGCCTTTCGTTGTTGCTGTAACTGCTTGCCCTACTGGTATTGCACATACATACATGGCTGAAGCTGCTCTTAAAGAACAAGCCGAAAAGATGGGTGTAGATATCAAAGTTGAAACAAACGGTTCTGAAGGTGTTAAGCACAAGTTAACATCGGACGAAATCAAACGTTCTGTCGGTGTTATCGTTGCTGCTGATAAGAAAGTTGATATGCCTCGTTTTGATGGTAAGCACTTGGTCAATCGTCCTGTTTCAGATGGTATCAACAAAGCTGAAGAATTGATCAACCTAGCCACAGAACAAAAAGCACCTGTTTTCCATTCTGAAGGCGGAGCTGTTTCTGACGATGAAGATTCAGCCGAAACTAAGTCACTTTGGTCAAAGATCTACGCTGACTTAATGAATGGTATCTCAAATATGCTTCCATTCGTTGTTGGTGGTGGTATTTTGATGGCCATCTCATTCTTACTTGAAAACTCAGTTGGAGCACATTCACAATGGTTCTTGTTCTTCAACAACGTCGGTAACTATGCATTCAGCTTCTTGATTCCTGTTTTAGCAGCATACATTGCCGTTTCAATCGGTGATCGTCCTGCCTTGCTACCTGGTTTTGTTGGTGGTTATATGGCATCACAAGCTACTGCATCAGTTGTTTCATCTAAGAGTCCTGCCGGATTTATCGGTGGTTTACTTGCTGGTTTCATCGCTGGTTGGACTGTCATCTACTTAAAGAAGGCTCTAAAGAACCTTCCTAAATCACTAGATGGCTTGAAACCAATCTTGCTCTACCCTGTTCTAAGTCTTCTGATCGTCGGTGCAATCATGTACTTCGCTGTCGACCCAGTCTTCGCCGTTGTTAACCATGCTATTACCGCATTCCTTGAAACTATGGGTACTGGTAATGCCGTTGTTCTTGGTACATTGCTTGGTGGAATGATGGCTATCGATATGGGTGGCCCATTCAACAAAGCTGCTTATACATTCGCTATTGGTACATTTACTGCTACACAAGATGGTGCTTTGATGGCTGCTGTTATGGTTGGTGGTATGGTACCACCTCTAGCAATTGCCATTGCTACAACATTCTGGAAGAACAAGTTTACTGAACAAGAAAGACAAGCTGGTCTATCTAACTACGTTCTAGGACTTTCATTCATTACTGAAGGTGCCATTCCATTTGCTGCCGGAGATCCACTTCACGTTATCGTATCAAGTGTTATTGGTTCAGCAATTGGTGGTGGTTTGACACAACTTTGGGGCGTTAACGTACCTGCTCCTCATGGTGGTATCTTCGTTACACCATTAGCCAACAAACCTTTGATGTACTTATTAGCTGTTATTATCGGTGCTGTAATTTCCGGAGTCATTTACGGAATTTGGAAGCCTGCTAAAAAAGCTGCAAAATAAATATTAATTCTATAAAAATAGGGAATGTAATCCAAAATCGGATTGCATTCCCTATTTTTCTACCCTGATTTACTGTTATCATAGTAATAATCGATAACTTTTGAGGTGAATAATGAAACGTAGTGAATTCCGTCATAGAAACAATCGACGTAATAAATTAATAACAAAATGGTGGTTCTGGCTGATAATCGTCTTAGTACTAGGTACAGCAATCTTTATCGGCTATAAATTCACTGCACAACCTCAATATATCCAAGACCGTATAGTTATCCCTACTAGAAAACATACAAAAGTTTCTAAACCATCAAAAAATGACAATACGGTTACGTTAAAAAAGTACAACAGTATTTATCTAGATCTCAAAAATGGTATTTCAAGCGATAGTGCTCAAAAGATATTCGGTAAATTTACCTCAAGAAAAACTAGTACGATCGGTGATATTGAAACAACGAGATATGTCTGGAAAAACCAAAGCAACCGTATGACTTTAAGCATCGGATTCACAAATAACCACGCTATCAGTAAGTCTATATCAGGTTTGAAAATAGATCGTCAGCAAGAAATAAATAATATATTGTACGGACAAATAAAAAATGGTCTGTCAGTAGAAGCAGTAACCGCCCTACTTGGCAAACCAAATGGTTATTCTGAAAATGTATTAGAGAGCAATCACTCCAATGTATTCTCATATACTAATGATTCACTTGGTAAAATGGACAAAAACTTAGTAATAACCTTTACCGATGGAAAAGTCAGCGGTAAAAACTGGTTGAGTTTACAATAAAAAAAGTGTGACGAAACATGGTCAGCTTTCAAGCATTAAGGCAAAACAGACTAGTAATCCGATCTTGGATTACTAGTCTGTTTTGTTTTAAGCGGAAAAAGCTATGTTTTGGCGCACGATTACGAATTACATAATAAGCATCTGGCAAATAGTTAAGTCACAGCTTTTTTTAACCCTTAGAATATTTTTTATGAAAGTCAGTACTTGCCAAAGTGATTTTGATTGTTTGCGCTGTAGTCTTTGAAATTCCTAGTTCAGTAAAATCATCAATTGACGCATCCTTCATCTTCTTGACTGAGCCAAATTTCTTCAATAACTTATTACGTGTCTTTGGTCCAACACCTTGGATGCCATCAAGTCTTGATGACAAGGCATTCTTACTTCTTGTTTTACGCTGAAAGGTAATAGCAAATCTGTGAACTTCATCTTGAATTCTTTGCAGTAAATAGAATCCTTGGCTTTTACGATCCAATGGCACTATCTCGCCGTCTTCTCCAAAGATCAAATGCGAAGTATTATGATGATTATCTTTGACCATACCAGCAACAGGAATATTAATACCTAGTTCATTTTGCAATACATCCATTACCGCACGGAGTTCAATAATTCCACCATCCATCAAGATTAAGTCAGGTAAATTACCATCTTCTTTGATAAGTCTAGAATAACGACGATAAATAACTTCACGTGTATTGGCTGCTTCATCAGCACCTGATTGATGTTCAACTTCACCTTTGATCTTATACTTACGATAACCACTCTTCTCAGGACGGCCATCTTGGAACATGACCATTGCCGAAACAGGATTGGTACCTTGGATATGCGAATGGTCAAAAGATTCAATAACGTGCCCATATGGCAATCCTATAGCATCAAATATTTGCTTCTGTGCACCATAAGTTTGGCGATTGTCCAGCTCCATAAGTCGGAACTTCTCTTGCAACACCAATTTGGAATTATCAGCAGCCATATCCATCAAGTCTTTTTTCTGACCACGCTGTGGTGTTCTAAATGGAACATTCAAAACTTGTGATAACGTGTCTTTATCTAGATCTTCTGGTACAAGAATCTCCTTAGGCATAACCTGATTTCTTCTATTATAAAACTGCAAAATAAAAGTCGATAATTCTTCTTCAGGAGTATTAATACATGCGAAAACTTTTTTCTCACGTTTCATCAACCGAGCTTGTCTGATAAAGAATATTTGAATAGAGATCCAGCCTTTTTCGACATAATAATTGAAAATATCACGAGGTGTATTATCATTCGAAATAATCTTCTGCTTCTCAACCGTTGTTTCAATATACTTTATTTGATCACGTAGTTCAGCGGCCCGTTCAAATTCCAGCTTCTTAGATGCTGTTTCCATTCTTGATTCAAGACTAGACTTAACTTCACCAACACTACCGCCAAGGAACTTTTTGATTTTTTCAATTTGCTTATCATACTTTTCCTTAGGAACTTCCTGGAAACATGCACCAAGACATTGTCCCATATGGTAATACAAACAAGGACGTCCCAAATGACCTTGACAACGTCTCAATGGATACACCTTTTGTAGGAAGTTTATGGTATTTGTAGCAGCCCAGACATTAGGATACGGACCAAAATAATATGCGCCATCTTTTTTGACCAAACCAGTGATCTCCATCTTAGGATCACGTTCATTAGTTATTTTAATATATGGATATCCCGTACCGCGCTTTAATTTGATATTGTAATAAGGCTGATGCTTTTGAATCAGAGTGATTTCTAACAAAAAGGCTTCTTTATCATTAGAAGTAATAATCGTTTCAAAATCACGAATCTCTGATACTAATCGTTCCGTCTTCCCTTCATGGGAGCTCTTGAAGTATGAACGAACACGATTTTTTAGATTTTTAGCCTTACCAACATAAATAATTTTGGAATTTATGTCTTTCATTAAATAGCAACCTGGACGAGCTGGTAATAGACTTAATTTATGTTCAAGATATTCTGTTGCCAAGAAATATCTCCTTTCTATATGTTTCTCTTAACCTATCCATTAAAATATAATTATTACATAATGTCCACCAATAAGAACAAATGTTCATTTAATATTAAAAAAGTTCATTTTTTTAAAGATAAATTAGAGTAACAATTTGAGATTTACTTCAAAAGGTCTTATAATGTAGTTAATTAAAAGATAAATAATAACTCAACCTGAAAGGGGCTGATACCGATGGGCCTAACAGTGAAACGCGAAGAGAATTTTGGTAGTTTATTTGACAAGTTTGCTTCACTTCCCGATGATGTCAAAAAGAACGTAGATCGAGTAGATTCTGCGGACAAGAAATCTTCTAAAAACGATAAAGATTCTAAAAGTAAAAAATAACTTCTCATATTTTCAACTCTTCATCCTACATTGAAGAGCAATGCCATTTATATTACCGTCCGTTACAAATATAAAAACCCTTTTGATAGTAAAAGGCACCCGCCAGAGAAATTCTGACAGGTGCCTTTTTTATATTCTCAAATTTATTAAGAATTAGCATTTTGAATAAATTTAGCGTTAATGACCGGGCGAGTTATCGTACGACCTTTTTCATTTGTATAATTCTCAACACTATTAAATTTACCGAAAACCTTAATTCTTGACCCTACTTCTAATCTGGACATCCCTTTGGATAAAGTACTCAAATCATACTTTATCTTAACATCCTTAGAATGGTCTCTTCTATCAAGCGAAACTATCGCAAAATCATCATCAGATCTTAAAACTGATCCCTTTTGGTAAATTTTAGTGTTCTTATATATCTGTGGATTTTCGTATAAGTTGTCAAAAGATACATAAATGTAATTATTCATCTTCGACTGAAATTCCGCTTCAGTTAATTGGCTGGACAATTCTTTTGAATCTTGCTTTACTCTTTGAACCCCTTCATCAAATGCACCAAAATTCATAACCACGGCCACACCAAGAAATAAGAACAGTAAAATAGCAGTAATCCTTTTTACCATTAAATTCCCCCAATAAAAAAACTTTATCAGATAGGAATACTTATTTCAATGTAATCTTATCATTTAAATAATTAAATAGTGATATATTAATTGACAAATAAAAAATGACCACCACTTGGTGATCACCATAGTCATTTAACCTAAATTAATCAATTGAACTTTTGTAATATTGTCTCCTGCCGAGATTCCTTCAACAACATCTGTATATTTCATATTATGCGGTAATTTAATCTCATATACATTTGTATATGTGTATGAACCATCCAACGCTTTATTAGCTCTGAAATTAACATTACTAATACTGATAGAATTTTCCTTGAAATAGCCCATAATGAACTTCTTACCTTTGTTCTTATCCAAATATTGAATCTCAATTTTCTTAAGTGGATTAACACGGACAATTCTCTTTAGGAATGCAACAACACCATAAACCACGACAAAACTTGCGACAGCAATCAAGTAGTTTCCCATACCAACGGCTAATCCGATACAGGCAACAACCCAAAGACTAGCGGCTGTCGTCAGTCCTTTGATTGAGTGATGCTCAACAATAATAGTACCAGCACCTAAGAATCCAATACCACTGACAACCTGAGCAATAAGTCTGGCCTCATCAGCCCTGATAACTCCCTTATATGCTGGAAAAGCACGTGCCATCTCAATGGCATCAAATCCGATTTCCTTTTGAATCATGGCAATAATACATGCACCTAAACAAACTAAGATATGTGTTCTAATTCCTGCAGGTCGATGCTTATGAGCTCGATCCCATCCGATAACTCCGGACATTAACGTTGCTAGAAGCAAACGAATTGTAACTGTTAATATGTCTAAATGTAAACTCACGTCTCCCCACCTCTAATAACACCTTACCACAAATTAAAAATCAGATTGCGGACGATGTACATCTAGAACAAATTTGCTCTTTTCATTCTTAAATTTAGAGATAGAGTATTCGAACGGACGGCCTGACTGGTCATACCCCACCTGTTCAATACAAAGTACGGCATCACCATTCTCGATATCCAAAGCATGACTGGTCTCATCATCAGCTGAATCGGCAAAAACGATTCTTCTAGCATCAGTTAAACGTATTTTATGATCACCCAGGTAATCATAAATTGAACCTGCAATGACTTTTTCATCCAACGGCACAATATCTGTCGGCATAACCGTGTGCTCATAGCTATAATGTTCCCCATTCACAAATCTGGAACGTTTAATCTCATAAACCGGTTCATTTGATTTAATACCCAGATTCTTCTGTTCATTTTCATCTGGCAATCTAGCACCGAAATCAATCACCTTACTAGTGATTTTCTGATCACGATGCGAATACGTCACACCAATGGGCAAATCTAGTGGTAATAGCTCATCGTCACTTTGTTCTATCTGTTTCCTGACATATGTTCCCGATCCCTGCTTACTAAAAACAAGTCCTTCGTCTAGCAATAGATTTAGGGCTTTTTTTAATGTTAATCGACTTACATCATATTTTTCTGACAGAACTTCTTGTGTTGGTAATGGAGTGCCAGCGCGATAATGATTCGTCAAAATGTTCTTTTTGATATCAGAATATATCTCTCTGTATCTATACATATTTTCACCTCATATTCTGAACTTGTATAAACCAATTATACCACATAAATTAATTTGTATAGTCAAATTCTAAATTTGTTGTTTACAAATTCTAAAATCCATATATAATAAAACTCGAAAGTTGGCGCTTACTTAAAAAAATATTTGGAGGAAATTCCCCATGAAACTTGATTTGGATAAAATCCAAGGTCCATTGTTAAAAATGTCATCTTGGGTTGAGAAGAATAATATTCTTCAAGCTATCAAGAACGCCTTTGTTCGTACTATTCCCTTTACCGTTGTTGGTTCGTTCTCGAACCTGATCAAAATGCAACTGGATGCATTGATCAGAACACAGAAGTTGGATAGCCCCTGGCTAACTAACCTGAGTGACCTATTTGGCTACGTCGGAACTGCCACACTTGGTATTGTAGCCATAATTGTTGTTATTTCGTCAGCCTACTCATATGCCTTGGAGCTAAAAGCCAAGCCTCATAATGAGAAGCTAAACCCTATCTTAGCAACACTATTATCTTTAGCAGCATATTTCGTCATGGTTCCAAACAATGTTAACTTTGCAGACCCAAAAGCCAAGGTTATCGAAGGTTTCGCCTCATCATTTTTCAACTTTGAGGGAATGTTTACCGCTCTTATTGTTGGTATGTTAGCTGTATTCATGTACAACAAGTTCACTCACAGTAAGTTCACCATCAAAATGCCCGGAAACGTACCACAGAATGTTTTTGATTCATTTTTTTCTTTGATTCCTATTACTGAAGTACTATTCATCTTCGGTATTGTCCGTATTTTAATTGAAACACTCGGATTCACTTCATTGATTGAAATTATCTCAGTTGTATTGATCAAACCAATGCTTAGTGTTGGTACAGGTTTACCAGCAATCATCGTCGTAATTCTTTTAGAACAAATTCTTTGGTTCCTAGGACTTCACGGTTTCAATATCGTCTGGGGAGTTGTTTCAGCTTTCTGGTTACCACTATTTCTACAAGACGTTGCAAAATTTGCGAAGACACAAAGTTTTGCTGATGTATCAATTGCTCCAAATACTATGACTAACGTTTACGCCATGATCGGTGGTTCAGGTGCAACCTTTGGATTGATCATTGCCATGTTAATATTCACCCATCGTGGAGAAAAAGAACGTGAAGTAGCAAAACTTGCCTTCATCCCTGGATTATTCGGTATCAATGAACCTGTAATTTTTGGATTGCCAATTGTACTTAACCCTATCATGTTCATTCCATGGGTAGTTGTACCAGTATTCAATGCAATTGTTGCTTACACTGTTACAAAGATTGGTTGGGTCGTTCCACTAGTTGTCTTGAACTCTGGTAATGAGCCTATTTTCCTAAGTACCTGGATACTAGGCGCCTTCCACATAAGTCCAGTTATTCTAACCGCTGTTCTAGTTGTATTTGATATTATGATTTACGCACCATTCGTAGTTATTAACCAACGTAGTGAACGTGCTAAAGCCGAAGCTGAAATGGCAGCCGCATAAAATAGTTATTAAAAGAGGTATTCATGAAAAATATTCACGCAATTGCTCATACACACTGGGATTTTGAATGGTATTTCACTCGTCAAGAAGCAAGAGTTCAATTTGCCTACCATATGGACGATGTCTTCGAAGCGCTTGAAACAAATAAGTTAAACTATTATTTGCTGGATGGTCAAATGTCCATCATTGATGATTATCTAACTAATTTCCCTGAGAAAAAAGATTTATTTACAAAATTCATTACTGCAAAACGTCTCTTTGTTGGTCCATGGTACACACAGATCGATGAAATGGTAACTTCTGGTGAATCCATCGTTAGAAATCTTTCACTTGGTACTAAGCTGGCTAATGAGCTTGGTGGTGTCATGAAAGTTGGATACCTACCTGATTCTTTTGGACAAGGTCAAGACATGCCCAAGATTTTCAACGGGTTCGATATTTACAACACCGTATTCTGGCGTGGTATGCCAAAAGAAAAAAATTGCCGTTACTTCTACTGGAATAGTAACGACGGATCTAAAGTTCTTACGGCGAATATCAAAAATGGTTACTACGCTGGTGTTGAGTTAATTGAAAAAGACGATTTTAATACACTATTTAACAATATCTCAACTGACACTGACGCCACAGAACTTGTTTTGCCGGTTGGTGGTGATCAACGTGCCATCGACTTCAATCTTAAAGACAGAATCAAGCAAGCAAATGAGAAATCTAGCTCTGATTTTCATATCAAGGAAAGCAACTATCCTAAATATTTTGAAGAACTCGCTAAATGTGAAAACTTACCTACATATAGTGGAGAATTCATTGACCCTTCTGCATCCAAGATCCATCGTGGAATCTACTCATCTCGTGCAGATCTAAAACAAATTTACGACAAACTTGAACGCCGAATGACTTATCAAGTCGAACCCCTAATCGCACTTGCTGCACAATTCGGTATTCCAAACAAACAAGGTCTTGTAGACGATATCTGGAAAACAATTGCTCGTGGTCAAGCACACGACAGTTCTGGTGGTTGCAACAGCGACAAAACCAACTCCGATATTCTTCATAGAGCAAAAGTTGCTGATCAATTATCTTACTCAATAATTGATTACCTAGTTAGAAAACTTAGCATTTCACAAAATACACCGTTTGACTTGTTCCTCTGGAATCCCCTGCCAGTATTGATGAATAAAGTACAAACTGTGGAAGTTTCAACAAAAAACAAATCCTTTGAATTGCAAAACGAACATGGTCAAAAAATCGAATTTGATATAATCGAACAATCCCAACAAAATTCCGCCCCTCTTCGTCGTAACTTGAAAGAACGTAAGCAAGAATTGTACTACGTTACAACAATTAGTTTTAAAACAGTGCTAGAGCCAATGAGCTGGCAAGGTCTACAAATCAATGAATTAGAAAATAAGTGCACTAATCAACTACATAACAGTGACAACATCGAAAACACTTATTACAGAATTTCAATTGATAATGGTGAACTGACTCTTCTTAATAAGGATACCAAGAAAACATTCAACAACTTTCTTACCTTTGAAGACAGTGGTGATGATGGTGATACTTATGATTACTCTCCTATGTTCAACGATTGGGGTATTAACCTCGATTTCAAGAATGCAGATGAGGTTCACTTCGTTAACGGAACAATCCAAAGTAAACTAACGATTACTGGTTCATGGAAACTTCCACTCAATTTGAAAACACGTGAAGAACGAGTATGCGATACACAACTACCATATAAATTAGTGTTGATTCTTAACACTGATTCCCCTGTTATCAACTACAATTTGGAAATTGACAATACCGTGCTTGATCACAGATTAAGGCTCGTACTCAACACTGACGTTTCGGCTGAGAATTCATACTCCGACACTCCTTTTGGCACTATTGCTAGACCAGTCAACGATCTACACTTAAACGATTGGCAAGAGATTGGCTATCGTGAGGAACCCACAAGCATGCGTCCAATGATCCATTTTGCTAACACTCATTCGAATCAATCTAGTTGGACCTATATCGGACTCGGTGCTAAAGACTTCCAAATTATCGGTGATAATTACGACATGCTTGCTATCACAATGTTTCGTGGTATTGGATTCTTAGGAAAACCTGATCTGTTGCGTCGTCCTTCAGACGCATCTGGATTAGAAACACGTTATGTGGAAACTCCAGAGAGTCAGCTTCAAGGCAAGAATGAATTCAACGGTGGGATTATAATTACTGATAATTACAGCCCTGCCGAAATTCAGGCTCAACATCTTCAACTTTCATCTGGTACCCTTTATTACCAAGATCAAAGCTTAAATCGTTTTACTAATCCCCTAAGGTATTTCATGATGAACGAATTGGATGAACCAATTACCCACAAGAAATTCTTCAATCTTGATGCTGAGAAGTTAGTTCTAAGTTCCATTTCAACGACATCAGCTGGTACTGGATTCGAATTGAGATTGTATAACCCAACTGACGAAGTGATATCTGCCCCCGGATATATCAACTTCGACACCCCTGTCAGCCTTGCTTTACTAACTCTTAATTCAGAATTTAAAGAATCACTTGATTCAGAGGTTCAACAACATCAAATCAATGAATTCCAACCTGGTGAAATCAGAACTTATGGAATTTACTTGCTTAATAACTAATATAAATAACAAGACGTGTGGCAAAACACATTTGACCTATAAATAATCGAGTAGGAGGTAACTTTTAGTTACCGACCTCACACACCACCGTACGTACGGTTCCGTATACGGCGGTTCATTAATTTAAGCATTCTGAATAGACTGGAGTTTCTTGGACATATTTATTAGTCCAAGAGATTCCAGTTTTTCATTTGTCAAAGTGTACAACAGAGTCTTACTATGCGCTGTTCGCCAATACCCCTTACGGGTGTTGGCAAAGATTCTAGCTTGAGTTCTTGTCATACCTAGTTTTGTCAGATTTTTAAATCTGGTTTTTATTTTCTTCCACGACTTCCATATATATTGTCTGATTCTAGAATGCAGCCATTCATCAAGTGATTTAATGAATACTTTCATCTTTCCAATTCCATAATAGTTAAGCCAACCAACCATCTTCTGATTGATCTCCTTGAAGAGTTCATCAAGGCCTCTGCCTCGATTTCTCTTCGTTATTTTCTTGAGTGATTGTTTAACTCTCCTTTTGGCTTGTTGGCAAGGACGCACGTAAGTGCCCTTGCTCGACACACCTAATGAGAATCCTAAAAATTTTAGTCTTAGAGGAGAGCCAACTTTGGTCTTCTTCTGATTGACTGTTAGCTTTAGATCTTTCTCAAGAAACTTGGAAATGCTATCCAGAACTCGATAGCCTGCACGTTTGCTTTTGACATAAATATTACAGTCATCAGCGTAACGGACAAACTTGTGTCCACGAACGGTTAGTAACTTATCAAGTTCATTTAGATAGATATTGGCAAGTAATGGAGAGAGGTTGCCACCTTGTGGCGTGCCTTTCTCAGACTTCTGAAACATCTGTCCGTCCATTACACCACTAGTAAGAAATTTACGAATCATCCTTAACAGCCATTCATCATCAATATATTGTTTGATGAATCTCATTAGTAAATCGTGGTTGACCGTATCGAAATATGCCTTTAGGTCAAGGTCTATCACACAGTGGTAGCCTTGGTCATAAAATTCTGTGACACGTTTTATAGCGTCATGGGCGCTGCGATTTGGTCGAAAACCAAAACTATTATCTGAAAAGGCCTTCTCAAACACAGGCGTCATTGCTTGCGCAATTGCCTGTTGTATCAGGCGGTCAATGACCGTTGGTACTCCCAGTTTACGTTTAGTTCCGTCAGGCTTAGGTATTTCTACTCTTCTGACAGGACTTGGTTTGTATGAAAGGTCTCTCAATGATTCAAGAAACTGAGATTTATTCTCTTTAAGGTAGTCCAAAAGTTCATAGACAGACATTCCATCTATTCCTTCTGCACCTCTATTTCCATATACCCTTTTGTAAGCTGTATTGAGATTATCTCTATCTAGTACTAGTTCTTTGAAAGAAATGCCACTCCTAATCGTACTTTCACCAGAGGCGGTACTACGCGCCTCTGATTGTCTTTGGTCTTCCAGACCTATCTTCTTCAGATGGTCAGCTTGTTCTGTTTTCTGCGATTGTCGCACCGCTTCCACCTCCAATATCGACAAGAGTTATTAATGTTCGGTCCTTCGTCGCAAGCGACTACTATGACCTCGGCTGACTTCTGTACCATTCAGCTAGACATCACTGCCTAGTTTGTTTGTAGGATACATTTCGTTTCCTTGCCAAACATATGGAACAGACCTCCCCAGGTAAGAACGCTAACTTTCATACCATGTAGCTGTTGGCTTTACTGTACTTATTTTCGAGTAGTATTGGACTTTGGGTTGAGTGGCACCCTTATCCAATAAGCACAGCCTTATAGCCACTTCTTGTACATCAGCTCAGTATTTTGTTTTAGACTTCCTTCAGATTCTGCCTCGCAACAGACACCCTTGTCCTCAACTAGTGATTCCGACTACTACGGCTCACAGTGGACTTTCACCACCAAGTTAGCGCCCATGCCGGGCGCACCACCCTAAAAAAGCAGACTAAGCAACTTAGTCTGCTTTTTTTTACCTTCTTCTAACTAACTGAACATTACCTATATTCAAAAAATCGGATATAATTGTAAATACAACTATTCAAACTTTTGGGGGAAATATTAAATGAACAAATATCGCTGGCAAGCCAGTGCTTTAGTCCTGGTGTCATTCATGCTGGGATGCAATGAATTCATGGTTGTCGGAGTAATATCAGATATTGCACGATCACTACGTGTAACTGTCGCTACCGCCGGTTATCTAGTAACTATTTTCGCAATTGTTTACGCAATCAGCACACCCATTGTTACGCTGTTTTCCAATAAATTTGACCGCTACAAGGCTTTAATGATTCTTATGGTCATCTTCTTTATCGGTAATACCGCCAGTGGATTCGCAACAACATATAACACATTTCTAATTTCACGATTACTAACAGCCGTTGTCGCTGGAACAATTGAATCATTAATTATACTGTTTGCTAATGACCTAGCTCCTCGAAACAAACGTGCCATACTGATTTCTTGGATTGCCGCCGGATTCAGTATCGCCTCAGTTATCGGATTACCAATCGGAACGGCCATCAGTACCGCCACCAGTTGGCATATGGCTTTTCACTTAATTTCACTTTTAAGTCTATCTACCTGTATAGTCTTGGCATTTATTTTGCCACGTAATTTACCTAAAGCACAGGAAAGCAGTATTAAAGGACAATTGGTGTTATTAACTGATCGACGAGTTTATCTTGGAGCAATACTAATTCTTTTTTCAGCAGCTGCTTTGTACGCCTACTATACTTACATTCGTCCAATATTAACGACCGCACTTGGATTCAACACAATGGCATTGAACTGGTTGCTATTCGCACTGGGAATCATGAGTATCTTAGGTAACCGTCTTTCCGGAACCGTTGCGGATCGTCATGGTCTGACTACTATGCCCCGCTTTTATATTACAGATATAATTCTACTATTAGGTCTATCTTTTTCATTGACTAACAAAATCGCAGGAGTTAGCGTTTTGCTAATTTTATCCTTAATTATTTCAGTAGTGAATTCACCTATTCAGATTCATTTCTTAGACGTTGCTGAAGCTGATTATCCTCAAGCAACATTACTTGCCTCTTCATTGAATGCCATATTCTTCAATATTGGTATTTCGATTGGATCAGCAACGGCCGCTGGAGTATTGAAACACAGTGGATTGTTCAATTTGGGATATGGTGGTGCAGTATTTTCTGTGCTAGCTTTATTAACGGTCCTAGTTCTAAACCGTACTATTGCTCATCATAAGCAAAACAGCTTTCAAAATTAATTGAAAGCTGTTTTTTTCGTCTCAAATTTTATATGTAAGTCTCAAATAGTGAAATACTAACTGGCAGAATGTCATATTAGCCCATGAGAACCATTCCCTAGTGTACTGTGACACATCATCGACATTGACACCTTCATGACATTGCATTGTATCGTCATCAATTTGGGATACTAGTTTAATATCTGCCTTAATTGCATCAACATCATTTGACGTTAATCCTTCCATACATTTGGAAATAGGCCAAACATATCTCTCTGGGGTATGAGCACTACCGATCCCACTAAATACTTTACCTGAATAATAGTAAGGATTATCACTACTCAAAATAAACTTGCGAGTATTGAGATAGACATCATCTTCCACATCACAATAACCTAGAAATGTTGCAGATAACAAGCTGGGAACATTAGCATCATCCATCAAGTTGTAATTTCCAAGACCGTCTACTTCATATGCAAAGATTTTTTTGCCATCTTTTTCAACGATACCATAATCATCGATACCCTTTTGAATTTCTAAGACCAAATTTTGAACCTTATCCAATAATTCAGCAGCCTGATCATATTGTCCAAGCATATCCTTCAACTCATTCAAAATAACTACTGCGTACATGTTAGCTGGAATCAAATATCCATATTTGCAGGCATCGTCACTTGGTCTGAATCCACTCCAAATCATCCCTGTATACGAAACCGGACTACCTTTGCCATCATGTGTCAATGTGTCTGAAGGTGGACAATCAGTTCTATTGAAGAAGTAATCTGACTTCTCATGATGCTGTTCTTTGATAAAAGTATCAACAATTATTCCTGCCACTTTATAAAATTCATCAGTCAAATGTGCTGTATAACCTGTCTTGTACAATTCATAAGCAAGATGTATTGGCGCACATAATGAATCCACTTCAAATTTACGTTCCCAAACCCAATCAGGAATTGGAATATTTGATGCATCCTCAGTCCAATGTGCACCTGATTCTGATTGATTAAATGCATTAGAATATGGATCAATTTGAACATAGAACAATTGTTTCTTAATGACACCTGCCACAAATTCTTTTAGTTCAGGGATCTTTTCCGATATCTCCAAATATGGCAATACTTGAAAAGTAGAATCACGCAACCACATTGCGGGAATATCACCTGTGGCAACAAATACTGAACCATCTTTCTCGACTGTAACTGTATGTTCTATCGTATCTACTAAGCAATTCCGAAATAGCCTAGTTTCTTTTTCGCTATCCAATTTGACTGTTTTAGAATAATTCGTAATTTGTTCAATTAATTTCTTTTGATCGATCATTTTACACCTCGTTATTCTTCTCTTAGGTATATTTTACCAATAATTGTAAGGGCTTTTAAGAAGAAGGCTCAATTATAATTTAATAAATATAACAAAAAACTCGATGAAAACTAATTCATCGAGTTTTGTTTTAAACATTGATCGTACCGACCTTCATAATATTCTGATTCGAAGAAAGGTCTTCAACAATATCTACATAATTCATTTTTTTATCCATATCAATCGAGTAAACATTGGTGTACATATATTCATTCACTTGCTTAGTTGCCTGAAATCTTACGTCTTCAACCGTAATATTATTCTTCTCAAAATATTCGTTGATAAACTCTTTGGTCTCAGCCTTGTGTCTATACTGTACCTCAATTTTTCTAACGGGATTGACTCTAATAATCTGTTTTAAAAATCCTACCACACCATACACCACCAAAAAGCTGCAAATAGCCATAATATAGTATCCCATCCCTACAGCAAGTCCAACACAGGCGATAACCCAAAGACTTGCGGCAGTCGTTAACCCACGAATGGAATGATGTTCAACAATAATTGTTCCAGCACCTAGAAATCCGATACCACTAACCACTTGTGCAATCAATCTAGCTTCATCAGCACGGAGAATTCCACGATACTGAGGATATTCCTTCGCCATTTCAATGGCATTGAATCCTATTTCTTTCTGAATCATCGCAATGATACATGCCCCCAGGCAAACCAAGATATGTGTTCTTAGTCCAGCTGGACGATGCTTATAAGCTCTATCTAATCCGATAACTCCAGAAATAAATGTTGCAAGTAATAGACGAAGCATTATCGTCCAAATACTTAATTGTCCAGTCACCTAGACCACACCCAATAGACCTAAGACGATTGCCAAGATAAGTACTCCTAAAAGAATCCAGTTAACATTAACTTTTTTACTTAGTAACCAGTAGCAAAGTAATGTAATACCAAGTGGAACTAGACCTTTGAACAATTGATCCATATATGTTTGGATCAAGATTGGCTTACCACCAGTAATAGGAACTGACAGCTTACTTTCGAATTTAACCATACTTGCAGTCATACTACCGATCATGATCAAACCAAGTGTACTTGCGGCTTTGTTGAGGATCTCCATACTACCATTAGCGTAGATTCTTTCAATAAATGTCGAACCAAGAGAGAATCCCATATATGTTAGGTAGTATCTAGTTAAGATAGAAGGAATATTGTAAATCAATAAGAACAAGATTGGTCCAAGAATTGAGCCTTGTGATGCCAAACTAATACCAACACCAGCAGCAATAACACGAAGAACTCCCCAGAATATCGAATCGCCAATACCTGATAATGGACCCATCAATGATGTCTTCAAAGCGACGATGGATTCAGCATCAAAATCAGCCTCTTCAGAATTCTTCTTCTCCATCGATGCCGTAAGTCCCATAACAAAGGTACCAACGTTTTGAGTAATGTTGTACCAAGTTGTATGACGCATCAACGCTTCTCTTCTGCCTTCAGGATCATCTTTATAATATCTGTTCAAGGCAGGAGTAATTGAGTACATGAATCCTGGCGCATGAGTCTTTGTAGCACCAGCACGACTGGCAAATACGGTAAATGAACGCCAGAAGATTCCGTTTAGCATCTTTTTATCTTCTTTTGTCATGTCTTGAGTTAATTTCATGAGAAAAAGTCCTCCTCTTCTTGTTCAGCTTGTGTCTCATTACCAGAATCCGTTGTACCGGATGCTACTACTGGTCTATTTTCTAATTCTTTTTGTTTATTCTTCATATCAAGTAATTGTTTGTCTTTGAAACTTGTAACAAGAACAAGAATGATACCCAAAGCTGCAACAGCAACTGATGGTAATTCAAGATATGCTACCAAAATAAATCCTAAGAAGAAATACGGAGCAAGTTGCTTACTCCAAAGCATTCTCATCAAAATTGCGAAACCAACAGCAGGAAGTAATCCACCTGTGGCGGCAAGTCCTGCCATCAAGTTATCTGGAATACTGTTAACCATTTGTTGAACTGGTTTGGCACCTTCAAGAACACTAAAGAATGTGATCAGTGAAAAGATAAAGTAGTTAATAAACCACATCGAGAAATGCATAACCGCTATTGCTCTTGGTCTGTTCTCTTCGGCATATTTATCAACTAGTGGAGCGAATAAGTTCATTACAACGTTCTTCATAAACATAGATACAAATGCGGCTAAAACACCGATAGGAACTGCTAATGCAAGTGCGGCCTTTTCATTAACATTCAATACAATAGCGAAAGTTGTTGCTAAAACTGTAGCTGTTACTGGTTCTGCGGATAGAGCACCACCAATATCAACAGCTCCCATGAAGATAGCTTCTAGTGAAGCTCCCATAATAATTCCGGTTCTCATATCACCGAAGATCAATCCGGCAATCATCCCTACAACTAACGGACGTTCAATCATTGTTTGTCCAAATAACCAATTACCACCGTAACAGATGAATACCGTCAAAGCAGCTAGAAACGCTTCTCTAAACATAATGTCTTCCCCCTATATTTACTTATTCTTCAATAAGTTTGTAATTGAAACCTTGGCATTACTTGGAACTACTTGCTGGAATACTGGAACGTCTAACTTATCTAATTCTTTCAGTGCATCAAGTTCGCTTGGGCTAAGCATCAAAGTACTTCCAACTTGAATAGGTTCACCCTCACTCTTGTCGGCAAAACGCCCAACATTAGCAACATTGATACCTTCAATATCTTCAACATTTTGAGCAATCTTCAATGCATCCTTAACACAATTCGTCAAAGCAAACATACGCATTCCTTTACCCTTAGGATTATTGAAAACGGTAATGGCATCGTCCACTGAACGAATCAATAACTTTTTCCCAGTTGGTGTTGCCATTTTCAATGTCATTTGAACCATTTCATTACTTGCAGCATTGTCGTTAGCAACGACGATTCCTGGTGTATCCAATTCCTTTGTCCAAACAAGTGCAACCTGTCCGTGTATTAGTCGATCATCGACTCTTAATTGTACGATCATATTTTTCCCCTCCGTTGTTATGATAAAAAGCTGTCATCTGATAAGTCGTCATCGTTAGGTTCTACTTCAACCAATTGAACCTGACTCATTCCGATCAGCTCTTCCAAATGTGATTTGGTAAGTTCTTGTTCATCCAATAGAACTGACAGAACAATTGGTAAATTAGTGCCGCTGACAACGAAGATATTGTCGTGTCCAGCTACTTCCAACATAACTTTTTGATTAACACTTCCACCAAACAAATCTGTAAAGATTATCGCTGGATCATTGCCAATCTCTTCAACGTACTGTTTGATATCGGCAACATAATCGTGCTCATCAACGTATGCATCAATTGTTGTTATTTCGTCTGTCATTCCTGTCAAAATCTGAAGTGAACTTTTAATCCCACTTGCAAGATGACCATGACTTGCAATCAAAATTTTCTTCATACTCATAACTTCCTTAAATTAATATTCATCTTTATATAAGCAAGTACCGTGCCAACTTGTGTAAATACTGCTATAACAACAAAAAGGGATTAGTGTTTAAACTCTTAAACACTAATCCCTTAAATTATTGAACACTTATAACAGCTGTTTGAACACTTCAAACATCAAAGACAATTCATATTCATTAACTTCAACGTTGTATTTCAATTCCAATGGTTGGAAGATACTCTTCGATACATTAATGAATTCCAATTCTGCGTCATCTGGCTCTACTTTTGGTAAGTTTGTATTCTTTCTAACCATTAGTCGTTCGATCATTAACGCAATATGCATGTACAAATTCAGTTTGACCTTACCATCAAGTTTAAGATGATAGTAATTCTCATACTTGAAAATAACCGTCTCAACTTCTTTAATGATAACTTTGGGATTCAAGAAGCTTAAACGCTCACCGACACCTTCAATCGAGAAGAATCTCAATAATTCCTTATTAAGACTGTCGATCGAGTTCTGATTAAGATATGGCTGGAGCCACTTACTGATTTGTCGTTCACCACTACTATCCAGAATATTATAGATATTTATATTCGGGATGTTGAAACTACCCGGTAAATCAGTCGTAGTTATCACAAAAATTGTTTGATCAAAATAATGATTATTGTCCTGATGAATATTAGATTTCAAATCTGTATAATCCATCGTAATAATTTTGATTTTATCAGGGAAATATGGCTGCATAGTTTCCTTGATTTTTTGCGAGATACCCAATCCAGATATACAAGAAATAATAATATTCTTATCCTGAGAAAATCCGGCAAAGTATCGAGAATTTATCTTATACTCTGTCGATGCCGTCTCAGCAATCTTCTTGAACGGCATCTTCTGTTGAATCTTCAAGCCAATATCTAGTGCAGTTGCTGTAGTCAAATTATCAATAACCAGCAAGTCGCCATCCAGATGATGTTTGACCGCATTATAAAGTTGTCCCAAAGAACCCATGTCAACTAGCAAGACCACACCACCAGTGGTATCGAATGAATCCAGCAATTTTTTAGTTTTGATCACAATGTCGGGCAAGCCAGTATCAATCGGCATATCGATGGCATCAAAGACGTATCCACCACAAAGCTGATTAACCACAGCTTGAATACTAGTTGCAGTATATTCACCATGTGCCACCAACAATCCGTGCATAGTTAACGATTCATCAACATAATCGCTCAACAAGACAGTCGCCAATAAACTAGCAGTATCATTATTCAAACTGATTTTTTGTTCAACCTCTGAAGAAAATGTTTTAGCAACATAATATGTCCGAGGATAAACTGATAAAATCTTAGCTTTTAGTTTATCAATAAGCGCTTCGTCCAATTCAAAATCAGCCTTAAATAGTTTAAACAAGAACTCACTTAAATACTCAGCTTGTTTCAATCCATATTGACCGCAAACAATCCGCTTATACAAATAATTGAATTGAGAATAAATTGGTGCATCCATTTCTTGCAGTTTGATTACTTTATCTAACTCATACAATTGCTCAACTAGTGTACCGTGCAATTCCTTTGATTGAGTAGTATCTGCGATAATAATTTGATTAATTAACTCGGTTAATTTGTCACCTTTGATATCCAAAATATTATTTGAACTTAGATTCAACTTTTTTCTCGGATCAATAATGATATCTGACATTTCTGATTCATCATCGATTTCAACGGCAAAATATTGATCGTTCAAAACAATTTTGTCCAAGTTCAATTGATCTTTATAAGCATTGGCACAACCAACCTTGATCAAGTTCTTCAATCGGCCAATATTACCGTCTGACTTCAAGTTAAGCAGTGAATTAATAACTCTACCGTCAATCTTCAGAGTTTTGCCGATACGTGTTGCTTCGTTATGGAAAATAGAATAAATCAGACTCAAACGCTCATTTTGTGGGCGATCACTATAGCTCGGTAAATGGACCGAGATTGAAATTCTTCGTCTGAAGGTTTCAAGTAAAACTTCATTAGTGTCTTCAGTTGTCGCAAACAATAGTCGTACCTGTGAATGTTCAACTTTTTCATTCTCACCCATTCGTCTGAAAACACCACTATCAATGAAATTGAATAACTTCTCTTGATTTTCACTATTTAATCTATGAACTTCATCTAAGAATAAGTATCCACCATTTGCTTGCTTCAACAGTCCATCCTTTTGTTCATTGGCACCAGTAAAGGCGCCACGACTGTAACCAAACAAAATACTTGAAAGTAACTCTGGATTATTAGCATAGTCAGCGCAATTCAATACCAAAAACGGCGCATCTGGTGTAATAACCTTAGAATCCACCGCATATCTATAGACTCGATTCGCCAAATAACTCTTACCAACACCACTATCACCAGTAATTATCATACTCAATCCATTAGGTGGATAATGAACTGCCGCTTCACACTGTGAAATAACTTGCTTAAGGCTGCCATTAGCTCCAATGAAGTTGTCAAAGCTCTTAATTGTTCCTTGATTCTGTGGCTTCGAATTAGTCAAGCTCCACAAAACTGGACGACCATCCTGCTTTATAACGATTCCATCATCAACTAATTGATTAAGATAATGACTAGTAACTGAACGACTTAAGTCCATTAGTTCCGATAGATCTGCCGTATTGATCGGTAGTTTTTGATTCTTTTCAAGTTCTTGTAGTTTAATTAAGACATTTTTCCTTGCGTCAGCCAAACTGCATCCCCCATAACTGATTGTATCTGCTTACATTTTTATTATTATTTACCTTATCATGAATTTGGGCAAAAAAAACGAGAAATCAACACAAATTGATTTCCCATATATATTTAACTATTTAATTTTGGATATTTTGACTTGTTTCAACAAATCATCAACATCACTGAAATCAGTCAGTCCTGATCTTGCTGCAGTTGAACTGGCAGCACAGAGGCTTCTCTTCAAGTTATCTTCAATATTCAGTTCTTGTTCCATACCCGCGAGAAAGGTTCCCAGCATAGTATCTCCTGAACAAGCAGTATTTTTTACAACTACGTCTGGTGGATTGCCAAACCAAATACCTTGCTCGTTACCAAACATTGCCCCCTTAGCACCTAATGAAAGCAAAATATTTTGTGCGCCTTTGTTTAATATTTGTCCTATGTAATCTGCCAAAACATTCAAATCAGCCGTCGGCTCAGCATCCAACCACGATAGTAGTTCACTATCATTTGGCTTCAGTAAATACGGATCAAATTTCAAAGTATCTAATACTTCGGGATAACTAGTATCAATGATCAACTTGAACCTATTTGCTTTTGATAATTCAGCAATTTTAACAATAATTTTGGGATCAATACCTGAAGTAAAACTTCCTGAAACTACTAACTTGTCACTACTTGTCAGTTTACCAACCAAATTCAAGAATTCTTTAACCTTTTGGTTACTAACCTCTGGTCCCTTATTTACTTCTTTAAATTCGTTATTCGATTTCAAAACACGTGTAAAAACATTAATCCTTGATATTCCATCAATATGGGTAAAGTTTGTCTTAATTCCTTTATTGTTAAGAGATTCTTCAATGAACTGATTAGTAAATCCACCACCAATTCCTAATGCTGTGTTATCAATATTTAACATCTTCAAAATAAATGAAACATTAACTCCCTTGCCGTTAGGAATAATGTCATAACTATTGGTTCGATTTACAAAATTTGGTTTTAACTCATCTGTTTCAATGAACAAATCTATTGCCGGATTCAGCGTACATGTATAAATCATTCTTGTTCTTCCCTTCAAAAATACTTCAAAAAAAAAGACGATAGAAGTGTCTTCTACCGTCTTAACTATACTATATTACTTAATTAGTCCCAATCTGCGTTTAACATCTTCAAGTTGTGCTTCAAGATATGGATCTCTTCTACTCAAAATGTCCAGTGAACTAGCCACTGGTTCATCCTTTTTAACATTCTCTTGTTTCTTAACAGTTTTCTTAGTAGTTTGTTTTGAAGTCTTGTTGTACTTTCTTACCCATGCTGAAACTTGTTGGTAAGAAATACCATACTTCTCTCCTGTAGCTTTGTAGTCATTGTCATGTGCAATGGCGTAATTAACTATTTCTTCTTGTTGTTTCTCACTGTACTTCATGCTCAAAAACTCCTAAATGGCTTATTGTTTAAAATTATACCATATTTAAAGGGGTTAATAATAGGTACATCACAGTGGTATTTGCATATGTAAAGAAATTTTTAAATAAAAACATCTAAAAAGCAAAAAAAGAGCGACCCGGGGAGGTCACTCTCTGCGCAATGAGGATCGGAATTTGACCGCATACCTCAATGCCATATTATCATATTATGTAAATAAAATCTCAAAAAAAAAATGGCAGCTCAGGGAGGAACTACCATTCCAATAACAGAAATCTGTTACTTAAACATGAAATTATCAAAGAAGAGGAAATGTAGGATATCTCCTCTCCAACATTTAATATATCATAAATATATATATATATTAGTAATATTTTCTTGATTATCAGGTTATAAATATCAATTCCTAGCGGTTATGAACGTTGATATATCAGCGTTCCTGGAGCCACTTATAATATCTTGCTGAATTTTACCAGCTTATTATTAATATATTGCCATAATGTCAACTTCTAAAAATCAAAAAGAAGCCACCTAAGTGACTTCCCAGAGTTTGGTAAATAAATTAAACATAAACTATCCCATATGAAATGAATAATTGCTAAAACCCTATGAAAATGAATGAAAGAAATCGGAATATATGGAGGAGTTGAGAGGTTTTGGATGAGAAAAAATTTGGTTAATTAATTTCATTCATAATCATTTTGATGTTGTCCTGAGCTACAGGACTGGATTAATCCGTTTGATATCAACCGGTAATTTCATTGTACCTTAATTGGACTATACCGTACACTATAAATTATTAATAATCCTTTACCGATATATTTATTCTTGGTTGTAAATATGTGTGAAAATATTAATGGTCTTTCTGAAATCAGGTGTTTCCAGTGTATTGGTCCGATATATCAATAATATATAAAATGGTGGTAATTCCAAATTATTTACTTTAACTTCCTGTATTCCTTCTTCATGATAAAGAGCCGTTTCAACAATGAAGCTTATACCCTTGTTGGCTTTGATCAAATTCAACAATAAGTTATGATCTGATGTTTCAAAAATAACATTTGGCATGACATTATATCGGTCCGTAAATCTTTTGAACACCTGGCGATGCACAGAATTATCATCAGTCAAAATAAAGTCTTCCTTTAATAAGTCGGTCAAATCGATAGGACCATCGAACTTTCTTCGACTTGATGCAATCAATTTAAAGTGATGAATTTTGATAACTTTATATTTCAATTCTGCATCTTCTGGCAGACGTGTCGTCCCTAACAAGGATATATCAGTATGCCCTTGCTTCAATTCCTCTAGCAATTCCTTTGACCCATCAACCACTGGTTCAATGTTGTTCAACAAATCTGCATCACGTAATTGATCAAAAACTTCAGGCAATAAATAATTAGTAATTATGGGAGGAAGTCCCATTTTTATTTTTTTTTCTTTAATTCTGGACAAATCTCTTTTAGTTAGCTCATCTTCACGAAGAATTCGCTTAATATGTTTTAACAATTGTTCTCCAGAATACGTTAATGTAAGCGAATTAGCATAACTCTTGCGGTCCACCAATTTAACACCATATTCATCCTCCAATCGCTTGAGGGAGTACGTAATCGTCGGTTGGCTAACATGAAAATGTCTGGCTGTATCAGAGAAGTTTTTTAGCTCACTTAACTTTTGAAAATATTGACCATCTTTTATATTCATATGCTCACCTATAAATTATTTTTATCAATTATAACATATTTGACTATAATTTTTATCAGGGTATATAGTACTGTACGAAAGTTAAATAAAACTTATTTCAGGAGGCATTTTTATGAAAGAATATAAAGGTTTAGATCTACTAAACAATCCATTCTTAAATAAAGGCACTGCTTTTACAAAAGAAGAAAGAAAAGAAAACAATATTGAAGGTTTGCTACCTCCATTCGTTCAAACACTTGATCAACAAGTTGCTCAAGCATACGAACAATATGGTACAAAACCAACTCCATTAGCAAAACGCATGTATTTGATGGACTTATTCAATGAAAACCGTACATTGTTCTACAAGTTATTCAGTGAACATGTATACGACTTCATGCCAGTTGTATATGATCCAACAATTGCTGACACAATTGAAAACTACAGTCACTTTTTCTTAGATCCACAAAACGCTGCTTACTTATCAATTGATGATCCAGATACAATCGAAGCTACATTGAAGAATGCTGCTGGCGACCGTGACATCAAGTTGATCGTTGTTACAGATGGTGAAGGAATTCTTGGTATTGGTGATTGGGGTCTACAAGGTGTAGATATTTCAGTTGGTAAACTTATGGTTTATACAGCTGCTGCTGGTGTTGATCCTAAGTCAGTTCTACCTGTCGTTCTTGATGTTGGTACAAACAACAAGTCACTATTAGATGATGACTTATATCTTGGTAACCATCACGAACGTGTTACTGGTGACAAGTATTATGAATTTGTTGATAGTTTTGTTGCTAAAGCAGAAGAATTATTCCCAGACATGTATCTTCACTTTGAAGACTTCGGTCGTGACAATGCTGCTAATATCCTAAACAAGTACAAAGACCAAATCTTGACATTCAACGATGATATTCAAGGTACAGGTATTATTACTCTTGCCGGTATCCTTGGCGCCTTGAACATCTCTAAAGAGAAGTTCACTGATCAAGTTTACATGTCATTTGGTGCTGGTACTGCTGGTGCTGGTATTGCAAAACGTATCTACGATGCAATGGTTGAAGAAGGTTTGTCAGAAGACGAAGCTAAGAAACACTTCTATCTAGTTGATAAGCAAGGTCTATTGTTTGACGATACTGAAGGTCTAACACCTGAACAAAAGCCATTTACAAGAAGTCGTAGTGAATTTGCTAATGCAGACGAACTTACAACTCTTGAAGCTGCTGTTAAGGCAGTACACCCAACTATTCTTGTTGGTACATCAACACAACCTGGTTCATTTACAGAACCAATCATCAAGGAAATGGCTGCTCACACTGCACGTCCTATCATCTTCCCACTATCAAATCCTACAAAGCTTGCTGAAGCAAAAGCTGAAGATCTTTTGAAGTGGACTGACGGTAAAGCCTTAGTTGCTACTGGTATTCCTGTTGAACCTGTTGAATTAAATGGTGTTAAATATGTCATTGGACAAGCTAACAATGCACTTGTATATCCTGGTCTTGGCCTTGGTGCTATGGCTGTTAATGCTAAGTTACTTAGTGACGGTATGATCAACAAAGCTGCTCACTCATTGGGTGGAATCGTTGATCCTAGTGAAGCTGGTGCTGCTGTATTACCTCCTGTTTCAAAACTTGATGAGTTCAGTATGACAGTTGCTATGGGCGTTGCTCAACAAGCAATTGACGAAAAACTTACAGATGCTAAAGATGCTAAAAAAGCTATCGACGACATCAAATGGGAACCAAAATATTAATCTTAGGAATTAAAAAGTTATAAGAGAAGGGGAATTATCTCATGGAAGCATTTATCACCTCACTTGAAAGTGTTGCTGAAATCGTAATTGTTATCGCCCTTGGCTACTGGTTAAGAAGCTCAGGCCGTTTGGGTGACGAATTTAAGGGAAACATCTCATTTATTATTATGAAAGTCGCCCTACCCGCATCAATCTTCGTCTCAGTGTTGAAGTATTTGACACGTGACAAATTATCTACATTGACTGGCGGATTGGTTTTTGCCTTTGCCAGTTTTGCATGCAGTTACTTACTAGCATGGATCTTAACAAAGGTATTCCGTATTAAAAAAGGTCGTCGTGGTACATTCATTAACATGTTTGCCAATGCTAATACAATTTTCATTGGACTACCACTTAACATGGCATTGTTCGGTACAAAGAGTTTGCCATTCTTCCTTGTTTACTATGTTATGAACACAATTTCTACTTGGGCCGTTGGTGTATTCTTCATTTCATCAGACGATCCAACAGTTGAAAAAGGCGCTAAAAAAGACTTTAACTGGAAGAAATTACTACCTGCTCCACTCGTTGGTTTCTTAGTATCACTAGTATTCTTGTTGTTAGCTATTCCTGTTCCAGAATGGATCAACAAGACTCTTGATATGGTTGGTGGTATTGTTACACCAATGTCACTTATCTACATTGGTATCATCTTGGCCGATGCAGGTTTGAAGTCAATTGGATTCGACCGCGATACTATCCTGGCATTACTTGGTAGATTCGTATTTGCTCCAGCAATTATGATCGGCTTCGTATTATTAGGTAAGTCAATGGGTAATCCAATGCCTAGTCTTGAAAGCAGCACATTGATCATTCAAGCAGCTGCTCCTGGACTTGCTGTTCTACCTATCTTGGTTGGTCAATCACATGGTGACGTCGAGTACGCTACTAACGTGGTTACAACATCAACTGTCCTATTCGTTGTTGTTGTTCCAATCTTGATGCAAATTGTTAACTTCATCTAGTTGACAGACTAATATTTGTGAAACTATTCAATTCATCCTCCAAATGAATTAAGCATGTCTGTTCACATGCCTAAAAAGTATTATATATAGCAAAAGAGCTAGAAGAATTCATTTTCTTCTAGCTCTTTTTAGTTTGTAATAATAAATTTTAGTACGTAATTTTGTTAGTAACCAAATTAACTTGCTGGATTTACTACACTTCCAGAAATTAATATCATTTCTGATTTCCAATCGGTTCAATAAAGAGTAGTCATGATGAAGATAACCATATACTTGGCTAATGCTCATACTGCCGTCCCAACTATCATGACTGATAAATTGGCTACGTGTACTCTTAAACTTCCTATCGACTACGTAGACACCAAGCACCATGGCAGTAGTTATAGGCGGCTGTAGATTGGTCGTATGAGGTGCCATTTCAATATTAATCAAAGCACCTTTCAAAATCCCCTTCCAATCTCCTCCATGATTTCTGTGCTTAGCCATGGCGGATTGCAGATCCTTGGGCAATTTAAAATGTAACTTTTTACCATCAATTCTTTTAACTTTAACCGCAAAATAAGTTCGTGTCATTTTTTGCTCCATAGTGGTTATGTCTTATAGACTATGGTACCGATAACTGTAGCTGGTTTCCAACAAGATAATTTATAATTGAATACTTATATTGTTGTTGGGTAGGCCTGGACTTATCTTTATTCAGCTCAACTTTACGACCATATTAACTCACTTCGTACATTCCAAATAGTGTGCATTCTAAATCCTAGCAATAACTACACAGACATTAACAGCAACAATTTGTTCATTAGCCGGAGGACCCAAAACATTTTATCAGCCGTGAAGGTGGCGTTTGAACGGTGGTTTCCCGTTCATTACACCACGGGACGATCTTTGAAATTTGCGAAGCAAAGCTTAAAGTCGAAGTTCCAGACCGCACTTCGGCTGGAACAGGTCCCCACGGCAGATAAAATATTTTGGGACCAGAGGCGGAAAAATCATCTATCCATTAGAAACCTCAGCAATTAACTTATCCAAAACCTGAAGCACACCATGCTCATCATTAGTACCTGTACGATAATTAGCATACTTCTCCATACCCTTACTACCATTCGCCATCAGATAGCTATATTTGACCGCCTGAAGCATCTCTTTATCATTGAATGTATCTCCAAATGCCATCATTTGTGACGGATCAATATCCAAGTACTTACCAATAGATTTGATTGCTCTACCTTTATCTATTCCCTTGTTCATAATATCGATCCAAACTTCACCACTGACAACAACTGAGAAATCATTCCCAAATTGTGGTTCAAAAATCTCCTTATAATACTTTTGGCTGTGTCCATTTGGAAAATAAATCGTAAATTTATTTGAGTCTGCGTCAATTGTTCTTAAATCATCGACTAATTTAACCTTAGTATAGAAGGTCTTGAAAAATGGGACATACTTTTCATATTCTTTATTAACATATGCTGTGTCCAGCGCACAAATAATTGGTACACCATCGGTGTCATCCTCGACAAAGTGAACCATCTTCTGATAATGTGGGACATCTATCAAACTCTTAAACAATACCTTGCCCTTATAGCTCACCAAACCACCATTATCACAAATAAATGTCATGTCATTTTTATATTTGGGAAACAGATCATTCAACGTATAAATTGGTCTACCACTGGCAATCCCAAAATTAATGTTTAAATCTAATAATTTATCAATTATTTCATCAATCCCTGCTGGCAATTTACTGTTACTCTCTAATAATGTCTTATCCATATCGGATGCGACAAATTTTACATCTTTCATCTAGGAATCTCCTCAAGTTTTTCTTTCTAACAGTACTATGTTAGCACTTTCATAGATTTATGAAAATTTAAAATTTCTAACTCCAACATATCAAAATAAAAAGCAACAAAGTAGTTAATTTAAGAACTATATACTAATTATTTGTATAGGAGAATA
>NZ_RHOO01000018.1 GCF_003946555.1 Companilactobacillus hulinensis | reverse complement strand
ACACTAAATTTTATCATGAGTTGGAGAAAAGTTATTAAGATTTGTTTAAGATGTTGCATTTGGGCTTGACATGTAGCTTTAAATTACCACTTCGTATAATATATATTATGTAACCTTAAACTTGTTTATTCAAAGAAATCAGAAAAAAGGACTCTCCTCTTGAAATTTTTTGATGTTTTTATCAAATATATCTTCTATGAGGTTTGAGTTCTTTTTTTGTTCTTGTTGAATGATCTTATGAATTTGAATTGAATCGATGAAGTGTTCGGAGATAACTGATAATCAATTTTGCTAATAAATATAGATATTTGCTCATTATGTTTAATAGTTTTTTAGCGATTGATCTAAAGCCTTTTTCCAAAAGAATCAGCAAATACATAATAATCTTCAAGGCTTACCGTGTTTTGTTTGTATGATGAGTAACTACGATTCACCTCAGAATTAGATTACTAATATACATTCTAGACCGAGTACGTTTCCAAATGCTTTATTGTCGAATTAGAAATATTTACATTCTATAATTCACTGTCGATTCTAGTTATAGGATTCAGCGAGTGATTTGCTGAACTTTGACAGACAAGTTCTTGTACATTTAAACGAACTCGTCGCCTGAGGGCGTTTCTCGGCAGTTGCTTTTTTTGATTTGATCTGTCTTCATGCCTTATTTTTGCTCCTTTTTAAGGAAGCCTGTTTTTATTGACTTGCCTGTGCGGGTGGAGTATTTATTTTTGGTTTGTTGTTTTTTTGCTTGTGTTTTCGTAAAACATATATTATAACTAAAATTAAAAAGTTATTGTTTCGTTCAAAATTTTCCTTTCATCATTTGATAATTTTTCTACTTCTTGTTCCATAGCAAATTTTATGTTCGACGCATTTCTAACAACCAAATCTTGACCATACTTAGTCAGTGAAACAATAAGGTACTTTTTATTGCTTTGATCCTTGTTCTTTTCGATTAGCCCCTTCTCATATAAAGCAGTCAACGACCTACTGAGCTGTGACTTAGTTATTTTCAAGAAATCAATCAGTTTGGATGGTCGACACTGGTGATTATCTGAGACCCAGATAACCATCAAAATATCTATTTCTAACTTCGTAATGTGCTTATTTTTGGCTCCTTGATAAATTTCGGACTGAATTGCCCTAGCTAATCTAACAGTTGTTTTTATAAAAGTATAAAATTCTTTATCATTATTATTCTCGTTCATTATATTTCCCCAAAATTTTCCTAAAAAAAGAGACGTCTATTACAAGACATCTCTTCAACAATATTCATATTTTCGTTAAAATCTAAGCGCCTGTAAGGTCAGTTTTAATCAACCATGCATTGGTACCTATACGATACATTTTAACTCCTGTGACAGCATTTGTTGAACGTCTATCAACGATCCATTTTGAACCTGCAGCAACGGTTCTACTTGTTGCATTACCTTGATCGTCATAAATTGCAGTAGCTTTTGTAGTTGTAACCACAGTACCAGCTAAGAAACTTGCCCATGGTGTAACATCATCAGCAACCACAAAACCATTGTTACTTACGTGATAGTAGAAGGTATTATTCATTACAGCAATCATATCAGTTGCCCATGAAGTATTAGGAGATAATTCAACATTCGTCTTATTTCCATATCTGTCATAGATAGGTGTTAATGAATTATTATTAGTTACGCCCCCACGCATATCTAGGACTGTGTAATTATCTCTATCTTTATAATCAGCACTCTTCTTCTTAGAATCAACTAAGTTGTACTTAGAAGCATTAGCATAATCATTTTCATTAGTTAAATAATAACTATACAAATCACTTGCACTGTACTTGCTGTGTGCTGCTTGGTCATTTCCCATTTCTTGTGAGAAGTAGACCATACCATTTGAACCAACACTTACACCAATACCCACAAAATTAATGTATGGATTAAGCATGTTCTTTCTGTGACCATAGTTTGGTTGTGGATCATAATTTTCACTATAGAATTCAGCAGTTATTTTTTGTGCAATTACAGTTGGATCGGTTGTACCAAGCATTGTATATGGCATTTGAGCGATATTTTCTTCAGCATCCAAATAATAAGGATACATATTTGCTGAATTCCAGCCAGCGTGGTCATCTACACCTGAGGAAATGAAGCCATCTGTTCTAGACTGAGCATAATTATTCAAAACATTAACTGAAGTCAAAGCATTTAAGCCATTTTGAGCACGCAAGCTGTTTAATTCTGATAGCATCGCATTCTTGACTGCTTGGATGTTAATATCTTGAGCAGATTGGAATTTAGCAGTTGTAGCACTATTAGTTGCTGCAGCTGTTGCAGTATCATTAGAATTCGAAACAACTTGATTATCACTATCATTTTGTGAATTGGTGGCTGTGGCAACCGCAGTATCAGTATCAGTTGTAGGCGTAGTTGAAGTAGTGTCAGCCAAAGCAACTGTTCCACCAAAGCTAGTGCTCATTAACACACCTGCTGCCAATAATAAGGCTACCTTTTTCGTGTTAGAAAACATAATAATCCCCTTTTCTTAATGTATAGCTAAACCAATTTTACATTAAATATAAATTAAATAAAGACTTGATTAATACAATTATTTTAAACTATTGAGGTAAAATAAAAAAGCCTTATAGGCTTTTATTCTTAAGATTTGTCAAAATCACGTATCCACGCAATCGCTAAAGCGTCTTTTCCAAGGTGAGCACCTATAACTGGTCCGAAATATGAACGATCAACTGTTAAGTCTGGATGTTCACTTTTGAGTTGTTCTGCCCACTCATCCCCAGATTCAGGATCATCTGCATCAATAACCAATAATCTCAAAGGATAATCAGAATTTTCAATAGCAGTATTTAATTTATCTTCAGCCTTAGATTTGGCCTTCTTTAATGATCTTACTTTATCATAAGCAACAATCTTGTGTGACTCGTCATCAAACTCCAACAACGGCTTAATGTTAAGCATAGTTCCGATTACTGCAGACGTATTGGACAGACGGCCGCCTTTAACAAGATTCTTCAAATCGTTAACAACAAATGATTCTCCCATAGAATCACGCAAAGTATCCAATCTTTTCATGATATCTTCAAGCGGCTTGTTATCATTTGCCATACGTGCTGCTTCTTGAACCATATAGCCCATTAGGCGTACAGTTATCCATGAATCGTATACCACGACGTTCATATCATCAATAGTTTTAGCAGCAGTCTTCAAATTATTAACGAATCCAGAGATTGTACTTGCTAAATGAATGGAAATTACGGTATCATAGCCTTCTTTAGCCAAGTTTTCGTACAGATCCATCATTTCACCAATTGATGGTTGTGCTGTTGAGGGAAGTTCAGGAGACTTTTGAAGTAAGTCATAGAACTCTGATGTTGTAATATCAATGTCTTCACGATAAGTTTTAGTATCAAATACTACTTCTATTGGCACTACTGTTATATGATATTTATCGACGATGTTTTTTGGTAAGTAAGATGTACTATCTGTTACAATGGCTATTTTCATAAATTTATCAATTCCTTGTTTGCTTACGTATAATGATTGTATAACCATTAGATTATATCATATTCGTTCAGGATTTTTTATTTACACTGAAAAAACCGATATTTGTTTCAGAAATCAATGCTTGTTACACCATTGATTTTAAAGAATTATTTTTAATAATTCTATTTTAAGAATTACAGAAAGGACCCAGTATATATATGTCATTTGACGGAATGTTTACCCATTCAATGGTAAACGAATTAAAAGATAACCTTCAAGGCGGACGTATTGCAAAGATACAACAGCCGTTCGCTAACGAATTAATACTAACTGTAAGAAGTAACCGCAAGAATCAGCAATTGCTTCTCTCAGCACACCCAAGCTATGCCAGGATTCAAATTACCAAGCAACCATTTGCTAATCCGGCCAAGCCATCAACATTTGTAATGTCATTACGCAAGTATATCACCAGCGCAATTGTTCAAGATATCAGACAATTGAATAATGATCGTATTGTAATGATCGACTTGAGTGCTAAGAACGAACTCGGTGATATCCACGAATTCACTATGACGATTGAAATCATGGCTCGTCACAGTAATATTTTCTTAATCAACAAAGAAACAGGCAAAATCGTTGATTTGATCAAGCGTGTTTCTCCAGAAAACAATAGTTTCCGTGGACTATTGCCTGGTGATGATTACAAGTTGCCACCTGCACAAAACAAAGTTAATCCTTTTTTAGCATCTCCAGAGGAGTTCTCTTCATTAACTGATGCCAAAGATATTCGTCAAAAGTTTGAAGGTATCGGTATAGATACTTCTAACGAAATGGCACAAACTGATAACATCCCTGAATTCATCAAACAGTATGAAGAAGTTAAACCAAACACTGCCAATATGAATTCTAACAAGAAGCTAAACTTCTTACCTATCCCCTTCCCTAACACATCAGAAGTAGTAAATACCTATGATTCATTAAGTGAACTATTAGATAGCTACTATATTGATCGAGCAAGAATTGATCGTATTGAGCAACAGACTAAGTCAATAACTAGTCGTTTAGATATTATCCTGAAAAAGGATAAATCTAAGATCAAAAAACTCAATAAGCAATTAGATCAAACTAAGATCATGAGTGAATACAATCTATATGGTGAATTGCTTACTACCTACATGTCACAGGTAAAACGTGGTTCTAAATCAATCACCTTGACTAACTACTACAATAATGAAGAAGTGACGATTGCGCTTAATCCAGAACTCTCTCCATCAGATAACGCACAACGCTACTACAAGAAATATCGTAAACTGCAAAACTCAATTCCACACATCAACGAACAACTAGAGATAACTACTGGTGAGGTAAACTACCTAGAATCAGTTCTGGCATCCCTAGAATATGTCGATATTGAAGATGTTGATGGAATCATCGAAGAATTAATTGACTCCGGATATATCAAGAAACGTAAGCGCAATGCTCGTAAGAAACGTAAGAAGAAGATTGGTGAACCATTCCAGACTTCTAACGGTATCGAAGTTACTGTCGGTAAAAACAATTTGGAAAACGATCAACTTACAATGAAACTGTCACAAAAGAATCATTACTGGTTCCACGTTAAAGACACCCCTGGTTCACATGTCATTTTAAAAACTAGCGATCCTGATGAACAGTCAATAACTGAAGCTGCTACGATTGCTGCATATTACTCTAAAGCACGTGATTCATCGAAGGTTCCAGTCGACTACGTACAAATTAGAAATATTCGCAAGCCTAATGGTTCCAAACCTGGATTTGTTATCTTTGAAGGTCAAAAGACTATCTTAGTAGATCCAGATAGAGACTTAGTCAACAAATTAAAAGAAGATTAGCCACTGGCTAATCTTCTTTTTGTATCTTATCAATCTGTTCTTTAATTGCATCATATCGCAATAGGTTGTATCTCTTATCGTCAATCGTTAATAAATAACGATCATCAACGTTTTGATAAATCTCTTCAAGTGTTTTATTATCTTCGATCTTGTTACCAAGTATCAATTTAACTAATGTATCGATAACATGGACAGAACTGGCTAATTCATGGCGAATAATGTCATTTGTCATCCCTTGATACACCTTAGTAATGATCCAATGACCATTGCTCTTAGCAAATTCAAAGTTAAAGACATTAACGTCAGTATAATTCTCTAATTCTTGTTCAATCAGCTTTGAAAGAGCACTACGGTCTTCAATTGGTAAGAAATTATTGTATGAACTGATCTCAAATGAATGACCATCACGTTCCTTGCGATAAATTACCGAAGGTACTAAATAATTGTTTCCATCAGTAACTACCATTGCTCTTAATGAGATCTCACTTGGAATGGTGATGTCTTTCATCAGCTTAGAACTTATCTGGAATACATTTGAATTATCATCTGTGTCAATTAAATGTCTAGAAAAATCAATCGTCTTAAAAATGCTATCTTTTGGAATCAAATTAAGACTCTGCATTTCCATGTATGGATCATCAATTTCAATAACCTTTTCACGCATCCCTAAAGGAGCAGTCCATGGTTCACGTCCAATAACTACCGCTTCAAGTCCATTTTGGTCGATTGATTTGATCAGTTGTGTCAAAACGAATTGTCTAACCATAACATCACGTTTAGAAGTTATGATCGGTGATCTTACAATGATCTTATTCTTATCATTTAGCACCAGGTCACTGCTGATACCTGAAGTAACGAAAAAGTTCTGATTATTGTAATTCTTATTGGAGACGGAAATAGAACGCTTGCTCTTCACTACTGTCTTAGTAACAATGTCATCAGTATCAAGCAATAATTTGCTCTCTCCGATACCTTTGAAGCCCATTTCGACTAAACGTTCAATATTATCTTGGCCAATTTCATTATTCTCAATTGCTGTATTGGTCTTCAGTATATTACTTAATACCGTCAGATAAGGCATAGTAATTCCAGTTATTTCTGATAATACAGGCATTTCAAACTTTCGTCTCAAAGCCTCTAACAAAACATCCAGCATCCAATTGGTCGGGTGAATAATCTTTTCAAACAATTGATCATCATCCAATTCTTCTAGAGCCTTACGTCTATCAGTGTTGCTGTTGAGTTTGTCATTTAAAGCGCCTTTGTTGAAGACTTCTTCAACACTGAATCCATTTACAACAATACTAGAATTGGAGGTCTTACTAGGTCCTAAGTACTTCTGAGCCGACGTACCCCATTGTGGGAAACGTGACGTTATATGGTCCACAAATGGCTCTGAAGCACCATTGAAGCCACGACCGCCATCAAGCTTCAACTTATCAAGATGATACCCGAGTGCTAATTCTGCGGTTGCTGTAGCAATAGGATAACTTGTAGCATACTCAAGAAACTTGGATTCTTCACTTAGTCGTGGAATGAATTCAGTTATGAAATACTCATTAGTCTTATGATTATAGGCAAAATGAACCGTACAAATACCAACAATGTCGAATGCCTGAGCCAATTTCAATGATGCTGTCCGCATACGTTGCAGTTTTGAATCATTCAATGAAATGGCTGGAGATATCAAATTCGAATCCAAATGGTGAATACCAATAGGCTCAATATCCTCAATCGTACCGATCAACGCTGAATTATCGAATCGGTCACGCACAACGGTGAATGAATATTCACTGAAACCACGAATACTGCGTTCAATCTCAATACGGCTATCGTCAATATCTTCTAGTGCCATGAAATTATCTAACTCAAATAGGTTATTGATGTTAGTCCAGCCACTTGAATGACGATTGGAATATCTGCGTCTGGCAATGATTGGAAAACCAATTGAACGGATAAAACTATAAATTTCTTTTTCATCGTCTGAAGAAATGAAATTGATCACTGGTAATTTGTTGTCAGTCAACTTCTTAATGAATAATTCACGCTTAAAAGTAGCAAGTGAAGCCATATAATTCGAACCTAAGATCTTCACATTATCTATCTTGCCATTCAAACTCGATACAATACCTAACGCATTGCGATCACCAACCGTTGGCAAAATTGCATCTGGATGGTACTCATGGACAAAGTTCAAGACGTGTTCACCAGTAACACGTTCGACAATTATTCGATCAAAGAATTTGCCTGATGAAAGTAGCGACGTTGGATCCTCGACAATAACTGACAGTTTATATCCCAATTGATGCAGAATATCGACGGTATCATAGACTGCGGTCGATAGGTCAACATTCTTGTCACTAGTCGTTGGGCCAATGATCAATATACTATGTGGACGAACTTCTACCATTGATCTCTACCTCCATCGTCTTGAAATTTAACAGAATCTATCAAATCAATAAATTCATCAAAAACATAATAGCCGTCATTAGGTCCTGGAGCAGCTTCAGGTTCGAACAAAACACACATTATTGGCAGGTATTCATGACGAATGCCCTCAATGCTTCCGTCCGCAACACAAATATTCGTCACGATAAAATCAGACGAACTAATGTATTTTTGATCGATCGTATATGAATGGTTGTGGTTAACAAAATCAATCTTGCCACTGGCAACTTCTTTAACCGCTAATGATGATTCATGATGCGGCTGATCAAGCTTAATTATTTTGCAATCATTGGCCAATGCAATCAATAGATTACCCAGACCAATACCTAAAATTGGATATTTCTTTTGTAGTACTTTAATTGTTTCAATAGTCTGCGGAATATCGCTAGGTGCACCTGGTCCATTAGAAAAAATAATTCCATCTGGGTGCAGATTCTCAATTTCTTCAGGCGTTGAATTGTAATTTACGATGACCGAGTTGCAATCACGATATGACAACTGACGAAGAATTGAATATTTCAGCCCCAGATCAACAACTACAATTTTTATTCCCATATTAGGATTTGGATACGATTGTCTAGTTGAAACACGTTTGACAAGATCAGGTGGCAACACGAGAGCTTTAATTTGATCAATAGCGTGTTCATCATGTGTATCCATAATGCTAGCCTTCATTTCACCATGTTCAGAAATGTGTTTTGCTAAAGCACGCACGTCGACATTCTTAATCCCGGGAATTCCCAAACCTGTTATCCAATCGCCAAATGACACCGAGCCATCGATGGTGGTATGACTTGAGGAACCGATCACAACACCCTTGCATTGAGAATTGATAGATTCATAAAAATCACGATTAATACCAGAACTACCAATTGAGGGTATCGTAAAAGCCAGAATCTGGCCTTCAGCATCTGGATCAGTTACTGATTGTTCAATTCCGGTACGATTATTTGATATTACCAATTGACCTGTAGTGATAATGGAAGATCCGAATCCCACACCGGGGAAGACCGTTCCATCTTCTAAAATTAAATAACGCTTCATTAAAAAGCAACTCCCCTAAGTTTGATTACTCGATTTCGATTTTGTCTTCTCCATCAATTTCTTTCATAGAAACCTTGATTTTTTCTTTTTGAGAAGTAGGGATATTCTTACCAACAAAGTCAGCACGAATTGGAAGTTCACGATGTCCACGATCAACCAATACAGCCAAAGAAATCTTTTTAGGACGACCAACAGTCATTAACGCATCCATGGCAGCACGAATTGTTCTACCAGTATAAAGAACATCATCAGTCAAAATCACGTGCTTATCATTAATATCAACATCAAGTGGTTGAGGGGTAACGTCAGCTGGATTCTTCTCTTCATGGGTCACATCGTCACGGTAAGGTGTGATATCCAATTCAGCAACTGGAATACTGATATTTTCTAATTGCTTTAAACGAGATTCGATCCTGTGTGCAACGTATACACCACGAGTCTTAATACCTACTAACACTAAATCATCAATTCCCTTATTTCGTTCAATAATTTCATAAGTAATACGAGTCAAAGCTCGCGTCATCGTTTGTCCGTCAATTATTTCTTTAGCCATAAATTGGTCTCCTATTCTTTAAAAAAGCACTCACTGTCTGACTAATCAGCGTGAGTGCTTTAATTATATTTCTCACATAACTAAATTCAGATTATAGCACATCTAAGAGCGTGTCAACCGCGTAATTTCTCAAGTGTTTCTTGAAAAATCTTAGGGGGTTCAACAGAGAACTGCATCCATTCATGTGTCCTTGGATGTTCAAATCCCAAAGTCTTAGCGTGAAGGAATTGTCCATGTCCTTGCAATGTGTTTTTAGGTCCATACAATGGGTCTCCTGCTACAGGATGACCAATATATTGCATGTGTACTCTAATTTGATGAGTACGGCCTGTCTCTAATTTTAATTTAAGTAGTGAGTAATTCTCAAATTGTTCCAAAACTTCAAAGTGAGTAACCGCCTTACGGCCATCGTCAACAACTGCTTGTTTCTTACGATCATACTTTGAACGACCCAATGGGGCATTGATTTTACCCTTTGATTCTTCAAAGTTGCCATGAACGATTGCGACATATTCACGCAAGTTGGTTTTTTCTTTAAGTTGTTTCATTAATGATTGTTTAGCCAAATTATTCTTGGCTATCATCAACAAACCTGAAGTATCTTTATCAATACGATGAACAATTCCAGGACGAATCATGTCGTCATCGTTGATCTTACTGTGATACAAGATTGCGTTGACTAATGTTCCATCACGATGTCCAGCAGCAGGATGAACTACCATCCCTTGTGGCTTGTTCACGACTAAAACATCTTCATCTTCGTAAACAACATCGATTGAAATATCTTGTGGAATTGCCTCAATTGGTTCTTCTTCAGGAATAGTTACAGAAATTTTATCTCCAGATGTCAGTTTTGTACCAGTTTTGGCAGCAACTTTACCGTTGACCAAAATATTTCCGTCCTTGATGAACTTTTGAATTTGTGAACGTGTTAAATCCTCGACATTCTCGTTCACAAAATTATCTAATCTAGTTTTCTTAGTATCTTCGAATACTAATTCTATTGGGCTATCAGTTATTTTTGTCACCTTCCGTCATAAATATTAATGAAATGATTATCAATATAACTCCTATTGTAATATAAGTGTCCGCTAAATTGAAAATCGGAAAATTAACAAAATCAAAACTGAACATATCTATCACATAGTGATGGGCAAATCTATCGATTGCATTACCGATTGTTCCTGCTAATAAGAATAACAATGAGAATCGGTAAATATAATCTTTTTTATCGGACTTAACAAACAAATAAAGTAAAATGATTACCGCCACAATGGTAACGATGTAAAAGAAAATCATCTTTCCTTCTAACATACTCCAAGCTGCTCCGGTATTCGTAATATGTGTCAAAGACAAAATACCTGGAATGAATTCATGGAACGTTAATGTGGGGATGTTGGTAGCAACATAATACTTCAGCGCTTGATCGCCAGCGATTAAACCAATGAATAATACTATATAGACAATTGGCACTAGAACAGACCGCTAATTCTGCCGTCATTATCAACATCCATATTCAATGCGGCTGGTTCTTTTGGTAATCCTGGCATGGTCAAAATACTACCAGTTAATACAACGATAAATCCGGCACCAAGCTTGGGAATTATTTCCTTGACGTGGAGCGTGAAGTCACGTGGACTACCAAGCTTCTTTGGATCATCACTTAACGAATACTGTGTCTTGGCAATACATACAGGCATATCATCCCAAGCGTTGTTCTTCAGATTTTGTAACTGACGCATAGCCTTAGGACTGTACTCAACATTATTAGCACCATAGACCTCAGATGCAATGGTATCGATTTTCTCAACTGTAGGTTGAGCATCTTCATACAAACGAGTATAAATAGATTCTTTATCGGCAGCTCTAACTACCATTTTGGCAAAGTCGATTCCACCTTTAGAACCCTTATGATGTATATCAGCAACTGATACTTCAACGCCTAATTCATCACAAAGCGATTGTAATAACTTGATTTCATTATCAGTATCAGTCGCAAACTTGTTGATTGCTACGATGACCGGAATGTGATAATAACGCATGTTTTGCACGTGACGTTTTAAGTTCTTGAAGCCGAGATTCAAAGCATTCAAGTCTTCATTTTGCAAATCAGCCAACTTTTGACCACCATTGTACTTAAGAGCACGAATCGTAGCGACTACTACACTTAAGTTGGGTGCATGATCGAGTTTTGGAACCACAATATCCATGAACTTTTCGCCACCAAGATCGGCACCAAAACCAGCCTCAGTAATCGTGTAGTCTCCTAATTTCATAGCTAATTTAGTAGCTAAGATACTGTTGCATCCATGAGCAATATTTGCGAATGGTCCACCGTGAACGATTGCCGGTGTGTTTTCGAGTGTTTGAACCAAATTAGGTTTCAACGCATCCTTTAGCAACATCGTGATTGCACCCTCAACACGAAGGTCACGAACGAAAATAGGCTTCTTGTCGTATGTAAAAGCAATCAAAATATTTGAAATACGTTCCTTCAAATCATCGATATCCTGAGCTAAACATAAAACTGCCATTAATTCACTGGCAACTGTTATATCAAAATGGTCCTCACGAGGAATTGAATTAGCTGGACCACCAAGACCGATAGTAATATTACGTAGAGCACGATCATTGATATCCAAAGCACGTTTCCAGACGATTCTTCTTGGGTCAATATGTAATTGATTACCTTGATGCAAATGATTATCGATCAGTGCAGCTAAAGTATTAGTAGCACTAGTCAAAGCGTGCATGTCACCTGTGAAATGCAGATTTATGTCTTCCATTGGAACTACTTGCGCATAACCACCACCAGTGGCACCACCTTTCATCCCCATGACTGGACCTAATGAAGGCTCACGCAGAGCCAAAACAGCTTTTTTGCCAATTGCTTGCAGTGAGTCCGCTAAACCAATAGCGACCGTTGATTTACCTTCTCCAGCTGGAGTTGGATTGATCGAAGTAACTAATATTAATTTACCGTCATCCTTCTTCATAGCCTTTCGTATACCGCTACCAGAGATCTTAGCTTTATAGTGGCCGTATGGCTCAATATCGTCAGAATTCAATCCGACCTTTTGAGCAATTTGTTCAATATTCTTCATATTCTCATGCTCATTTATTTGAGCTATTTCAATATCACTTGGAAATGACATTATTCTCACCCACTTCTTTCTTAATTCCCTGTAAAATTTTCTTAGTCGAGGTAATCTTCAATGGAAAATAATCATGATTATCAAATAAAAATTCCATCGTCAACTTATCATCAGTTTTTATTCTAACATCAGTTTGTTTGAATACTCGAGCTTTGTAATAATTAGGCTCTTTGATAATAATCTTATCAGCGTCAAACTTTACCCAAGAATTAGTTATAATATAAATTACGTAAACAATTCCCAGGATCCACACTATGAATGGAACAAAACTGAAACTAAATATTTCAAGTTGTAAAATTACACCGAGACACAAAATACTCAGTGCGAGAGACCACATAATAATTCCCCATGATCCTGTGGGCTGAACAAAATATTTCTTAGACATATCTACTCCTGAAAGGTTTTTAATAAGATGATTAAATTGTACACCGACGCCGGTTTAAATACTAATTTAAATCTAGCCGCCACCGCCTACGTTATCAAGTATAACGATCAAATAATCAAACATGTCGATCCACAAAAACCGGCTGACAATCACTACTTGGAATTCTTAGCCTTAAAACTTGCTCTTGAACAAATTTCCAAAATGAATATCAACGATATCTTGTTCATTCATTCCGATAGCAAGATTTTAACAGATAGCGTAGAGAAAAAGTATTCTAAACACTATCAAGATATTTTGGATCCGATTTTAGAACAACTCAAAGCTTTTCCCATGTACTTTGTTAAGCATATTTCTGATAAAGATAACGGTGCTGCACATAGTCTGGTTCATCAAGAACTTATTAAGCTCCGCAAGTGAGTGGTTATTAATGTTCCATTTGTGAAAATTGTGATACTATTAAATCGCTTACAAATTATATCAAGGGGGCACTTTTATGTACTATGTTGTAATGAAGGATCGCGACATTCGTGATAACCTGGCAACCGAGCAATATTTGATGAATAATGTCGAATTCGACGAGCCACTTGTTCTATTCTATATTGAAGGACCATGTATCATCGTTGGTAGAAATCAAAATACTATGGAAGAAATCAACCCTGACTATATTAAAGATAATAATATTACTGTTACCCGTCGTCTATCTGGTGGTGGAGCAGTATATCAAGATCTAGGCAACCTTTGTTTCAGTTTCATGGTTGATTCAGATGACAAGAACTTTGGTGATTTCAAGTCATTCACTCAACCTATTATTGATGCCTTACACCAAATGGGCGCAACAACTGCCGAAGTCTCAGGTAGAAACGACTTGTTGGTAGATGGCAAAAAGTTCTCTGGTAACGCAATGTACTCAAGAAATGGCAAGACATTCTCTCATGGTACATTGTCACTAGATGTTGACCTCGATGTTCTAACAAAGGCTCTTCATGTACAAAAGGATAAGATTGCTTCTAAAGGTATCAAATCAATTAGAAGTCGTGTTACAAATGTACGTCCTTACCTTGCTAAAGAATATCAAAATCTAACCACTGAGCAATTCCGTGACAAACTATTATTGGAATTATTCCACGCTAACTCATTAGATGAGATTAAAGATCACGAATATACTATTACTCCAGAAGACCAAAAAGAAATCGATAAGTTGAAGGAACAATATTACTACAACTGGGATTGGGTCTATGGCAAATCACCTAAATTCACCGCTAAACAAAGAAAACACTTCGACATGGGTACAGTTGATGTTCGTTACAATGTTGAAGATGGAAAAATCGAATCAGTCGAAATTTACGGTGACTACTTCGGTATGAAGGATGTTAACGACATTAAGGAAAAACTTCTTAATGTTAAGTTTGACCGTGATGAGATTCTCGAAGTTCTCAAAGGATTCAATCTAGATGACTATTTCAAGGGCATCCCACAGGATGAATTAGCTAAACTATTTACTCCATAAAATCAATTTGATTATAAATTAAAACATGCTGACCATTCATTTTACGAATAGTCAGCATGTTTTTTTATGCTATTATTGTTTTCGAGGGAGAACGATAATGATAAATTCACAACCATTAGGTCAAGACTTAACCTTGATCGATATTAATTCCAAAAAAAATCTAAGCGACACAGACCGCACAACATTAATTGAACAATTCGATATAACTAACGAAATTCTTGATTACGCTGATGATACAAATGAACGTGCACGACTTGAATACGATGAACATACAAATACTTTTCTGATCGTATTCAACGTTCAAAACGAGAGAGTTGATGGTGATGCCCTTTCGGGGAGTACTTTACCAATTTCTTTTGCCATCAAGGATAATCAATTATTCCTATTTACTAATAATTCAACACACTATATCAAAGATTACGTTATAAACGCTCATAATCACTTTGAGAGCACAGTAGAGGATCGTATCTGGGAAATCATCTTCAATACCTTTGATCAAGTCACAAGTGACTACAATGACCGCATGAGCGAGATCAATCAAGATCGGAACAAGATTCAAAATCATTTGAAAAGAAGCCGCTCTTCTAAAGATCAAATCTTGGAATTAGCAGAACTCGAAGACTTGATTACATATATTAGCACGGCTATCAATGGTAACTTCAATGTTGTTAAACAAATTGAAATTATTTCAACTGGTAAAATTCAAAATATTAACTTGAATAAGAAGTCCAAAGAACATCTTCATGATTCTATTATCGAAATTGAACAGATAAGAGATCAAGCAGGTTTGACTTCTGACATTATTGATCGAGTAGCCAACACATACAATAATATCTTAAATAACCAAACAAATACGACCATGAAAATACTGACAGTTTACACAATTGTCTTAAGTATTCCCACGATCGTATCCGGTTTTTATGGTATGAATATGAAATTGCCTGTTGCTGACAAGTGGTGGTCATGGTTCTTCTCACTACTCGTTACAGCAATTTTGATTCTTCTAATTCTTTGGGACCTGCATCGTCGTGATAGCCTCTAAGTGTTATCTAATTAGTGACGGCGAGTTGCCCAGTATTGATAGTAATCAGCTCTAATTGAACCATTGTATAATTTACGTTTCTTAGTAGCACGTTCACCATAGAATTTTTCAAATTCCAAATCACTAGTGATAATATATTTACTCCATGTGGGAGCGGTCCTGAAGACCTCTCCCATTTCTTTATACAATTTTCTAACATTTTCCAAGTCACTCATACGTTGACCATATGGAGGGTTAGCAATGATGACACCATCGTCACCTTCAATTTTCAAGTCTTTGATAGCGACTTGTTTGAATTGAATATCATGAAGAACGCCAGCATCATGTGCATTAAGCTTAGCAACGTCGATCATAGAACCATCGATATCACTAGCGAAAATATTAAGATCAACGTCTTTTTCACCTGCACGAGCTTCTTCTTTCAAGTTGGCTAAGATTTCAGGATCAAACCAATCGAAATCCTCAAATGCAAAGTGGCGTTGAATACCAGGTGCAATGTTCTTAGCCAGACGTGCAGCTTCAATGGCAATTGTACCTGAACCAGTTGTGGGATCGATGAATGGCATATCTGGATGCCATACAGTTAGAAGAATCATTGAGGCCGCAAAGTTCTCCTTCAACGGTGCAGCACCGTGTTCAACACGATAACCACGTTTGTATAGGGATGCGCCAGTTGTATCAAGAGTTACTTCGACTAGATCTTTATGAATACGAGTCTCAATTTGATAAGTAGCTCCAGTTTCAGGCAAACGTCCACGACGCATATATACATCAGCCATCTTATTAACGATGGCTTTTTTTGTAATTGCTTGAATATCACGCTCTGAATGAAGCTCTGATTTAACAGTTCTAGCCTTAATTGGAAAAGCAGCGTTTAATGGTAACCACTTATCCCAATCAATTGCGTAAACTTTATCAAATAACTCTTCGAAAGAAGTTGCTTTAAATGTACCGATAACGATTTTTACACGATCGGCACTACGTAGCCAAAGATTGGCTTTAGCTACATCTTCATTTTCTCCTTCAAAGTAAACTTTCCCGTTATCAGTTTGGGTCTCATAACCTAAATCTTTTAGTTCACGTGCGGTTATAGCTTCAAAACCGCTTGACATTGTCGCAATTAATTTCATTTCTACCTCTTCATGAGTTTAAATTTTCATACAAAAAAAGGACGAACAAGTCGTCCCTTACCTTAGTAAATTTCTATAAGCCACGTTCTGTTCATGTACCGGCTAGGCACTCCGATACAGTTAGTAATCATCTATCTACAATTACGCCTTCACAGTAGATTCATTTCTCGTTATGAAGCGCCCCTACCAAAGTTTGGGTTGCCCGCTCGCGGGGTTTACCTCGTTCCACTATTACGGTTTCCCGTAATACTACGTCTCTGTGGCACTTTCAAGCTAGTAACACATGGTCGAAACTTTAGTGCGTTCGCTGCCGTTACCAAAAAGGTACCTTGGCTTATTGGGCCAAGCACGGACACTACAAGCATCTCAGCTCGTGCGGGCGTGGACTTTCCTCAGCCTAGATAACTAGGCCGCGATTACTCAAAATTTACCGATGAATCTATTATACACTAATATTGATTAAAATTACCATTATTATTTATATTTCCGTTAAAACCATTCATATTTTGTGCTTGACGGTTAGATTGGAAATGATTTGGATCATTGAATCCTTGTTGCTGATTGTTCATTTGAGGCTGTTGTTGAGCGTTTTGTTGGTTCATACGAGGATTGATCTCATTATGACCACTCTCAACACTACCCATATTATTTGGAACCGCAGCTGATGCAAATTGTTTAATATTTCCATCATTATTGTCTTCAGCAGGCAGACCATTAGAAAAGTCGTGACCAAAGACACGATTCTCCAAATTGGACAATCTTCTCAAAATATCATAATTAGTTGAAGATTCTGCAGTAGCACTAGTTGATGGATGTTGTGACTTTACTTGTGGTCTAACACCCATCGTACGATTCTTCATAGGTTGTCCAGGTTGTTTTTGTTGTGGACGTTGACCTTTTGCACCTAATTGACTTCTAAGGTTTTCGTTTTCTGATTGAAGACGATTCAACTCATTTGAGTAAGCTTCGTAATCCTTGATAATTCCATCTAAGAATTGATCAACTTCTGTAGGATCGTATCCTCGCATCTTTGTCTTAAATTCTTTTTGCAAAATATCATTTGGCTGGAAATTTAAAACAAATTTATTATCATTATTTGGTTGTGGATTAAATCCATTCATCTGATTCATATTATTCATATTGAACACCCCAATTTGTGTTAGTTAATTATAACAAAATAAATCGCTTTTAATCTAGTTATCAAACATTATATTAGCAAAATCCTGCATAGTATCAAAATCTACAAGCTCTAATTCATAATCATTGCCTGCATTTCGATAATTCTCTATGGCTTCGTAATCAAATTTTGGTTTTCCGCCACTGTCAGGATCATAAAACACGATAGCACCATCAGTGTGTTTTAACATAAAACTCTGCCATGTTCTTAACTGTTCACCTGAATGATACCCCATATTCGTCAATTTATTAACATAGTCAGCGTTTCTTAAAAAAATATTTAGTAATTGCTGGTTTTTCTCATTCCATTTACCCCCAAATTCAGCAAATGGCAACATTACCGCATGTTTTATATCGTATCCTTTGTCCTTGACATCCTGTACAGCTTTACCGACGATTTGCTCAGTTCCTAATTGTGCTCCAGTTAGGACCCATTCCATACCGTCTTCAGCATAATTGGTCAATCTCTCAGCAAAAAACTTCTGAATTACCTTTGCCTTTGGGTCATCCGGCTTAAAAAGACCAATTTCATATGACCTGTACCCAGTTACCCATAAATTTTTGATCATAAAAAAATCTCCTTAAAAAAGTTCAAACTAGCAAACCTTTGTTCTATAATACTTGGAAACAATGTCTGCAATTAACGGATTACTTACTAACTCTATAATTCACACCACCATGGTATAATGCACAAGTAGGAGCTGATATTTTGAAAATTAATTACCCTGATGGACGGACTTTTAATAATCCTTCATCAAAGAAACTCTCTGTTGACACTTCCGCCAAGAAAAAGATGATCTTTGGCGATCGTGGTATGACATTAGAGGAAGAAATAAATGAAAGTAACAAATATTACCGCAGTCACGATGTTGCTGTCATTTACAAAAAACCAACGCCTATTCAAATAGTCAAAGTAGATTATCCTAAAAGAAGCCGCGCAGTAATAAAAGAAGCTTATTTTAGTAAAGCATCCACGACCGACTATAACGGTATCTACAATGGATATTACGTTGATTTTGAAGCCAAGGAAACAAAGCACAAAAATACTTTTCCATTAAAAAACTTTCACCAACACCAAATTGATCACCTGAAAGCATGTGAGAAACAAGGTGGGATCTGCTTTGTCATCATCAAATATGTTGCTCTGAAAAGGTATTTTATTATGCCGGCAGACAATCTGTTTGAATATTGGGACGGACAAAGAAATGATGGTCCAAAGTCAATCCAGCTTAAGCAAATTGTTGACTGTTCCATTGAAGTCAGCCCTGACTATAACCCTACTTTACCCTATATTAACGCTGTTAAACAGCTTATAGAAAGTGGGAGGGAGAAAAAATGAGTAAAAACAAAAAGAAGACTCCTTCAACATCCAGAACCATTGCTAAGTCAATTTTTAAATGGATACTAGCAATAATCGGAGTACTAGCAGCACTTTTCATCGGTGTTTTCGCATACTACGCTATGAGTGCACCAGCTGTTAGCCAAGAAAACTTACAAAGCGGTGGTTCATCGACCATCGTTGATACAAATGGGAAAACAATTGCATCTTTAGGGGCTAACGAAAGAAATTACGTAACAATCGATAAAGTTCCCCAAAGAGTTCAAGATGCTGTTATTTCTATTGAAGATAAAAACTTCTACAATGAACCACTTGGTATCGATCCTGTCAGAATCGTCAAATCGGCCGTAACTAATGTGACTCAAGGCACTTTGCAAGGTGCAAGTACCTTGACTCAACAATTGATAAAATTGACTGTTTTCTCAACTGATGCAAAGGATCAAACTTTTAAACGTAAAATGCAAGAAGCTTATCTTGCCATGAGAGTTAGTCAAAAATTCTCTAAACAACAAATTCTAGAATTTTATTTGAACAAGGAATACTTTAATAACGGTATTGGTGGTATCAAAACCGCATCTAAATACTATTATGGCAAATCACTTGGTCAATTGACAATTGCTCAGACCGCCCTTCTTGCTGGTATTCCAAACGCACCAAGTAATTATGATCCATATGTTCACCCAGATGCAGCCAGAAATCGTCGTAACCTAGTTATACAAGCTATGTATGATAATAACAAAATAACTAAGGCACAAGAAACTGAAGCACTAGACACACCTATCGACGACGGCTTGCAACCTTACAAAAAAGTAAGCAATAGTAATGATACAAAACGTATTGTTTCTGATCCTTACATTAAAGAAGCAATTACTGAAGTTAAGAAAAAAGGTTTCGATCCTTATCGTGATAATCTAAAGATTACCGTAAACATGGATTACAGTGCTCAAAAGAAACTTTACAACATTGTTAATTCAGGTACGGTAGCCTTCCAAGACTCCAAAGAGCAAGTCGGTGCAACCATCGTTGATCCTAACAATGGTAAGGTTATCGCCATGATTGGTGGTAGAAACCTATCCAATATCCAATTTGGATTAAATCGTGCCGTTCAAACCTCTCGTAGTAATGGATCAACTATGAAACCAATACTTGATTATGGACCAGCAATCGAATATCTCAATTGGTCAACATATCATCAAGTTGAAGATACCGCTTATACATATGCCGGTACCGATATTGAGTTAAAAGATTGGGACGAACAATACGAAGGCCAAATGAGTATGCGTGAAGCCCTAGTCAATTCAAGAAATATTCCAGCCATTCGCACATTAGATGACGTTGGACTTTCTAAGGCAAAAGTATTCGCAAATAAACTGGGCATGAATCTTAAAGATAGTGATCCATTGAGTACTGGTATCGGCGCTGAGGCTTCAACTTTACAAGGAGCATCTGCCTATGCAGCCTTTTCAAATGGTGGTACATATTACAAACCAACCTATGTTTCAAAAATTGAAACAGCCGATGGCATCACCCACAGATATAATTCAGATGGTAAACGTGTAATGAAATCTTCAACCGCATATATGATTACGGATATGCTTAAGGGAGTACCTTCTGAATACGCTACTTACGCTGATATTTCTGGATTACATCAAGCTGGTAAAACAGGTACTACTAATTACACTTCTGAAGCAATTGCCTCAAATTCTGCCCTTAGTGGAACTGCTAAAGATGCTTGGTATAACGGATTTACAAAGAATTACTCAATGAGTGTTTGGACTGGATACGACTCCCCTAACTCAAGCGGTATCGCAATGACTTACCAGAGTGTACCCGGAAAAATCTATAAAGCCATGTTGGAATACATGCAAGACAGATCAGACAGTACTAATCCAAACTGGAAGAAACCAAGTTCTGTAGTAAGATTGAATATCTTGAATAACGGAGCAACCTCACCAACAGTAGCACCTTCATCAAGTGGAGCTACAAGTGAGTTATTCGTTAAGGGATATGCACCAAATAATCCTTACAAGGGAACTGAAAGTGCTTCATCGAGTTCAAATAGCACTTCTGAATCAAGCAGTAATGACGCTACAACTACTAGACCATCAAGTAGCACATCTGAATCAACTGATGATGATAACGATACGAGCTCGGATGATTCTACTACAGGCACTGGTACAACTGGAAACGACAGTAATACCACGACCGATAACAATAGTAATGGTGGTACAACATCAAATAACAACAATAACAGTAATGCTGGTAATAACGGTAATACTGGAAACACTGGAAATAATACTAATACAGGAAACAACACCGGAAACACCGGAAACACTGGAAATAATACTAATACTGGCGGAAATGACAGCAACGGTGGCACTACTGGTGATAACTCCGGTTCTCAAAACGGAACGACCCAAGGTGGTTCTACACAAGGTAGTTCAACAAATAGTTCCAACTAAAAAAGATCGAAACCAATTTTAAAAACTGGTTTCGATCTTTTTTTACTCAAATTCTGCTTCGTTCTCTTCATTCAATTTGTCACAGTCAATAATCAATTGACATATTTCTTTGTCAGGAGCCAATTTCATTGAATACTTACGTCCATACTCAATCATCGTATGATGAGCTCTATGGAGCTCTTCTGACTTCATAACACCTACAATTTTGTTCTCGACTTGTAATGGTGTAGCCTTCTGATCTACAAAGTGTAATCTCTTAGAAATTGCGGATACGTGAGTATCAACCGCAAATGTTGGCTCATTGAATACATCACTCAAAACAACATTTGCCGTTTTTCTACCTGCACCAGGTAATGCCATGATCCCTGCTCTATCGGTTGGCACAACATCATTCAATTCCTCATGAACTATTTTAGCTGTCTTGATAATATTACGAGCTTTGTTATGAAATAATCCAACACTCTTAATTATCTGTTCAACATCTTCAACATTCGCATTCATCAAATCCTTAGGATCAGGATATTTCGCAAATAAAATAGGTGTGACTTTATTGACAGATACGTCTGTAGCTTGTGCGCTCAAAATGACTGACACAAGGTATTGAAAAGGTGTCCTAGAATCCAATGACGGTCCAACCGGACCGATATCTTCTTCCATTTGTTTGATTGCCCATACAATCTGATCATCTTTTAACATTAGTAACCCAGCTTTCTTCTTCTTTCTTGGAGTTGTTCCGCTGACTTAATATTACTCTTTTCCCAACTTATAAGGATCCTATCCATGTATTTCATCGAATATGCTTGATTCAAAATAGCTTCTCTAAGAGCCAATTCAATCAATTCAATTGAATAGTGATCATCGTCGATCCATTGATGTACTTGATCTTGTTCAATTGGAGAAATTGGACGACCAAATTCCACCTCAATTTTTTTGAATAATTCCTCAGTATCAGACATCAATTTAGATTTTTGATTTGATTCTGTCTCTTGCTTCAATAGAACTTGGAGACGTTTAAAAATCGGTGTTAGTTCATATATGTCACGTTGTTGGTGATGCTCGATAACCGTTTTCAGTTCAATTATCCCTAATTTAATCAAGCCTTGAATAATAGTATAGATAGTTGCTTCGTCCATACCAGTGTCTTCAGCAAGATTAGAAGCCATTGGAAATTGAATTCCTTTTTGAGCATACATTGATAATTCTAAATAGATTATCAAATCTTTTTCTGTCATGCCTAATTTACTATAGTTCTGCAAAACTAAATTACTTAAACTGGTACTTCCACTAGACAAAAATTGTTCAAATGTAGTTTCGTCCATTAATTTCACTTCTTTCAAAAATCTTATTAAATGTTTGTGGTTGTTATTATTGTTGCTTCCGATTATAAAATATTTTACCTGCTGCGGGGAACGGCTTCAGCCTGAAAGACGGTCTGAAGTCTCGCTTTGAAGCTTTGCTTCGCAAATCTCCAAAGTCGTCCCGTGCCGTAAGAACGGAAAATCACCGTCCTAACGCCACCTTCACAGCTGATAAAATATTTTATAATCTCCAGCGCAAATTCATTAAATACAAGTCAGTATGTATTCTCAAACAGATTAATATTTACTTAAAAATAGAATAACAATTTACCTATCCTTCAAGTACAGCTTCAAGCCAATACTACTAATCCGGAGATTGAGAGTGATTGAACCAGCAGTGGCAGTGGTGTTGAACGGTGTTTTTCCGTTCTTACAGCACAGGACATCTTTTGAAATCTGCGGGTTACGCGGAGTTCAAAAGTGAGATTTCAGACCTCGGCTGAAATCGGTCCGCACAGCAGGTTCGATTACTTTCAATCGGAGGCAACAAAACAACTAATAAAAAAGAACGCTATTTGCCAAGTAAATAACGTACTGATTTAATTTCTAAATATTGTTAATAATTTGAATGCTCTTGCCCGAACGAAAATCAACTAAGTTATAGCCAATCATACCCTTCTTATTCTTGAAGGCTACTTCCCAAGTAGGTTTACCTTTATACATACCAAGATTAATGTGCAATATCTTAGTAGCACTATATCGATCGGCAACTCCTTGGACTACATTCTTACGAACAGGTGCATCATTTAAATCAACAGTTTTGGTTTTACCACTTTTAGCATCAATGATAACGTAGCGATATTTATTGTTCTTAGTCAGACCACCAACTGAATAATACTGCTTTTTGCGAGTGAAATTGCCAAAATAATCATCTTGAACAATACCCGCTTTTTCTTTTGCAATATCATTTGCCTGTGACTTCGCACTCGAATTGGGAGATGCAGAAAGACTCACGAACGTCAACGCTGAAACGATCACCAACGCAACAATGGATATAGCCAATAAAATTTTTGTGCTTCTATTCATAATTTTTCCTTTACCTTAGTTAACTGAAATAATACAGCAACAATAGTATATCAACTTTTCATCTAATTCAAAAATTCATTTATATCTTTCTTAATCAAATCGATGTTTTCATTGATAAGCGGTAATCCTTTTGGCAACGAATTAAGAATTTCTTTTCCATAATTCTTTGTCAAAATACGATTGTCCAACAATAAAATTACACCTTTATCCTCTGGACTTCTAACCAATCGGCCCAGGCCCTGACGTAATTGCAATATCGCTTTAGGCAATGCATCAGCCTTAAAAATATTCAAACCACGCTCACGCAGAATATCTTGTCTAATTTTTACGTCAGGTTGTTCTGGTGATTCAAATGGGATTCTGGTTACGATTAGGATCTCTAGCATCTTGTTAGGGAAATCGACCCCTTCCCAGAAAGAATTGGCGCCAAGAAGAACAGATCTCTTGCCAATGGCAAAGCGTTTCTTGATTTTCTCATTCGTGCCAGTGACCCCTTGAGCTAGGATCTCCCACTTTTCTTTAACATCAGTATCCATTAATCGTTCATATACTTTGCTTAAAGTATTCAATGAATTAAATAAGATCATTGTCTGACGATCCATATTGTCCAAAACTTCAACAATATAACGAGTGATCATGTCAAAGTATTCATCATTATCTAATGTAGCGATATCAGGAATATCATCAGGCAAATAAATCTTGGCATTTTTTGCCATGTTATTTGAGTCAGGCAAAATCTTCATCTGATTGATTTGTTCTTCATCTAATTGAAGATCCATTATGAAGTGTGAAAAATCCTTCTGAATGGTAATTGCGGCACCGATAGCAACAATTTGACTGAATCTGTCAGTAACCTGATCAATCAAACTCTTAATATTAAATTGCCGCCAACTGATCTTCATTGTATTCGGTTCATAATAATCACGCATTTCAATTTGAAGTCCAAATTCACTCTTTGCACCTTGCAGCGATTGCAAAAGCTCATCCAAATTACCCAATGTCCCACGTAATTTACTATTTTCAATAATCAAATTAGAAATGACCTTGGATAATTCGACTGATATGAAATTCTTCTGGAAATTATATTGATCAAATAAAGTATCTATTCGATTAACTATCAACGACAACTCAACTATCAAGTCTGATAATAAATCAACCAGTTCAGAGTTATCTTGTCCGAAATTCTGTTGACTATCGATAATTGAGACAAACTGTTCTCTGTCTTTGAAAGAAACATTATCTTGAACATAATTCTCAAAAATATTGAATTCAAGTCGCTGCATCAATTCATCGACTGCTTGAAAGTGGTTTTCCATATCTTGAAGATCCTGGTAGTTCCACAATTGTGTAGTTACTTCAGTGAATGCATACCGTAGAGTAACTCTGTTTTGATAAAGAATATCACTGATCTTTCTGACATATTCATTCAACCTCAGAAAATCGACATTTGGTGAGGCAACATCCCTCAAGCCATTTGCGAAGTGATTAGCCTCGTCAACAACTAAGTATGAATTTCCACCCCAAATACTACTATCAAGGTTTCTCGCCAAATATGACTGATTAGTCACCAAAATAAGCGACTCCTGATAACGATTCTGTTGATATGCCCAGAAATCATCTTGACTAAACAAAGTATTACTCTTCTGTTCACCTCGATGTCTGATAATTGTAAACAAGGGACTGTTGTAATTGGTCAAATGTAATTCACTCAAATCACCAGTCGTAGTCATCGTTAACCAAACAATAATCTTCATTTTTAAAATTGCTGTATGGCTATGCATCTTATAATTGTCCAAAGCCTCATAAAATCTGTCTAAGTCAATGAAGTTATAACTGCTTTTGACAACTTCAGCATGATAACTGTTACCAGTAACCTGATTCAATAACGGTATCGATTGCTCGATAATTTGTTGCTGCAAAACCTTAGTTGTGGTCGCAATCACTAATTTTTGATTATTATTTACAACATATGACAGTGGTAACAAATAACCTAATGTCTTACCGGAACCAGTTGGAGCTTCAATCAGATTCCATTTTTTATGTTTATTTCGATGTTGACTAGTTTGGTAGATATCGTCCATCAACTTTGCCTGATTTTTACGATAATCAAGAATACCCTTCAACTTGTCCTGTTTCTCTTTTTTTGTCTCTGGATATTTCGAACTATTATCGATCTTTTCAGCAATATGGAAGTCTTTTTTACGCAAAATCAGTCCATTTTTCTCGTACAGATAATCAGGAAGAATATTATTTTTACTCTCAATTTCATCTCTGACGATCTTAAATACCAAGTTTGTTTCACGAAGAGTATCTTTTCCGAAATCAGCTAATAACTTCAACGTTTGAATAGGCAACTGTTGAAGTCGTTTAATGATTATCAAAAATAATTTAGCCGTTACCAAGGCATCACTATCGGCACTGTGTGGATTATCATGCTGGATACTCAAATATCCTGTCAGATCCTGCAGTTTGTAACTACTGATAGTTGGAAATAAAATTTGTGACAACTCAACTGTATCAATTGCTTTGATATTTAGTTCATTCATACCGATTCGACTAAATTCTCGATTAAGAAAGGTCAAGTCAAAATTTACATTGTGAGCAATAAACACTTTGTTTTTGAGTAATTTAAAAATCTTTGGTGCCATTTCTTCAAAAGTTGGCGAATCCTTAACATCTTCATCGCTCAATCCTGTTAGAGCTGTAATTCTACTTGGAATTGGCACCTCTGGATTGATTTTTTGATTGTAGATCTTAACGATTTTACCGTCTTCAATAAGTGCACAGCCAAATTGAATAATACGCCCGTTGTCATGCCAGTTAGCATTGGTTGTCTCGAGATCGACAACAGCGTAGGAATTTTTCAATATAGTTCACCACTAATCTAGTTATTATTTTTACTTAAATTTACTGCTTGATTAATTTTCAAAAAGTATAGATATTTTTCTTTAACAGGCTTATGACGAATAACAGAAATCGCCTGAGCATATAAATTCAACTGACCAGAATAATTATCAATCTTTTGGTTAATATTCTCTGAATTAACATCATCAGTTTTGTAGTCAAAGAGAATTATACTGTCCTCTAATTCAATCACTCCATCAATGATACCATGAACCAAAATCTTATCATCATCATAATCACTATTTCTTGAATTTTTAAATAACCTTTTTGCTGGCATCAAAACAGAAAATGGAAATTCACGAGAAACATTATCATAATGATCAACAATTGTCGCACCCAATTCACTTTGATAGAAGTTGGCCAAACTCTTTAAATCGATTCTTTTAGCTACTTGATCAGTTATCGTTCCTTCATTGACAGCAACATCCAATAGCTTTTCAAAAGACTCTTTCGTAGGAACACTACTGATATCAATTTTTTGCAGCAACAAGTGCGTGGCACTACCTACTTCAGCTGAAGAGACATTTTTTGTTTCATTTAAGAATTTCGGTTTAGCAAAACTTTCTTTGATGTACTTTCCTTTATCTGACAACAGATCAGTTCCCATATTATCATCATCGGGATCTGAGAATAGTCCTTTGATATCTGACACAGATTGATAAGCGGTTGTTTCGACAGCTTCTTGATGCTGATATTTAAAGTTAAGAATATGGTCAACGGCGTCTTTGAATCGTTTTGATACCTCTTGTGACTCAACTTCTTTAGTATCGTTATCAGAAGTAATTGTCGGATTATCAGTTTCATTGACAATTCGTAAAGTAACATGTGCTGCATCATTTGTGTAGTCATCAGCATTTTGCACTCTATCATTAATATTCAAAGTACTCATTCCAATTAAATTCTGATAACTCTTTGCGCCTAATCTAGAGGCTTCATCTATTACACCATTATCTTGAACAGAGATTTGATCCCACTTATTGAGCAACTTATCAGTATCTTTTTCAAACCCAATCATGATCAATTTCTGTTTAGCACGAGTCAAGGCAACGTATAGTAGTCGCATTTCTTCGGAAACTGTGGCTACTTTTTTCTTGTCCGCAATCAACGCACGTTGAATTGAATGAACTGCAACTCTTGTTTCAGTATTCAAAACGGTTATTCCTAACCCTAGATCAACATCAAATAAAGTATCACCCGTATAATCCATATCATTGAAGCCATGACTAATATCTAGGAACAACACAATTGGAAATTCCAAACCTTTACTAGCATGGACCGTCATAACTTTAACAGTATCATCAACGGCTTCAACACTATTAGGCTGAGAAAGGTCTTTATCCATTTTTTCCATTCGCTGGATAAAATCAATAAATTGATGTAGACCCTTTAAATTTGTCTCTTCATATGAGCTAGCTCGCTGATACAAAGCATGTAGATTAGCTGCACGTTGCTTACCACCAGGCATCCCTGATACATACTCCAACAATCCAGTCTCTTGATAAATCTTCCAAATCAATCTGGCAATACTATTTTTATTAGAAAAGTCACGATACGTCTCTAACTGAATGAAGAACGTCTTGATCTTATTGACAAGCGATACATCAGATGACTCTTGAGCAAGATAAGCCTCCATCGCAGTCAAATAATCATCTGACTTATCGGCGAGACGAATCTGTGCTAAATCTTCTTCGTTTAATCCAACGATTGGCGAACGTAAAACAGCAACCAATGGAATATCTTGACGTGGATTATCAACGATTTGAAGCATCGCCATCATAATCTGTAATTCCGTTGTTTGGAAATAATTCTGGGCGTCAGTGACCATCAATGGAATTTCAGCTTTGGCAAAGTACGAGATCAAGTCAGTATTGTTATTTTTAGTCCGAGAAAGAATAGCAATATCAGAATATTTTATATCTCTGGTAATTTGACGCTTATTATCAAATATTTGAAACTTGGATTCAATTAAGTCCTTGATACGCTTTGCCGCAAACTCAATTTGACTCTGACGCTTAGTCACGGCATTCACATTTTCATCGCGACTCAAGACATACATTTCGTTACTTGTATCAACATCACTAGAAAAGTTAGTTCCCTCAATCAATTTAGAATTCTCATCATAGTCAATATCACCGATGCTTTTATCAAATATCTTTGTAAAAATTGCATTGACAAAATCATCAACAGACCCCGACGACCTGAAGTTCATCGATAAATTGATCAGTTCATCAGGATTATCATCTTTTTGGAACTCTTCATACTTATGGGCAAAGATATACGGTGCAGCCTGTCTGAATCCGTAAATAGATTGCTTAATGTCACCTACCATGAAGATATGATTATCATCATTGGATAATAGTTGAATGATATTTTCTTGCATGGCATTAACATCCTGATATTCATCGATCATGATTTCGTGAAATTTGTTCTGATAATAATTAAGGGCAACCATACGGTCATCAACACTAGAAGATAGGATCTGAACAGCTTTATGTTCCAAATCATTGAAATCAAGAGCGTGATTATCAAGTTTTATTTTGGAGAATTCCTTCATAAAACGATGCTCAACTTCAACAAGTTTAGTAATCAACTTGGAAGCATTCTTCATTGTCGTAATCGTATCTTCCTCAGTCTGCAAGAAGAAGTTATTGATGATATCCGTTGATAATTGCTTGGATAAGGCCGTCTTTGTGGCTTGAATAGACTCTAGAACACTAGTATCCATACCCTCTTTATCTGTGGCTTTAATGGCCTTGGCGCGCTTCATTTTGACATTTAATACTCTTTGACGAAGCTCATCATACGATAATTCACTGATATCCTCTTGAATTGATTTCAATTGAGCAATTAAGTCTTCAAATATCGGTACAAAACTAGCGGCCAATTGATCATCGGCTGCTAAATTAATGGTAGCTTGTGCAGTATCAATGACTTGTTCAAGTGTCTTGGTGAATTGGGGAATGAATAGTTTTTGATAGAATTCAGATTGATTCAGTGGTTCAGAAACTTGATAATCCTTGCTTAATCCGTCCAACCATTCATCCGTCTTGGCATTGGTAATGGCAAAATTATAAAGTCTAAAAATTGCGTCCACTAATCCATCGTCACTACGATCATTGGAAAAGTTCTCAGTTAAATCTAAGAAGTCTTCATCGTCTTTCTCATAGTAATAATTTCTAACATTATCAAATGCCTGTTCTTGAATCATTGATCTTTCAGTATCATCGCTTAACAATCTGAAATTAGGATCAAGATCGATCACATAATAGAATTTCTTAATAATACTCAGACAAAAGGCATGCAGCGTACTGATATTAGCAGCTGGTACTTTGAATATCTGTTCTTGAAGGTGGCGTTTTAAATCATGATCAATTGTCTTGTCACTTGTCAGTTCCTTAATTCTAGCAACAAGTCGATCCTTCATTTCCATCGCTGCAGCATCAGTAAATGTTGCAACAAGCAGATTATCGACATTTTCGCCCTGCTTCAGCATTTCAATAATTCGTTCAATCAGAATTGTCGTCTTACCAGAACCAGCTGCCGCAGATACCAATATGTCATGTCCATGATGGAAAATAGCTTTTTTTTGATCATCTGTCCACTCAGGCATTTTCTTGATCTCCTTCCAAAACATTTTCAATTTGTTTTAATACATCAATTTTTTTGTAATTAATTATTTCATGATAGTCATTTTCCGGTAGCATCGCATCAAATTCAAAAATTGATCGATAATCACTGAATTCTAGTCCCGTCTTCAATTGATGATCACGGAATGGATTAAGGCTTATTTGTCCGGAATAGATTTTCTCTCCAGCCTTAGTAATAAGGTGGCGATTGTAGTTAAGAATCCTAAACAAATCATTTTCACTTACAACGCTCTCCGGTGCAGCTTCTAATCCATGTGCTTTAGTAATTTTGATAGGTACGATTGGAGAACTACCATTAACTAACTTCGTATCAAGATTCTTGAGCAACAATTCATCGTCCAGTACCAAACCCTTGAGCTTAAATTTGCCTAATAAGTCTTCGTCTCTCAGACCTTTTTTGGTTAGAATCAACTTAGGATTTTGGATATGTGAATAGAACGCTCCAGCAATCTTGGCATTATCGTCAGTAGTCAGCAGATCTTTATTTTCGACCAAACTTTGAAGATATGTTGGCATCTGCATAGTGATACCTTCCAAAAAGTCTGAAAAGACAAAGTCACGGTCACTTGATTTGTAATCAACCACTGCCAAATAATCAGTGTTACCTAGTTTTAATTCATCAATTCGATCGATTTTCCCACGAACATTGATCCAATGCTTATCGAGAACCTTTAAAGCAATTCCTGGTAAATTCCCTTTGCCGTTAATACGACCAAAAGTAACCTCACTAGCTCTAGGAACGAATTCATTACGGGAAAGTTGTCGTTTTATCGCCATAACTAATTGACGTAAAGTCTTTTCGACCTGGCGCGCAATAAATTCCATTCTGGCAGACGACAAGAAAATTTTGTTTTCAGGGTAACTGATTTTCTCTTTAAAAATATCCCTGACCACTTTATCAAGTTGCTCCTCAGTCATGTCCTGTATTCTTACTTGTTTTTCATTAGTATATTTAACCAATCCATCAAGTACAGCATGGAATAACGAACCTGTTTGTGCAGGTGAAATCTCAAACATCTGCCTTGGTTGTAAACGCAAGCCGTACTTTAAGAAATATTCGTATTCATTCTTATAGAATGTTTCCAAACGTGAAATAGAAACATTCATATTGTCGCCATATAATTGTTCAACCGTGTCGGCACGAAGATCCGTTGGAATATTCTTATAGTCTAATGAACTCAATGCAAAGTTAGTCTGTTGCGGATTCTCGTTGGTCAAAGTAGCACGAACATACTTCCATGGTGCGGACAAATCAGACTTATTATCTTGGGCCGACCTAGACACACGTATCAAATAGTTAAGACTAGAAGTCTTTGAACCAATATATTGTAGGATTTGATTCTCCTGAGTATCACTTGAATCAGGATTCAATAGCACGTTTTGTGCCGTTAAATCAAAATACTTCATGATTCGTGTTACATAACTGGATAACTCTTGTTGTTTGTTGTCATCAGTAAAGTTAGGATAAGTGAATATCAAACGCTGCTTAGGCGTGGTAAAAATCACATCGTGCAAGAATGGCTCGGCGTTATTCGTCACCTCATCTGAATCTTTCAAGTATTTATCATCACCCAAACCATTAGAAATAGCTTGACGTTCATCATCAGTGATAATGTCATTCGATACAGATGTTCCCGGCATATTATTGACAGTTGCACCAATGATAATAACAACTTTTCTATCATCTGGTTGAATCATCCCTATTTCAGAAATACTTACAGCATCTAATGTCGATGGGACTTGAGAATAATTGGCGCTCTCGAAGGCTGCATCCATGATTTGAATAAATGAATCAGGTTCGAATTTGTCATCTTTGAAGACTGAAACGTATTCATCAAGAATTTCATTAAATTTACTGACAACTTGATCAGGTTGATCTGCGGATGATAAGTCGTTTTGCTCAATAGCTTGTTTCTGCCAATCAACTAAACGTGCAAAGACGCCATACTTATCTAGAAATGAATACAAGAACGTCACACCTTCAACTGTTGTATGTTCCTTTTTGAAGAAATTATCTAGCTCGTTAAAGATTCGCGCAATATAGGCTTTGATCACATTCATCATTGCAAATCCTTTGAGCTTTTCTTTATCTACCTCTTCATCTAGTTCAGCGTTTGGCTTGAAATCATCCCCCAGCCAATTACGCTTAGTCGTTCCTTGTGCCAAAGTGTAATTCTCAGTTAAATCAACCGCTGTACGGAATGCATTAATGTCACTATCCTTGAATTCTTCTGGTATCAGCAATTCTGTCCTTAATAAAGCAATAACATCTGAACTCTGCAAGCCATGATTGAGTACGTCAAATAACAAATCTACTGTCTTCTTGAAGGGATGATCAGTCATTTTGTTTTGAAGGTCAATAAAGTATGGTACTTCACTGTTCTCCATAAATGATTCAATAAATGAACCATACTGACTCAAGTCTCTAGTTAGTATCAAAAAGTCCTTGTATCTATAGCCCTGTGTCGCAACTAGATTCCTAATATAAGTACTGGCTGAAGAAATCTCAGTCTGCTTATTAGTGCATTTCCAAATTTGGATTGAATTCTTATTGTCCAGTTTGGCAGCAACCTGATTGCCATATCCGCTAGATTGAATCCAATAATCTTCTAAGTTAGCAATGTCTTGCGAAACTCTTAATGAATCAGCTAGTTTGTCGTGTCGAGCAATCTGATTGGACTTAGCAATTTCATTCAATTGATTATACGTACGCAGTGGTCGTAGATAAAAGTCCGATTCATTGCCTTCATTTGAAGCCTGAATATCCATCGCAAATGAAATATCAACTGTACTGCCATTCAAAATCATTGATCTAACTAGATTCAATTCTTCAGCGGTAAATGATGAGAATCCAGAAATGTAAAAATGATAGTCTTTTGAATGAAGATCTTCATCTAGGAATTGGCTTAATGCGTCCAATTCAAAAGTATTGGTAGCTAACCCTTCGATCTGTTTGTAATAGTCGTTATAGATAATATTCATTTCAGCAATTTTATCAGTGAACAAATCAGGATTATCCTGGCTCAAGACCGCATCCAAGTCATCAGGTTCAACTTTACCGTTTAACAGCTCAGTAAATTGACTAGACAACTGGTCTATGAATCCTGGCTTTCCGACCATACCTGAGAATATCTTTAATTCGGACTTATGTTGTAAAATAATATTGCGCAATAACATAGCCGATTTAGTTTCCGTTAAGGATTCAGTGTTATAAATACTCTGACCACGTAAAAAATACCAGGCCAAACGAGAGAATGAAAATATCTGGACATTACTTGTCGCAATCAATTCATCCGAATCATTGCCGAGATATTTCAAAATATTAATTTCAGATTCAAATTTAATATGATTAGGAACAAGAAAGAAGAACTTTCCGTTCGGATCATTTTGGTAGTCCTTTTGGAACAAGTCCATCATTTTCTTCTGATGATCAAGTTGATTTTTACCAAGTACAAAATTTAAAGTCATAAGTGATTTATCCTCCTGATGAAAAAATTCTATCATAAGTTATTTAATGAAAGTGGAAATCAGACCGCGAGATGTATAAAATATAAGTTTAGAGAAAGATAGGTGGAATATAATGCTTAAAGGAATCGGAAAGAGTCACGGGAAAACAATTATTATGGGAGAGCACGCAGTAGTTTACGGCTACCCTTCCATAGCATTTCCGCTCGTCAGTATACCTGTGATAGTTCGTATTAAAGAACATCCAGAGAACACTTTGTCGTCAAAATATTTTGTTGGAAAGATATCTGAACTCCCAGATTCGCTATCTGGTGTTAAATATTTGATCAACCTCTTAGATGATCGACTCAATACTGAACACGTTAAATACGCTATTAATATAGATAGCAGCTTGCCAATCGAACGTGGATTGGGTTCATCAGCCGCAATTGGTACTGCAATAACTAGAGCATTTTTCGACTTCTTTAAGATACCACTTGATAACGACACATTATTACATTACGTAAACAAATCTGAAACTGTTACACATGGTAAGGCAAGTGGCTTAGACGCTTTAACAGTTATTTCTAATTCTCCTGTTAACTATAGCAAAAAAGAACCAGTTAATTACTTCAACTTTGAGTCTGATGGCTTCTTAGTTATCGCTGACTCAGGTGTCAAAGGAAAGACCAAAGAAACCGTTTCTGATGTTAAAAAAATGTACGATCAAGATCCACATGCAACTGGAGATATTTTGAAGCAGCTTGGTCAGTGTGCTAAACAAACTAAACTAGCATTAAATGGAAACCATCTGAAGACTTTGGGTAAAACATTCAACCAAGCTAACGACTTATTGTCACAATTAAACCTGGCAATTCCCAAAACTGACAAGATGATTGAATCAGCTAACAGTGCTGGTGCTCTTGGAAGTAAAATCACCGGCGGTGGCCGTGGCGGATGCATTATTTGTCTGGCTAGAAATTTGACTAACGCTGAAATGATCCAACGTGCACTGGTCAAGGCCGGTGCAGAACAAACGTGGCTCCAACCACTTTCAATTTATGCGGAGGAATCTGACGTTGACTAAAACAGCTCGTGCTTACACTAATATTGCATTGATAAAATACTGGGGTAAAAAAGATAAACAGCTTAAACTTCCCTATACAAATAGTCTTTCATTAACACTTGATCGATTCTATACCGACACTAAGTCAGAAATAACTGATAGTAATCAAGACGAGATTCACTTAAATGGAAAGTTTTTGAACGACCAACAAAGTATGCGAATCAGGAATTATCTTGATGTCGTTAGAAAAAATTATAACTTCTCAGAACACTTATCAATAAATTCCGTTAATCATGTACCAACTTCGGCAGGATTTGCATCAAGTGCTTCAGGATTCGCCGCTTTGGCAGCATCGATCAATCAAACTATGAATTTAAATCTTGATAATAAAGAATTATCTATCTTAGCTAGAAAGGGCTCTGGATCAGCCACACGCTCCATTTATGGTGGTTTCGTTGAATGGGTATCTGGTGATAGCAATGATACTTCTTTTGCAGTTCCTATTGATGAACACCCCGATATTGATTTATCATTATTATCTGTTGTCATAAGTCAAGACACAAAAAAGGTTTCTTCGACTTCCGGAATGGAAAGTAGTGTAAAAACCTCCCCTTTTTATGAAAATTGGGTTACACTTGTGTCTTCAGAGATAAACGAAATTAAGCAAGCAATTGCTAAAAAAGATGTAGAAAAGATTGGTGAGTTATCGGAACACAATGCAATGAGTATGCATGCATTGACACTTTCAGCCAGCCCCTCATTTACGTACTTTGTGCCTGAGACCTTAATGGTAATACAACTAGTTAAGGAATTACGTGCAAAGGGCATTTTTGCCTACGTAACAATTGATGCTGGTCCGAATGTAAAAGTTATTTGTACAAAAGAATCAACGCCAGTTGTCCAAAAGTACATTAAAGATAACCTGCCTACTGTCACCACAGTTGTCGCAAACATCGGTAATGGTATACAATACATCTGATATTTATATTGAAAGGTATGATATTTTGTCTACGGGAAAAGCACCTGGAAAATTATATTTAGCAGGAGAATACGCCGTTGTTGAAACAGGCTTCCCTGCTGTGATCGCATCAGTAAACCAATATGTGACTGCTCACATAACCAAATCAAAGAATGGTGGTACCATTCAATCCAAAAATCTAAACAAAGAACTTATTCACTGGGACCGGCAAGGAACGGAGCTTGTTTTTGACGATACTGAAAGTCAACTTCAATACATCCTGTCGGCCATTAATTTTGTCGAAAAGTACGCTCTAGAAAAGAATGTCAAACTAGACTACTATGACTTACTAGTAACTAGTGAACTCGATTCTAAAGATGGTAAAAAATATGGCTTGGGTTCATCTGCGGCTGTAACCGTTGCCGTTGTTAAGACACTAGGTGATTTCTATCACTTGAACTTAACAGCTATGGACGTTTACAAACTATCCGCCATCTCCCACCTTTCCGTTCAAGGAAATGGTAGTTTGGGTGATATTGCTGCCAGTGCCTTCGGTGGAATCGTTGCTTATAAATCACCCGATCGTAACTGGGTCTTTAATATGGTCAAGAATCACAGTCTTACTAAGATTCTTGAACTTAATTGGCCTGAGCTTAAAATTGAAACTTTAAAATTACCAGAAGACCTAGAATTAACCGTCGGTTGGACGGGTAGTCCAGCCTCAACCTCAATTCTAGTCGACCGTATTGCTCTATCAAAAGCTCAAAAGGTTGAAAAATACCAAAGTTTCCTTAAATCAAGTCGTCAAAACGTTGAGAACCTGATCGAGGGATTTAGAAATAACAATTCCGAACTGATCAAAGATATGATCAGCAAGTATCGTACACTTCTAGCCGACCTAGCCGACTTCAGTGATGTTCACATCGAAACAGAAATGTTGGCTCAATTGTGTGATATAGCTGAAAAACTCGGTGGAGCAGCCAAAACTTCCGGTGCCGGTGGTGGAGATTGTGGAATCGTCATCAGTGACCGTGATATGCAAGTCGAAAAACTTAAACAAGAATGGGAAAAGGTGGGTATCACTCCCCTGACCCTAAAAATTGGAGAAATAATCGCACATGCCTAAACAGGATGAACAAATTCAACGTAAAGTTGAACATTTATTTCTAGCTGAAAAATATTTTACTGACGAATCTTTTGCAGATTTCGACAGTATTCGTTTATTACACGATGCAGTACCAGAATTAAATTATCGCGATATTGATTTGAGTACAGATATTCTCGGATTCAAATCAAGTCTTCCATTTTATTTCAATGCAATCACAGGCGGATCTAAACAATCCGCCCGTTTTAATATGGAATTAGCTTCATTAGCCTCCAAGCTGAACATTCCCGTTTCTAGTGGCTCAATGGGCGTGTATTTGCGTCTACCAGAAACCGCGGATACTTTTACCCCACTTAGAGAAAACGACTCTGAGGGCTTCATAATCGCAAATGTGTCTGCTAAAGCAAATGCCGCCCAGGCACAAGAAGCCATCGACTTGATCCATGCAGATGCATTACAAGTCCATCTAAATGTGATTCAAGAAATGGCCATGCCTGAAGGTGACAAAGAATTCTTCTGGTTAGATAACATTCAAGAAATCGTCGATAAAATTAAAATTCCTGTAGTAGTCAAAGAAGTCGGATTCGGGATGTCCAAAGATACTATGGAAAAGCTGATAAATGTCGGAGTTAAATATATCGACGTTGCCGGATTCGGTGGAACTGACTTTGCTCAAATAGAAAGTGCTAGAAACCATGAAATTGACTTGACATATTTGGATCAATTCTCACTTTCCACTGTTGAATCATTGATCGAAGCACAACCAGAATTACCCAAAGCAACGATTTTTGCTTCCGGCGGTGTTCGTACACCAATGGATGTTGTTAAGGCAATTAGAATGGGTGCAGGTGCCGTTGGGATGTCAGGACTTGTCTTACACCACCTGCAAAAGTATTCGTTTGAGGAAGCAACCTTGTTTTTCGAAAGTTTTGCCAAACAAATTCAAATCATTATGGCCGTTATCGGTGCTAAAAATATCGAAGATATCAAAAAAGCTCCCATCATTTTCGATGAGAACTTAGTAAATTATGCCAAACAGAGAAAGATTGAATTACCTTCTTAATCCTTTGGGATAAACATTCTTGATTTGTTTATTACTATATCTGCCCCAGCTGAACAGCTTACCTTGATAGCTTAAACCGATCCATTTATTATCAAAACCGGGATCATTACTCAAGATAACTGATTCGCCGTGCATATATGTTTCAAACTGATCATCATCTAATTCAAATACAGATTTCAAAACAGTAGGTTCGATTGCCAATATCCATGCGATATCAGGCTCGAACCTATTTTTTTTGAATTCTCCTAGTTTCAAGCCATTACGCAAGACGTGCAGTGATTTGAAACGATTATCTAGGCTAGCAGCTTGATATAAGAAATCACTGACCTTGAACCAGTTATTTTGTGTCAAACCATTCAAATTAGTCTTAGCAAATTTTTCAACAAACTTGAATTCATCTTTGCCGATACCATTTGAGATATCTTTCTCACGTGACTTATCCGGTTCACCAGACTTAGTCATCTTACAAATAAAGTGACCTTCACCCTCAAACTGATCAGGGAACATTCTGAGAGCTTTTGTGAGCTCTGCATTACCGTGACCCCATTCTGGCTTACCATCTTCCATACCGTCATATTTTTTAATCTCATCCATCTGCATATCTGGATATTGGTTCAAGAAATAATCAATATTCTCTTCATTTTCTTCCGGAGAAAAGGTACAGGTTGAATATACTAAAGTCCCACCTGGTTTGAGAAGTTTGAAGGCAGAATCAAGTATGTGGCGCTGACGATTGGCACATTGTTCAACATATTCTAGTGACCAGTATTTAACTGACTCTGGGTCTTTACGGAACATCCCTTCACCAGAACATGGTGCATCAACTAATATTCGGTCAAAATAGCCTTCAAACTTCTTCTCAAAATCTTTAGGAGAATTATTAGTTACAACAGCATTAACAATTCCCATTCGCTCAACATTCGATGAAAGAACACGTGCACGTTTGTTGTTTATCTCATTAGTTACTAGTAAGCCTTGTCCGCCCATTTTGGTAGCAATATAAGTTGATTTACTACCTGGAGCAGCACACAAGTCTAAGACCTTATCTGTGGACTTAGGATCAAGGACCTCTGCAACATACATGGCACTTGGTTCTTGACTATACAAATATCCCGCCATATGGTCAATTGAATTACCATCAATATCACCAAAGTAGCCAACATCACTATACGGAATTGGTTCGCTTAAATCGACGTTAACATTTTTATAATTAGGTTTTAACGGATTGATACGGAAAGCATTTCGACTATCTGTCTCAATAGCAGCGAATAATTTATCTGCCCTATCACCCATTAAGTTACGATACTTCTCTTTAAAGTCATTACTTAAATCAACGTTCATAAAACTACTAATCCACCTTTTTAACAAAGAATATTTGGTAAATACCTATTAACACCGCAATAATCATCGAGCTTGCCATAAACATGTTAAATGTTTGATGACTTATAATAACGATTCTCCAATTTGCAAATGCAAATCCAATAATATAAGGCACCAATGTATAAATTAAATATCTTAATAACAATCCATTACGATAATTATTCTTCAAATCACCCGTCAAATGTGATCTGGTCAAATCAAATTTCAACGGCACAAGGATATAGAATTCCATTCCAATTGCGAGAATAAACAATAATACAATTCCAACCATATACAATTCACCGTTATTGTCCGAGCTTACATTATTAAAGTCATCACTTTGAGGACTGTACTTATGTGAACTGGTTACATGTAGAACCTTTTTGATTTTTGCATAGCTTTCTTTGGAGGATGCTGCTCTACCATCAAGAACCGTGATTACATTATTTAGTTTCAGCTTGTTTGTCGGCTGGTTCGGTGATAAAGAGATCAACGTTTGGCTATTAAGCGTCTCCGCACCGTTGAATCCAATATTACCAATTACCGAAATATAACGTTTACCAAACTTAATATACTGCTGACTCTGGGGCTTATAATTCTCGATATTTGAGTCTTTTCCCTGAACAGCAAAAGGAATTTTCGACGAAAAATCACTCTGTGAAAAATATCTTCCAGCAGTAACCGGTAGTTTATTAGCTTTCTTATGACTGTATATGAACCCCATATCGCTATTATCCTTCTCAAAAAAGATAATTTGATAACTCGATAACTTCTTTTTATCTAGTTCTTTTACAGCTGAAGTTAAGCTTTTTTTAGACTTAGTATGCAAGACAACCGCATTATCACTCATACCAAGTCGATTCATCGTATTGTTATATTTGATCGAATCACTTTTGGAAATAGAAACTCCCGTTAAAAGAACTACGATCAATATAATGACACTGGAAATAATTTTTTTCATTTTTAATAATCACCTATATTTAACGATCTGTATCTGATATCTTATTTTACACTATTAACAACAAAAACACTCGGTCCATCACGAACAGAGTGTTTCAAACCACTAATAATTATTTTATTTAACCAGATAAACTTTATCATGAACCAAATCATAGCTTGAATAAATGGAATTCAACTTATCAATTGGTCCATAATCAACAAACTCAGAGTTATCCCAAAACTTCTTGCTGTTGGTAGCACCGTATTTTTCACCAATAACTATCAGCATTAACCCGTACTCACGAATCTTTTGAAGTATATCATAATCAACAACGTCTCGATCAGGACTCCAAGCAAGAATCACATAATCTACTTGTTCGTGGTATTTGTCTATCGCTGAAAGTGCATCGAGTCCTTCAATATCAACCAGAGTATCGTGACCAGTCTTACTTTGCTTAGCCCAGCTCTTATTATCAGTACAAATTGAACTTCTACCTAGAGCTTGTAATTCCTTAGATATATAACCATTGCCAGCCATAACTTCAAGATACTTAGCATCCCCAAAGTCATCTGCCCATTCCTTCATAAAATCCTTGGTAATAGTTGCCCAGTATCCAAAACGTGTCTGGAGATAAGTTCTGAACTCACCCAAATCATGATCGAAAGTATTCAAATCCGCTGACATGGCCTGAAATTCAATCTCATCTAAACTGATATTGTTCTCTAAATAAGAAGTTATTTCTTTTTCTGACAATTGGAACTGTGGGAAATGGTACTTGGGAAGTTCATTGTTACTGAGTGCTTCACAGGCGTGTTCCATAAAATTAATTCGAGCATTAAATACTTTGCCATTAGGTAATTTTTTGGTATCCGCTCTTAAATTCTCAATGTAAGTCATACGATTCCTCCAATATTTTACGACAAAAGCTTATTTATAAATGGAATCCGATAAACTATCCAGATCACAGCTAAAGAAAATCCTGCTGCAATCAAAAATATTAACGTGAAATTCAAATCCTTAGTAAAGTTTTGTGCAATTCTAATTCCGATGCCATGTATCAAATAGACGCCATACGTTAGTGGTGCAATATATTCTACAATTCTGGCTTCTTTTGCGGATAGTGTACTACCAATCTGCTTAAAGAATAAAAAGTTTAAACTTGCTAAAAGTGGCGTCAAAATTGCTGGAGCATATCCAATAATAGGAATATTGATATTTTTGTATTTATAGTTAAGATAATTTACAAATATCATCACTACCAGGACTATGAAGCTCAATAAAATATTAACTATTGGTTTCAATCTGATCTTCTTGACCAAAGTCAAACGATAACCCAGAATAAAGTATCCTAACGACTTGGCTAAGAACATCAAACTACCCATACTATAGACATCTAATATCTTAGGCCATGGTTTGGGAAGTGATTGCGATAACACCGGTAGCAAGAAATTGGTAACAAACCAAATAATAATTGCATAATCCAATAGTTTTGTATCAGCGTGGTCAACCATCGCTTTAAGCAGCGGTGATAATAAATAGAAGCCTATTAATGGATATAAAAACCAAAATGCCTCAAATGTGGGCTTATGAAAAATCATCATCATTGTGTTCCAAATTGGTGTCCATGAAAAATGTTGGTGATCCATAAATTCAAATGTGACCAATGAAATAAATGACCACATTACATATGGAACAATGATCCTAAATAATCTTCTTCTAAAAATACGCCCAATGTTGTAAGTTCGCGGACTATTAAGTATTGCAGCGCCACTGATCATAAAAAATAATGGGACCGCAGGAGTCACGATGCAAATCATGACACTAGCAAAATTCCAGTTTTCAATATATGACATTTTGGCCAGTGCATTGGCGGTTGCATGGTTCATTATGACACCGAGCATCGCTACGATTCTAATTAAATCCCAGTATACTACCCTACTTCGCACCCTCATCCCCCCTAATGTATAACTTTTTTTCATTATACAATAAATTTTGTTTACGTTTTGGCAAAAATTTAATTGAAAACTACACATTTATTTCCAATAATTCCGAAAAAGTGTAATATTCTAAGTAGTACATGTATGAGGTGAAATATGAATAGAAATAATACAAGACGACCGCCGGAAAAAGAAGAAAGCGGCTGGAAGTTTTGGCTGCAAACCATTGCTTTAACGGCAGCAATCTATGCCGTGTTCTTTCTGCTTATGCAGTTTGTATTTTCAAACGATAAGGTTTCAGGACCGTCCATGCAGCCCACGTTTGAAAACGGTGAGAAGTTAATTGCCGTCCGACATACCAACTTAACACGTGGTGATGTCGTTGTTCTAAAAGCACCTGATGAACCTGGTTCCTTTTATATTAAGAGAATCATCGGATTACCTGGCGATACTGTTGTTTCAAAGAACAACAAAATGTACGTAAATGGCAAGAAATTTGATGAGAGCTTCTTGGATGCTGGTTCTAAGAAAAAGGAACCTGACACAAGCATCTATGCTGGCAAAGCTTACAGTTATACATATGACTTCACGCTAAGCCAACTTGCCAAAACCGCACCTGAATGGCAGCAGCGATACAGCAGTTCAACTTTGAACAAGATTCAAGACACAAACAAAGTTCCTGCTGGTTCCTACTTCGTTATGGGAGATCACAGAACAGTTTCAAAGGATAGTCGTATTATTGGCTTCATTAGTAAGAAAGCAATTGTTGGTGAAGTTAAATGGCGTTACTGGCCACTTACAAGATGGTCAACTTTTTAAAAAATACTCAATTAATTAAGTCTTAAATGATATGATGGACTTATCGGAGGTTATTATTTATGGAGAAACCAAGTATAGCTGAAACAATTATTCAATTTGAACGTGATAAGAATATGAATGATACTCAATTTGCATTTGAAAGTCACCTTTCAGTTGAGAGAATTCATAACCTAAAATCAGGTGATTACGAACCAACTGCTGATGAGAAGAAAATTATCTTGGAATACATCAAATTGCATCAATAAAATTACAACTGATTTTGATCATAGTGAGTCTTTGGACTCACTATTTTTTTGTCCTTAAATTCATATCTCTTGAGATTTATAGAGTTACAACATTACAAATATTGCATAGTCAGATTGTGGCACAAAACTAGTTTTAAACAGTTTTAGTAAATATCATTACCACACCGTTATATTCGTTGAGAAAATTAGTATAAAGATTCATAACGCTTAATTCTGGAATTACTAGTGAATTAATATTACTATATGTAATATATCGATTTTATAAAAGTTATATTTATTACTATTAGTAATATTACGGAGGTTCAAACATGCTTTTAGGACAAGTTATTCAAGATAAACGTAAATCATTGAATCTAAATCAAACAGAACTAGCTGACGGAATCTGCACACAAGCTATAATAAGCAAGATAGAAAACCAGAATATTTCGCCATCGATCAGTGTCCTAATATCGATCTGCCAAAAGTTACAATTAACATTAAATGAAGTCTTCTCAGAATTTTCTTCACTGCCCTCAAGCAATCTTTACTTAGATAAATTCAAGGACATGGACGAAGCGTTCCAGGATCACAGAACTGAATTCATTCACGATACAATCCCTGAAATAAAAGAAAGTGCCCTCCCCTCTTCGGAAAAGGCACATTTACATTTCTTATTAGCTTTAATTTCTGAATCAAATAATGACTCAGAAGAAGCTATATTTCAATTAAGCTATTCACTAGAATTGCTCAGTAATCGGAAAACATTTTGGGGTACGATTCTTTACGCTGAACTAGGCATAATCTATCACAGTAATAATCAATCCGTTAAAACCGACTATTATTTTGATTTGGCATATTCAAGTATCGATAACTTGGTGATCAATTCAAGTAGTGAATATTATTACTATCGCCGAATCATAGTCGAGATATCCGACTGGTACACGAAAAATAAGCAATACGGTCGCAGCAACATTCTAATTAATGCTGGATTGCATAAATTTCCCAAATACTTTACTGCTGAATTCACGGACACCTTATTCTACTTAAGCGCCATTAACACTCTCAACATTGATCCTATAGACTACAATAAGCTGAGTCATTCGTTAACAACTGCCATTGCCTTTGCTGAATACAATAATAATCAGCCTCTACTGGACAAAGTTAAACAGGTAATGGAGTCCCACAATATAAATGAGTTAAAGATCAAACCTTAATGGCGTTACCAAATTGATTATCAACGCCTAATAAGTCATACGGGCTTAGGTAACGTGTTTTCATAATGATATCTACGATTGTATCAACATCTTCCGGCTCGTCCTTAGATAGCCAATATTTGATAGTATCAAGCAATCCAGAAACAATTATTTCATATGCATAATCATTTGGAATTTGATTAACCATCTTGTCATTTCCTTTTTTCAAATACAATCCTTGATCAATGACCTGTCGTAGAACGTTTTTTACGCGCATTTCAAAAGTAGTTCCGGTACTTAGCATCAGAGCCTTTACCAAATCGAACTCAGAATTAACGTAGTCCATTATCGTATTGATCACCGGATATGCTTCAACGCCATCATTAACATTTTGATACTTCATTGTAGAACTCAAATTCTTATTGAGCGTCTCACTTAATTCATTCAAAATGCTGTCTTCAAAATGTTTCTCTAATGCATACTTATCCTCATAGTGAGCATAAAATGTACTGCGATTGATCTGAGCTTGTGAAGTAATATCACTGATAGTCAAATGTTCAAATCCTTTAGTCTTCATCAAATTGATGAAGGCTTTTTTTATTTTATCACCAGTTTTTGTTTGTCTTTCCAACATTTTGCCTCCTTAATCCAACACATTGTCATTTATTGATGGTTGCTGTGAAACAATCTATAGTTTAGTCTTTTATTAAAGCAACACATTGTTTATATAAGGAGATTATAACATGTCATACATCGAAGTAAAACATAGTTCTAAAATATATAAAATTAATGGTCACGACTTTTATGCGAACAACGATATTAACTTTAACTTAGATAAGGGAGAGCTTACCATTATCGTCGGTGAATCTGGTGCCGGTAAATCTACCCTACTCAATATCTTAGGTGGAATGGACTCTAGTACTAGTGGCCAACTAATAATCGACAATACAGATATATCTGATTACTCAACCAGACAAATGACAACCTATCGTCGTAAATCAGTCGGTTTTGTTTTTCAATTTTATAACCTTATCCCTAATCTGACTTCATTGGAAAATGTTGAGTTAGCTTCTCAAATCGTTCCCGATGCACTGGATCCAATCAAAGTTATGAACGATGTTGGATTAAGCGACCGTGTCGACAGTTTCCCAGCTGAATTATCTGGAGGTGAACAACAGAGAGTCTCAATTGCACGAGCTATTGCCAAGAATCCCGACTTACTGTTGTGTGACGAACCTACAGGTGCCTTAGACTACAAGACAGGCAAAAATATTTTAAAAATGCTTCAAGACTTTTGTCATAATTCACAAAAGAATGTCATCATCGTTACTCATAATGGAATGATCAAACCAATGGCTGATCATGTAATTGAATTAAGTGATGGCAAGGTAAAGCTCGACACATTGAACGTCTCCCCTACTCCCGTAGAAAAGATCGAGTGGTAGGTGAATAATATGAAAATACTAAACAAAAATATTTTAAGAGAGTTTAAATTCTCAATTGCACGATTCATATCCATTTCGATATTACTAGCCTTAGGTGTATTCATCTTGATTGGACTCAAGGTTACTGGTAACGACATGCGACAAACCGCTAATGATTACTATTCAATACATAATATGGCCGATGCTGAAATAAGAAGTAATGCCAATATATCTGAAGTTGATCAGAAAAAACTAAAAAAACTCGATCACTTAAAAGCAATCGAGTTTACCAACAGTACTGATGGTCTTATTTCGGGGTCAAACACCAGCATTAGAATTCAAGCTGAAACAACTAAGTTATCTACGAATCAACTCATATCTGGACATTTACCAAAAAATAATCATGAGATCACCTTAAATAACCGTGATAAAGGCAAATATGAAATTGGTTCATATATCACTTTGAAAAATAAGTCTGGAGACGCCACATCTGAATTAAAAAATAATAAATATAAAGTAGTCGGTTTCATCACATCATCTGACTATTTGCTAAAGCAAAACTTAGGAACAACTACCGTTGGAACCGGTCAAATAGATACATACGGTGTCGTCTCAAAATCTGCCTTTAAGTCAAACAATCCAACAGTTGCATTAATTAGTTATAACAACCTAAAAGGCTCAAGTTATTCTGATAGTTACGAAAAGCAGGTCGAAAAAAATATTTCTCAATCAGAACCCACTATTAAAAGAATGGTTCAGGATCGAAAAAAAGAATCATACAGTCTTCTTATAAAAAGATAGACGCCAAGGCTGCTCCCCTCACCGCCTTATATGGTAATCAAGCTGCATCCATCATTTCAAAAGAAAAGAATTCAGTATCAAATATGGCCAACGGCCTAACCTACACAATTAAATCAAGAAATGATTACAACTCCGGATATAATCAATTCGGAGAAGATGCCAAAAGAATCGACATTCTATCTAACACATTCCCATTGATTTTCTTTGCTGTAGCAATTCTCGTTGTGTTGATTACTATGTCTAGGATGGGTGAAGAAAAACGTCTTGAACTCGGCACACTTAGAGCTCTGGGATATACAAAATTCGATGCCATGAAAGTATTCTTACTATATGGCATCACTTCAAGCATCATTGGTACCTCAATTGGTGCATGGCTTGGGACAACATTTTTACCTAAGCGAATCTTTGAAGCATACGCCGCAAACTTTGTTATTCCAAACTTCCAAACATCACCTTCATGGTCATGGATCGGGATTTCTTTTGTAATCACCATAGCTTGTACCGTATTACCTGCTGTATATATTGCTGGAATATCGCTTAAAGAAGTCCCAGCAACCTTGATGTTACCTAAGCCACCAAAAAAAGGCTCTAAAATAATCTTAGAGAATATTCCATTTATTTGGAAGAAGCTATCATTTAACTATAAAGTTACATTGCGTAATTTGTTCAGATATAAATTCAAATCACTAATGACTATCGTTGGTGTATTAGGTTGTACGGCCTTACTTATTACTGGATTTGGTATTAAAGATTCACTGAGTGGAATCGTATCGACACAGTACAAAGACATTGTTCATTACGACATTATTGGAATGTACAACACTTCTGATAATTCCAATAATATTAAGAAATACAAGAACAAAGCTAAAAGTATAAACGGACTAGAGGGTAAAACCACAATCCATTATGAAAATGTTACTTCTAGAAATACAACAATGATCAATAACCAACAGATATCCATGATTGTACCAAAATCAGAGAATACTTTTTCAAAATATGTAACTTTGAAAAAGCCAAATACTCATAAGAAGATAGTATTATCAAACAACGGCTCTGTCATCACTCAAAAGCTTGCCAAAATAATGAACGTCTCAGTTGGTGACAAGATGACCATTAAAGATTCAGTTGGAAACAAATATCGTATAAAAGTATCTGCTATTACGGAAATGTACGCTGGACATGATATATATATGAACTCTAACTATTATTCAAAAGTTTTTGGTAAATCTGTTGTATACAATTCAATTATGATTAGGTTAAAGAATCGTTCAGCGTCAAATATTGACGCTGTCTCAAGACAACTAACCAAACAACATGCTTCAACTACTGTTATACAATCTGACGATGCCAAACAAACCATCAATAATATTTTAAATGGACTTAATAATTTGGTGTTAATTATCATTATCGCCGCTTCATTACTTGCCTTCGTTGTTTTATTCACACTAACTAATATCAATGTATCCGAAAGAATTCGTGAATTATCTACAATTAAAGTCCTAGGATTCTATCCAATGGAAGTAGTAATGTACATCTATCGTGAGACGTTCATTCTAACGTTAATTGGCATCATTCTAGGGTATATCGGTGGAACGCAGCTTCATAACTACATCATGCAAACACTCCCACCCGAAACCGCAATGGCAGATATGACATTGTTCTGGTCAAACTTTGCCCTATCAGTATCAATGACTATTGCCTTCTCAATTATTGTAATGATGTTTATGGCGAGGAAAATAAGAAATGTTGACATGCTTGGTGCTTTGAAATCCGTCGACTAAACAAGTTTAACCCAAAGAAATCTCGTATTTACTTAGTAAATGTGAGATTTTTTGTAGTTAACAAAATAAGTTGTTTTGAGTCGCATGTTTACGCGGGAAGCTCAGTTACATACATAGTTAAACAACAACTTCTTTATCCTAATTCTATACTCCAACATATCAAAATAAAAAGCAACAAAGTAGTTAATTTAAGAACTATATACTAATTATTTGTATAGGAGAATA
>NZ_RHOO01000017.1 GCF_003946555.1 Companilactobacillus hulinensis | reverse complement strand
TATTCTCCTATACAAATAATTAGTATATAGTTCTTAAATTAACTACTTTGTTGCTTTTTATTTTGATATGTTGGAGTGGTAATTTAAAGCAGCAAACACGCTACTTATTATTCATTAACTCATTATAGAACTTCATGGCTAAGCTTTTATAGCCATGCTTATCCATGTACTTCTTCAGCACAGGTTGATCGTGAGTATATGCAATTCCTTCAGTGAACAATTTCTTATAAAGCTCGAAATACGGCAAATTCATTTGTTTTGCTAAATCAAGCTCGTAGTCGATATCGTATGATACCTTTTTAAACTCAATATTTGAGTAACCATATTGATCAATGTCTATAATTGCGTACTGAGCACGTCTGTCAGGTCTGAATTTCAATCTTTCCGTGTATGGTTGACCAATTGATCCTGGATTGATAACTAATTGGTCTTTGCTGCTGGTACGCATTATTTGGTGATGTGTATGGCCATATACAGCCACATCATAGTCTTGATGGTCGAACAGGTCGTCAAAATGCGCCTGTGACTGATATGGCAGCAGCTCATGCCCGTAATTCTTATGAATCAAGTTATGTGTCAATAGAACTCTAGATCCGTTAATATCAACACTAGTTGATATAGGTGAATCCTTTAGTCGTTTTAGGTTTGCTGAACTAGTATTGTTTAGAGTATATTTCATCAGCATTAATATATAAGGTGTCACAGGATCGTCCAAATCCCGTTGTGTAAGCTTGCTTACGTCCTCAAATAGGAAATTATCCCAATTTCCACGCAAAAGTATGGTTGTATTTACTGAATCCAACATGTCAAACAGATCATTTGTACCTGGTCCGGGCATTAATAAGTCACCGAGGTACCATGATTCTTGTATTTTCTGCTTTTTAACATCATTGATTACAGCTTGAAGAGCTGTAATATCCCCATGAACATCTGATAATAGTGCAATTCTTGTCATTTTTCCATCTCGTTTCGTCTGTTAAAGTATAGTGGGCGTCGGACGTTTGGTCAAATTTTGCTGTTTTTTGTTTTTTATGTTTTCGTAAAACATTTAATTTTACAAATAATAATAACAATATCGTATAAAAAAAGATTGGATTCAAATATCCAATCTTTAAATTTAATTTTTAATTTCTTCTTTTTCTGTATTTTGCTCATTTTTATAAGATTTGATTGATTCGATGAATCTTTGCCCATAACGTTCAAGTTTTGCGTTACCAACACCATTGACTGCCAAGAATTCATTGGAATTCTCAGGCATTTTCTGAGACATATCACGAAGTGATTTATCAGAAAAGATAACAAATGGTGGTACATCTTGAGCATGAGCAATATCGAGACGTAGCTTACGCAGCTTTTCGAATAAGTTTGTATCGTATGTTCCATCATTAGCAATTTCTTTAACTGGTCCGGTTGGAACAACAACTAACCTACGAGCAACTTTGGCTTCTCCCTTGAGAACCTGAGCACCCTTCCTGGTTAGTCGCAACAACGGATACTGACCACCGGTAGTCATCAAATAGCCATTTGCAGTCAGATATTCTATAAACTCATTGATAGACTTCAACGTCCAATCATGCATAAGACCAAATGTAGATAGCTTGCCAAAGTTTCGCCAATCGTTGGCGACATCGGACTTACCTGCTAACACACGACCTACTACCTTCTTGCCGTACTTCTGATCCATTCTAACTACACAACTAAGGACCTTCTGAGAATCATCGGTTACATCAGTTGTCTCCCTATTGTCTAGGCAGTTGGAACAATGACCACAATTCTTATCAGTTACTTCACCAAAATATCGCAATATATAGCGCATTAGACATACTTCAGTCATCGCATATTGATTCATTTCACGTAATTTCTCGCCCAGACTCTGCTTATAATCATCGTCAGCTTCCGATTGGTCAATAAAGAACCTATGTAATCCCAGATCTGCAGGAGTATACAACAAAATAGCTTCTGCTGGTAAACCATCTCGCCCTGCCCTACCCACTTCTTGGTAATAACTTTCAATTGTACCTGGAATAGTAAAGTGGATCACATAACGTACGTTGGTCTTATTAATACCCATACCGAACGCATTGGTAGCAACAATGACATTAACTTCATCAAATAAGAAATCTTCTTGTTGCTGGTGGCGTTCATCATCATCTAGGCCGGCATGATACCGTCCGGCTTTAATTCCGTGTGCATTCAAATACTCATATATGGTATCAACATCTTTACGACGACCAGCATAAATAATTCCTGATTCATTAACGTGTGATTTTACATAGTTCAGCACATAGGATAACTTACTAACACCACGTTCGATTTTTAACGCAATATTATCTCTAGCAAATCCTGTTTTAACGATATTATCTGTAGGAATATTCAGGATATCAACCAAGTCATCTTGTACCCGGCTAGTTGCCGTTGCTGTTAACGCTAACCAAGCCGGCTGACTAGGTAGTTCATTCAGTGGTTTAATAATATTCAAATAACTAGGTCTAAAATCATGTCCCCAAGCTGATAAAACGTGAGCTTCATCGATTGCTACCAAGTCAATTGGTAGTTGAGTGAGCCAGCTGTAAAATTCAGGGTTCTCAATGCGTTCTGGAGCAGCATATAGTAACTTGACTGCACCAGATTCAATATAGCGCATACGTTCTTCTTGATCACGATAATCGAGGGTACTATTAATAAAGGTCGCAGGAATGTTCATTTCATTTAAGCTATCAACTTGATCCTTCATCAACGAGATCAATGGAGAAACAACTAATGTTAATCCATCAAACATAATTGCTGGTAATTGATAACATACAGACTTCCCACCACCAGTTGGCATAATACCTAAGGTGCGATCACCATTTAACACATGATTAATTATTTTTCGTTGCCCCGGTCGAAAATTATCGTAACCGAAGACATCTTTCAAAACTGACTGCGGATCCAATTTGAATGCTCCTCATTTTAAAAAGTACATTTACTAGCATATCACGGACCAGCATTCTAAGAAATATTATTTTGAAATTGCACGAATAATTGCTTGTTCAATTTTTGAAAGCTCAGAGTCAATTTGGTCCGACGAAGTATCAGTTAGTAGCTTTTGAGTTTGAATAAAATAGAACACCAACTGACTAGCAATCGTACGTAATACGAACAGCAGATCAATATCATCCCTCAACTCACCGGTATTCTTCATAGCTGACCAAACAACATTAACAAAATCATTCTTTTTTTCAGTAATGAATTTTAATCCCAACTCCTTAACATCTGAATTGACCATTAATTCAGAGATTATAATCATAACAACATTCTTATTACTAACCAAGAAGTCGAATCTGTCTCTCACAATAAAGTGAACCATTTGTTCCAAAGTACTGCTATGTTCTGATATTTCCTTAATGAATTTGCTTCCATATTCTGGCAATAGATTTTTAATAACTGGCGTAATAATAGACTTCAATAATATGTCTTTAGTTTTGAAATATTTAAAAATCGTAGCTTGACTCATCCCTGATTCAGTAGCAATCTCAGCCGTCGAAGTACCATCATAGCCTTGTTTAGAGAAAAGCTTTATCGCTGCCAATAATACTTTGCGTTTGCCATTAGGCATCTTGCTATTCTCTATCCAATCATTTAAGTCTTTAAAAACTATGTCCTCTGCCATTTTAACTGAACCTTTCTATTTAACTTCTTTAATAACGTGAGTGACCATTCACTAACTATTTAAACAAATTTTACTTCACGGAAATTAAATTGTAAATAAAAACTCCAACTCAATACGTTGAAGTTAAATTAATTCTAATTTCTTGCATGCATTCCAAATACCATCTTCGTAAACACCATTAGTAACATAATCCGCTACCTTTAATACATCGGGATTACCATCCCCCATAGCAACGGAGAAACCAACCTCATTGAACATAGGAAGATCATTGACCTCATCTCCAAAAGCTATCGTATTTCTAGGATCAATCTTCATACTTGATAAGATTCTTTGAATACCAATAGCCTTACTTGAATCATTCATCGTCACATCATAAACATTTGCTGCAACTTTAAGCATTTTGATATCAGGTACAGGCACAGTCTCTGAAACATCTTCATCATTCATGACTATTAATTGGATAATATCATTTGGTATCACACCATCAGGTATTCTCTCAAATCCCATTGATCCGTCACCCTTAAAGTTAGAACTCTCATATATGTAAAGTTTCTCGACCGTCTCAAAACAAAAACCAATATTATGCTCTAAAAAGTAATCAACTACCGCTTTCAAATGCTGCTTATCAAAAACATCGTGTGCAATAGTTTGGTGTTCAAAAACAACATAGCGACCGTTATTAGCAATGAAACTGTCAACACCTAAATCCTTTAAAATATCTTTGATCATTCCATAATTTCTTCCAGTAGCAATAACTGGTTCTATACCTGAACCTCTCAACTCACTAATAGCACGCTTAGCACTCTCAGGTATTCTACTGAGAATAGTTGTATTAGCGGATGTCTTATGACCGGCTAGAGTCCCATCGATATCAAAGAATGCTATTTTATATTGATTCATCTAACTCCCTCAATTCTATTTATTACTTGATTCCAATTCCAACAATTCCTTCTTCATTTCTAATCCTGCACGGAACCCACCCAACTTATTATCCTTAGTCAGAATTCGATGACATGGTATTACCATCAATATTGGATTACGACCAATCGCTGTACCGACTGCTCTGACAGCCTTAGGGCGACCAATTGTAGACGCAATTTCACTATAATTAGATGTGCTTCCATACGGTACATCTTGAACAGCGTGCCAAACTTGTTCTTGAAAATCTGTCCCGGAGACATCTGTACTTAATTCAAAAGAAGTTCTTTTATGATCCATAAACTCTTTAAGCTGCCTATAATAAGGAGCAATCACTTTATCATCCTCAATTAATTTGGAATGTTGATAAAAAGAGTAAATTTCCGATATTTCTTTATCTGGTGAACCAACGAATGCCAAACCTTTTGCAGTTGCTGCAATCACGTACTTGTGATTATGTATTTGCTTTATTTCATAATAAATTGTTTTAGTCATTTTCAACACCTACTTTTTTACATCCCTAGTATATGCTACAATTCACTTAAAAATCTTGTCATTAAATTCTAGAAAGTGTATTTCTTATGAGAAAATATCCTCTAACAGATACTCGATGGCATTCTATTATCAATAATGATACCACCGCTGACAATAAGTTCTTCTACGGCGTTAAAACCACTATGATATTTTGCAAACCATCATGTCATTCAAGAAAACCCGCTAGGGAAAATGTACTGATCTTCAAAACTGCAAAAGAAGCGCAGGCAGCAAATTTTCGCCCATGTAAAAGGTGTCAACCCACAGGTAACGTCCCAAATACTGAATGGGTCGATGAAATAACACACTTTATAGATACAAACTATCAGCGTAAGCTTACCTTAGATAGGATTGCGGAGGAATGTCATGGTAGTCCTTTCCATCTACAAAAGGTTTTCAAACGTGAGAATGGATATACTCCAGCACAATACTTAACTACTATTCGGTTGGCAAAAGCTAAGGAACTATTAAAAAATAGCGGCCTTTCTGTTAAAAGCATCGCACTAAGAGTAGGATTCTCTAGTGATACATATTTTATTACCGTCTTTAAGCAAAGAAATAATCAAACACCGGACGAGTTTCGTCTAGAAAATGTTTAATTTCCTATATATTATCAAATTTTATGGAATTATTATCAAAAAAATAATATTATATAGTGTATGTGTTAAGCGTTTTCATTAAAGGAGGCACACATGTTAGGATTCTCTGTATATCTGGATCAATCAACCAGCGATAATTTTCGAGAATATGTTAAGGACATGAAGGACTCTGGATTTTCAGAGATTTATACTACTACTTGCATCCCCAAATTAGCAGATCATTTAACTGATCTCAATTATATCTATGATTTGTCAAAAGAATTCGAACTACATATGACAATGAAGGTAGATTGCCATTCATATGCATTGATCGATAATGACATTCTAAACGATGCCACATTGTTGATAGATGATGAAGCTCTTACTAATGGTTTAATTTCTCACATCAATAATTCAAACCTGGCAATAAACGCCAGTACGATCACTAGTGAAGACTTGCATGACTTAAAAATGCAAAATGTTGATTTGTTTGGATTAAATGCATGGTATAACTACTACCCACATCCCAATACAGGGCTAGACTTAACTTGGCTTGCTCAGAAGAATCATTGGTTACATAAACACCATATGAAAACATCTGGTTTCGTCACTGGAAGCAAACCATTTTCTGATCCACTGAACGAAGGTTTACCAACACTAGAACGTCATCGTAGTCTGAGCCCCTTTATTGCGGCCGTGGAATTATCAAAACTTGAGACTGATAATATAATAATTGGTGACTCTTACTCGGGGCCTGAACTACGTAAGTCTTTTAAGAGCTTCTTTGTAGATGGTGTCATCCCTTTACATATGACTAATATGAAGATAGGCGTACCCGACTGTCTATTTAAAATGACCTTCCATAATCGAAAAGATCCCTCAAGAGATGTAATACGTCTTGCTGAAAGTCATAAAATGAAGTGCCACCATTTTGATCCAACCAACAATATTGAACGAGTCTTTGGCTCAGTAACAATGGATAATATTAATTACGGTCCATACACAGGAGAAGTTCAAATAGTCTGTCGACACCTGCCAGCTAGTCAACGTGTGAATGTCTTAGGTGAAATTATCACCAGTGATCTGAAACTATTGTCCTATATCGATGCAGGAACTGCCTTTAAGATCATTCCTCGATAAATTAATACATATCTATCTTAATATCTACTCTTTCCCAGAAAAAAGTGAGGTTATAACATGGGATTATTTACCAAAAAAAAAGAAATTAGTATCGCCGCACCCGTGACCGGCAACTTGATAAAGCTTGAAAAAGTCAACGATCCAGTCTTTGCCAAAAAAATGATGGGTGACGGTTTTGCAATTGAACCAGACGACGGAAATATTGTTTCACCAGTAGATGGAGTTGTCAGTATGGTCTTTCCAACCAAACACGCAATTTCGCTTAAAAGTAAAAGTGGTCTAGAGATAATGCTTCACCTAGGTATTGATACTGTAGAATTAAGCGGCATGCCTTTCGAACTTATGGTTCACGAAGGTAACAAAATAACTACTTCTCAGCCTTTAGTAACTATGGATCTCGAAGCTATCGCTAAAGCAAAAAAGGATCCCGTGGTCATGCTGATAATCACTAACATGACAGATGTCTTGCAAATGAGTACGTTTGACGAAGCTCATATAACAAGTGGACAAAAAGTTATCAATGTTAATCTATAAAATCACTCATCAAATAATTAATGAGTGATTTTTTTGTGCCTATAAATACGTTTGTATCAACGTTTACGGTATAATTATAAGTAGTAAATAAGGAGGTTTCATATGTCAAAAATACCATATCTTACAGGTTTCAATGCATACCTGAAAACACGTCATATTTCTGCACGTGCCCATACTGAATATATGAATTCTCTAAATGATTTTTTCAGTTATACAATTCAGCACAATAATGATTATAAGATTTCTGAGGACATTAAAGATGTTCATGAAATGGATGTCAGGCATTTTAAGAATTTTATGTTAGAAAATTTGAAGCTTAGCCCAAGTACTATCAACAAAGTCATTAGCAATCTAAACGTATACTTCAAATATCTCTTCAGTCTTAAAAGAACGCCAGAAATACCAACTTTGAATATTAATAGCGTTGAGGTGCCAAAACAAGACGATTTCCCTGTAGAAGTGTTTCAAAACATCCCTAAATATCTGAATTCCGATTTAAGTATTTATACACGTTTACTCATTTTGATCATATCCAAGGGTTTTACTTATAAGGAAGCACTTGAACCAGACTTCTACATTAGATTTAATCAATTACACTTCACAACACTGGAAAAGAAGTTTCTGGAATCATACCAAGCCTTTATCACTCCCCTTCGCAGTCACTGGAACAATCAAAATCTCTTCTTAAGCCGTAATAAAGGAGCTAATTCCCCACTGTTATCTGTCCCTGCATTACACCGAGATCTCAAACGAGATAGTGAAGCTACAAAATTGGATCTATCGCCTAAGAAACTTTATACTACCTTCATCCTACTGGCTCTGAGTACCAAAAATCTATCTGAAGATCAAGAACGTGCCTTAGATGCACTTGAAACTGCCTCACTATTGTATTATCGTCGTTTAAAACGAGAAGTTAATTTTATGAATGATGGAAGTGACTAGATGAAAAATATTGCTGTATACTGCGGTGCTGCCGCTGGAAACAAGCCTATTTTTAAAGATAGTGCTATAAAGCTTGGCCAATGGATAGTTGATAATAACTACGGTTTAACGTACGGCGGTGGTGTCTATGGATTAATGGGCGTCATTGCGGATTCTGTCCTAGAACAAAATGGTTACGTTCATGGAATCATTACTAAGCAATTAAATGACCGCAAGCTAGCACACCCCAACTTATCCAAATTAGATATAGTCGAAACTATGGATATTAGGAAGCGTGAGATGTTAAATAACTCAATTGCTAGTATTGCACTGCCGGGTGGCCCTGGTACCTTAGAAGAGATTTCTGAGGCATTCTCATGGGCAAAAATTGGTGACAACGACAATCCATGCATCTTTTATAATATTGATCACTATTATGATTCTTTAATGGAGTTTTTCGATAATATGGTCGAAAACGGCTTTTTAGAACCTAGCGGTCGGAAAAAAGTCCTTTTCTCGGATTCGTTACCAGAAATTAAGAATTTTATCGATAGCTACACACCACCAGAGCTACGTCATTATAAATAAGTTTGATAGAATGTGACAACGATTTCCTTCTTTCGAATATTAAGTAAAATAGCGTCTGTAATCCGATTTTGGATCACAGACGCTATTTGTTTTAAGCAAAAAAAGTTATGTTTTGCTGTGCGTTTATGCCACAAGTCCAGTAACTTATATGGTCACAACACAAACACTTTTTTGTAATTTTACTGGACTTAGTCCATTATCAAGAATATAATGGCTTTTATCCACTAAATGTTAGAAGGAATTCAAATATGTTAAACAATAATCAAATAAGTTTGATTCGTAAATTTAACCGACAATACACAAATACACTGGGGTTAATGAATAAACAAGTATTCAACACCGACCTCAGCTTTCCTGAGGCACGTATACTTATGGCTATACGCTATGAGACTACCCCCATGAACGTGGCCAATACTCTTAATCTAGACGCCAGCTATACGAGCCGTGTTTTAAAGAAGCTAACTAAATTAGATTATATAAAAAAGACAGCCTCAATCACTGATGCCCGCTCTAAGAACATTTCATTGACTGATAAAGGCAAAAAGCTTCTGGTCCTTATAGACAAAGATTCAGATGTTCAAATTCAAAATCTGATTGGAAATTTGAATCAAGTTCAACAAGAAGAACTGTATGCAGCATTTAACAAAATTAACAATATTTTATTTGAAAACAATGGTGATTAATATGTGGAATGTAAAAAGGTTTTCAGAATTAACGATTAAAGAACTATTCGATTTGATGTACCTTAGAGTTGAAACTTTCGTAGTTGAGCAAGAACGAGTATATCAAGAAGTTGACGATAATGATCTCGATGCCATCCACGTTTTCAAATATGATGGAGATAAAATTGTCGCATACGCACGTATATTCAAAGAAAACGGGCATATTACCTTTGGGCGTGTAGTAGCAGATAAGAATCATCGTGGTACTGGACTTGGTGCAGAACTAATTGATGAAGTCCTAAAGATCATCGAACAGATCTATCCGCAACAAGAAATAGTCATTGAAGCACAAACTTACGTTGAAAGCTTTTATAAGAAGTTTGGTTTCCAAAGTATTGGCAATGCCTTCCTATTCAACCACACTCCACATATAAAAATGATTAAAAATAATATGAAAATTTAAATGGATTTTCCAAGCCTTTTATCTTTTACAATTTTGAAAAAGGTACTATATTTACGGTATCAGATAGGAAAGAAACTATCTGATAGATATTTCCTTAGATTATCATTTTAATTAATTGTGGTTTCCCACTAATGAATATTAATATGATACCCCTCCCAATTTTTAAAATTAAATATACGATAATAGATCAACTAAAAAATTCCATCAATTCCCTGATATGAAAAACACGCCAGATATTTATCTGACGTGTTTTTGTTTAGTCAACTTTTAAACTTTGAAGTCTTCTGATGATAGTAAAAAACATGTCAGAAAACTATCCGACATGTTTTTGTATAAATATTCAATTTTATTACTTAATAAAGGCTGTAATAATACCAGCAACAACAACTAATAATAGTCCAGCTGATACTGAAATCATTTCTTTATGTGTTTTATGCTCATGTAAAATATAAACTCCACCTAGTGTGGCAATGATAACATTCATTTGTGAAAGTGTGAAACCTGTTGCCAAACCATTAACATCTGGACGAGCTGAGATCAAATATGTCAGAGCAGCAAATGCAAAGAAGAATCCACTGATAATATTTGTATAAGAACTCTTTGTAGCAAATGGTTTTGTATCTCTATTGCTCTTAGTAGCAATAGCAAAGATTGTTGCAACTACGGCCATACCCAAAGCTTGTGGTAGGAATGCTTGGAAACCGTCAACGGTAATAGCTTGTGGAAATGCGGAATAACCTAAGTAACCAACTTCAGCGAACAATACAAGTAAGATACCCTTAACGGCATTGGCACCGCCTTCTGACTTAGGTGTCTTTTTCTCACTGTATGTTGTTAACCAAACACCGAAGATAATCAAGACGATTGAGAAGAAACCAATCATCTTTGCACTACTTGAAGACCATTCTCCCAATACTAGAACGCCCCATAATGATGCCCCAATTAACTGGAATCCAGTTGAAATTGGCATAGTTCTTGAAACACCCATTTCAGAGAAAGCGTAGAATACAAGAATCTGTCCTAATGACCAACATGCACCAGATAGGAACGTAAATAGAAATTCTTTACCGCCGATCATAGGTGTTTGACGAGCTAAAGCTACAACAACCGCGGCAATCAAAGTACCATATGTAGCTCCAAGAATTTGATTAACTGGCTTGCCGCCAAATTTACCTGTTAAGATTGGGAAAAGTCCCCAACCTATCATTGGCATAAGACCAATTAATATATTTAATGCACTCATCGAAAAACTCCCTTTTGTAAAATAAAAACAACAACATAAAAACTGCTAGATCATAAAAATCCAGCAGTTTTGATGATGTAAAATATTATACATGTTGACGGTAACGTTTTCAACAAAACAAATTCGTTTTTCACAAATTATTTTTGTAATTTCACAAGTTATCCGCTTTCATAAATTAATTATTAAAACTTTTCATTTAGTGGTGGAACAACTTGCTTCTTACGTGAAACCACGCCAGGCAATGATGCTTTGTTATCTTCAACCTTAGTATTCAAGGCACTTTCGAAAACAGAGACAGCATTTTCATCACCCAATACTAGTCCGGTAGTATCGCTTGTTAAAATGTTTGTGATTAGAAGTACGAATAGGTTGTAACCTTCTGATTCGTTTTCAGCTTTGATATCAGCAGTGAATTCTGCTTCTCTCTTCAAAGTATCAGCGATATCAACAGTGTTTACTTGAGCGATACGAACGTTCTTACCGTTCATTTCAAAGCTCTTAGCATCCATGTCGATCAATTCTTTAGTTGACTTACTATCAAGGTTTGTACCTGCTTTAAGCATATCCAAGCCATATGATTCATAGTCAATTCCAGCTGTCTTAGCAAGGCTCTTAAGAGCAGCCTTATCTTCGTCAGTAGTTGTTGGTGACTTTAATAGAAGTGTATCTGAGATGATAGCTGAGGCCATCAATCCGGCCAAATTGCCAGGTACTTCAACATCCTCTTCATTATACATTTCCCAAAGGATAGTACTTGTACAACCAACTGGTTGAGCACGGTAATATAAAGGATTAGCAGTTTCAAAGTTAGCAATTCTGTGGTGGTCAACAACATGAGTAACTGTTAGATCAGCAATGTCATCCAAGCTTTGTTGGCTTTCATTGTGGTCAACAAGCATAACTTTCTTAACTTCACCATTAGCAGCTGTGACAACACGTGGATACTTGTAATCAAACTTATCGAAGACATACTTTGTCTCTTCGTTAGGTTCACCCAAAGCAACAGCTTCAGTATTAAAACCTAATTCATTTTGTAGGTGTGAATATGAGATAGCTGCAACAACAGCATCTGTATCAGGATTTTTGTGTCCAAAAACTAATTCTTTTTCCTTAGTCATTCTTAATTTCCCCTTTTTTATTTTATCTAGAAGATTTTAAACGATCGATATAATTCTTATCATTCAAGAAATTATCCCACTCGCAGAGAAATTCCTTTATTCGAGGAATCTTTTCTTTATCTTCTCGATATACAAATGATAATTCACTTGATACCGCAGGTTCAAGTGGAGTTTGATAAAGTTTAAACATTGATGCATGTGCTATACAAAAACTTAACGGTAAAACCGTATAAACATCATCTGATCCTTGAGCAAACTTCAATAATTGATATGGAGATGAAAAACGAGCAATAACCTGTGGCTGATCAACTAAAGCATTTCTAAATCTTTCCTGTAATAGGTCAGATAGATAATAATCTTTAACATAAGCAGCCCATGGTTTCTCGATTGCATCCCTATAATTGGCGATACCCTTTTTATAAATCTTCTCGTTATTATGTACCAAGACAATATTGTCATTAATAATCTTCTTTGACTTGTAAATCTTCCAATTTTTAATGTTTTTATCTGGTAAATACATAATTGCGAGATCAATTCGATTATTCTCGATGTGATCCCAGATTTCTTTACGTGTTAAAAGATTAAGATCAATTTCGACATTGGGATTAATTCGATTATATTCAACGATAAAATCTTCAATAACCATTGATTCGGCGGTCGACAACAAACCAATACTAATCGTACCGGATTTATCAGAAGATTCTTGTTGAATCTGATCTGTTACTGAATTAATGACATCAAAAATTTCGTGTGTTGCCTTCAACAATGAAGTACCAGCATCAGTCAGATAGATTTTCTTACCCATGCTATAAAATAATGGAACACCTACTACTCGTTCAATCTTTTTAATTTGCTGAGTCAAAGCAGGCTGGGTAATTCCTAAAGATTGAGCAGTTTTTGTGTAGCTCATATTCTTCGTTAATTCGTCAAAATAGTTCAGTGCTTTTGAACTAAATACGCGTCTTGATTTTTCGTCTAACAATAAGACGTCCTCCTAATCATTGTGAAAAGATATTACTAATACTATGCATTAATAATACTATACAAATATGAAAATATGTTGATATTTTAAATTACTTTTCAATTACATCTTTCACAAATCTGATCGGATTACCATCTGTTTCTGGATCCATTACAAACGAACCATTTGAATATCTATCGGCGTTTTGATGCGAACCTTCGTCCAAATCGATAACCTTGTTTGTATCTGTTACTACTGATAACTTCTCATCGCCAGTAATATTAGTTACTAATGAAACACGATGTGGAGCACGTTTTAATTCGCGTAGTGTCAATACACCACGTCTAGCACGACTAGTTGATGGAATCTCTGATAACTTCATTTGTTTATATGATCCACGTTGTGTCAATAGGGCAATCTTGTCATTTTCATCAGTTGTCAAGAAATATCCAGCGATCTTATCATCATCTTTTAGACTAACGAACTTAACACCAACTGCCTTACTACCAACAACCGGAACCTCATCAAGTGGAAAAGCTGATGCATATGAATGTTCGGTAAATACATAAACTTGTCCCATGATTCCATCTGGAACGAAGTAAACATTCATTACCTTAGCATCATCAGTCTTCAGCTTACTATATCGACTGGCACGTGACTTATAGGTTCTACCTGGAAGTAAATCACTGAAGGCAACCTGCTTGATATAATTCTCACTTGTTCCAATCAAGAAGTTACCCTTTTCTTCAAGTGATTTGAATACGAATGCCTTAAGTATTGACTCATCATTTGCCAAACCGATTTCTTGTGACAAATGCGATCCTGTATCTTTCCAGCGATTATCATCAACTTCAAAGATTTGACGATAAATCATATTTCCCTTATCAGTAAAGATAAACAAATGATCTAGCGTATTAACTTCTTGATCTAGAATTGGATAATCTTCATCCTTAAGACCGTTATCTCCATTATCAGAAGCTTGATATGAACGAAGACTACTACGTTTTACATAACCATCATGACTGACTAGCAGACGAACATCTTCACTTGCAACCAAGACACTTGTATCAACTTCAATTTCAGCAACTTTTGCTTCGATCTTAGTACGACGTGCATCAGCGTATGTATCACGGACATGTTCAAGTTCCCCTTTGATGACATTCATCAATGTATTGTGATTACTAATAATGCGATTCAAAGACGCAATTTGAGTAGTCAATTGCTTATCTTCTTTTTGAAGTTCTGTCACATCAGTATTAGTCAAACGATACAGTTGCAACGAAACAATTGCTTCTGCTTGTGGTTCGGTAAACTTATATTCCTTAACTAAGTTATTCTTAGCATCAGATTTATTTTTACTGCCACGAATCGTTTTAATAACCTTGTCCAATATTGACAGAGCCTTGATAAGACCTTCAACAATGTGCAAACGTGCTTTAGCCTTTTCAACATCAAACTTACTACGACGTAGAACAACGTCTTCTTGATGTTTAACATATTCTTTTAGTATTTGTACCAATCCAACTTGCTGTGGACGCATGTCGGCAATAGCAACCATATTAAAGTTATATGAAATTTGTAGATCAGTATTCTTAAATAGATAATTCAAGATTCCCTGTGCATCAACATCACGCTTTAATTCAACAACGATGGACAAGCCTTGACGGTCACTCTCGTCACGAACTTCGGCGATACCATCGACCTTTTTAAGAACCCGCATTTCATCCATTTTCTTGACCAATTGAGCCTTGTTAACTTCATAAGGAATCTCAGTAATTACAATTTGTGACTTGTGGCCACGAATTTCCTGAATAGAAGTCTTAGAACGTAAATAAACCTTACCACGTCCTGTCTCGTATGCTTCACGAATTCCTTCAGCACCTTGAAGAATACCGCCAGTTGGAAAGTCAGGTCCTTTAACAATCTTCATTAAATCATCAAGTGTCGCATCTGGATTATTGATCAACTCGATTGTCGCATCAATAACCTCACCTAAGTTATGTGGTGGAATCTCTGTTGCATAACCAGCTGAAATACCTGTTGCACCATTGACCAATAAGTTAGGAAAACGTGCAGGTAAAACTTTTGGTTCTTTTTCTGTATCATCAAAGTTCCATTCCATATCAACAGTTTCTTTGTTGATATCACGGAGCATTTCTGTTGAGATCTTACTCAATCTTGCTTCGGTATAACGCATGGCAGCAGGTGGATCACCATCCATTGAACCGTTATTACCGTGCATTTCAATTAGTGGATCTCTAAGTTTCCAATCTTGAGATAAACGAACCATTGCTTCATAAATCGAGGAATCACCATGGGGGTGAAAATTACCCATGACATTACCAACACCCTTGGCAGACTTTCTAAAACCTTTATCAAAGGTATTACCATCAACGAACATTGAATACAAAATTCTTCGTTGTACTGGTTTTAGTCCATCACGTATATCTGGGAGTGCTCTCTCTTGAATAATTGATTTTGAATATCTCTCAAAACGATCTCCCATTATTTTCTCTAATGGCAAATCTTGAATTTTAGGAGAATTGTTAGCCAAAATTTATCACCTATTCCTTATTCAATAAATCATCAACGATTTTATTATCTACTGGATCTGTATCATCGACTTTTTCCAAAATATTGTCGCCCTCTTCTGTACCGTTGAAACGAACGTTCTTTTCGATCCATTCACGTCTAGGCTTAACTTTATCGCCCATCAGAGTGGTTACGCGTCGTTCAGCAAGAGCAGCATCATCAATATTTACACGAATTAAAATTCTTGATTCTGGATCCATAGTTGTATTCCACAACTGATCAGCGTTCATTTCACCAAGACCCTTGAATCGCTGTAATTCATAACCTTTACCCATCTTTTTAATGGCAGCCTGAAGTTCATCAGGTGTCCAACAATATTGCATTTGAGTTTTCGCACCCTTACCTTTTTGAAGCTTATACAAAGGTGGCAATGCAATATAGACATGTCCAGCATCAACAAGTGGTCTCATGTAACGATAGAAAAATGTCAAAAGTAATATTTGAATATGAGAACCATCATCATCGGCATCGGTCATAATGATGATCTTATCGTAATTTCTATCTTCCAATTTGAAATCAGCACCAACACCGGCACCAATCGTATAGATCATTGTATTTATTTCTTCATTCTTGTAAATTTCTTCTAGTTTTGCTTTTTGAGTATTCAGAACTTTACCACGCAAAGGTAATATTGCTTGGAACTTACGATCTCTACCTTGTTTAGCAGAACCACCGGCAGAATCACCCTCGACTAGGAATAGTTCATTCTTTTTAGCGTTTTTAGACTGTGCTGGTGTCAATTTACCTGACAACAAACCGTCAGTCTTTTTGTTTTTCTTACCATTTCGAGTGGTTTCACGAGCTTTTCTGGCTGCTTCACGTGCCTCACGCGCCTTCAGAGCCTTCTTTACAAGAGTTTGGGCCTGTTCCCCATTCTCCATCAAATAAAAGCTCATCTGCTCATAAACTAGCTGATCAACGGCTGATCTAGCTTGAGCAGTCCCTAACTTACCCTTTGTCTGACCTTCGAATTGAAGAATTTCTTCGGGAATACGAACTGAGATGATAGCTGATAGTCCTTCACGAACATCACTACCTTCAAGGTTCTTGCTGTTTTCCTTTAAAAGTCCAACTTTTCTAGCATAGTCATTAAAGGCTTTGGTTAATCCAGATTTCATACCAGATTCATGAGTCCCACCATCAGCAGTACGAACGTTATTTACAAATGAAATAATATTCTCAGAATAACCATCATTATATTGACCAGAGAACTCTATTTCAATTCCAGAATTCTCACCTTCAATATAGAAGATGCCACCAATGGTATCTCGATCTTCATTCAAATACTTAACAAAAGATTGAATACCATCTTCGTAGTGGAAGACATCTCCATGTTCTTCTTCACCACGTTTATCGGTAATAGTGAATTTAACCCCTTTAAGTAAGAAGGCTGATTCACGTAGTCTTTCAGCTAAAGTATCATAGTTAAACTTGGTTGTTTGAAAAATAGAAGCATCTGGTTTGAAACTAATTGTTGTACCATTGCCTTCTTTGGTAGTTCCTGTCTTCTTCAAGGTTCCAACTGGATGACCACCATTTTCAAAACGTTCTTCATACACTTTGTGGTCACGAACAACACGTACGGTCATCCATTCAGACAAAGCATTAACAACAGAAGAACCAACACCGTGAAGTCCACCAGACGTTTTGTAACTATTTTCTGAGAACTTACCACCAGCATGAAGAACAGTTAAAATAACTTCAATTGTTGGTTTACCGCTAGCGTGCATCCCTGTAGGCATTCCACGTCCATGATCGACAACCGTAATACTATTATCATGGTTGATCGATACATTTATTTCTTTTCCATATCCTGACAGAGCTTCGTCAACTGAGTTATCGACAATCTCATAAACCAAGTGATGCAGTCCACGTGAATCAGTTGATCCAATGTACATACCTGGTCTCTTTCGAACGGCCTCTAAGCCTTCCAAAATCTGGATTGACGAATCATCATAAGATGATTTTGGCATTTATATCATTCCTTTTTTATTAATTACAATCTCGACATTTTACTATTATATCACTATGTTCTCATACTTCAGCAACAATTGGAACATATGTTCGTTTTTTATTACTTTTACTTTTTAGTGTTTTTATTAGATAATGTCTGAGTTGGTATTTTTTATTCGATATAAAAATACCATAGAGTTACAATATACCAAAAAATATAACTGAGAGAGTGATTTTTATAATGAAACTTCTCGTTTGTGCAATTTTAGCATATTTAATAGGCTCATTTCCGACAGCTTATATCGTTGGTAAGGTATTTTTCCATAAAAATATCTTCGAATACGGTAGCGGAAACGTGGGAACTACTAATGCTTATCGAGTGTTTGGACCCTTTGCGGGTACTGTAGTTTTGATATTTGATATTTTAAAGGGAACTTTAGGAGCTTTGATGCCAGTCTTCTTTGGACTAGATCGTCACTGGATCCTTTTCATCGGAATATTTGCAGTCGTAGGACATGTCTTCTCGATTTTCTTAAAGTTCCGTGGTGGCAAGGCTGTAGCAACTAGTGCTGGTATCTTACTAGCATACAATCCTTTGCTATTCACCATCTGTTTCATTTGTTTAGCACTTATTGTCTATTTGACTAGTATGGTCAGTGTTGCGAGTCTTACAACTGTTCTAGTGTTCACGATTGCCACATTATTCATGCACGACTGGATTTTAACTGGTGCAGCGGCAGTGGTAACTATTATCGTATATGTACGTCATATCCCCAATATCAAGCGTTTGCTCAAAGGTAAAGAAAATTTAGTTCCAATCGGATTAGCCTATAAACGCCAACAAAAAAACGACCATTAGTTTGGTCGTTTTTTTGTTATCTTAATTATTTAATTGAAATACTGAAATATGCCTCAAACTGTTCACTAGGATCAAGTTTATTAACACCATATTTGGTCTTGAAGTTATTGTCGCTATCCTTCTTATCAGCAAGTCCCCACCATGGTTCGATGCACATGAACTTACCTTCGTCAGGATATGTTGACCACATACCAAAGTACTTAGCATTACCAGTATCAAGAGTTAACTTGTGGTTTGACTTAGCACTTTCGATAGTTACAACGGCTGGATCATTTAGACGATATACAACTGCATCATCTTTGAACTCTTCACGATTCATTGGGAAGTTTTGATTCTCAACTTTGTGTTCACCGTCAAGGTCGATTTGGTGTTCAACTATAGGAATAGTTGTTCTTGTTTCTGAAGGATCAACCTTTACACCGAAGTCCTCAAACTTAAGATTATCTTCAAATGGTACAGAGAAGCCAGGGTGAGCACCGATATTGAAGTACATATCTTCTGTGTCTTCAAGATTATCAACCAAATAGCTAATTTGAACAGTATCTTTAACTAATTGATAAATAACACTTAACTTGAAATGATATGGATACTTAGCAAGACTGGCATCACTTGTAGTCAATGTCAAAACAAGCTTTGAATCTGCTTGTGATTCAAGAGTAAATTCTTGATCTCTAGCAAAACCATGTTGTGTCATCTTGTATTCTTTACCATCAACAAAGTAATGGTCATCTTTTAAACGTCCAACGATTGGGAAGAGGATTGGTGCATGTCTACCCCAAAAATTTGAGTCTGCTTGCCAGATGAATTCGATATCTTCACCATTTTTGATGCTACTTAATTCAGCACCTTTGGAATTAACTTGAACGGTTAAATAATCGTTCTTAAGTTCGTACATTGTCATTATTTTTCCCCCTAAAGAATATAACGCGAAAGATCCTGATCATCGGCAATTTTGCCAACTTGTTCCTTTACATACTCACGAGTAATTGTAATATCACCCATTTGCATATCTGGACCTTCATAAAGAATGTCTGCCAATATCTTTTCTAGAACGGTAGCCAATCTTCTGGCACCGATGTTCTGATTAGTATTATTAAGGTTGTAAGCGATTTTTGCAATCTCTTCGACTGATTCTTTAGTAAAAGTTAAATGAATGCCATCTACTCTTGTTAGTGCAACGTATTGTTTTGTTAAAGCGTTATCAGGTCTTGTTAGGATTTGAATGAAGTCCTCTTGTGTCAAATCATTCAATTCAACTCGAATTGGGAAACGTCCTTGTAATTCAGCAATCAAATCACTTGGCTTGTTCTCAGCAAAAGCACCTGAAGCAATAAACAGAATGTGGTCAGTATTAACTGCACCATATTTGGTATTGATTTGTGATCCTTCAACGATAGGTAGAATATCACGTTGAACACCTTCACGAGATACCTCGCCAGATGTCTTCTTATTGCCAGCAGCAATCTTATCAAACTCATCAATAAAGATAATTCCGTTATTTTGAGTACGTTCAATTGCTGATTGATAAATTTCGTCATGGTCAACACGTTTGTCTGACTCTTGTTGAATCAAGAGTTCACGAGCATCTTTGACTGGCAAAGTTCTAGTGATCATCTTCTTAGGAACCAATGAATCCATTACACTGCTCATGTCCATACCCATTTGAGCCATTTGATCATTCATAGGGTTCACTTTACGTGATTCTTCAACCTTAACGGTTACTTCATGATCTTCAAGTAATCCCTTATCAAGTTGTTCTTTAACGGATAGACGTTGATCACGAACTGCATCAGTAACATCAGCATTACTATCAGGATCTTCATCCCCATTTTGTGGGTTCAAAGCATCTTGTAAGTTTGTTGAATTTTGAAGATTGTTCAACATAGACATGAAATCCATATTATTATTGTTTTCTTTACGTTCTTTTTTAATACCAGGTACTAGTAATTTGACCAATTTCTTGTCAACGTCACGTCGTACTTCTGGTCTGATTTCGTCAACTTTTTCTTTTTCTTCCATTGCAACAGCAACATCGACCAAATCACGAACCATTGATTCTACATCTCGACCAACATATCCAACTTCAGTGAATTTTGTTGCCTCGACTTTGACAAATGGTGCTTTGACAATTTTAGCTAGACGTCTAGCTATTTCCGTTTTACCAACACCAGTAGGTCCGATCATTAACAAGTTCTTAGGTGTGATTTCTTGTTGCAATTTTTCTGGCACTTGCATACGGCGATAACGATTGTATAGAGCAATCGCAACAGCCTTTTTAGCATCAGTTTGTCCAATAATATAATTATCTAATTGAGCGACTATTTCTTTAGGTGTTAAAATGTTGTCCATTTATTACTCTCCAATTTAAAATTTGTCTGAAATAATATTATCGTTAGTGTAAATATCGATACCCGAAGCAATCTTGATCGATTCAACTGCCATTTGCTCAGCATCCATGTCTTTAGCATGACGTTGCATTGCAATAGCAGCGGCTTGAGCAAAATTACCACCAGAACCGATAGCAACTACATCCTCATCAGGCTCAATAACTTCACCACTACCAGAGATAAGTAACAAACTATCTTTATCCATAGCGATAAGCATGGCCTCAAGCTTTTGAAGCGTTGGGTCCTTTCTCCAGTCTTGAGCTAACTCAACTGCAGCTCGTTTCAGATTACCTGAATATGCTTTCAGTTTCTTTTCTAACCAGTCTTGTAATGTGATAGCGTCAGCAACACCACCGGCGAATCCGATGATAACTTGATCATCAAAGATACGTCTAACCTTGTGAGCTGAGCCTTTCATAATAAATTTTTCACTCAATGTAACTTGTCCATCACCAGCAATAGCTGTGTGGCCATCATGTTTAACTGCAACAATTGTTGTCATTTATTTACCTTCCTTACCTTGGAAAATATTTCTTATAGTCTTTTTGTAGATGCTCCATCGTCACGTGCGTATAAATCTGTGTGGTCGATAAACTAGAATGTCCAAGCAATTCTTGGACTGTTCTTAAATCGGCCCCATGATCAAGCATGTGGGTGGCAAAAGTATGACGAATCATATGGGGGTGAATGTCAGCCGTTAAACTGGTCTTCTTGATAACTTGATCAAGAATGTATTCAATTCCTCGACTAGTTATACCTTTGCCACGATTATTAACGAAGACAAATTGATGGTCCTGCACGGTAGCGGCCATCAATTTTTTTCTGCCGTCATCAATATAACGATTTAACGCAGTTTGTGCATAGCTCCCAAAGGGAACATAGCGATCTTTGTCACCTTTACCATGTACTAAAACAATTCCGTTAGTAAAATCAAGCTGTTCCAATGTGAGATTGGCACATTCACTAACACGCATCCCAGTAGCATATAGTAACTCTAATAACGCCGAATTTCTTTCAGAAAGCGCATCGTCACCTTTGACAGCTTCAAATAGTTGATTCATTTCCTTTTCATAAAAGAAACGGGGAAGTTTACGGCCTTTATGACGAAGTTGAACCAGATCAAATGGATTTGTTTTCATGAATTTATTACGCAACAAGAAGTTATAAAACGATCTCAAAGCTGAAATTCTTCTTGCTACTGTTTCATCAGCATAATCCTTCTCATCTAGATAAGTCAGATAAGTTTCGACATCGACACGATTGACCGTCGTAAATCCTTTGAATCCACCATTACTATCAAGAAATTTAACAAAATTATTAATATCTTCTAAATATGAATTCTTAGTATCTTTTGAATAATGATGATTGATCATCAAATAATCAATAAATTTGTCTATCAAATCTTGTTCGATCATCTATTTTTGAACCTGTTCTTCATAATCGCCATTTGGACATAGAATTTGGCGACCACCCTTGACCTTCTTTTCAACCAAGTAATGGCCATCCTTAGGACAATCACGTCCAATTGGTTTGTCCCATGAAACGAAGTCACAATCAGGATATCTTGAACAACCGTAGAAAATACGGTTCTTCTTTGATTTTCTTTCGATAACTTGTCCCTTCTTACACTTAGGACAAATTACACCGATCTCCTTAACGATTGGCTTAGTATTACGACAATCTGGGAATCTTGAACATGCATAGAACTTACCATAACGACCCATTTTGATAACCATAGGTGCGCCACAGATATCACAATCCATACCAGCTGGTTCATCCTTGATTTGAACCTTTTCAATTTTACTCTCTGCTGACTCAAGTTCTTTGGCAAATGGTTTGTAGTAGTGGTCAACGACCTCTACCCAATTCTCTTTACCTTCTTCAATTTCATCAAGTTCATCTTCTAGATGAGCTGTAAAATCAATATTAACAACATCAGGGAAGTAATCTTGAATTAGATTATCAACGATTTCACCTAGCTCCGTAGGTTCAAAGCTCTTACCGTTCAATTTAACATAATAACGTCTTTGAATGGTATCAATTGTTGGAGCATAAGTTGATGGACGACCAACGCCGTTTTCTTCCAACGCCTTAACAAGTGAAGCTTCAGTGAATCTTGCAGGTGGCTGTGTGAAATGTTGAGCCGGATCGTTTGCTTGAAGTTTTGCCTTGTCGCCCTCAGCCAATTCAGGAAGGATATTGTCCTTCTTGTTTGATTCTGAAGTACTTTGGTAAACCTTGCGGTAACCTTCAAACTTGATCTTTGAACCATTGGCTCTGAACATTACACCATTTTGTGTCAAATCAACTGTCATTGTGTCATAAACAGCTGGTGTCATCTGACTGGCAACAAATCTTGACCAAATCAATTCATATAGACGGAATTGATCACGTGTCAAAATATCTTTTAATGATTTAGGAGTACGAAGTACAGAAGATGGACGAATAGCTTCATGGGCATCTTGTGCACCTTCTTGGTTCTTATCCTTACGCATCTTAACAGCTGCGAATGGTTCACCATATTCTTTATGAATGAATTCTGATGCTTCTGCTTGAGCAACTTTTGAAATACGCTTGGAATCGGTACGCATATAAGTAATTAAACCTACCGTACCTTCTTTTCTACCAAGATTGATTCCTTCATATAATTGCTGAGCAATCATCATCGTTTTTCTAGTTTTGTAATTGAGCTTACGGTTAGCTTCCTGTTGAAGTGAACTAGTCGTAAATGGAGCTGCAGGGAATCTCTTACGTTCTTTTTTGGTTACTTTTTCAATATCAAAGTCGTCTTCTTTATTGATTTTGCCAAGGATTTCTTGAACTTGATCATTGTTCTTTAGTTCAGCCTTCTTGTGATCAACACCATAGAAATTAGCTTTGAACTTATCCTTATTATACTTAAAGGTTGATTCAATAGTCCAATATTCTTCAGGAACGAACTTCTTAATTTCTTTTTCACGTTCAATGACAAGTTTCAAGGCGATTGACTGAACACGTCCAGCACTCAAACCTTTTTTAACTTTTGCCCAAAGAATTGGTGAAATAGAATAACCAACCAATCTATCAAGCACACGACGAGCCTGTTGTGCATCAACTAGGTTCATATCAATGCTACGAGGTGTCTTAAATGCTTGCTTAACTGTATCCTTTGTAATTTCATTAAATACAACACGATTATCTCCGTTGACATCAAGTCCCAATAAATGGGAAACATGCCAAGCAATAGCTTCTCCTTCACGATCCGGATCGGCTGCCAGATAAACTCGTTTGGCTTTTTTAGCCTCTTTCTTTAAATCTTTAATAACAGGACCTTTACCACGAATAGAGATGTACTTAGGTTCGTAGTCATGTTCGATATCAACACCCATTTGACTCTTAGGTAAATCTCTAACATGTCCCAAACTAGCTACAACGTGATAATTACGTCCCAAATATTTTTCAATTGTTTTTGCTTTTGAAGGTGATTCAACGATCACCAAATTCTTTTGTTTCGCTGGCACGCAAAGTGCTCCTTTCTGAAATGAATCAATTAGGAAACTGTTCAATATAATATTTATAATTTATAAATTTGTCAATTCAAATGATACATTTAATTACTGATTTGGGAAAGCGTTATCTAAAAATCACTAAAATTAATCAGTGGAATTGCACCTTCTTCAATCAGTTTATTGCACCCTTTTGACGAACTTTCGTCAATCTTACCAGGTATTGCATAAACATCTCTGCCCTCTTGCATTGCTAATTCAGCAGTAATCAACGATCCGCTGCGTTCTTTCGCCTCGGTTACGACCGTCCGTTGACTAATACCTGCGATTATACGGTTTCGCTGTGGGAAATGCCACCTTTGAATGTGACATCCCGGTGGATATTCACTAATAACCACCCCAAATTCAAAAATTTTCATTTGAAGTTGTTTATTAACTGACGGATAGAAATCCTCAAGGCTATTACCGATCACAGCAATAGTTTTGCCATGACTTTTCAAGGTTGCCTGATGAGCCCAGCCGTCAACTCCCTTAGCCAAACCGCTTACAATAGTATAACGGTCTACAATCCTTGGTACAAGTCCATTAATACAACGATAGCTGTACTCAGTAGCTTCTCTAGCACCAACTATTGCCACACAATCAGTTTGTAACAGACTAATATTTCCACGATAAAATAGCAAGGCAGGAGGGTTATATATCTCTCTTAATCTCTCAGGATATGCATCTTCCAAATAATTTATTGCTTGAATACCTGACACATTTTGCTGCCTAAATAATAGTAGAAACTGGTTATATTTTTCCAGCTTCCAGAATCCTTTAAGCATCAAAAAAGCATCTTGTTCCAGATTATCACTATTCAGTGACAATTTAACAATTTTTAACATTTCCTGATTCGAAATCATCATCGTTAATCGACATTTTATTAAAACTCTTGTTAATTCATTCATCATATAAAAACACCACTTTCATAATTAAATTACGAAAATGGTGTTTGATATAACTTATTTGTATTACGGACTGGTGAAAAACTCATCCGATGAATTGGCGTACGACCATATTTGTCCAATGCTTGCAAATGTTCTTTGGTACCATATCCATCATTCTTCAAAAATCCAAATTCAGGATACAACTTGTCATAAGCAGCCATTAATCTATCTCTTGATACTTTAGCAACAATACTGGCCGCACCAATACTCAATGACTTAGAATCACCCTTGATCAATTTAGTTTGGCCAATGTTAACTGGTATCGTCATTGCATCTACCAGGATATGATTGGGTTTTAAGTACAATCTGTCGATTGCATCTTTCATGACTAACTCGGTAGCATGATAAATATTCTCTTGATCGATCAATTGTGGACTTCCAACACCAATAGAAATATCAATTGCTTGCTCACAAATTTGTCGATAAAGTACGTCACGTTTTTTTGCCGTCAACTTCTTAGAATCATCAACTTCGTACAGAGTATTATCTGGTGGTAAAATAACAGCCGCTGTAACTACTGGACCAGCAAGAGGGCCACGTCCAACTTCATCCACACCAGCAACGTATAGACCGTGATTCCAATAGTCACGTTCTAAGAACTCTTTATTATGGAACTTATCAATAAGTTCTTTTTGTTGCTCGATTTTTTTATAATATTGCGTTAATAATTTTTGTACACCACTACGTTCATCAGAGCGCAACAAAACAAGGGTATCGTCATCTACTGAACCAAGTTCTTGGCTCAGTAGACTCTTGACATCCTTGATCGTCATTTTATTCTTCATAGAACTCACCTGGTACATCAAATGTCACACGACCAAGTTTCAGTTTACGAACATCCTCAATAATACGTCTTGAAGCACGTTCATAGTCTTCTTTATATCCAAGTTTTTCGGTCAAATGCATCAACAATTCTGGTGTTGTATGATCGAACAGATCACTCTTGTCTAAACCATATGTCTCTTGTAATCTCTCTAAATAATGTGCCTCTAGAAAGTTCAAAGCATAAATAGCAACATCGTCAGGAGCATAGATTTTATCCTTGATAGCTCCAGATAATGCAAGCTTCATTCCAACTTTAGGATCATCAATTTTTGGCCAAAGGATTCCTGGTGTGTCCAATAGATCAATATCATACTTAGTCTTTAACCAATTTTGATTCTTAGTAACACCTGGTTTATTACCAGTAACAGCAACGTTTTTTCCAACGATTCTATTCAGGATAGTTGACTTACCAACGTTGGGAATTCCAATGCACATTGCCTTGATACGGTAATTTTTTACACCATTATTCTCGTACTTTTCAATTTTATCGGCCAATTCAGAATGTATCAGATCATTGATCTTACCCAATCCTTTATTGTGTTTTGCATCCAATTCAACTGAACGTATGCCTTCTTGCTCAAAACTCAGTTTCCAGTCACTTGTTAGTTTAGGATCAGCCAAGTCAGATTTGTTCAAAATAATAATGTGCTTTTTTTGATCAATAATCTGTTCCAAAACTGGGTTCCTTGAACTAAAAGGAAGTCGTGCATCCACAATTTCTAGTACAATATCAACCAACTTAAGTCGATCCTGCACTTGATTCTTTGCCTTATTCATATGTCCCGGATACCATTGTAACGCCATATTTATCACCTATTTTCTGTCTGTGTCTTGATACTTTTGGTACGCTTCATCAAAGATGGTCATGCTTGGTAAATAACCGGCATTTAATTCCAAATAATTTGAGATCTTCTCATAATCTGTTTCTTGCTTAGGAAATGATTGATCCCGATGAGCATTATTTGCGAATTCAGCTTCCGGCTCACTACTGTTGACATTTCTTAATGTCATCAAAAATTCATAAAAACTTCGCCTCATTGCTCCTCCTAATTACTGTTTACTTGTTATTTTATTATTCATAATATCAAACGACAATTTATCATTCTTCAGATCAATCTTCTTAGCACGAATACCATAACCTTCTTTTGTCGTGAACTTAGTAAACTTCAAAAGAATAGTTTCATCCTTGCTATTAACACTGACCCAATCAGGAATCTTGAAGCTATTGTTAATATAATTCATAACGAATTTGATTGGCAATGACAATTCGCCAATTCTAATATCCTTTGCTTTCAAAAGAACATCCCCATTAGTTTTGGCATATGGAGACATAACCAATGTGAAATGGATCTTAGAACCTAGGAACGCAATTGCACCAGTAAGTTCAGCATCTTTTTTAAGTTTTAATTGATATTCAGTTTTGCCATCATTCAATGTATTCTTCAAATAATACTGAGCCATTTTATTAGCTTCGCTCTTGTTCATATCAACTGTAAAAACCTTATCGTTCTGTGACTCAATTTTTGATGACACTTGATAAGTTTCACTAGAAGAGCTAAAAATCTTTGTTCCTAAGATTCCAACACCAACCACCAAAACTGCTACTAGAGCTAAAAATGCATATTTCCAATAATTTCTTTTCTTCATAACTATTTAATCAGCCATTCCTTCGTTGTTTTGCTTACCTCGTCAAAGACTTGTTCAGTCATCATATCGTACCCCTTGCCATTTGGATGGAAGTGGTCCCCGGTATAAAGGTATGGATTAGTTCCCTTTTCTTTCAACACTTTGTCACTTGGCTGATACAAATCATTAATATTGATAAAGTAAGTATCGTTATAGCCCTCTGCAACTTGAGCTGATGCCTTATTCCAATTGATAAACGCCGTTTTGGCGTACTTAACATTGGATAAGTAAATACTAAATGGGTTATATATACCTATTAAATAAATAGGAGCATCCTTATTGTAACTTCTGATATCTGATAATAATTGTTTCAATCTTTCATCAAATTGACCTTGTTCAGTGGTAATATCTGACTCAGTCAAATCTAATCCTTTACGCTTAAGCAAATGCATAAAGTCATTTCCACCAACTGTAACAGTAATAATATCAGCCTTTGGCAAATCCTTGTGCATCTTGTCATCATTTTGGATCCTAGTCATTATTTGATTACTTGTATCACCAGAAACACCATAGTTATACGCATTAGTCTTTACTTTGTATTTCTTTGCAACATCTTGTTTTAGACGAGTCACATATCCGCCACCAACAGACTTAGAATCACCAACTCCTTGTGTCAATGAATCACCAACTCCTTGTGTCAATGAATCACCAACTGCAACAATGTTAATTTCACTTTTTTTCTGAACAACTTTTTTCTTTTTCTTCTTAACTGAAACCTGTTCAACCTTATTACCAGTCTTAGTCTGTTCATTAGTTTTAGATTGAGTAAAATAATAACCCAATCCACCGCCAATTGCTACTAAAATAACAATAATTATAGTAATCCAAATATTTTTTTTCTTCATATACTAATCCATCTTTCAAAAAAAGCTGATGTTTTTTCATCAGCTTTTACTAAGTTTACTCTGTATAGAATTCGATTGCAAAAGCTCCTGATCCAGCATGTGTAGCAATAACTGGGCTTGTTACTCTGATCAATAGAGGAACATCAGGCACTATCTCTTTCAATTTATCCTTCAATTCATTTACATAATCCATTTTATCAACATATGAAATACCAATTGCCTTGATATTTTCAAGACTCTTAACTTCTTCCATGACATTATTCATATACTTTTCAATTGTCTTATGTCCACGACCACGTTTGGCAATGTCCAAACTATTGTTCTTCAATGTTAAAACAAGATGAATATTCAACAAAGTCGAAAGTGTACCGGCAAATCTGCTTAGACGACCACCACGCAAGATATTTTCAATACTTGTTACACCCATGTACAAGTACGTATGATCACGAACTTTTTGAATTGCCTCTTTAATTTCATCAATAGACTTACCCTCTTGAGCAAGTTTAGCGGCGTGAATGACTTGGAATGCCAATGCACGATCAGTGAACTCTGTATCGACCACTTCCATATGACGGTCAGTCATCTCTGCAACCTGACGTGCAGCATTCACGGTACCACTAATAGCTTCAGTCATATTTAATGACAAGATATCCGTATAGTCCGCAGGAACGTCATCAATTATACTCATAAATGTACCAATAGAGGGTTGTGAAGTTTTTGGTAATTCATTTGAAGAATCCATTTCTCTAACAAATTCTTCACGCGTGATATCAACGCCATCCGTGTATGTCTTGCCATCGATATTAATTGTAAGTGGAACTACTCCAATGCCGTATTCCTTGATTTCTTCTGGAGTTATTTGTACCGACGAGTCGGTAAGGATCTTAACTTTACTCATTTTATCCCTCTTTCATAGGGTTTTCATTATTGTTGACTAAATTATAACAGATTTACACTGCTATATTAAATCTTATTGATGTATCAACGTTTAAAACCTTTTCAAAAAATAACGTTCGAATTAATTTCCAAAGTTTCAAAAACTAATTCATATTTTTTAACATCTTTTTCTATTATATTATACTTATCACAAATATTGAAAATAAAAATGAACTCCTAAGCGAATTCTTAGAAGTTCATTGGTTATTCAATATTTTTAATAATCAAAGAATCATTTAATGTTAGTTTAGTTCCAACTTATACGTTAAAATGTAATCAGTTACAATAGAAAGTTGGTCTTAAAGTTGAGTAAAAAGGTCAGAACATTTACACGTAGATATATTATCAAAAATGAAATTTTTAGCGCAATAACGCACGGAATTGGAATCATATTAGCAGTCATCGGTGCAGTATTCTTACTTATAAAAGGATTCAACAATGGTGACCCACTAGAAATTACAGCATATTTCATATATGCCTTCACCCTGTTTTTCCTTTATCTGAGTTCAACACTGTTCCATAGTCTTTATTTCACAAAAGCAAAACATGTCTTCCAAATATTTGACCACAGCTCCATTTTTTTGATGATTGCTGGTACTTACACTCCATTTTGCCTGATTGCCCTTAGAGGGTCTGCATTTGGTATTGTAATACTCGCAATCATTTGGATACTAGCAATATTCGGAATACTTTGGAAAATATTCAATGTCGGTAAATTCAAGTTCTTCGAGACCCTATTATATATCCTAATGGGTTGGGCAATAATCGTTGCCATGAAACCATTGTATGAAGCAATTGGTAGTACTGGTATTTGGCTATTAGTTGCTGGAGGTCTTGCCTTCACTATTGGAGCTTGTATCTACCTATTGAAGAATCTGAAATACGTTCACGTTATTTTCCATATTTTTGTAATGATCGGTACCGCACTAATGTATTTTGCAGTATATTTCTACGTCAATTAATTATGTCTTTGAAGTGTCTCGAAGGTGTATGGATAGATATTCTTATCATCCATAACACCTTCTTTTTTTTCAATTAAATCAAACTTGCTATAATCAATAGCGGTCATAAACGTATCGCCACCAAAATCATAGTCAATTTTCGTCAAATAAAGCTTATCAACATCATCCTTGAACATTTCAAAGATCGTGCTGCCACCAATTACCATGACCTCATCATCAGGATTAACGTAATCACATAACTGTGACTTATCCGCCAACAGAACAACGCCATCTGGTACTTGATAGTCCCTATTTCGAGATAAAACAATATTCAAACGATTTGGCAATGGTCCATTAGGAAAACTCTCATAGGTCTTGCGTCCCATGACAATGGGATGACCAGTAGTTACGTCTTTAAACCTTTTCATATCATTTGGTAGTTTCCATGGCAATTTGCCATCCTTACCTATGACATGCTTACTGTCTTCTGCCCAAACAAAACTTATTATCATTTAAAATAACCTCTCAAGTCTAAACGGCTACAGGAGCCTTAATTGCTGGTTCTGGATCATATCCAGTAACTTTGATATCTGTTGTATCAAGATCAAACATACTCTTGTCTGAATTTATCTCCAAAGTTGGACCAGCATGTGGTTCCCTTGCTAATTGTGTCTTAACTTGTTCAATATGATTCAAATAAATATGAGCATCCCCTAGAGTATGGACAAAGTCTCCAACCTCTAATCCAGTCTCTCTGGCAACTAAGTGTGTCAATAATGCATAACTGGCAATGTTAAACGGAACACCTAAGAACAGGTCACCACTTCTTTGATATAACTGGCATGATAACTTACCATCATTAACATAGAATTGGAACATTGTATGGCAAGGAGGTAAAGCCATGGTTGGCACATCTTCAGGATTCCATGCACTAACGATCATACGTCTAGAATCTGGTGTCGTCTTAATTTGTTCGATCACATTAGCAATTTGATCGATGAATCCACCGTCACGTTTTTGCCAGTGACGCCATTGTGAGCCGTATACTAATCCGAGATCACCATATTTGTTAGCAAAATCGTCATCTTCAAGAATCTTTGTATCAAAAGCTGATTTTTGAACTTTGTATTCTTTAGCAAAGTCCTCATCTACCAAACTACGTCTACCAAAATCGGTCATATCTGGACCATTGTAATCTTCACTCTCAATGAACTTCTTGAAGGCCCATTCGTCCCAAATATGATTTTTATGCTCCAACAAATAACGAATATTAGTATCACCATGTAAGAACCAAAGCAATTCACTCTTAATTAATCCGAATGGAACCTTCTTAGTAGTTAATAGTGGGAAAGACTTCGATAAATCAAATCTCATCTGATAGCCAAAGGTACTGATAGTACCAGTACCAGTACGATCGTCTTTCTTGTGGCCTTCAGTTAAAACATAATTTAATAAATCCAAATATTGTTGTTCATTAGTATTTGCCATGTTTTTCTCCTAAATTGATTTAATTAAAAATTACTCTTCAAAAGAACTGAGATATTCCCAGCGTTCCATCATCTTATCAGCTTCAGCATTCTTTTCGTCTAATTCACGTTGAAAATCCATTAAATCCTGATAACCGTTAGATTCATCAGCTAACTGATCATTTAACTGTGAAATCTCATCGTCTAACTTCTCAATCTTTGGCTCTAATTTATCTAGTTCCATCTTTTCAGCATATGTTAACTTAGTCTTCTCTTCAGACTTTTTCTCAACAACAGCAGCTTCTTGTTTCTTTTCTTTTTCTTCATGGTGCTTAGCTTGTTCTTGCTCATTCATCTTTTGAAGATATCCAGAGTATGAATCGTAGCTTTCTTTTATTTGACCATTGCCTTCAAAAATCAAAAGCTTATCAGCAATTTTGTCTAAGAAATATCTATCATGGGATACAGCCAAAACTGTTCCTTTAAAGCTTTCTAGGTAATTTTCAAGAATCGTCAAAGTCTCAATATCCAAGTTATTTGTCGGTTCGTCAAGTAGTAGAACATTAGGTTGATTCATCAAAATCGATAGTAAGTACAATCGACGCTTTTCACCACCAGATAACTCACGAATAAAGGCACTCTGCATTTGATGATCAAACTTGAAAGTATCCAACAACTGAGAAGCAGACATACGCTCTCCGTCAGTGTTTCTGACATTTTGACCAATACCTTCCAAATAGATTATTACACGCTTATCAGGATCCATATCTTCAGTATACTGAGTATAATATCCAATCTTAACTGTCTGCCCAGTTTTAATATTCCCAGAGTCCAAAGGAATCTTACCTGTTATAGTATTCAAAAAAGTTGTTTTACCTGATCCATTAGAACCAGTAACACCAATTCTATCTCCCTTAGTTATTAGATAACTAAAGTTATCGATGATTTTTTTATTATCAAACTGTAGATTAGCATCCTTAATATCAAAGACATCATTTCCCAATCTTTGTTGAGCAATGTCAATTGACATATCCTGTTGAACGTCTGGCTTATCTTGAAGATCGGCTTTCAAACCCTTAAATCGATCAATACGTGCTTGTTGCTTCGTACCACGTGCTTTAACACCAGCACGCATCCAATCTAATTCTTTCTTATACATCTGAGTTTTATGATGCTGCTCAGAAGCATAGATTTCTTCTTTAGCCGCTTTTTGTGACAAATACTTTTCATAATTACCATCATATTCAGTCACATTACGGTTTTCCAACTCAAAAATTCTAGTTGCAACAGTATTCAAGAAATAACGATCATGGGTAACAAATAATACCGATCCCTTATATTTGTTCAAATAACCCTCTAACCAGTCAATTGCTTCGTAATCCAAATGGTTGGTAGGTTCATCAAGTATCAATAAATCAGAGTCTGAAATCAAAGTTTGTGCTAATGCAACACGTCTCTGCTGGCCACCAGATAATTGTTCAATTTTCTTATCCAACTCAGTAATTCCAAGTTTATTCAAAATCGACTTAACATCTGATTCCATTTGCCAAGCTTCAGCGGCATTCATTTGTTCTTGCAATTTAAAGAATTCATTTTGAATTTGTGTATCAGTAGAATTGGCATTGAATTTAGTCAATGCTCGTTCATATTTTCTGATTAATTGAAATTTTTCACCGCTTCCGGCAAAAACAGCATCAATAACTGACAATTTTTCATCCAGCTCTGGTTGCTGTGTCAAATAAGTAATTTTGTAATTCTTAGGTTTTTCAATTCCTATCGAGTTTAAATCTTCCGGATTAACGATTCCATCCAATAAGGTTGTCTTACCTGCACCGTTAAGTCCAAGTAATCCAATTCGATCTCCTTCACCAATAGTAAAAGTTACATCTTTAAAAAGAGTTCTTTCACCAAAAGATTTGTATGCATTTGTGATATTTAATGTTTTCAAATAATTTCACCACGTATTTCAGATTTGTCACATATAGTTCTATATTATATCAAATGACAGCAAAAAACCGCTATCCAGAAAAGATAGCGGTTTTTTATAATTCTATAAATCCTTGTTATAGATATCAAAAACAGTATGATCACTGTCGATAGCAATGTACAAATTACCAGTCTTACTTGAGATGGCTGAAGTTTGATAAACATTATCTAATCCTTCAGCATCTTTTTGTTTGAATGGGAAGAAGATTTGCATTGGTTCCTTATCTTCATCATCTTCAAAGACAAGATCACATTTTTCAATATCTTGATACTTAATTACACGGTTGAACATTCCATCAGCCATAGCAGCTGTTGAAACGTCAGTGTCTTTGATGTAATCGGCTTCAGGTAAAATCTCAATTCTGAAACGTTTGCATGGGTGAATTTCTTGCATACGTCCACCCTCGATACGTCCATAACTTGTTGTTACACGAGCAATCCATACATCACTCATTTCACCGTGGTTAACTGTCCAAGTATCATCATTTCTAAAGTAGAATTTTAATTCTTTGAAAACATGTTTTGTCATATTACCACCCTTTCGAATACTAAATTACTTATAATGCAATGATAACACAGCAACCTCATTTGCTTAACAAATATTCCTTCAATTTATCAAAATTGTTGTAAACGGTTCCTTCCACGACCTTATGCTCTATATCAGACATGTAATTTCCAATTTTTGGACCTGGTTTGATACCCAATATCTTGATAATATCGTTACCCGTAATTGCCAAATCACGGCTAGATTTTATTGGAATATTTACTACTTTTTGAGTTAAATTGGCATCATCAAATTCAATATCAAATAAGCGACACAAACTCTTAACACGGTCAAAATTATCTACGCCTAAACGATAAATATCCCAGACATCAAAATTACCATCCTTAAAGTGTCTAATCATTTTATCAGTAGCGACACTGGTCTCACGTGATTTATTGGATACCTTCCAATTACGAAGCATCTTATTGAACTGATTAGGCTCCAAGTTCATCACATAGCCAATAGCTGTCCATGCGGCTTCCTCGTCAACAAATAATTCATTATCTAAGTCTAGTAGCTTCTCCAAATTATTCCGTTGTCCTTTAAAAGATGGACAATACTCCGACAAGTCTAATTTTAAGAAGTCGGCAAATCCAATTTGCCAGGCTCTGCCGAGCATTAATTTGATGAATTCTTCACGAATACGCTCCACGGCAATTTTTTCAAGTAAATGAGCATTGTCTTTGATTGCTTTAGCGGTTTGTTCTTCAACCGTAAAATCCAATTGTGACTGAAATCTAACAGCTCTCATCATACGCAGCGCATCTTCATGAAATCTTTCTTCCGCTTTACCTACTGCTCTAATGACCCGTTTATTAAGATCAGTTAATCCATCAAACTTATCAATAACATCACCGTTACGATCGACAGCCAACGCATTAATCGTAAAATCACGACGTTTCAAATCATCTTCTAATGAACGCACAAAAGTAACTGAGTCAGGACGTCTAAAATCTTGATATCCTGATTCAGTTCTAAAAGTTGTGATCTCATAGGAATCTTCATTAAATAATACCGTCACAGTTCCATGTTGAATTCCTGTATCGACCGTACGTTTAAAAATGGTTTTTATTTCTTCTGGATACGCACTTGTAGCAATATCTACATCATGGATCGACAAGCCTAAAATGTGATCGCGCACACTTCCCCCAACGAAGTAGGCCTCAAACCCTGCTTTTTCTATTTCTTCTAAAACCGGCAATGCCTTTTTAAAGTCGGAAGGAAGTTGTTCAATACGCATGTAATTACCTCACAAAATTAGATTTGATCCATTAAATCCTGCATTTCAGAATTATCAGGGTCTTGTTTCAAATACAATGTTAAAGCTGCTTTAAGTGCGTCACGATCACCACTACTACGCAATATTTCAATAACATCTGTTAAATAGTCCAAGTTATCCTTGTATTCATCAAGCACCAGCAAAATATTCTCTTGTGCTTTAGCTAAATCATCCGTTTCAAAGTATGACTTGGCCAAGTTCCAAGTTAATTTTGGATTTCCGTTAATATCAACACCACTTAATAAGTCCAAGTTATTTTTATATTGACCTTGAGTAACATAGAAATCGCTTAAACGAATAATCAATGGAAGTGGTGTTTCAACAGTCTTAATACCCTTTTGAATAATGCTCAAAGCCTCATCAGGTTGCTCTGATACCCCAGCATCAAACGCAATTTGATAAAGTCTCTCATCAAGCTCATTAAGATTAAGCCCTAATTGGGCATACTTGAAGGCATCGTCATTCTTCTTAATATTCAAATAATCATCAGCCAGAATAGCATAGGCGGTTGGATAATCATGATTCAACTCAAGCAGTTTTTCCAATGTTTGGATAGATTTATTATAATCCTTTACTTGATTATACAAAAATCCTAATTGATATTGTGCATCTTCATTTAATTCAATTGCATTAAGCTTCTCAAATTCAGTAATTGCTTCCTCATATTGACCATCACCAGCCAAAGAACTGGCCTTACGAAGCACAATTGAGATTCCAGAGTAATTGTCAATACCTGCATCTAAAAGCATGTCATAGTACGTTAGGGCCTTGCTGAAGAGATTCTCATCAAAATACAACTCTGCAATTGCAAATTTGAAGACATCTTCATCTGGGAAACTTCTAATACCAGTCAATAACTTTTGCTCACTAACTTCGTACAATCCCTGTGATTGATAAATATCGGCTGATACCAGTAAGTTCTCCGCATAAGCTGGTGAGTCAGGTCCAATTTGAGAAATATAATCTAGTGCCTGATCAGAATCACCATCTGAAACTGCTATTTCCGCAAGTCTAGAAAGAATTTGTCCTTCATCTGGATAAAATTGTAATAAGTGTTCATAAATTGTTTTGGCTTGTACTGAGAGTCCACGGCTCATCAGTGTTTCAGCCAAAGAAAATTGTGTTTGGTCGTCGTCTTGTTGTAATGATTGATTGATCAAATTATCTACGTTTGAAAAATCTCCATCATCAATTGTGTCCATTACTTCGTCTGCTTTAGTCAAAGTTAATTCCTCCGTTTATTTGATTCATTGTTTTGTATTTATTATTGCACTCTCTGCATAAACGAGTTACGAAAGCCAAATTTCTGTGCCTGCTACAGATAATTGATAAGTCACTTTATGCCTATCAATTATCTTAGACAGTACTCAAAATTTACCGGCTTTCTTCACTCTCTGCATAAAAAAAGACGGTCATCCGACCGTCCCCCGAAATTAAAACTATTTAACTGAGTCCTTCAATGCCTTACCTGGCTTGAATGCTGGAACCTTGCTTGCTGGAATCTTAATTTCTTCACCAGTTTGTGGGTTACGGCCTTTACGAGCTGCACGTTGACGAACTTCGAAGTTACCAAAGCCAATTAGTTGTACTTTGTTTCCTTCTGAAAGGTTCTCTTGGATTGATTCAAAAACAGCATCAACTGCTGAAGTTGCATCTTTCTTTGTCAAACCTGTTTTACTTGCAACACTATCAATAAGTTCTGCTTTATTTGCCATACGTAATACCTCCGGAGATTTATATAGTTTTAGAACACATGAACGACGACTGTGTTCATCATTCCAATAATCAAAATACCATAGCAATAGGGCTGTGACAAGCTTTTACGCTTTAAAATCAGATAAAAGTGTAAATCTCTTGATTTTTTATAATTATAATTATAAAAGCGGTCATTTTACCGCCGTTTAGGGCTACTTGCGCTTTCTTGGTAAAATTTTGATTGGCGTACCTTCAAAGTCAAAAGTCTCTCTCAATTGGTTCTTCAAGAAACGTTCATATGAGAAATGAAGTAGTTCATTATCGTTTACAAACACAACAAATGTTGGCGGTTGAACCGCAACTTGTGTCATGTAGTAAATTCTTAGTCGTTTACCATTAACAACTGGTGTTGGTGCAATAGAAGTTGCACGCAACAATAGATCATTTAGAACGGCTGATTGGATACGACGTTCACGGTTATCATATACTCGAGAAACTAGTTCTGGAATCTTATCAAGTCTTTGTCCTTTAACAGCTGATGTGAACAGAATTGGAGCATATGCAAGATATTGAAATTCCGTTCTGATTTGGTTTTCAAAGTCCGTCATTGTATGAGTATCTTTTTTCAAGGTATCCCATTTATTGACAACAATAATGACACCCTTACCAGCATTATGAGCATAACCAGCTACACGCTTGTCTTGTTCACGAATACCTTCCTCAGCATTCAAAACACAACAAACAACATCTGATTTATCAATTGCACTTAAGGCACGCAAAACAGAATACTTCTCAGTATTTTCGTATACTTTACCACGTTTTCTAATACCGGCGGTATCGATCATAGTAAAGTCTTTGTCTAGCTTATCATCATGGTATTTCGTATCAATGGCATCACGAGTTGTACCTTCCATATTGGAAACAATAACACGCTCATCCCCAAGAATTGCATTAACTAATGATGACTTACCAACATTGGGACGACCAATGAAGCTAAACTTAATTGATTCATCCTCTTCATGTGTATCTTCAACTGGGAATGCCTTAACGATTTCATCAAGCAAATCACCAATACCAGTACCTTGAGCACCAGAAATTGGATTTGGATCTCCAAAACCTAAAGTATAGAAATCATAGATATTCTCTCTTTGTTCTGGATTATCAGCCTTATTTACAGCCAAAATAACAGGTTTTTTAGTACGATAAAGAATTTTAGCAACATCCTCATCTTCTTTTGTAACACTGTTTTGACCATTAACGATGAAGACAATAACATCAGCTTCATCAATCGCAATTTCGGCTTGATTCTTGATTTGAACGGTCATGGGTTCTCCACTCATATCAATACCACCGGTATCGATCAAACGGAATTCCTTACCTAACCAACTAGCACGTGAATAAATACGATCACGTGTTACACCGGGTGTATCTTCAACAATACTTAATCGTTCATTGATAATTCTATTAAAAATAGTTGATTTTCCTACATTAGGACGCCCAACCAAAGCTACTACTGGAACTGCCATAAATCTACCTCCCTACATCTCTATTTATTTTCATTTATAATTTCTGTAATTCGATCAACAACTTGTTCAATATTCATATTTGAGGAATCAACTTCAATCGCATCATCAGCCTTCATCAATGGTGAAATCTTGCGATGTGAATCCTTGTAGTCGCGCGCAGCAATCTCATCTTTTAGTTCATCTAATGGTGTGTTGATTCCACGCCCAATATTTTCTTTATATCTACGCTCTGCACGAACAGCAACACTAGCTATAAGGAATATTTTGACATCAGCATCAGGAAGGACAGTTGTTCCGATATCTCTACCATCCATCACAATATCGATGTCCCCAGCCATTTTACGTTGCATTTCTACTAACTCTTCACGTACTTCTTTAATGGCTGAAACTTGAGAAACATTATTAGTAATCTCTTCAGTTCTGATTGCATCAGAAATGTCTTCATCATCAAGCATGACGTGTTGTCCGTCATCTTTATTGATAAAATAAATTTTATGTTCACTCATTAATTTTAAAATACTGGAACTATCACCATAATCTACATTGTGCTTTTTTGCAAGCAATGTAACTGAACGATACATTGCACCTGTATCACAATAGACAAAATTCAAGTTTTTTGCAATTAATTTGGCAATTGTACTTTTTCCCGCTGATGCTGGTCCATCAATAGCTATTTGCATAATTGTTTCTTCTCCCTTTGAATCCTTGCTTTTTACTCTTCTTAAATAAACTATAAAAGAGCAAACCTTTTCCACTCTCTGCCTTAAACGAGTTACAAAGGAGCAGACCTCTGTGCTCACTACGCCTAGTGATTGTACCAATTTCATTGGTACAATCACTAGCCTAGGTAATGCTCAAGGTCTTAACGCTCCTTCTTCACTCTCTGCTTAACAAAAGGGTCTAGGACATAATCGTCTAAGACCCTTCTTTAAATTATATTATTTAACTCTTAGTTGTGTACCTGGTGTTAATGTTGAAACTCCACCATTGAGGTTCTGTAATTGCGCTGTAGTCATATTGTGATTATAGGCAATTCTGAACCAGTTATCTCCTGCTTTAACAGTATAATACGATGAAGCTGTACTACTGTTGTCAGTACCAGTAGTTGATGAAGAATTACTATTATTAGTTGTGCCAGTTGTTGAAGATCCTGTAGAACTGTTATTTTCATTTGAATCTGTTGTTTGTGATTGTGAACTATTAGCATTATCAGAACTACTATTAGTAGAATCATTAGTTGTTGAACTGTTTGAAGAAGATTCCTTAGCTTCAGCATTTGCCTTTGCTTCACTTGCTTCTTTTTCAGCAGCGGCCTTTTTAGCAGCTTCGTCCTTCTTCTTAGCAGCAGCTGCAGCTTCATCAGCCTTTTTCTTCTCAGCGGCTTTTTTCTTTGCAGCTTCGGCTTTTCTCTTCTTTTCAGCAGCTTTCTTCTTAGCGGCGGCTTTATCTTTGCTCTCCGAAGACTTCTCAGTTTGAGCACTATCCAAATCACTACCACTGCCGCTTCCACGAACAGCTTGAATAATAACAGGCATAAACATTATTACTATTAATGCAATAACCAATGTAGCAACCAATGTATGATTACCACGTTGCTTACCCTTACTTACTGCACGTGAAACATGTCCATCTTCATCTTCATCAGAATCAAAGCTCTTTTCCCAAGGCTTTTCTTCTTCAGTATCATCTTCGACCCGTTTGTGAGATTCTTGAGGTTCAGTATCTGGTTCAACTTGTGATTGTTCACTTGTTGTATCATCAGCTGGATGTGAATAATCATTTTGACTATTATTCACGATACCAGGTGCGATTGGAGGAACTGAACTAGAATTATCACTTGATTCAGTAGACTCAGATTGACTTAAATGATCTCCATCATTCTTGCTAGCTTGCAAATGATCATAACTTTGATCAATGTCATCAGCTGGTTCAGGAGTATCCTGAATGTCATCTTGAGTACTAGTAGGTTGTTCTACTGGTTGCGGTTCAGAATAGCCATTTTCACCAGGAGTTTCCTCTACGTTATTTGTACTATTATTGACAGGAATATCTTGACCATCAGATGGAACTAAATTATATTTTTTTAAATCTTCAGGACTAACGGAACCTTGCATACCGTCAGTCGTTTGAGGGATGCGAACACCACCAGAAGTATTGTTTTCGTTATTCTCGGCCATTAAAAACCAACCTCCTAATTTCTATCCCTTAAAGCATATCATAAAAGTTTAAAATTTTTCTTTAAAGATTTATAAAATGACCTTAAATATGTCAGTTTGTCGATTATTTTATAAAAAAGTGACCCTTAAGTCTTGGATAAACTACAAATACACCTGCAGAAATTATCAAAGCCTTAATAATATTAAAAGGAATAACTGCTGTAACAACATATTTTGCCAAGCTCATATTAAGTTGCATCCCCACTACATTCATGTAAAGTGGCATGACAACAAAGTAATTCAAGACAGACATGACAACTGTCATTGATAAAGTTCCAGCGATTACTGCCATAGGCTTATTGCCTTTTTGCCAAAAATAATTGAATGGTAGCAACAATGAGATACCCCCAACAATATTTGCCCCATTGCCAATTACTCCAGCGACACCTGATCCGGTAATCAACCAATGACAAACTGCTTTGATTACAGCAATCAAACTGCCTCCAATTGGACCGTAAGCAAAAGTCCCAATTATAGTTACCACATCACTAAGATCCACCTTCAAAAATGGTAACCAAAACAAAACTGGAAACTCGAAAAACATAATGATAGCAGCTAACGCTGAAAAAATAGCTACTCCTATCATTGCGTGAAATTTGTACGTACTTCTTCCCATAAAATCAACCTTCCCGCTGATCTCCAAAAGAAAAGAGGTCCATTTGAATACACCTAAATAGGGCATACGCAAACAGACCTCTCTGTTTTCTTTCATCTAGACTTTACTATCGGTCTTGGAATCTAACCAAGTCAACCAGCAACGCTGGGTCGCGGACTATACCGCCGGTCGGGAATTTCACCCTGCCCTGAAAACCAACTTATTAAATTTTTCACTTTAAATATATCATATATCGTTAAAAAACAACATACTATTGTTTACAAAAGGCATATTCTTACCAAGAGTATTTGTAAATACCTATTTATCAATCTTTACAGCCATCAGAATATGAAATACTAAAATACTTAATTTGCTTTTTGCTAGCTCAATATTGTTTAATATTTGACGCATTTCGAATGGCAACTTAATATCATGGACCCGTCAGAACAAAAACATATGGTATACCAGTTCAGCAAAATAGCTTCATAATTCAATCATAAATAATGATGATTTATAGAAAGTGTGCAAAAAATGTGCAGTTTTAAAAATACCTTCCTATTAAGTTACTTGTTTCCACCGCCAATTGTATAGAAAGCATCTATATACTCATCGGTTGCGACCTTGAAATAATCACGCCCAGCAATGTGATATAACCTGTCACTTGTCTTCCATCGAGATAAATCCTTAAATTTTGTTTCAGTACCGATATCCTTTTCACCGGCATGATTAACCGAGCTGATTCCACCAGCACCATTAATTGTAACGATATTTGCTTAATCAGTGTACCTCTTGGGAATGTACTCATCGGTAGTAATTCTATACATGGCTAACCCATTAATATTCTTAACGGTCAATGACTTCCACGAACTGCCATTTACAAGTACTGAATTGGAACCTGCAATTATATGACCTTTATTGTTCCATCCTGCGATTCCTGTTGATGGACCATTCTTGATAGTGACTCTGGTGATGGTAACTTGATTTGAAGCTTCTTATTCACGATTGGAGAATCTGTTCCATTTACTACTGCACCAGTTACTTTTATATCATTGCCAGTCGATTGATAGCCTGAAAATGTCCCATTGTACACTTGAACATAATCAACCCCTGATGCAATTGATTTGCTAGTCATTCCATAAATAAACTGACTAGATTCTTTAATTATGTTCCAGTCAGCTATATGCCCCGAATTCTCATCTCTAATTATAGAAAAGCCTACTGGAACAGTATCTGATTTCAAAAAGTTTCCGAAGTCTGTTCCATTAGGACAAGTTGCATAGGACCAAGAACCACTCTTAAAGATTTCTTGCTTCTGCCATTTAGAAGTATCTGTACCCAATGTAAAGTCTAATAGTGATTTTGAATATGGACCGGGCTTATTTTCTTGAGCCATCTTTATATTTGTTAAATATAAATCGGCGTCAAACCCTTGAGTAATAGATCCATTATTATCAAATCTTAAATTACCAGCATCGACATTATTCGGAATCTTAAATGTATATGATACATGATCACATTTTAAACTACTTAACTTAAATTTTTCAGCAATAAGAAAATTAGTATTTGTTTTATTCCCGTAATCATGTCCTATGAACCATAAATCTGCATCCACTAAATTAGAATTGTTGAAACCATCAAACTGAACAGTATATGTAGCCCCGGATATAACATCAATGGCATCAGGAGAAAGGGTAACTTCTTTTGTATCGCTATTTCTTAGAAGTAACATATTTGATGACGTATTTTTATAAAAATTATGCTTAACCAGACTTAGTGATGACGTATTGGTTGGACCGTTCATATTTCAAAAATATGTATTAGCAAAATATGACGTGTTCCTAATCAAGTATTGTGATCTCAAAAGTATCTGTTGAAAGCGTTCCATTAATGCGGTATTTTTAACCATCTTTGAAAATCTGTAAGAATCCAATTCTGGTTGAACGTGTTCAGTAATGAATGAGGTGGAAATATTAGCCATTGCTAATTCTTGATGTGTTTCATCCACATCTTGTCTATCGATGAAGAATTCAATATCACGATCTTGACCCATTGTGTATGTGTCTTTATCATCTGTAACAGAACCTTCATTATATCCTTTAGTACGTGTGTGATTCTTCAATCCCGAAATGCTGATATTGCGTAACTTGAATGTTACCAATTTACTTGTGGTACGCCTAGGGTAGCTGTAACAAGTCCTTCAGTAATCTTTTGATCTAGTTGGTCGCCGTATTGCTCGGCGTAGTTAAATGTAGCCATTTATTTAGTCCTCCTTAATATTGTGTAGACCCAGTGCTTTAGCAAATTCATCATCAGGTGCAGGTGCTCCTGAAGGATTACCGCCAGAGATTGCATTGATGGCTGGTTTATTTTGACTCTTATCATCGGGTTGAAATAAGTAATCATGATCAGCCTTGATGTTATCAACTTGTTCCTGTAATCCAGTCAATTCAGATTTATCAGCGTCAAATTTAACTGTATCAGTATCGATGAATGGCATAACTGCCTTAGCATCCCTAACACCGGCATCCTTAAGATAGTTTTGAACCGCATTATCTTGTCTGACCTGAAGCAAATCACTAGCAGCCTTTTTATCGTTATCGCTGATAGTAGATTTGAGACTTTCAATTTGTTCCTTCATCCCATCACTATTACCAACTTTGCTGCCTAACTCTTTGATTTGACTATCACGGTCATCTATTTGAGACTTAAAACTGTCTCGCTGCTCTTCTGCACTTGCGAGCTTGGAGTTAACCCCCTGAATATCCCTGCCATACTCTGACATGATCTTATCGATTGAATCATCTGCTAAACCTAAGTCTTTTAAGAAATCTCTTTTCATGCTAAATCTCCTTTACGTTTTTTAACGATGTAACGACATTGCTTAATTGATTGCATAAAAAATAAGCCTTTTTTTGTCATGCTCAGGACAAATAAAAACGCCTAATCAATTTAATTAGACGTTTGCTCTTTAATATCTATAATTTCATCATCTCTTAAATTAACAGAATCATTAGGAAATTGTTTTGTACCATCAACATCAATACTTGCAACACCATCATCCGAATCTGCAATAGTCTCTATTGAAGTAACATGTCCAATAAAAACCTGACCATCATCAGTTTTTACTACTACATCCTTACCAAAATAGTCAATTATACTCATAATTTCCCTCCTATTCATGTCTTAATGGGACTATATGTGTTCTCGACTTAGAATGATGAATCTTTATCCAGTTAGTTTCCTCACCACTGCTATAGTCTATTCCAATAATATGATCAGTCTCGACCATTTCTTTATTACTATATTCGCTATGCTTAGTAAACTCAAGTTTACCTTTACCAGAATAGTCATCTAATAACTTTTGTGGATCTTCACTATCAAATAAGTAGCTCTTTTACCTGGGGCATGAGAAGATTCCATATGAGGCAATTGTTTATCCTCATTTATCTTCGTTCCCCAGTCACCACTTTTAATCTTCAAATTAGTATATTTCTGGCTATCCGTTAATTTAATATTATTGTAATCCGAACCAAGACCAGTAACAACCTTTTCACGACTGTAATCACGTGCGCTAGTACCTGTCAAGTTATCATTTGAAATAATATAAAATTGAATAATCTTTTAGATGGCCATATTCCGGAATTCCGCCGGGGTATGGCCATTTCTCGTATCTGACCTGCTAGTGTAATTAAAATAATTAATTCCGCTTTCAACTAGTCTAACAAGTTCTTCGTATGTTTTAGGTACAGGATGACGATTCATCCAACGAAGTTTAAATTCACTCCACCAACGCTCCATTGGAGCGTTGTCGTATGGTGTTCCCGGTCTTGACATACTTCTGGTTACTTTATGGCCATTTAGAAAATTATTAAATGATTTAGATGTGTATGCTGATCCACGGTCCGTATGGACCAGTGGATGGACATCTCCAGCTATTTCAAAAGCCTTTTCAAATACAGTTTTCTCTGCCTCGGTAGTTCCAGTTGGACTTAAATGACTAGAGAGTAGGCATCGTCCATAAAGGTCCAATACACCTCTTAGACGTACCTTATGTTCACCGTTTATTCCATAAGAAAGTTCTGTGGAATCTGATAACCATACTTGATTAGGATTCTTTACATAAAATTCTCGATAATGTAATCTTCGTATCCATATTTAAATTAGTCAGTATGACTCCAGCACCAATAGTTTTAGTATTCAATTCATACCAATACATTATGCGTTTCTTCAGTAACTTATCCTTAGTTTCCTTAGGAGTTTCTTCACGTTTCCAATACTTGTTATAGGCCTGTCGGCTAACGCCGACAATGCCTAGTAGAAGTGTTATAGCACCGTGATTATTTTGACTAACTTCCTTTATTGCCCGGTAAGCCAGTCTACGTTGTTGTTTCACCCCCTGTGCTGAATTTCCCATAGTTTTTTTGAGAATTCCTCGATTATTTTTTGGTCCTTAAGTTCTGATTCTAATTGTTTGATTCGCAAATTAGCTTTATCTAATTCAGTTAAACTTTCTTTGGCTTTGCGATAGCCTCGGCCATCAAGCAAAGCCTCATACCCACCGTTTTTAGATTTCAGAACCCATGAACGTGCCTGTTGATACGATACAGAAAAAATTTTGGCGGCTTTCGCATAAGAATGGTTATATTTAACTATATATTCAACGATTTCAATACGTTCCTCAAAAGTTGTCTTTCTTGTCATAGTGGAATTACGCTTTCCTGACGAGTTATGTTCAGTCAATGTTTTTCCATTATTATACTTGAATATCCAATCATGAACTTGACTATTACTTCTAAGATTGTATTTTCGTGTTAAACCATCTATTGTATCTTTTCCATCTAGAAAATCATGGATGACTCTTAGTTTTAGTTCTTTAGGATAAATATTATTTTTACGCTTTTCCTTTAGACCGTCGACTCCGTCGCGCTCAAAGAGCATGAGCCACCGTCTTAAAGTCCTTGGAGATATACCATTTTTCTTGGCAAATGATCTACCTGAATTACTTGAACTATTAAATCTCTCAATTATATTGAGCTTTTCTAGAAGATTGAATTTAGATCTGGGCATAGAAAAATCCCTCCATGAAAGTCAAATGAAATTATATTATTTCATTTGACAACCATAAAGGGATTATCGCAGATTTCTTGTCTAACAATTATGAAGCACTTTAATGCTTAATTAAAAGCATTCGGGTGTTTTTGTATTTATTTGAGTATAAAGCAGGTTTAAGGTCAAGATTCCGGTCTTGGAATCTAACCAAGTCAACCAGCAACGCTGGGTCGCGGACTATACCGCCGGTCGGGAATTTCACCCTGCCCTGAAAACCAACTTATTAAATTTTTCACTTTAAATATATCAGACTAACGTCTTTCTTTCAACTGTGCTACTTCAAGTCTTGTCAAATTTCTATATTTACCAGAAACTAAACCGTCCAATGTCAAGAAGCCATACTTCTCACGAGCTAGTTTTTCAACTGGATGTCCAACTGCAGCGAACATATTCTTAACTTGATGGTTATGTCCTTCATGAATAACAATTTTAACTAACGAAGTATTCTTCTTAGTATCCTTTGACATTATGTGAACCTTTGCAGGTGAAGTTTTATAATCCTTTAACTTCATTCCATGTTCAAGCTTCTGGATTTCTTCAATACTAAGAAATCCTTGAACCTTGGCAACATAGGTCTTATCGACATGATATCTTGGATGCATCAATTGGTTAGCGAATTCCCCATCATTAGTCAACAATAATAGGCCGGAAGTATCATAATCCAATCTTCCAATTGGGTAGACACGTTCCTCAACATCGTCTTCCAACAGATCTGTGACCACTTTTCTACCCTTGTCATCTTTAACCGCTGAAATAACGCCACGCGGCTTATACAACAAAATATAACGTTTCTTTTCACTATGAAGTGGCATTCCGTCAACTTCAATCTTATCGTGATGGTCTACTTTAATACCCATCTCTCTTACCGTCTTGCCATTAACAACAACGTGTCCTTCAGCAATCAGTTGTTCTGACTTTCTACGTGAAGCAACACCGGCATCAGCCATAAATTTTTGTAATCTAACTTTCTCCATCAAAATCTCCTAAATTTTCATTTTCATCATTCTCAAAATTCTCTATCGCAGGCAATTCTTTCAAGCTCTTGATCCCAAAATAATCAAAGAAATCATCTGTGACAACATACAGATTAGGATGTCCAGGGACATTTTTCTTCCCATTTTCTTTGATCAAGCTTCTAGCAAGAAGTGTGTTGATACTACCAGAACTCTGCACACCACGAATTTCATCTATTTCAATTCTAGTAATTGGTTGTCTGTATGCAACAATCGATAAAACTTCCAAAGCTGCCTGACTAAGCTTAGTGCCAAGTCCTGATTTGAAGTACTTCGTTAACAAATCACTATATTCTGATTTGGTTATCAACTTATATCTTGAATTAAAATTGGCTAATCTAATTCCTGAATCAGCATCACTAGCCAATTTAATCTCAAGTTGTTCAATATTTTGTCTTAATGCTGCAGTATCTATTTCTAATAACTCGGCTAAATCATGTTCTTTAATACCTTGATCTCCAGCTACAAAGAGCAACGCCATAATTTTTGCTTGATACACTATTAATTCCTCAATTCAATTATTAATTCACCGTTAAAACCATCTTGAGTGGCGGTTATCTGTTGCTTACTGACCATTTCTAGAATAGCCATGAAATCAGTAACAACCTCTTCAATATCGTTTTGTAACTTCAAAAGTGACTTAAACGTCGTTCGTTTGATACTAGATAGTTTATTCAAGATATTCTCGGTAGCATCTTCAATAGACAGAGCCTCATTTTGAATTATTTCAGTTTGAGGCTGTCTATTTCTTTGTTGACGTAATATTTCGGTATATGTCGTTGCTAAATCGTCCAGTGCAATTGAATCTGGTTTCAAAAACTGTTCCAATTGAACCGCTGGAACACTCATATCTTTATCGAACGAAAGTTTACGAATCTGTTCTTTTTCACCAAAATATTCAGATACATGCTTAAAAGTTTGATACGTCAATAATTGTGAAACCAATTCATCACGTGGATCTTCAGCCTCAAAATCATCATCTATCTCATCAGGAGCTTGAGGCAACAACATTTTGCTTTTAATAGACATCAATGTGGATGCCATTACCAAATAATCTCCAGCAATATCCAATTCCAAGACTTTCATACTATTAAGATAGTCAATATATTGCTGTGTGATTTGTGCAATCGGAATATCATAAATATCGATCTTAGATTCTTTAATAAGATGCAATAATAAATCAATTGGACCTTCAAAATCTGTTAAAACTAAATTTAATTTTTCCATTATTTATTCTTTTGATGTGTCATTATCCGCTTTTGCAGACGACTCACGTTCTTCCTTCGCCCTACTTTCACGCCACGCCTTAAGTAATTCTCCCAGATTGAAGTTTCCTAAAACTGTATAGTCAGAAAACTTTCTTTGAATATCATCAAAAATCTTAAAAATATTGCTTTGTGAGCGATAGGAAGGACTTAAGGAGATATATTCAATAAACACTGTATGTTCAGAAAAGGAGAGTGCAACAATTCCAGAATAATCTTCAATATTGCTCTTCCACAGATACAATTGTCGATTTTCATCTTCCTTGTACAAGTTGAGTTCTTGATCCAAATTAGACATATCTTTCAAATCAGGGATATATGACAAGAATCCCATCGCAATCTTTTTGTTTTCATCACTATATTTATTGAGCATACTTTTATATTTATCTCCTATGCACGAGGATGCGAGTTTTCATACACTTGTTTCATCCTTGTTTTATTAATATGAGTATAAATCTGAGTTGTTGAAATATCTGAATGACCCAAAAGTTCCTGTACAACACGCAAATCAGCACCGTTTTCCAACAAATTGGTGGCAAACGAATGCCTCAATGTATGTGGTGTAACGTCTTTTTTTATACCAACTTGAGCAATATACTTCTTGATCATTCGCCAAATTGACTGGCGAGTTAATTTATTGCCTCTAAAATTCAAAAAGACTTCCTTTTGTTCGCCATATCTCTCAACTAATTGATTTCTGGTTTCAGCAAAGTACTTCTGAATCCACTTAATAGCAGTATCTCCAATCGGTAATAACCGCTCCTTATCACCTTTACCTAAGGTCTTGATCAACCCCAGATCCAAATGAAGGTCATTCATCGACAGATTAACCAATTCACTGACACGTAGTCCGGTAGCGTACATTGTCTCAAAAATAGCTCTGTCTCTAATACCAAGTGGTGTTGAAATATCAGGTGATTCTATCAACGAATCCACCTCTTGCATCGACAAAACTACAGGCAAATGTTGTCCCTTCTTAGGTGCATCAAGTTCATTCATTGGATTAACGTTAATCTTGTTGATCAACTCCAGCCATTGATAGAAGCGTCTCAAAGAAGAGAACATCCGCATTTGAGTGGTTTTAGACTTCCCTTGCTTATCTTGATCCGCAAAGAAATTCGTAATCACAAAGTGATCCTCAGGATATGTATCCTTTTGGTTATTTTCTAAATAATAACTGAATTCCAGTAAATCCTGTTGATACGAAGTAATTGTATTTTTCGAGAGTCCTCTATCAAGCCTCAAATAACGACCATAATCAGAAATCGTATCATTCATAGCCTGATTATGAACTGTCAGCTTTTCATTCAAATAGTTCCACCTCTACTTAAGATATGTAAAACCATCTTTTTGCTCAATTTTTCTCTGTTTCATTAAGTTACCTAATGCACGTTTAAAACTACCCTTGCTGATACCAAAGTATTCTTTAATATCATCAGGATCACTTTTGTCTGTATATGGCATTTTGCCATCCTGTGAATGCTCCAAAACCGCAATGATCATCTGTGCATCTGGAGTTATTTCCTCATAAGCACGTGGTTTCATGGACAAGTTCAAACGTCTGTGACTTGATCCAATAGCACGAGCCTTAACATGTTGGCCAATGTGCATTGGTCCTGATTGTTCATTAACATGAATGAATCCTAGATAGTAATCTTCAGTGATAACAAATGTTCCGGTTTCTCTGATAGCAATAACAGTTGATTCTTCATCTTTGTTCTTCATTGAATCATTAGCACTACGTACCAATTGCATATACAAATTCAAATCAGCAAGTTTGCCCCAAAGACGACCTTTATGATCAACATCTAGCTTGACCATAACACGGTCACCCTTCTTAGGCCATTCTGAATGCTCCAAAGGCAGGTCATCTAGTGAAACAACAATATCCTTATCCTTCAATCCAACGTCAATAAACACACCTAAATCAGATCTTGAGTCAGTTACTTCTGCATAGCCCCAAACACCTTGAGAAACAGTTGGCAAGTTAACAGTCATTCTGTTCTTATGAGCTTGGTTCTCATATACGAATCCTGTCAGCTCGTCACCAAGTTCAGGTACATCCCCCAATTCACTCAAATCCAATGCAAATGTATAACCTTCAATTTGTACGAAGGCTTCGTCTTTATTCAAATCCGTAACCGTTCCGGCTACAACTTGACCATACAAATCTTTCAATTCCATAATTTCACCATACTCTTCTTAATATACTCATTTTTTACTATTACTATTTTAACAGTTATAGTCAGAGTTACATAATTATTCTTGTCGAAATATTGTAACATGTTTATCAAAAGTTTTTATATATATTTTTCTAGCGGTCATAAGTTGCCCCAGCCCTTATATAGCATGACTTACGCTTACACACAATTAATGAATGTATATACTTTTATTGAAAAAGTCACAACTTTTTTCAAATTCAAGATTGAATTTCAATTTCGATTGTGAAATAATTTTCTTTGTGGAAAGCGTTTCCAAATTATATTAAATACAGAAAGAAGATTTTAATTTATGAAGATTAAAGCTGCTGTTGTTGATAAAGTAAACGATCCATTTGTAATCAAAGATGACATTGAACTTGCTGACATGCAAGACGATGGACTACAAGTAAAAGTTGTAGCATCAGGTATTTGTCACTCTGATGAAGCACTACGTAAGGGTGATGCTGGCTTCGACCTACCTGCTATTTTGGGACATGAGGGATCAGGTATCGTTGAAAAAGTTGGTAAGAACGTTCACAACTTTGAAGTTGGTGATCATATCATCATGTCATTCTACTCATGTGGAGAATGTGATAATTGTCTCAAAGGTATTCCAACACAATGTCGTAAATATGCTGCTTCAAACTTGAGTGGTACACGCCCTGATGGTAGTGATCACTTCACAGAAAATGGCAAACATATTAGTGATATGTTCAACCAATCATCATTCACAACACATACTGTAATTAATAAGAGAAATGCCGTTAAGGTTTCTAAAGACTTAGATTTGAGAAAACTTGGACCTCTAGGCTGCGGATATGTAACTGGTAGTGGTACAGTCTTCAATACCTTGAAACCAAGACCTGGTGACACAATCGCCGTCTTTGGTACAGGTGCCGTTGGTCTTGCTGCTATGATGGCTGGTAAGATTTCTGGATGCACACACGTTATCGCTGTTGATATCGTTCCATCACGTCTTGAACTCGCTAAGAAGTTGGGCGCTACTGATATCGTAAACAGTGCTGATGAAGATGCTGTTGAAGCAATCAAGAAAATCACAAATGGTCTAGGTGTCGACTGGGCCGTTGATACAACTGGTGTTGCCAAAGTTATGACAGATTCAATTGCTGCTTTAACACAAGGTGGTACAACTGCTACAATCGCTGTTACACCACACAATATCGACATTAGTACATGGAATGATCTATGTGTCGACGATAAAAAAGTCGTTGGTGTAAACATGGGTGATTCAATTCCTCAAGTTGACATCCCTCGCCTAATTGAATTCTATAAGATGGGTGTATTTCCATTTGACCTTACTGAAAAGTTCTATGACTTTGATCAAATCAATGAAGCCGATGCTGACTCTGTCAGTGGTAAGACTATCAAACCAATTTTGATTATTGATAAAGATTACAAACCAGAAGCATAATTAAATATTGTTCGAGGGTCCAATCACTTGATTGGACCCTCTTTTTGTCGTATTAACATGACAAATGTCATAGTTATTCATGACATTGCTTACTATTTACTGACATTCTAAGAAGTTAAACTTTAATTATCAAGTAAAGGAGACAATCAATCATGAATACAATCATCAAAGTTGAACACCTTAATAAAAGTTATAGAAAAAAAGAAATCTTGAAAGATTTAAATTTCGAGGTCGATCATAATCAAATAATTGCCTTGATTGGAGAAAATGGTGCCGGAAAAACAACACTAATAAATATTATGTTGAATTTAATTTCATCCAATTCAGGAACCATTAATATTCTAGATAATACAAAGCACTTTAAAGAACACATTGGCGTAATGATGCAATCAAATATTTCCATCACGCGTATTACCGTCAAAGAAATATTGAGGTTAACTCAAAGCTATTATAAGAATCCACTTCCATATGAAGATTTAATTGAATTAGCACATTTAAAAGATTTGGAAAGTTCAAAAATGAATGAATTATCCGGTGGGCAAAAAAGGCACCTTTCATTTGCGCTATCAATTGCTGGTAATCCTGACTTACTTTTTCTAGACGAACCTACTTCTGGTATGGACAGTCAAAGCCGCACAAAGTTTTGGCAAACTATTTCTACCTTGAAATCTCAGCACAAAACCATTTTCGTTACAAGCCACTACCTAGAAGAACTAGAAGCAATCGCAGACAGAATCATGATTCTTCAAAATAAATCGATTGAATTTGATGGGTCAATTGCTGAACTTCGTACCCTAGAGGGAGAGAGTCTGGTTGAATTTGACAGTGCACTCTTGCCAGACCTATTCAAATCCATTCCTGATATCACTGACTTCAAAAACGTTGGTAATCACTACCAATTTACAACAAAAAATGCCGAATCATTAGTGAGACAAATGACTCCATATCTCAATGCTATCAGTAACTTAAAAGTTCAACAAAACTCATTAGATTCATTATTTGTTAATTTCAGTAAAGGAGATGCCAACTATGAATAGTTTTATTTATCAGATCAATATTAATTTCAAAAGGATTATTCTCCGAAACAAGCGCTTCTTCCTATTCGATATGATGTTACCCATTGTATTTTATCTACTTTACTCAAAAATATTAGTTACCGGCATCCCTCAAGCAGATCTGAAAACTTGGCAAATGAACTATTTGATCAGCATGATAATTTATAGTTGCTTATTAGGCTCAATCATCACCGTAGCTAATACATTACTCGAAGACAAAACTAGTCATTTTGATATTTTATCACAATTAACTCCCCTACCAAGATGGCAATACTATTTGTCACGAATTCTGATTTTCTTATTATTAAATTTAATTTCATCAATCGGTATCTGTTTAGTCGGGATTCTCGTAAATAACTTAACATTGTCAATTGCAACTTGGTCTCTAATAATATTAACAACCATTGTCGGTACTGTTCCGCTAATATTTATCGGAATATTGATTTCACTTGCCAATAATCCTGCCACCGTTAATATGTTAAACAATCTTATTGTTTTCCCACTAGCAATGATCAGTGGATTATGGTGGCCAATAACTATGATGCCAAAATGGCTGCAATCAATTGGTAAATTAATGCCAACTTTTGAGCTTTCCAACATAGATCAATCAATTCTTCATGGTAAAATCATAAATAATCAATACGTTATAGGAATCATTCTTTGGCTAGCAACAATTGGAATAGCAGCCATACTCATAACTACGTATCAAAAATACAAGGAGCTCAACATAGAATGAAATTCTTAGAGAATCATATTCTTTTCCCCAAAAGATTTGGTATCATGCCGTACTTTTGGACATTCGCCTTAATTGCTCTATCCAGTCAACCATTATTTGGAAGTAATGGTGTCGACTGGATTTTGTTTTTACTATTAATAATTTTTCTCAAATTATATCGAGACGGATATGAGATCAATCGTCTATTACCGATACAGATAGTTGGTCAATTAATTATCACCACTTATTTAGTATATAAATATAGCTTAGGAACATTATTTATTTTTACTGCTTGGGAAATTGGCTCGCTACCGTTTAAGAATAAACAATTTTACAAGTATACGATTATTTATTTAATCTTCAGTATTCTTTGTATCGCAGGAAATATAATGGTAAATTTCAAGTCATATGGTGTTTACGGAATTATCATTACTGCATTATTTGCAATTGGTTCACCATTTGCCGCAAGATCACTTGGAAATAGTTATCGTAAAATGTATCGCTTGAAGCAAAACAACAAACGATTGGAAACAATCATTAAACAAAATGAACGAGAAAGAATTGGAGAGATTGCAAGTTTAATCCGAACACTTTGTTAAATATCCACGAAATGAATCAATGGCAGTATTCCAGCCTAAAAC
>NZ_RHOO01000016.1 GCF_003946555.1 Companilactobacillus hulinensis | reverse complement strand
TTTTAAAAAAATTTTTCAACGACTATCAAGTTGGAAGCTCTCAAGTCGTTGTCGCCGTTGCTCTGTCGCAACAACAAATAATATATTACCAATTACAATTGATGGTTGCAACCCTTTTTGCGAAAAAAGTTCAATTTTTTTGTTTTTCTTTCGTAATCTCACTCATAGCGCTGTTTATCCATTGACCTTTTTCGTGCTTAATTGTCTTGTAACCGATCTTGTCCTTGTAATTAGTCCAAAAATGCTTGTGCAAGATAGGACGTCCTATCTTCTTTTTCTGTAATGCACGGATGGATAAACTGATTTTGCCATTGTATTCATCAATACCCATCACAATTACATCGACCTTATCTCCAACTCGATAGTTATTATCTATATTAGAAACAAAGCCATGCTTTAGCTCCGAGATATGTATCAGTCCTTGCTGACCATTATCCAAATTAACAAAAACTCCGTATGGTTGTACTCCTGATATCTCTCCAGAAAGTTTATCACCTATTTTCATGACTTCCTCCTTTATCTTTTTATTCAATCTATGCAACAATATATTGTAACAGATTATATAACAGAAACTGGTGACAATATGAATGAAAAGACTTATGACATTACAATTATTGGTGGCGGTCCAGCTGGAATGTTCGCTGCATACTTTGCTAGGCTTAGAAAACTAAACGTTGCTTTAATAGAAAGTTTACCAAAACTAGGCGGTCAGCCTGAAACTTTATATGCACAAAAGAACATATACGATGTTGCTGGCCTACCTCAAGTGTCGGGGACACAACTGTCAGATCAACTGATTCAGCAGCTACACTTTATGGACTGTGATGAATACCTTGATACATCAGTAACCAATCTTGATCAAGAGGATGATATCTGGAAAGTTTCTACTACTAAGGAAACTATCTACACCAAGGCTATTATTATTGCAATCGGTAATGGTGCATTCAAACCTCGCAAACTTACATTTGAATATGATAAAGCTATTGAAGAAAACAATCTAACTTACTTCGTTAATGATATGGAAGAATTCCGCAAGAAAGATGTTGCAGTTGCCGGTGGTGGAGACTCTGCTGTTGATTGGGCAATTGACTTAAATGAAATCTCAAACAGCACATTCCTTATACATAGAAGAAACAAGTATCGTGCTATGGAGTCGAGTGTCGACAAACTCAATGAATCTACGGTTGAACAACTGAATCCTTATATCATTAAAGATGTTACATTCAATACTGATGATCACAGCAAAATTGATATTACATTGAAGATGATCAAATCTGACGAGATTAAAGTAATAACCGTCGACAAATTACTGGTCAATTACGGATTTATCTCAGACTCCAAAATTCTTCGTGATTGGAATATTGAACTCAATGGTCCGTTCATTAAGGTCAATCAAGAAATGGAAACCAATTTACCCAATGTGTTCGCCATCGGAGACATTGCATCATACCCTGGTAAATTACAATTAATTGCAACTGCATTTGCTGAAGGTCCAATGGCAGTCACCAAAGCTATTCGTAATTTATACCCTAATAAAGACTACTTTGAACATAGTACTTCATTATTTGAGAAATAATTTTAAGAATGCTATACAATTTAAAGTTATTTTAAGCTAAGCTGGTATAATGTAGTTTAATTTGAAAATTTTGGAGTTGATTGATTGAGTTACGTAATGAGTCTGATCGACTTTATTCTGCACATTGATAGCCACATGGTCAATATCGTGAATAATTTCGGAATCTGGACATATCTTATACTATTTCTAATCATATTCATTGAAACTGGGGTTGTAATTCTTCCCTTCTTACCTGGAGATTCATTAATATTTGCAGCGATGGCACTGGCTGCTAATCCTCAATATGGGTTATCAAGCATTGGGCTGTTCTTCTTATTCTTTGTTGCTGCGGTACTAGGTGATTCGATGAATTATGAAATTGGTGAGCATTTTGGTGAATTTGCAACTAATAACCGGTATTTAAGTAAACTGATAAATAAAGAGCATCTTGATGAAGCGCATGCTTTCTTTGAAAAACACGGTGGAAAGACTATTGCCATCGGACGTTTTATCCCATTGATAAGAACATTCGTACCATTTGTTGCGGGTAGTGGTACCATGCATTACAGAAAGTTTCTAGAGTTTAACATGCTGGGGGCTTTCCTATGGGTTCTCATTTGTTCACTTGCTGGACATCTTTTCGGAAATATTCCTGCTGTTCAAGAACATTTTTCAATGATTATCATCGGAATCGTAATTGTTTCATTAATTCCAATTTTAATTACTGCTTTGAAGAATCGTAAGAAAAAAACTGCTGGAGAATAAGTTAAAAGGCTAGGACATTATGTCCTAGCCTTTTTTATGTACTTCCAAATATTTAACCCCTCAAACAATATGAAAAATAGTACAAAACACTGTGTAAAGAATTCTTCTGGCAAGATATTAATCACTGGATCTCGTTCTGGATCAAATAACCAATCGCTATTTCGAAATAGTACTTCATGGAATACTACAAAAAATCCATCAAAATCTACTGCCATTAAAATTGCCAGCACTACTCCTATTATTGCAATATACTTAAATACTGGTTTGATATAGACTCGTTTCCTTCTCTGAAACCACAGATAAGCACCAGACAGTATCAATACGCCAAAATTGAGTATGAATAGTTTCTTAACATCCTCAAAATGCAATCGTCCCGCAGCAGAGGATTGAAAGTCACTCAGCTTAAAGGTCCAATTGAACGGATTGATCAAATAATTCATCATCTGGTCGTAATTGTGCATTACTGCACCAAAACTTAGATTTACTGCTTGTTCAAGATAATAATGTTTGATTGCAAAGAAAAACAGTCCATAACTGGCAAAAATTGTCACTGTTATAGACAGAGTCAGAATAAAGAGTGCCAATACTATTGTATAAAAAGTATCCTTTTGAAAATTAGACATCCCACTGATCTAGACTTTCTATTTGATATGTTGGTTTCTTAGTTTGCTTATCAATATCTTCATGGGTACTTACACCTGTGTAAACTAATAGAGTATCTAAGCCTGCACTCAATCCACATTTGATATCTGTATTGTAATTATCACCAACCATAATTGCTGTTGATGGATCAAATTCTTTGACTGATACGGCAAAATCAACGATATCGGGTTCAGGTTTACCGATATACTTAGCCTTTTGTTGCGTTGATGTCTCTACTAGCGAAATAACTGAACCGGCACCTGGAACTAATCCACGTTCATTAGGAAGATTAGTATCCGCATTTGTTCCAATAAAGAATGCTCCACGCTTGATAGCTAATGTTGCCAATTCAAATTTGTGATATGTAACGTCATAGTCTAATCCCACGATAACAACATCTGGATCGGTTTCATTAAGCTTGATTCCTGTACCAAAAATAGCGCTCTTCAAGCCATACTCACCTATAACATAAGCTGAATGGTTCTCGATTCCGTCTTTGAACATCCCTTTAACGTATGCGGCGGTTGCTAGTGATGGTGTCAGAACTTGTTTTGCCGTAGCTGTTATTTGATGATTATTCATCAAATTATCCGCCACTTGCTGCGGTGTCTTAGTAGTATTGTTCGTCAAAAAATAATAATCTAATCCGTTGGCGTTCAAATTATCAATAAAAATCTTTGCTTCTGGAATTTTATCCTTGCCTCGATACATGGTTCCATCTAGATCAATTAAGTATGTTTGGTACTTTTTCATTAGCTCTTCTCACCTATTTTTCTAATTTTAAAGTTTCTTGTTTTTGTATTCCCAGTCGACTTCTTACTATTATTGTGAGTTACTGGGCGTTTTTTATTTTTATGAGTCTTGCCAGCGTGGTTAGCCGCATTGTTAGTATTATTCTTATGAATCGAACGAATCTTACCTTGATGTGGATGTCCTTGATGGTTCTTTGGACGACTATGTTGTTGATTACGACGACGCTTTGAAACTGGAGCTTTTTTATCTTTCTCCAAGACAAAATAAGCACATCCGAAGTTGCAATACTCAATCAAATAATCCTCTAAGTGAGAAATTCTATTATCTATGCCGCTTTCTTTTCTCTCATCTTCATAAAATCCCTTGAATCTAAGCTGATCATATCCCCAATCACCGACGATGTAATCATACTTTTCCAGAACAGTATTATAGCGTTCTTCAATCTTCTCACGGTCAAACCCGCCATCATGATCTTCTACTAAATGATACTTTTCTCCATTGATAGTAATCAAATTATCAGTTAGGACTATCACGTCGGCCTGTTTAACTACTTCTTTTTCTTTCTCTTCAGGTTCTTGCACAAAATCACCTCACATTTACATTGGATATTTCTTTTTCAAATAATCGCCAAATACATTTCTCAAAAACTTAGGGTACAAAATTTCATTCTTACCCATAATCTCAATTGCAGGAAAGTATGGAACAAATAAATAATGGTCTAATAATGCTAACGTATACTCTTTATCCATTTGTAGTTTTTCATCATTAATGTAGACGTTTCTCTTCTCATCAATAGTAATTCCGCGATAAACAAGCTCGCCAAATATTTTACCACGGAAACCCATTCCTTTTTGCTGATGACTGCGTAAATATGGACGATTTTTTTCCATTTCCATAATCATCCACCAAATATCAGCACCACGCATAGTTGTTTTCATTGCATGAATTGCATGTGGCAACATATCATGCAGGTCTTTTTCAGTGACGACCCCGGCACTCAGTCCCTTTAAAAACAAGCCTGAGCTTAATACGCCGGCATCTGCTTGTGTATAATCCATTATTGCATCTAATCCAGTTTGAATAACAGCATTTTCATTATGAAAATCAGAACTTAGATCATTTGGAATATTGGCAATCTTTTTAGATGACAACAATCTATTACCGGTATCAAGTTGGTGTTGTATCCACTCTTTATCACCAGCTAACTCTGGAAGGTCCGCTGTTTTTTGGGTATCAGTATGTTTATCAACTACTTTTTTATTATCATCTAGCGTCAAATTAATGGTTCCAATATAATAGCCATATTTTCCAGCTGCTGCCAATAACACACCATTATCCATTTCACCTTTTTCAAACAAATGATGTGTGTGCGAACCGATGATAACATCAATTTCTGGATATTTACTAGCAAGCATCCGATCCATGGAAACACCCAAATGAGATAGCAAGACAATCACATCACATTCTTGCTTCTGCAACTCACCTAGCCACTTAGGTAACATCTCTTGAATCAAGCGAATATCCCAGTCTACTAGTGGATATGTCAAAATGAATGGCGCTGTGAACCCCAAGATACCAATTTTGGTATCTTTCTTTGTTTTTATAATAAGGTAAGGTTTAGCAAATTCTGCCAACTGATGAGTCTTTTCCTCGTATAAATTACCTAGTATGACCGGAAAATTAGCATCATCATATAGATGTTCCAAAACTTCGTGGCTGTTGCCGAGTCCTTCATTATTACCAACTGTTGCTGCATCATAATTTAATGAATTCAGCCAATCAATATTGGCACGGCCATCAGTCGCTTCTGTTAGCGGATGCGCTCTATCCATGGCATCCCCGATGTCGAACAAATAAAACTCCTGTTCAGTATGATGTGCACGAGCATCTTCAATATATCGTTTGATTTTGGGAAAATTTTCAAAGTGAGAATGTAAATCATTGGTGTGCATGATTCTTATAGTTTCCATATAAGTCCCTACTTTCTATTTAACTCCGCTATATCCGCTTTTTTCTTATCATACATTTCTAAGATCTCTTCTCCACGCAATGGAGAACCCCATGGGAGATCCTCTGACAAATAATCTCTTTCAGGAGCATCGACTCCGACATTGATATTTTCAGCAATTGGAACACTATAATGATGAATGTGTCCGTGCAAATTAATTATTTTATCCACTTTGCCAAGCAACATTGGATAATGTGTACAATAGAATTGATGATGATCAAATTTTAATAGTGCTCCAACATCTTCAAAAGTATACTTGGGCTTGCCATCCGGCATAGTTGGATTACGTTTGGCCAGAAATTTGAACAATTCACGATAATCATGATTGCCTTTGATCAAAACAATGTGACCATTCAATTGTTTGAGCATTGCATATGTATCTTCATTGGTCGGTGTGTTCTGAGGACGCATTGAGAATATCCCCTAGATGATAAACTGTATCATTATCATCGACTCGTGCATTCCAGGCATCGATCATAGCCTGATTCATCTGATTAACATCACTAAAATGTCGGGGTGCAAAATTATTCGGCTCTAGCAATTGATAATGATAAAAATGTGTATCTGCAATGAAGTAATTCATTATTTATCATTATCCTCCTTTGAAATAATTTTATTTGCTTTTAGAATATCGTTAAAAGCATCTAGAATTTGTCCTTCAGGTTTCTTCCATTCAACCCATTCAGACATATTCATTGGTGGTACGGTATAATTCTCATTGATGTAGTCTTCATAAATTATCACGGCTGATGAATGAGGAATATTAAGTTTTAAGATACGCACTTCTTTGATAAGCCCCAATTCAGCGGCCTTTTCCGCACGTCCATTCATGAGCACATTTGCCATTTCATAATACTTTGTGCCATCATTACGTGTAATCTGTTCGATTATATCAAGCGTTAATTTTTCATTGTCCATATTTGTACCTCACAATTATTACTATTTATCCAGCATATCTAGTATATAATACCAGAGAACGAAACATCGCTAATAAGCCTTGTTATATAGGGAGTTATTTAAATGAATTCTAGAAATTCCAATATTTTAAAAGTTCTATTAGTCAGTTGTGTATTCTTTTTTGCAAGTGGTTTTTCGGTTATTGGTCATCGTGGCGATCCGATCAAAGCTCCTGAAGAGACTTTCCAAAGTTTTAACACTGCCTTTTCCGAGGGTGCGGACTACGTTGAATTAGATCTCCATGTTTCAAAAGATAACGTTCTAGTAGTATCTCATGACAAAAATCTGGAACGTATCACAGGTACTTCCGATGTTGTTTCGCAACACAATTTTTCAGAATTAAGTCAGTTAACTCAAAAAAATGGCGAACCTATTCATAGCTTGGATCAGGTATTTGAACACTATAAAAATAATCCTAGAGCAAAATTCCTTATTGAAACTAAAAAGACTAGCAAAGGGAATCCTCAAAATATGGAGGAATTGCTCAAAGAATGTATTGATAAATACGGTATGCATGACCGAGTTATGTTCCATTCATTCTCAACGAAAAGTTTGCAAAATGAGTCTGAACTGATGCCAGACATCCCCCGTATTTTCATTGCCGGAACTATTAAACGTGTTAACTTCGATGTGCTTTCATATGTGACTGGTGTTAATCTTTCGTCAAAAATCATTACTCCAGAAGTGATCAATACTCTTCATTATATGGGTAAATCAGTTTATGTATGGGATGAAATGAATGAGAGTCCTTCAAAATGGAACACTCTAGTTAACATGCCTATTGACGGTGTCGTAACCAACTATCCAGCAACTGGTAATGAATATCGCAAATTAAAGGACAAGTCTAAGAGTGAAACTCTCAATCAAAATGTTTACTACATGAGTAACAAAGATGAACCAATCTACGAGAACCCTTACCGTTTGATCAAAACAAGTAAGGTCGTTCATCCAATGTCTGGCTATCATATTACTAATGTTGTTAAATTCAATGGTGAGGAATACGTCCAACTTGGTGAGAATCAATTCGCCAATTCAGATGGATTCACGCCTGATTACGAATTGAACGAGGTTGGAGCATACTTCGGTGCTAAAGCAATTTATCGTAAGCAACAACCTAATAACTTCTTGCGTGCAGAACCAAATAATTCCGCACAAGTAATTGGTAGAATGTCAGATAATAAAGCTGAAAGAATTCAAACGGTCAAAAAAAATGGTTCAAATGTCTGGCTTAAAGTTAGTGGTGGTTGGATAAAATCAAAATATGTATTGATTCAACTTACCGATGAAAACTATTATGGTAATAACAGCAAATTGAGCTATTACAATTTGCCGGTCAACCAAAGATTCAAAAATATTGATTTGTTACAAGATTTAGGAACATGGGAAAATTCAGATGAAGTTGGAACGCAAAACACTGATCTACTGAGGGATTATCCAAATTCTAATTTGCTTTTCCCCATGAATATCGAAAACGATTCCATAAATCATATATAGGTCAATTAGCTTATATTTACAACGTTTGGTAAAATAGATAAAAACTTCGTGTGGAGGTTATACGATATATGTCTATAGATTGGGAAAAAGAAGTTGCTCACCGTTCAGATGAATTGATCAATGATCTAACTGAATTGGTAAGTATTGATAGTCAAAGAGATATCGAACATAAAACAAGTGATTATCCACTTGGACCAGGACCTGTTGAAGCATTGCAAACATTTTTGCATTTTGCTGACAGAGATGGTTTCGAAACAAAGAATGTGGACAACCTAGCTGGTCGTATCGAATTGGGTGAGGGTGAAGATAAAGATGCAATCGGTATTTTGGCTCACGTTGACGTTGTTCCTGGCGGACCAGGTTGGAACACAGATCCTTTTGATCCAGTTATAAAAGACGGCAATCTTTATGCACGTGGGGCTGCTGACGACAAGGGTCCTGGACTTGCTTCATACTACGCATTGAAAATAATCAAAGAATTGAAACTTCCAACGACCAAAAAAGTTCAATTAATTTTGGGAACCGATGAAGAGAGCGAATGGGTCGGCATGAATCACTACATGGAAAAAGAAACCATGCCTGAAACTGGCTTCTCGCCTGATGCTGAGTTCCCTGCTATCAATGGTGAAAAAGGGATTGTCTCATTCATGATCAACTTCCCTACTCCTGAAGCAGGATTAGTTAAAACATTCAACGCCGGTATTAGACCTAATATGGTCCCACAAAATGCCGAAGCTGAATTGGATCTGAACTTCGAAAACATTGAAGCCATCAAAACTGCATTCAATCAATTCTTAAATGACAATAAAGACATCAAGGGTAATATCAGTACTAAAAATGGAACTGCTACAGTTACTGTCACTGGTAAAGGTGCACATGCCATGGAACCTTTCAATGGTATAAATGCCGCCACTTATCTAGCTACATTCTTGAATGAACTCGAATTAAATGACAGCCAAAAACTATATTTCAGTTTTATCGCTAATAACTTACATCTTGACTTTGCTGGTTCAAAACTAGGAATCCAAAATACAGATGATGTTATGGGTGAACTTACAATGACACCTGATATTTTCGTCTTCAATGATTCTGAAGCTAATGTTCTATTAAACATTCGTTATCCAAAGGGTGACACTGGCGAAACATTAACTGAAAAAATCAATGCTGCACTACCAGATGGTGTTACGGCATCTATCGACGGACATAATCAACTACCACACTTTGTAGCTGCTGACGATCCACTTGTACAAGCATTAGTTGGTGCTTATCACGATCATACTGGTGACAACACTGAACCATTCACAGTTGGTGGCGGTACTTATGGCCGTATTCTAAAACACGGTATTGCCTTCGGTGCAATGTACCCAGGTGATGAAAACGTCATGCATCAACCTAACGAATATATCAATATTGATAAACTGTTAAAGGCTACAGCAATATACGCTGACGCTATTTATCGTCTAATCAAATAACCTATCTAAAAAGTTCTCTGGAAGGTTCTTTCCTCAGAACTTTTTTGTTTTTGCACCGATAATACTTTTTTATTATATAATTGGTGTATGTAACTTTTTAAAGGGGCTTATTTAAAAGTGAAAAATTTATGGAATAGTATTGTCTCTGGCTTTAAAAGTATTAAGAGCTGGTCAGACTTTGCTAGTAAAGCTAATTTAACAATTGAAATAATTCGACGAATCGTGCTCTACATTATCGCGGGTATTTTTATTATGTTGAGTTTGGCTATAGGACTTGGTATGGGATATGTTTCAGCATTGACCAGCCAAGTTGATGTACCAACTAAACAAGAGATGCGATCTGAACTTCGGGATGTTAACAACTCTACTTCATTGTATTTTGCTAATGATCAAAAAGTTGAAGATCTCCAAAAAGATTTGACCGGTGAAAGTATCTCATTATCTGAAATGTCGCCTTACTTAAAAAAGGCCATAGTTTCAACTGAAGATAGTGACTTTTATCGCCACAATGGTGTTGTTCCTAAGTCTATCTTTAGAGCCATTATTTCCGATGTAACTGGTATCGGTGCTCAAACTGGTGGATCGACTTTGACGCAGCAAACCGTCAAAATGCAGATGCTTTCATCTGAAACTACTTGGAAACGTAAAGCTGTCGAGATTTTCTTAGCCATGCGTGTAGACAAGTACTTCACTAAAGATGAAATCTTACAAGACTACTTGAATGCTGCAACCTTTGGTAGCAATAACAAAAGTCAGAATATTCAAGGTGTGCAAGCAGCTGCTAAGGGTCTGTTTGGTAAGAACGCTGCTGACTTGAACTTGGCTGAATCAGCATTCATCGCCGGACTACCTCAAAGTCCATCAATTTATACACCCTACGCAATGAATGGTAAATTGAAGGATGATTACAGTCTGGGACTAAAACGTAAAGACATCGTTCTTTATCGTATGTATCGTGATAAGGCAATTACCGAATCACAATACAACGATGCCAAAAAGTTTGACCTAGCCAGTGACTTCCAAAAGCCGGCTAAGGCAACAACTAAGACTATCAAATATGGTTATGTCTATAACCTGCTAACTGAGCAAGCTAGAACCATTTTGATCAAGCGTTTGGCTAAAAATGACGGCCTCAAGTATAGCGAAATCAAGAAGGATCCAAATCTTTTTGAGAAATACTATACTCAAGCCGATACCGAACTTCACAACAAGAACTATCGTGTCGACAGTACTATTGATAAGAACTTGTATATTGCTATGAATGAGCAAGCACAAGCTTACAAGGAAAACCTTGGTACTACTCACAACAGTACTGCTACTGATCCTAATACTGGTAAGACTATCAAGGTCAATGAACCTGTTCAAAATGGTTCAGTATTACTAGATAATAAGACTGGACAGGTTCTCTCATTTGTTGGTGGTGTTAACTTTAAGAAATCTCAAATGAATCATGCGTTTGATACAAATAGATCTCCTGGTTCATCTATTAAACCATTAATAACCTTTGCCCCTGCTATTGAAAACGGACTTATTGGTTCGCAAACAATGCTGGCCGATTTCAAGACTAAGTTCAAAGGCTATGCACCTACTGACTACGGCTCAACTATCCAAAACCGTTTTGTTTCTGCACGTGAAACATTGGAGGAATCATACAACATCCCTTCAGTTAACCTATACAATTACATCAGAAGTCAAGGCGTTGATTCTAGCAAGTATATGTCCAACATGGGAATAAACCTAAGTGACAAGGAATACAGTCAACTTGGTATCACTCTTGGTGGTACTGCAACTGGTGTGACCGTTCTACAACAAGCTAGTGCATTCTCAACCTTTGCTAACAAGGGAGTTCACGTCAATCCTTATGTTGTTACCAAGGTTACTGACCCATCTGGTAAAACAATCTACAAACACAAGAATGCTAAGAAGCACGTCTTCTCTAAACAAACTTCATATATTATCAAGAACATGCTTCATGGAGTTGTAACCAAAGGTACTGCTTCCGCTGTTTCCTACGAATCAAACTTCAATACTAAGAACTTATTTGGTAAAACCGGTACTTCTAACGATTACCGTGATAATTGGTTCATAGGTAGTACCGCTGGTGTTACCTTGGCATCATGGATCGGTTACGACAATCTATACGGACACAATTACAACTTGGCAAGTAATTCTACTGATATTAACCAAGAATTATGGACTCGGATGGCAAATGCAGTATACAAAGAAGATCCGGGTTCAATGGACGTTAACAGGAAATTCAATAAACCTGCTGGAGTATCTAGTTACAAAGTTGATAAAGAAACTGGTACTAGAACCGGTACGGTCGAATACAACGGTCTCACGACCAAAGTCGATCAACATACAGCTAACTCGCTATATTACAAAGGTAGTCCAAAATCAATGTCATATGATAACTTCGCCATTGGTGGTAAAGCTAAGAATTACAAGCTATTCTGGAATCACTACTTTGGCCGTAATAATGGTTATGCTGTTGCTACGACAGTTGGTAATACTACCAAATCAGCAGACGAACTAGCATCTGAAAATGGTAGCGGTAGAACATCTGGATTCAGTAATAGTACTAATAACAATGACTCTTCTGATGTAACTACTAACAGCAGTTCCACTTCAACACGAAATACAAATAATTCAACTACTTCCAGCGGTACTCCTGATACTGGTACTGGATCAGGCTCTGGAGCAGGTTCTAACAGTTCAGGAACGACTGGTGGATCAACCTCAACTGGTGATACAACCACGACGACTGATACTGCTGAAACAGGAACAACTGGCGGTGGTAGCAGTACAACAACCGATACTGGTACTGCCGGTGGAACTGGTGAATTAACAACCGAATAAATCAAAAGAACTTGAAAAACACGTTTAACTTCCGAGTATGACCTAAAGAAGTTAAACGTGTTTTATTGTGTAAATTTGTTGTCTTATGTAGTTAAGTCACAGTCATTTTTTACTTACTATGCTAAAATTAGAAAAGTTATTCGTTTTATTAAGGAGAAATTTATGTACTTCAGTCCAAGCTTTTTACAAAACACACTATACATTGTCGCTGCACTATTAATTATCTTTATGATTTGGATAGCAGTCTACAAAGTCAGACACAACGTTAAATTCTGGGATAAGTCATCTACCCTCGCTGTTATCGTCTTGATCAATACACTATATTCAATCTTGCAGGGATTCATTAATCTACCATATACTCTCAGCACAATTGTGACCGGAGGATTATCTCTAGTGGCATTCGGGTATATCGTCATGATTCTTTGGGAGTTCCACAAACAAAAAAATACTAAAACTAAATAATTGAAGATATAAAAATAGCTGTCACTTCCAAATTGAAGTGACAGCTATTTTGGTATTATATCTATTATCTTGTAGATTCACGTTTAACGATTGAGTATGGTAATTTAATAGTGTTTTCGTCAATAGCTTCTTGATTCATCATCTTAGTCAATAATCTCATAGCTACGGCACCAATATCATAAAGTGGTTCTTCGATCGAACTCATCTTTGGACGTGTAACTTCACAAAGAATTGTATCGTTACTTGTGATAATTTCGAAGTCATCAGGAACCTTAATACCTGACTTCATTGCTGAATTCAATAAGCCTGAAGCAAGCAAGTCTTCTGTCACATAAGCAGCTGTAGCACCACTATTCTTAACAGCATCCCAAATTGCTTCACCGGCTCTAACTGAGTATTCAGCCTCAAATACTAGGTTTGAACTGAAGTTAATGTGAGCTTTCTTCAAAGCCTTCTTGTAACCATCAAGACGGAATTTACCATCAATAGGGTTCTCTAAGCTTCCACCTACGAAAGCAATCTTCTTGTGACCATTTTGAACTAATTGATTTACAACACTGTATACAGCGTCAGCAAAATCAATATTTACGCTAGCTGTTTCGTTGTTCTTATCAACTGAACCAGCCAAAACGATTGGAGTCTTTGAATTAGCCAATGTACGTTTTAATTTCTTAGACAATTGCTTGCCCATGTAAATCAAACCATCAACTTGTTTTGAAAGTAAGTTATTTAGAATTTGTTCCTCATCGCCAACTGATTCTTGCAAACTTGTCAAGATGATATTGTACTTGTACATCGAAGCAACATCATCAATACCTTTAGCAAGAGAAGCATAATACAAATCAGTAATATCAGGTAAGATAACACCAATTGTTGTACTCTTCTTGCTGGCAAGTCCACGTGCTACAGCATTAGGACGATAATTCAAACGATCAATAACCTCAAGAACTCTTTTTCTCGTTTCCTCTTTAACATTTGCATTTCCATTAACAACACGAGAAATTGTTGCCATTGAAACATTAGCAGCCTCAGCTACGTCATATATTGTTACAACTTTTTTATCCATTTAATATCCACTCTCTCAACTCAAATTTTCATTTAGACAACCTTAATTTATCAAAAATTTTCACATTTTGCAAGCGGTTTCCACGTTATTGTTGCAAGTTTTCATACTTTTTCAAAAAGAAAACCGTTTTCAGTGATATACTTTATACAAAATTGTAAAGGAGAGTTTTTTTCATGAAGAAGCAACTATTAGAATTACAAAACTATTTAGCTCAAAACGGTTACGATGCCGCCTATGTTTCTAATCCTACAGACATAAACTATTTTACCGGATTCTATAGCGAACCTGAAGAAAGAATTCTAGCACTTTTAGTTTTCCCTGATAAAGATCCATTTATCTTTGCTCCTCAACTAGAAGTTGAAGCCGCCAAAAAAGCTGGCTGGGATAAGGACGTCTTCGGATATCTCGATCACGAGGATCCATTTGCGTTAATGGCTGGTCACATCAAAGATGCCGTTGGCTCACCTGCCATATGGTCAATTGAAAAAGATAACTTATCAGTCGACAAGCTTGAATCTATCAAAGCTCAATTTCCAGATGCAACTTTCCCTGATAATCTTTCAAGATACATGGAAAATGCTATGTTAATCAAAACTGATGAAGAAATTGCACTGTTAAATGCTGCTGGTAAAGAAGCTGATTACGCATTTGAGGTTGGATTTAAAGCTATTCAAGAAGGACGTACTGAACAAGAAATCGTCGCTGAAATCGAATATGCCATGATGAAGAAGGGCGTTATGCACATGAGCTTTGACACAATCGTTCAAGCTGGTGCCAACGCTGCTAACCCACATGGTGGTCCAGAAAAGAATGCTATCGTTCCTAATGAACTCATCCTATTTGACTTAGGTACTGTCCACCAAGGCTACATTAGTGATTCTTCAAGAACAGTCGCTTTTGGCAAACCTGACGACAAGGCACTTGATATCTATAAAGTTGATCTAGAAGCTAACCTAGCCGCTATGGATGCTGCAAAACCAGGTATTACAGCTGCTGAACTGGATGCCGTAGCTCGTGATATTATCACCAAAGCTGGTTATGGTGAATACTTCATTCACCGATTAGGTCATGGTATGGGAACTTCAACACATGAATTCCCATCAATCATGGAGGGTAACGATATGGTTCTTAAACCAGGCATGTGCTTCTCGATCGAACCAGGAATCTATATTCCACACGTTGCTGGTGTTCGTATTGAGGACTGCGTACACATCACAGAAGACGGCTGTGAGCCATTTACACACACAAGTAAGGAACTAAGATACATCGATTAAAAAGTCTCTTATAACGTAAAAATAAGCATTCGGTATAATTGCCGAATGCTTATTTTTTATTATTTTGTATGTGATAATGCTAAAGAGTTCCCGTTTTTCAACGCACTCTACTAAAACGTGCTTTTGAAAAACAACTCCCTGTGCTTACTACGAATAGCTAATTCACCACTTTGTGGCAAACTAGCTATTCTAGGTAATGCTAAAGAGTTCCCGTTTTTCAATGCACTCTATTAAAACGTGCTTTTGAAAAACAACTCCCTGTGCTTACTACGAATAGCTAATTCACCACTTTGTGGCAAACTAGCTATTCTAGGTAATGCTAAAGAGTTCCCGTTTTTCAATGCACTCTATTAAAACGTGCTTTTGAAAAACAACTCCCTGTGCTTACTACGAATAGCTAATTCACCACTTTGTGGCAAACTAGCTATTCTAGGTAATGCTCGAGAGTTCCCGTTTTTCAACGCACTCTATTTTGCATCGTCCTCATCAAAGTTCTCTGATGCACCACTAGTTGCATCTGTATCATTATTCAAATCATCAACGGCTTTTTTGTTGTCAGTTGATTCCAAATCATCTTCATTAAAAATAATATTCGATGCGTCTTCATCTTCACGAATCTTATCAGCGGTTGCGTGCATTTGTTCTTTTAATACACCAGTTTTTTCGTTGAAGTTGTTTACCAAATCGTCTTTTCCAGCAAAACCAACTCCACCGTTATTAAAATCACCACGAATTGTTTTAACATTTTCCAACATACGTTGGCCTGATTCACTAGTTAAATATTTTGATGCTGCATAACCTGCGGCACTACCCAAAACTAGTCCAAGTAAAAATTGATTATTTTTCATAATGCTATTTCTTCTTTCTTGGCATAAATTTGGCCACTGTCTTTACAAGCGTTGCGGCATTGCCAATTGTCATAATATTTTGTAGTCCGAATCCAGTGTTAGGTTTCTCAGCAGTAGCGTTAGCAGTCTTCTTACCAATGTTCTCTACTGTATCGAATAATGGATTAAGCTTACTTGACTTACTGTTGACGTCATCCATTAATGTATTAGTTTTATCAACTAATTGATTAGTTTGATCCATAATATTGTCGGTATTCTTTGATAGAACTTCGACCATTTTAGTTGTTTCTTTGACTGTATCTTGTAGCTCGTTCAATAGTTTTGCTGTTGAAACTAGCATCTTAGCTAGGTATAAGACCAAAACTACGAAAGCTATGGCTGCAATCAATCCTGCGATTTGTCCCAGTGTCATAGTGAAACCCTCCTAATAAACTCTCTTTTGCTTCATATTAGCATTATAACAATTTTACGGCAATTAGTTACCAAATAATCCAGTCAGGATATGCTTTTTCTAATTTTTGAATTGCACGTCCACGATGACTGATTTGATTCTTTTCGTCCATTGATATTTGTGCCATTGTTTTACCCATTTCTGGCAAATAAAACAATGGATCATAACCGAAACCGTTGTCTCCTTCTGGCAACGTCCAGATCAAACCTTTGACTTCACCCTCAACAACCAAATCTTCATCATTCTTAGGATTGGAGAATACTAATGTGGATACGAATCTAGCCGTACGCTTCTCCATCGGAATACCACCTAGTTCTGACAACAACTTGGCATTATTGGCGGCATCATTGTGGTCTCCAGCATAACGTGCTGAATAGATTCCAGGCTGACCAAATAGTGCATCCACCTGTAATCCAGAATCATCGGCAATTGTTGGCAAATTAAACTTTTGCATTACCGCATGGGCCTTTAATTTGGCATTTTCTTCGAAACTCTGACCATTTTCTCTAACATCAGGAAACTCAGGAAAATCTAGTAATGTCTTTATTTCAAATTCTGACTTATCAAAAATTCTCTCAAATTCTCTAGCTTTATTAGGATTCTTTGTTGCAATAATTATTTCTCTCATTTGTTTTCTCCAAGATCAACTAAACTTATTTCATCAACTTCAGTACCCACAAGCCACTCTTTGGCCAATCTCTCAAACTCCTTAATACCACCAGTCGCATGTAATTTAATAACTGCATCACCTTTTGAATCCGTGAGCATATCATTCATTTTTAAATAATCTCTAACGTATGAGACTGTCTCAACACCGGAATCGACTAAGGTTATCTTATCACCCAAAGCCTTTCTGATCTGCGACTTTAACATTGGGAAGTGTGTGCATCCCATAACTAATGTGTCATACAACTCATCACGATATGGCATCAAAGTATCGGTAATGATTTTTTGAGCTCGTTTAGTATTCGCCTCATCATTTTCAACTATTGATACAAATTCTTGGGCGGGCAATCCCAAAACATCGATTTTAGGATCGATATCATCAATTGCTTTGCTATAACTCTTAGAATTGATTGTGGCCTGTGTTCCAATAACTCCAACATGCTTGGTCTTAGTATCACGAGCAGCGGTAATGGCACCCGGTTCGATCACACCAAACATTGGAATGGAAAATTCTTTTTTCAAAGTAGGCAAAGCGTTGGCAGTCGCCGTATTGCAGGCATAAATAATCACTTTGACATCTTGAGAGATCAAATACTTAACCAATTCACGTGTATACTCAGTAATTTGTTCCTTAGTCTTAGTACCATAAGGCATTCTAGCCTCGTCACCAATAAATACAATATCTTCATCAGGCATTTGCTTGATTGCTTCTTTCGTAACTGTTAAGCCGCCTAATCCGGAATCTAGTAAGCCGATTGGTCTTTTATCGCTCATAAATCCACCCTCTACTTTATAGAATTATATTTTAAATGAAATTTCTTATGCTCTGCGTTGTACAATAGCTTAAAAACCTAATAGTGTAATGATATAATAAATTGTCTAGAAAAAGGAGTTAAAATAATGGCCGCAAAATCAAAAGATACTAATGAACCAAAGTTAACTGACATCCCTGATGTTTTAAAACCAGGTCAAGATGGTGAAAACGTTGACGAGTTAACTGAAAGTTATTTTGCAGTTTCAGTACTCCGTGATTTCGTTCTCCCCGATCTGTTGGACAAGGATACTGTAGAACTGCTGTATTGGGCTGGAAAGAATTTGAGCCGACAACTAATCCTTGATATGCAAAGTCTTCCTGAGTTGTTTGCTAAAGCTGGACTTGGTGATCTTCAGATTACCAAGCAGACAAAAACCAGCTATCAATATACTCTGACTGGTCCTGAAGTGGTACAACGTTTTAATCTTAACAACGACAATCCAGAATTCTCACTCGAAACCGGAATTATTACTGAAACTGTCGAAAAAACTATTGAGGCTTTCTGTTTAGGTACATACACTGTCAACAGCAAAGCAAAAAGTGTTTCAATTAAAGTACAAATTGATCGAAACTAAAGTTTACAACAAAAAAGATGCTTAGGCAAAACGGTTCTTTCTTAAACTTGGTTACCTTAAGCACTAATCTGATGTATTTTCAGATTAGTGCTTTTTGTTTTCAATTGTTTTAGTTGAAATTTGTCTTGGCTTGCCATGAATGCTAACTGACATTTTTTTGTGAAGTTGACTAACCCACTTCGACCGTATACAATGCGTTTGATTAGCTTTAGTTTGTTATTATTACCTTCGACAAAACCTGAGTTAATGTCTAGAGATATCGCGCTTTTCACGGGGGCGATATCTTTTTTTATAGTTTCACAAAATCCGCTAATAATTGAATTCTTATAAGTACTTAGAAAACTATCAAGTAGTTCTGGATTGTTTCCCATTAAAACTTCATGAAATTTTTTGAACATCTTTTGCGCTTTGTCAATCACTGGGTAAGAAAGCTTTAGTACGGCTAGCTTTTGATTTTTTTTAGTATTTTCTGATATTTCTCCATTGATTGTTAAAATATCTTTTATTAATTTATTCCGTTTAACGCAGACTACTCCCGGTGGATAACACGCTTTTTTTACTTGAATGGGACCTACTGAAGGACGACCGGGAAAATTATTTTGACTAATATCTGTAATATAAACCCATAATGAACTCTTATTGTGATTATAGCCTTGGGAGAGTACGTAATAATAAATAACATTGTCAGTTAAACCATCACACATCATTTTATAAATAATATTTAGGTAATCATCCATAATTGTTTTTCGCTTCTTGTAATCTCTTGGTTTATCCATTTTTCTGACTTCACACGCAGTCATTTTTAAATATTTTCTGATAGTTACTGGATTCAAATGATACTTAGAAGCGGCTTGTCCAACGGACGCCGCTGTTAATTTATAATCGTGCTTAATTTTAATAATTTCGGTTTGTTTCTCATGGCGTCTTACTGCTTGATCCATATACTGTTGTGATTTAAATTTACGACGCTTATTATCAAATTTAATTACTTTACCCTTATCATTTATTGGCGCCGAATTGTCGTAATTGATGTGCTTTAACAGTTCTGATGGACATGCTTGTTCAACCCAAATTTTCTTAGGTGCATGTTTTAGAACTTTTCCTGCCTTGATAAAGATAGTAGAAGGTAATTCCTGTTTTAGAATATCTCTCAATTTATCTATCATATTTTTCAATAAATGAAATCTATCAGCTACTTGAGTACATTTTGGCAATGCCTCGCTAATCGCTTTGGCATAGGCACTAGCACGGTCACGTGCCACGAACTTTATTTTTGGATGATGTTTCAACCATCCTTTTACTGACATTACATTACGTCCTCGAAGTAGTGCCATGAGATGATGATCTTTTAAATCATAAATTGCTGTCGCATATGTTTGTCCTTTTCTAATGGCAATATCATCTATACCTATGGCCTTAACGTCAGGGTTATCAACGAATTCTAACTGATCGTAGAGTTTTTGAATCGAATCATTACTGATATTGGTACCCAATAACTTCAGAACATTACTGGCTCCTTCATTACTAAGATAAATTGAGACTCCCAAAATGAACATATTTAATGCATCTGTTCGACGTTGATAAGAGCTGGCAAATGGTAATGCTTCAACGAAAACCTTTTGAGGGCACTTTGGATTGTTACAACGATATTTATAAATATCAACGTCCAAGGTCGTATTCTCATTATGAATAGGTGTATCTTGCAGAATACGATGATACGTGGCAGCCACCTCGCGAGAAGGGACTCCACAGTTTGGGCAAAAACTAGCATGGGGTAAAGATTTTATAAATAAACAAATCTTGTTTTCTTTATTTGTAGTGTTGTAAATGAAATAATTCTTTCCAAGTAGGTTTATGTTGTAGTTGATTGGTTCATATTTTGCCATAGGACTATCCGCCTTTCATGGTCGAGTATAGTTACTATTCATGAGGAAACAAATAAGGAGCAGTAAAGCATGGCTATGCCAAACTTTACTGCTCCTTATTTAATTTTAAAATTTATGTTCTAACCAAGTTTAAGAAAGAACCGGCAAAACCGCCTAAGCATCTTTTTTTGTGCAACTTTATTCCTCTGCTGCCTACGGTCGAAAGTAACGAATCTGCTGCGGGACCGATTCCAGCCAAAAGACGGTCTGAAATCTCGATTTTGAACTCTGCATAAACCACAGATTTCAAAAGTCGTCCTGTACTGTAAGGCTGGAAACCCACCAGCCAACAGTACTATCACAGCTGATTCATTACTTTCGGCCTACGGCTACTATGTATACGACTATTTAATTTTAGTATTTCTGTATATGTTCAACTGATAAAAATATATTAATTACCTTTCAAACACTAATTACTCAAATCAAACAACTAGTTTAGCTGGAGGTTACAAAAAATTTTATCAACCGTGAATGTGGCGAAGCCACAGGACGAAATTTAAGATTTGCGGTTCATGCAAAGCTTAAATTCGAGGTTCGAGACCTTGGCTCGAGCCGGTCCACACGGTAGATAAATTTTTTTGTAACCGTAAGTGGATAAAATCTATGCCTGCCAATCAATCTCAGGTTGAGCGGATAAAATCTCATCGATTCTATTGCACTCATCTTCTGAAAACTCTAAATTATCCAACGCAGCAACATTATCAACAACCTGTTCCGGACGACTAGCACCAATCAAGACACTGGCAATTGCTGGTTGACGTAGATTCCAAGCCAAGGCCATTTGTGCCAAGCTCTGATTACGATCAGCAGCTACAGCATTCAAATCCTTCACTGTCTTCAATGTCTGTTCAACTTGTGCTGGGTGTAGAAATGGAATCGTCGATTTATTTGCACGTGAATCTTCAGGAATTCCATTAAGATATTTATTAGTCAAAAGTCCCTGACATAGAGAACTGAAACTAACCGCTCCTTTTTTCTCAGCAACTAATTCTGGAAATACATCATTCTCGACTTCACGATTCAACATATTGTATCGTGGTTGGTCAATTATAAATGGAGTGTGATTCTCGTGGAAAATATCTGCCATAACCTTGATTTGTGCCCCACTATAGTTAGACAATCCAACATACAAAGCTTTGCCTGAACGAACTAATTGATCCAAAGCCATTGCGGTTTCTTCTGGATCTGTTTCAGGATCAGCACGGTGACTATAAAAAATATCAAAATAATCTAAACCGGTTCTCAAAAGACTCTGGTCGGCACTGGCAATAATACTTTTACGTGAACCCCAATTACCATATGGTCCTGGCCACATCACATATCCAGCTTTGCTTGCAATCACCAGCTCATCTCGATATGGCTTCAAATCACTAGCAAGCATTCTACCGAAGTTCTCCTCAGCGCTTCCTGGTTCTGGGCCATAATTGTTTGCCAAATCAAAATAAGTAATACCTAAATCAAAAGCTTTATGGACAATTTTCTTTTGTGTTTCATACTTATCGACACTACCAAAATTATTCCAAAGTCCCAAACTGATAGCCGACAATTTTAAACCACTGTTACCTACTCGGTTATAAATCATTTTGTCGTAACGATGTTCATTTGCTTGATACATTCTAAATCCCCCTTAAATTTATGCGTTAAATACATGCTACCGCTTTCATGGGGATAAAAAAAGAACCCAATTCAATTAAGAATTGGGTTCTTGGTATCTATTAAGCTAGTCAGTATAGCCATCAAGAATCTTAGCAAGTTGAGCTTTACTGTGGAATCCTGTTAACTTTTCAACAACTTCGCCGTCTTTTTTGATAACTAGTGTTGGAATGGCCATGATTCCAAATGATTCTGGTGTCTTAGGATTGGCATCAACATCCATCTTTGTGAACTTAACTGCATCATTTTCTTCTGAAAGTTCTTCGATTACTGGTGATTGCATACGACATGGACCGCACCATGTAGCCCAAAAGTCAGTAATTACAACGCCATCTTTTGTTTCTTCTGTAAAATCTTTGTCTGTTAATTCGTCAACCATGTGATCACTCCTCTATATTATCTATCCTAAAAATATTATCACTTTCACGGAATTCTAGGAAATATTTTGTTTCGTAATTATAAGTCAACAATCGTAGCTCCGGAACCACCTGAACTAGCTGGTGCATAACCAAATGACTTAACACGCGGATTACGTTGCAAGTACTTAGTAACACCTTTTCTAATTACACCAGTACCGAAACCATGAACGATAGTAACTTGATTATAACCAGCTAACAGCGCCGAATCAATATATGAGTCTAATTCTGTCATAGCTTCTTCGTAACGTTTACCACGAAGATCAAGCTTACTTGAAAGTCCAGAGCTCTTAGTTCTTCTGACCATTGTTGGTTTCTTCTCTTCTTCTGGCTTGGAGTCGGTCTTCTCCAAATCATCACCAGCAAACTTCATCTTCAAGATACCTAGTTGAACTTCAAATTGTCCGTTTTTATCTTTACGAACGATCGTACCAAATTGACCATATGACAATACTTTAACTTCATCGCCAACTTTGAGTTCTTGCTTACGTTTATTGCGTCTAAGAACCTTATTCTTCTTAACTGTCTCATCTTGATGAAGATTCTTCAAACCAGTTTTCGCAGAAATAATTTGGTCTTCTTTAACTGCAACACCGGCCTGTTCCAATTTACGTAATCGATCAATAATTTTATCTGATTCCTTACGAGATTTAGAAACAATTTGATTAGCACGAACTTTGGCTGCTTGAATTTCTGATTCTTTCGAATTATCTAATTCAACTTGCTTATGTTCATAGTCAGCCTGAATATCTTTGTTCTTAGACAATTGAGCCTTCAGATCTTCATTATTCTTCTCATATTCCTTACGACGATTCTCAAGATCAGTGATCATGTTGTTCAAGTCTTGGCTCTCACCACTCATCAAACTTTGTCCACGATCAACAACTTCACGATCCATACCTAATCTAGCAGCAATATTGAAAGCATTACTTGATCCTGGAATACCAATCAACAAACGATAAGTTGGCTTCAATGACTTCTCATCAAACTCCATACTTGCGTTGATAGTGTCTTCAGTATTATAGGCAAACACCTTCAATTCAGGATAGTGAGTAGTTGCCATAATTACACAATGTGACTTAGATAACTTCTCAAGAATAGCAATCGCAATTGCAGCACCTTCTTGAGGATCAGTACCAGCACCCAACTCATCGATCAATACTAGACTGCGTTCAGAAACCTTACGCATAATATTAATAATATTATCCATATGAGATGAGAAAGTACTCAAGTTTTGTTCAATTGACTGTTCATCACCAATATCAACAAAAATTTCATCGAAGACAGCGACTTGACTCTCTTCACGAGCTGGAATAAATAAACCAGCCTGTGCCATAGCTTGTAATAATCCTAATGTCTTCATGGTAATAGTTTTACCACCAGTATTAGGACCAGTTATCAGCATTGTCTTGTAGTCATCACCAATCTTAATATCATTGGCAACTACCTTATCAGGATCAATCAAAGGATGCTTGGCATTGTACATATCAACAACGTGATCTTTAGAGATAATCGGTTCAGTACCCTTGATCTCTCTAGCATATTTAGCCTTCGCATTGATCAAATCAAATTGACCCAAAACTTCATTGTTTTTGACGATATCATCAATTTCCGGACGAACCAAATCTGATAATTCGTTAAGAATTCTAATCTCTTCCAATTTCTCAGAAGTTTGCATGTCATGTAAGCGATTGTTAAGCCCTACAACAGCTTGTGGCTCAATGTAAAGTGTTTGTCCACTGGCACTTTGATCATGGACTACGCCCCCAAATTTGTGACGATACTCAGTTTTAACCGGCACAACGAATCTGTCATCACGTAATGTAACAATTGCCTCAGTTAAATACTTAGTGTTATTACCACGAGTGTACTTTTCCATTGAACTACGGATTTGTTCGTTTAAACGTCCAATTTGTTCTCTGACATACTTCAAATCATCAGATGCCGTATCGAGAACTCGACCAGTATCATCAACTGATTTAGCGATTCTAGTTGTTAAACTAGGATTATCGATCAAATTATCATTCAAATCATACAACTGACGCAAATCAATTTGATCATCTTTTAGTTTTTCAAAAAACTCTTTAAGCTCACTAGTATTCTTAAGAACTTCCCCAATTGAAGCTAATTCAGTTCCATTTAAGTTACCGTCTTTTTTTAGACGATTGGCTTGATCATGTAAATCAGCCAATTTTCTAACCGGTATCTCACCCTTGATACGGACGATATCCATACCGTCCTTGGTCTGATCGATCAATCTTTGAACAATTGATTCAACTGACATCGGCATAAGCTTTTTCAAAAGGGTATTACCGCGAGATGTTATTAGATATTTGGCAATTTCGGCTTTGATCTTGTCAAACTCTAAAACATTTAAAGCTTTATTATTCATATCTTCTCCCTATTTTTTATCGTTTCTATTTTTAAATTAAAATGATTATTTACTTCTCCATATGCAAACACAATTTTTTTATTAAGCATATTTGAGATTCATTATTCATCTAAATACGTCTAATAACCAACAGATATCAAATTAGTGTTCGATTGAGAGTGACAAATCCAGCACTGGAAGACTTTCGAAATCTACGGGTTATGCAGAGTTCAAAATCGAGACTTCAGACCGCCGGCTAAAGTCGATCCCACAGCAGACTTATTATTTTCTACCGGAGGCAAACCAACTACTACATTTTAATAATAAATAAGACTGAAACAAAATAATTTGTCTCAGCCCATTAATTTATTATTTTTTTATATCCATAAGCCTGTCATCATTGCCGTCAATCCCGGCGTATTACGAATCATCGTCGAGGCTATGAATGAATGCTGAAGCGCATTTTGAATCCCATCAACCGGTATCATCGCCAACAACAAGAGAACCATAAACATAGTCACATAAGTAACTATCAATCCTAAGATTCCTCCACTTAACAAATTGACGTCGTTGAACATTGGATAATATGTTAAACGTTTAAAGTAAAGTCCTACAAAACGAACAATTATCCAACCAATAAAGCAGATAAAGATAAATGCAAAGGCACGATAAAATGCATCATCTAATTCCATCCCCACCTTAGTTGAGAAGAAAGCAAACTCACTTCCCAAACTTGCGGATGGATATGGAACGATCATTTCAAATTTTGGACCTAAAGCTTTGAAGGAAACTAGAGCAATCACAAAAAAGATTGCATATCCAACTGTAAAAAATGCTTGCATAACTAGGCCACGTCGGGCACCAACGTAAAACCCATAGGCTAAAAATAAAATAAGTAACAGACTTAGCATTATATCCCCTTACACACTCTCTTTTAAACTAAAAGCACTACTTTTCACTCTGTAGTAGAAAATCATAAACCATGGATCAATAAAAAATCAATCCATGGTTAATAATAAACTATTGATCTTGACCATCATCAGAAGTGAATGTATTTAAAACTTCTTGAACCATATCCCATTCTTCTTCATCTTCAATTGGAAGAAGGTCGCCGGCTGTAACATCGCCGTTTGCATCTGGTTCAAATGAATATGCTTGAAGTTCTACTTCATCAGAGTCTTCATCTGCTTTCGGATATAGAAATACATATGATTTACCATAGTCATCAGAATCAAAGGTAAATAATATCTTGTAAGTTTCTTCATTACCTTGATCGTCACTTAATGTAACTTCATCCAAATCCTTTGGTGATTGTGGATTTTCACTCATAATTGTCACCTCAATTAGCTGTATCTCTATTTGTACAGCTATTCCTTCGTTAACTTGCCTTTTGCATCAAGATAATTTTGTAAAATCATCTCTGCGGCAATTTTATCGATAACTTTCTTTCTCTTAACACGTGAAACGTTTGCTTCATCGATCAACATACGTTCTGCCTGAACTGTAGTTAATCGCTCGTCAATAAAGTCTACAGGCAAATTGAATTTATCAACTACCATCTTACCGTATTCACGCGACTTTTCGACTCTTGGTCCCTCAGTATTGTTCATGTTCTTAGGCAATCCGATAACAATCCCTGTCGGTTGTTTATCTTTGATGATCTCACCTAATCTATCTAAACCAAAATCTTCCTTATCCTCATTGATACGAATGATCTCTACACCTTGAGCGGTCCATCCCAATAGGTCACTTGCGGCTACACCAACAGTTCGGGAACCAACATCTAATCCTAATAAGCGCATTACTTGCCTTGGTTGAGATAACTCTTAACTAATTCTTCAATTATCTCGTCCCTTTCATGTTTTAAAATTAGATTTCTTGCATCATTGTGACGTGGAATATAGGCAGGATCACCAGATAGCAAGTATCCAACAATCTGATTAATTGGATTATACCCTTTTTCCTCTAGTGATTGGTAAACACTTTGTAATGTCTCTTTGACGTCCTTGCCTTTGTTTTCATTAAAATCAAAACTCATTGTTTTATCAAGTGAACTCATGGCAAACCTCCATATAGCAAAATTTAAGTGACCAGAAAGATTTCATTACAATTATAGCCCACTTTAATAAGATTTAATAACATCTTTGGCTAATTGTAACGCATTTGTAAGACCAGCGGGATTTTTACCGCCAGCTTGTGCCATATCTGGACGACCACCGCCGCCACCTTGGATCTCTTTGGCAATCTTCTTAATGACATCGCCAGCTTTGATTCCTTTGGCTTGAGCATCTTTACCCACAGCTACAACAAGACTGGCTTTTTTATCGGCACTTCCACCTAGGACCAAGATATCAGAACTTTGTTCATTCTTCCACTTGTCGGCTAGTTGTCTCAATGCTGCCATATCTGCTGGAATTGCATTGGCAATAACTTTGAATCCATTGATTTCTTCAACATTATTGAAGACTTCAGCAGATTTTTGACTTGTAAGTTTCAGCTTCAAGTTTTGGTTATCACGATTCAACGCCTTATTATCATCAACTAATTGAGTTGCGCGAGCTGGTACATCTTTCAATTGGTTAACTTTCATATTTCTGGCTGTTTCTTGTAATAATTGTAATTGATTGTTTAAGTACTCGAATGCTTCTTCACCAGTTACGGCTTCAACACGGCGAATACCTGAACCAATGGCTGATTCAGAAGTAATCTTGAACAATCCTAATTCTGAAGTATTACGGGCATGTGTTCCACCACAGAATTCAGTTGAGTAATCGTCAATTTCAATGACACGGACAATATCACCGTACTTTTCGCTGAACATGGCAATTGCACCCTTTTTCTTTTTGGCTTCTTCAATAGGTAATACTTCTGTTTTAACAGGAATAGCATCCCAAATCTTTTCATTAACAATCTTTTCTAGTTGACTGATTTGTTCATCAGTCAATGCTGCATTACTGTTGAAATCAAATCTCAAGTATTCAGGTTCAACTAATGAGCCTGCTTGATGTGTTCTTGATCCAACAACATCGCGTAAAGCTTGATCCAACAAGTGAGTTGCCGTGTGATTATGGCGTACTTTTTCACGGAAATCGCCATCGATCTTCAGATCGTATTCTTCACCTTGTTTCAATGTTGTTGAAACATTTACAAGATGAATATTTTGGCCATTTGGTGCATGTTGTACATCAATAACTTCAGCAACTTCGTTACCATTCTTATCGTAGATGCCACCGATATCGGCGACTTGACCACCCATCTCGGCATAGAATGGTGTCTTATCAAAGATCAATTGAGCCTTGCCCTCAGCAACTTCTTCTACTTCAGCATCATCGACAACGATATTTTTCAAAGTAGCTTTAATTTCATTGTTATCATAACCTACGAATTCACTAGGTGTTTTGATTTCCATCAATGTTTCATCTTGCATCCCCATTGATTGCTTGTTTCCACGAGCGGCACGAGCACGTTGCTTTTGTTCTTCCATGTTGGCTTTGAAACCATCTTCATCAACATCAAGTCCCTCATCATGTGCATATTCGCGTGTCATTTCAAGTGGGAATCCATAAGTATCATAGAGTTTGAATGCATCAGCGCCATTGATGACTTTTTCATCATCCTTGTGGAGATCCTCAATTATACCATTCAAGAGTGCTAAACCATCATTAAGTGTTTCTGAAAAACGTTTCTCTTCTAATTCAATTGTCTTAGCAATGAAGTCCTTTTGTTGGCTAACTTCTGGATAATAACTCTCCATAATTTCTCCAACGATTGGAACCAACTTGTATAGGAATGGTCCATTGATACCAAGCTTCTTACCATTAAGAACAGCACGTCTGATCAAACGTCTGATAACATAACCACGACCATCGTTTGAAGGTAGTGCACCATCACCAATGGCAAATGAAACTGTTCTAACGTGATCAGCGATAATCTTAAATGACACATCGTCTTCAGCGCTCTTGCCGTATTTACGACCATCACTAAGTGTTTCAACGTGATCAATAATTGGCTTAAATAAGTCAGTTTCAAAGTTTGTCTTTGTTCCTTGGATAATTGAAACTAAACGTTCTAGTCCCATACCCGTATCAATGTTCTTATGTGGTTGTTCAACGTACTTGCCATTTGGTAAGTGGTTTAATTCTGAAAATACGATATTCCAAACTTCAAGATATCTTTCATTTTCACCACCAGGATAGTTTTCAGGATCATCTTCATCCAAGTTATTGAATGATTGGCCACGATCATAAAAGATTTCTGAATCAGGACCACATGGACCTTCACCAATATCCCAGAAATTATCTTCTGTCTTCAAAATATGATCTTGAGCGATACCTACTTGTGCCCAAAGTTTTTGAGTTTCAGTATCTTTAGGATATGTAGTTACATATAAAAGATTCTTATCCATATCCAACCATTCAGGACTTGTTAAGAATTCAAATGCCCAAGGAATTACTTCTTTCTTGAAGTAATCACCAACTGAGAAGTTACCCATCATTTCAAAGAATGTTTGGTGACGTGCAGTTTTACCGACATTTTCAATATCATTAGTTCTAATACATTTTTGAGCATTAGTAATACGTGGATTTTCAGGAATTACTGTACCATCAAAATATTTCTTCAATGTAGCAACACCTGAGTTGATCCATAGCAATGTAGGATCATTAACTGGCACTAGTGAAGCACTAGGTTCGATCATATGTTGTTTTGTTTGGAAGAAGTCCAAGAACATCTTTCTTATTTCAGCACTTGATAATTTTTTCATTATTTTTCCCCTTAAAAAAAGAGAAAACCGTTGCTTTACAAGGACGCCACTGCGCGGTACCACCTTGTTTGCAACGATTTTCGTTAGCCTCTCAACAATTATTATTTACAATTTTAATTGGCAGCATCTATTAATTAATTATCTAGGCGTTCTCACCGACTAGCCTTCTCTTGAGATATTAATAATTAGACATATCCAATGAAAATATTAACTACCGATTGAAAAAAAGTCAATAACTAACTTCCGCGACGTTTGTCTCGCTTTTGTTTCATTTCTTGACGATTCTTAATACGGTTCTTTTGACGTTTGTCAGTTGAAATTGCTTGTCTAATCTTTTTCTTGTATCCAGGTTTCTTCTTGGTCTTTTGTTTCTTAACAAAACCAACTAGTTTTGGATCAAGTTTTTCTTGTGTAGCATGACGTTGAGTACGACGATCTCTGTCATAAGCCTCAACGATTTCATCATTCTTCAAATCCTTTGGCAAGAACTTGATTCCCATATGTTCTAGTTCAGCAATCTTATTCTCTTCACCAGGATTATACAATGTGATAGCAATACCAGACATCTTGTTACGTCCAGTTCTACCTACACGATGAATAAAGAAGTCCAAGTCATCAGGTATTTCAGCATTAATAACATGTGAAACACCATTAATATCAATACCACGTGCAGCCAAGTCAGTTGCAACAACGAATTGATATTCCATATTTTCGACTTGTTTCATAACACGTTTTCTTTCACGAGGACTTAACCCACCATGAATACGTGCAACTTTTAGTCCTTTAGCCTTTAAATAATTGTAAATTTCATCAACTGACTTCTTAGTATTGGCAAAAATCAATGCCAAATATGGTGATCCTAAGGTCATCAATTGATAAATCATTTCTTTCTTATCACGGCCATGAGCAAACATTAGCCAGTTTTCAACATTCTTAGCAATCACACTTGAGTTCTTGATTTCAACTCTTTGTGGACCCTTCATATACTTCTTCAAGAATGGTTCAAGTCTCTGTGGAATTGTAGCTGAGAAGACCATCATCTCATGGTTCTCAGGCATCTTGCTAGCAATATGATCGATATCATCTAAGAATCCCATATCAAGTGTCATATCAGCTTCATCGACAACGAAACGTTGAACATCATCAACATGTAAGTCATTCTCACGAATCATATCCCACAATCTACCAGGAGTTCCGATAGCAATTTGTGGTTGATGTGCTTCAAGCTTTCTCTTTTGACGTTCACGATCAGCTCCACCAACATAGATGAAGGCATTATATTCTTCAGGATAGTTCTTCAGGATAGCTTGTGTATCTTCATAGATTTGATAAGCTAGCTCTCTACTGGGAGTAGCAATCAAAGCTTGCACAGTTTGGTCCTTAGTAATTGCATTCAAAATTGGCAATAAGAAAGCATGTGTCTTACCAGAACCAGTTTCTGATTGGACAATAATGTCTTTCTTCTTATTAACAAGTGAGATTACAGCTTCTTGAACTTCAGTTGGTTCATCAAAGCCGATCTCCTTGAGCGATTTGTTTATCGCATCATTAAAATTATATTGTGAAAATTTAGTCATCTATTCACCCTTCGATTTGAAATCTTTAACGATTTCAATCAGTTCCTTAAACATTTGGTTTACTTCATCCAAATCTTTAGCATTTGCACCACTAGCTAATGGATGTCCACCGCCATCATGTTCTTTTGCCAACTCATTAATAATTGGACCTTGAGAACGCAAGTGCATTCTGAAAGTTCCGTCATCCTTTTGAACTGCTTCCAACCATGAAGTTACTTCGTGTAAACGACCTGGTGTTGAAACAACTGAGTTAGCCTTTTCTTGATTGATTCCCAACTTTTTCATTAAATCTAAGTCGATGATGGCTAGTGCAGCGCCTGATTCATCAACTTGTAGTCGATTGAACAATTCACCTTGTAACTGGGCTTGTGCCAAGGCGATCTCATTCATATTTTGATTAATACCAGAGAAGTTAATTCCCAGGTTCATAAAAGTCCCAACAACATTCATTGTATGTTGAGTAGTAGCAGGATACATGAAACGGCCAGTATCACCTACTATACCAGCATATAAATAATACGCAACGGATTTGGTCAAAGTTAATTCATCCGTTGAATCAATCAAGTCTGCGATTATTTCAGAACATGAGCTGGCTTTTGTGTTAACAAATAATTGATCACCATATGCTTCATCGTTTGGATGATGGTCGATTTTGATTAGAAAATCACCTTTGTTAAAACGTTCATCATCAACACGTGGAGTATTGGCAGTATCAACACAAATCACCAAGGCACCATTATAGTCGTCATCACTGACTTCGTCCATTGTTGATAGCCACTTAAGACCTTCAGCATTGTGTCCACCGATCAAAACTTTCTTATCTGGATACGCTTGACGCAAAGCCGTAGCTAATCCAGTTTGTGATCCAAGTGCATCTGGATCTGGGTTTTGATGGCGCAAAATTACTATCTTGTTGTATTTTTTGATTGTTGCTAGTATTTCTGAAAAACTGTTCATTAATTATCCTCCGGTGTAAATAGATTTAAAGAAACTTCTTCATAAGATAACGGATCAAGGTTAGTCAAAGTAATACCTAGTAGCCGTATCTTCTGATCACTTATGTCTAATTTATCATAAATCTCTTTGGCAATACGATATATTTCACCTTTATCCTGCACATAATCCTGAAATGTCATTCGTTTAGTGACCGTTTCAAAATCAGAATTACGTAATTTGAGAACGACTGTCTTGCCATGCTGACGTTGCTTCTTCAAATCCTTACTTACTAAGTCAGCCAAAAACTTCAATTCTTTTTCAACTTGCTCATTCAATACTAGATTCTGATTATAGGTTCTCTCACGTCCAATAGACTTACGAACACGATGACCTTCGACTGGCGAATCGTCAATACCATGAACACGGCGAAACATAACATATCCCATTTTACCAAAGGTATTGATAAATATGTCCTGATCAAGTTCTTGCAAATCTCCACCAGTATAAATATCCATCTCATGCAAACGCTTCTGCATTGCCTTGCCAATTCCATTAAACTTTTCAATCGGAATTGGTTTGAGAAAATCTTCAGCATACTGACCAAGGATAATGGTTCGTCCAAACGGCTTGCGATAATCAGATGCCATTTTTGCCAAAAACTTATTGTATGAAATTCCTACAGAACAAGTTAAATGGGTTTCACGAACTATCTTTTGTTGAATGTAATTAGCAACTTTCAAAGTGTTAGATTTATTCAACTTGTTTTCAGTTACATCCAGATAAGCTTCATCTAATGCAACAGATTGATAATTGTCCGTCACTTCTCCGAAAATACTATGAATATACTCAGAAGTTTTACGATACAACTCAAAATTCGGTGGAACTATTAACAATTTCTCTTTGGGAATCAATTCAATTGCTTGTTGAGCTGGCATTGCGGAATGAGCGCCATACTTCCGCGCATTATAGTTAGCAGTTGTAACCACCCCATGATGATGATTTTTCCGAGGATCAGGAGCTACGATCAAGCATTTCTTCTTATATTGTGGATGTTCACGTTCTTCCACTGAAGCGAAAAAAGCATCCATGTCAACATGGATGATTTTTCGATTCTCTTCAATTCTAATTGGTATCTTCAAAAATCCGATAGCATAACACCACCTAGTCTAGTCGTCCCAGACCCATGAATTACCATCACGTTCTAGTAAGGTATCTGCGGCCTCAGGACCCATTGTTCCACTAAGATAATTAGGGAAGTCAGTATCTTCTGAATCCCATTTTTCTCTGATAACATCGATGTACTTCCATGTGCTTTGTAATTCGTCCCACAAAGTGAAATGAACTCTATCACCTGACAAGATATCAATGATCAGACTTTCATATGCTTCACGAGCATTGTCAAAGTATGTCTTGTCTTCTGGGAACTTGATCAAATCTTGGTTAGAAGATTGATAATCGATCCCATTAACTAGAATACTGTGTCCTTCTTCTGGTTCGATCAATAAACTGACAGTTGTATTAGGGTTAACACCAAACTCTGAAACCTTATCATTAAACACAATATCAATTCTTGATGATTTGGCAGGCATACGTTTACCTGAGCGAACATAGAATGGAACACCCGACCAGCGTTCATCATTAAATTCTAGTTTACCTGCTGCGTAAGTTTCAATATTCGAATTATCGTCAACATTATCTTCATCACGATATGCATTCAACTTACCAAGACGGTCAGTATCGTATTGACCACGAACAAAGCTCTTATTAACTTCTTCAGGTTCAAGCACATCTAAGCTTGAGAACAAGTCAGTCTTAACCTTATGAATTGCTTTAGCGGTCAATTCTTCAGGTGTATCCATGGCAATTGAACCGATGATTTGCATAATGTGATTTTGAACCATATCACGCAAAACTCCGGCGGTTTCATAATATCCACCACGATCTTCAACACCCAATGACTCACCTAAAGTAACTTGAATATTTGATACATATTTATTATTCAAAGCCTTTTCAAACTTAGGATTCTTTAAACGAATATTGGGAATCTCTTGTATCATCTTTTTACCCAAATAATGGTCGATACGATAGATTTCATTTTCAGGGAAAGCCTTCGACAAATCATCATTTAATTCTGAAGCACTAGCCAAATCACGACCAAATGGCTTCTCAATAACTAGACGATTAAAGCCATCCTCTGTCTTCAAACCTTCAGAATTGATGTGTTCAGCGACTGTACCAAAGAATCTAGGTGCAATAGCCATGTAATAAACACGGTTATGACCAGCCTCAAATTGGTCATCAAGTTTGGCAGCTAATTCCTTTAGTGCAATGTAATGTTCTGAATCATTAACATTATGTGATTGATAGAAGAAATGTTTGGCAAAGTCTTCCATTTTTTGTTTGTCATCATCCAAGTCCTCAAGCGAAGTTACGACTGTTTCACGGAAATAATCATCACTCCATGGACGACGAGCCGTACCGATAACGGCAAAGTGGTCTTTTAAAATTCCCGCTTTGTACAAGCGATATAGAGCAGGATAGAGTTTTCTGTGAGCAAGGTCACCAGAACCTCCAAAAATAATAAAAATTGCTGATTTTTCTTTAGCCATTTTCCAAACCCCTTCTGATAGAATCATGCACTTCTATTTTACAACATGCACCCATAAACATCTTTAATTAAGACTTTTTAGTTATTAATTTTTTTATCTGAGGGTATTGTAAACCCTCTAGTGTACTTTAATGCAAGCATTTGTCTTCTTTTACGCCTCCAGAAAAAGTAACGATACCTGCAGTGGGACCGATTTCAGCCTGAAGTGCGGTCTGAACTCTCGTTTTTGAACTCTGCATGGACCTCGCAGATTTCAAAAATCGTCCTGTGCTGTACGAACGGAAGATCCCGTTCTACAGCACTTTCACCGCTGGTATCGTTACTTTTTCTTCCGGCTTGTTTGACACGTATACAATTTTCTAGTGCGTTCAACTAAGTAATGTTTCAACATTACTTCTACCTCTATTACCCCATAAGAATCACCAAAAAAAACTGGAGGTTGAGATAAATTAAACCAGCCGTGAATGTGGCGAAAGCCACAAGACGAGCTTGGAGATTTGCAAAGCAAAGCTTCAAGTCGAGGCGAGAGACCTTGGCTCGAGCCGGTCCACACGGCAGGTTTGATTTATCTCAATCGAAAACAAGCAAAAAAAAGGCTGAAACTTTCGTTTCAACCTCAAAAAAACATTATTTTTCTTCTGAATCGTCTTTTGCATCATCTGGTTTAGCAGGTTCAGTTTTTGGTTCTTCTTTAGCTTCTGTTTCAGGTTTTGCATCTTCAGCAGGTTTGTCATCTGCTTTTTCAGCATCCTTAGGAGCATCATTTGTTTCTTTTGATTCTTCCTTTGGTTCTTCTTCAACCTTAACTGTACCGGCTTTAGCTGGTGTAGTTCTACGAATGAAGTTCAAATCAAATGTTAAGTAAATGCCATCACAGTCAACAACGACTTCTTTGTTCTCACGGTCGATAGATGCAATCACACCTTTAATACCACCAAGTGTAACAACTTTGTCACCCTTGTCCATTTGCTTAAGCATTTCTTGACGTTTTTGTTGTTGTTTCTTTTGTGGACGAATAGAAATAAAGTACATACCGACAAACATAACCACGATAAGTGCGATAAAGATCATGTTTGTTCCACCTGCGGCAGCTGCGCCTAATGTTAAATAATTCAAATTTTCCACCTCTTAATAGTTTGCATAACTATATGGTATCAAAAATCATGCGGTCTAACCACATACATTGCTCTTTTATTAGAAATAAAATTAGAAATTACGAGCATTTGCTTTATTTAAGCCATATTGTTCAAAAACATGTTCTCTGAATTCTAATAAGTTATCATCACGAATTGCCTGACGAACATTTTTCATCAAGTTCAATAAGTAATAAAGATTATGATAACTAGTCAAATGTGTTCCAAATAATTCATTAGCATTGATCAAATGACGAATATAAGCACGACTGTAGTTACGACATACATAACAATCACAATCTTCATCAATTGGACGGAAGTCACGAGCATATTTGGCATTCTTAACTACCAAACGGCCCTTTGTTGTCATACATGTACCATTTCTAGCAATTCTAGTTGGTAATACGCAATCGAACATATCAATACCACGAATAACTCCATCAACTAAGGCATCCGTAGAACCAACACCCATCAAATATCTAGGCTTGTTCTCAGGAAGCAATGGTGTCGTGAAATCTAGAACGTGGTTCATCTCTTCTTTAGATTCACCAACTGACAATCCACCAATTGAATATCCAGGGAAGTCCATACTTGTAAGATCAGCGGCACTTTGCTTACGAAGATCTTCGAATCCAGCACCCTGAACAATACCAAACAATGCTTGCCAATCTGGATTACGGTGAGCATTTAATCCACGTTCTGCCCAACGGCTAGTACGTGCGACTGATTTCTTGATGTAATCATAACTTTCGAAGAATGGAGGACATTCGTCCAAACTCATCATGATATCTGGGCCCAAATAATTTTCGATTTTAATTGCTTTTTCGGGTGATAAGAATTCACGACGACCATTTAGATGATTCTTAAAATGGACACCAGCTTCAGTAATATCACGTGTGTTAGCTAATGAAAACACCTGGAAACCACCAGAATCAGTTAGAATTCCTTTGTCCCAGTTCATGAACTTGTGCAAGCCACCAGCTTCCTTGACAATATCTTCACCAGGACGAAGCCATAAGTGATAGGTATTTGCCAAAATAATGCTGGCACCGATTTTTTCCAAATCTTCTGGAGCCATGTTCTTAACTGATGCTTCTGTTCCAACTGGCATGAACATTGGTGTTTCAAATGTACCATGTGGTGTCTCTAACATTCCAAGACGTGCGCCAGTATGCTTTTCTTTTTTGATTAAAGTATATTTAACGGCTGGTTCCATGTGTTCCCTCTTTTCCTCAAATTCCGCTCTCTACTTAAATGAGCTGCAAAATCCAGATTCCTGCGCCTGCTACAGTTAACAAATGCACCAACTCCGTTGGCACTTTTGTTATCTTAGACAGTGCTCAGAATCTACCGGCTTTTTCCGCTCTCTATTTTAAACGAGCTGCAAAGCGACAATCCTCTGCGCTTACTACGAATAATAAATGTGCCACTTCGTGTCACCTTCATTATCCTAGGTAATGCTCAAAGATTAACCGTCACTTTTACGCTCTCTACTCAAAACGAGCTACACAAAACAACTCCTTCCGCTTACTACGGATAATAAATGTGCCACTTCGTGTCACCTTCATTATCCTAGGTAATGCTCAGAAGTTACCGTTTTGCTCCACTCTCTACTTTATAAACATTGCATCCCCAAATGAGAAGAAACGATACTTCTCATCAATGGCATGTTGATATGCATTCAAAATATTTTCTCTTCCAGTAAATGCTGCAACGAGCATTACTAATGTCGATTTAGGCAAATGGAAGTTGGTAATGAATTCATCAACTACTTTCCACTCGTAACCTGGTTTAATGAAGATATCTGTCCAACCACTATCGGCTTTGATTTCTCCATTGAACTTAGTACCAATTGTTTCCAGAGTTCTGATTGATGTTGTTCCAGTAGCGACAATCTTACCGCCGTTATTGCGAACTTCATTCAATGTCTTAGCTGAATCTTCATCCAAACGATAGAACTCTGAATGCATAACGTGTTTACTGATATCTGATTCAGTAACTGGTCTAAATGTTCCCAATCCAACGTGAAGTGTCAAATAAACTAATTTAACGCCTTTATCTTGAACCTTTTGCAACAGATCCTTAGTCCAATGCAATCCAGCAGTTGGTGCAGCAGCTGAGCCATTTTCTTTGGCATAAACTGTTTGATAACGGTCTGGATCATCAAGCTTTTCCTTGATATATGGAGGCAATGGAGTTTCACCCAATTGTTCCAAAATTTCCAAGAAAATTCCATCATAATGGAATTCAATGATCTTGCCACCATGCTCTAGTTCTTCAACAACAGTAGCTTCAAGCTGACCATCACCAAATTGTACTTTTGTGCCAACTTTGGCACGACGAGCAGGTTTCATCAAAACTTCCCACTTGTCACCTTCAATATTGTTCAATAACAATACTTCTTCATGACCATCCGTGTCTTCTTTTGTTCCATAAAGACGGGCAGGTAAAACACGGGAATTATTCATAACTAAGGCATCCCCAGGATTAAGATAATCCAAAATATCGTAAAAATGCTTGTCTTCATAGGCACCTGTATCATGGTCTAAAACTAGTAAGCGCGAGTGGTCACGATCCTTGATAGGTGTTTGAGCGATAAGTTCTTCAGGTAAATCGTAGTCAAAATCTTCGGTAGTTAATGTCATTGTTAATTAATTCTCCTTATCTGGATAAGTATAACCGAGATGTTCATAGCCTTTTCTAGTTACAATACGTCCACGGGCAGTTCTCTTTAAGAATCCTTTTTGCATCAAATACGGTTCATACACAGATTCAATTGTCTCTTGATCTTCACCAATATTAGCGGCAATTACTTTGATACCTAGTGGTCCACCACCATATAATTCAATCATCATTGACAGGATCCGTCTGTCAACACGATCAAGTCCGGCATCATCAACTTGCAATTGATTAAGAGCTGATTCAGCTATTTCATAGTCGATCATATCCTTGCCAGCAACTTGAGCAAAGTCACGAACACGCTTCAATAATCTATTAGCAATTCTAGGTGTACCACGAGATCTACGAGCAATTTCGTGGGATCCTTCTTCATCAACATTGATATTTAGAACTTTTGCGGAACGGAAAACGATTTTCGATAGTTCCTCTTCAGAGTAGTATTCCATATGAATATCAATTCCAAAACGATCACGCAATGGTGCTGACAACTTACCAGAAGTTGTCGTTGCTCCAATCAATGTATATGGAACTAACTCATGATGGAGTGAACGAGATTCTGTACCTTGTCCAACAATTATATCGATATAAAAATCTTCCATCGCTGAATAAAGAACTTCCTCAATTGCTCTAGGCATACGGTGAATCTCATCAATAAATAAGACATCCCCAGGTTCCAATTCATCAAGCACGGCAACTAGATCACCAGACTTCTCAATCGATGGTCCAGTTGTTGTATGAATGTTAACACCCATTTCATTAGCAATAATCATTGCCAAAGTTGTCTTACCTAACCCGGGAGGTCCATATAACAGAACGTGATCCAAAGTCTGTTGGCGTTGCTTAGCTGCTTTGATATAAACATCTAGTTCATGCTTAGCACGCTCTTGACCAAGATATTGGTCAAAGGTCTTGGGACGTAAAGATTGTTCTGCCAAATCTTCTTCGTCATCGAGTGAATCTGCATCAGTCAAACGATCATTATCATTATTATCCATAGACTAGCCTCCTTATCTATCTAATTTATTAGTTTACTTAGTTAACAATTTTAATCCGGCACGCAAATAATCATCAGCTGAATCAAGATTTTCTTTAAGAAGTCTGGGCTTGATCCTAGCAATATCACGAGCAGTATAACCCAATGATTCTAGGGCTAACATACCATCTTCTAAGTTTTGATTGCCATGTGCAAGTGGAGTTGGATCTTCGCCAAGTACCATTTGTCCTTGAGCTGACATCTTCCCACCAAGATCCAAGATGATCTGTTGTGCAGTCTTCTTACCAATCTTAGGGAATCTAGTTAAGAACTTAACGTCATTATTCTCAATAGCTTGAATCAAACCATTAAGATCTTGTCCTGCCAAGATTGCCAAAGCACTCTTAGGCCCAATTCCGGACACACTAATTAGATGTAAGAAAATCCTTTTTTCATCTAAATTATAAAATCCATATAACGCCTGCTCATTATCTCGAACAATTTGTTCAACATAGACTTTTGCTTCTTCATCCTGTTGATAGCGATAGGGATTAGCCACCTGGACTTTATATCCTACACCATTAACATCAACAACGACATAGGTTGGATCAATATAAGTAATTACTCCATTTAAGTATTCAAACATAATTATTCACTTTCTCTGGTGTCATGAGGATCTTGAATCCGTTTGAACATCTTCTCAAGATCTTTGTTACTAAATTCTACCAATACTGGACGTCCATGTGGACAATTATATGGATTTTCTGCTTTGGTCAAATTATTCAACAGTTCAATTGCCTGTACATCATCAAGATGATGATTAGCCTTGATAGCACGTTTACAACTCATCATGATAGCATTTTTTTCTCTGAACGCTGCCACACTTATCTTAGAATCATTCAATACATAATCAATCATTTCACGGATAGTGGATTCTTCTTGTCCCTCCACAAACCAAGTGGGATGCGTATTAACAACAAAACTGTTTTGACCGAAGTCATCTAAGTACAAACCGATATCCTCAAGTATTGGTTTCTTCTCACGAATCAAAATACTTTCGGAGTTGGGATAATCGAGAACAATTGGAACCAATAAACGCTGTTGATCATTCGAAACTTTGCCAATCTCTTTACGGTAATATTCATAATTAACGCGCTCTTGTGCGGCATGTTGATCGACCAAATAAAATCCTTCATTACTTTCAGCAACCAAGTATGTTCCATGAATCTGTCCGATATACCTTAATTCTGGAAAGCCCGTATCTGAACTATCTTCACTACTATCAGTCGAATCAGCTGGAAGAACCTTAGTTTCTTTTTCCTGGGCCAAACGTTCATCCCATTCTTTAAGATGGTCTGGTTCATCAAATATTGGCGTACCCAACAAATTTTTGGCCGGTGCTTGTACTTTTATTACAGGTTCCTTTTTATCAGGAATCTTAGTTGGCATTGGTTCATTGATCTGATTCATCATTGACAGATCATCAAACGAAATCTGTTCTGGTTTGTACACAACTTTTGCTTTTGGCTGATCAGTAGTAGTCTTACGATCCAAATTCTTAACAGCATCAGGAATCAAATTCTGATTAGAGAGTTTGTTCTTGATACCCTCACTAATCAAGTCGGCAATATGTCCCTCGTTAGTCAATCGAACTTCTTGCTTAGTTGGATGGACATTGATATCTACCAAGCTAGGATCGAGCGTAATATCGATAACTGCGATTGGAAATCTTCCTACCATTAACTTGGAACCATATCCACGAATAACTGCATTAGCTAATTGATAATTCCTAATATATCGTCCATTCAAAATCAAAGAAATATATGAACGATTCGAACGTGTCGTATCAGGTTTTGAAAAATAACCTTTGATCGTATAATCTTCATCGGAATTCTCAAACTCAAACATATGACTAGCTATCGTACGTCCATATATCCCTGCCATTGTCTGTTGCAAGTTATCATTTCCAGAGGTCCAGACAACATCCTTACCTTCATGAATCAATCGGAAAGAAACTTCAGGATGCCCCATTGCTAATCTATCAACGATATCCACAATCTTATTCAACTCTGTATGCAGTGACTTCACATACTTCAATCGAGCCGGAGTGTTGAAGAATAAATCTTCAACCGTAATCGTGGTCCCTTTTGAACGAGCATGAGTTTCTTTGTTTAACAAAGTATTTCCAGCAAATTCTGCACGTACAGCTGATTTACCATCAGTACTCGTAACAATCGTTAGTTTTGAAACAGATGCGATACTTGCCAAAGCTTCACCACGAAATCCCAATGTTCTAACATTGAACAAATCATGATCAGTAGAAATCTTACTGGTGGTATGAGGTTGAAAGGCAATCTCGACATCATCGGCACCAATACCGGCACCATTATCATTGACTTCAATCGACTTCAATCCAGACTGTTTGACTGTAATAAGCACTTGAGTTGCTTTAGCATCAATGGCATTTTCCACCAATTCCTTAACAACTGAAGCTGGACGTTCAATAACTTCACCAGCAGCAATTTGATTACTTAATTCAACTGGTAATTCATGAATCAACCCCAAACATTTCACCTTCTTTATTATTTAAGTTCTTTTTGCCATTTATATAGTAGATTGATTGCGTCAATTGGTGTGACACTCATCAAATCTTGATTTTGTAATTCATCAACAACCTTTTTCTCACCTTTGTTCAGCTTCACCTTAGGCTTAACTTCTAATTCTGGGAATAATGAAAGTTGTGATTCGGCTGTTGCTGAATCATTAACCGTTTCTGAGTCTTCTTCTTTAGTATCTACAGGTTCAGATTTAACACTCTTAGTTGGTTCTTTGGCAGCTTCAACTTTGATACCTTTTGGAGCAGTATCTTCTAAACTACTCAAAATAGTATCTGCTCGGCTCAAAACTTCATCCGGTAATCCAGCTAATTTAGCTACATGGATACCGTATGATTTATCAGCGGGTCCAGGTAATACCTTGTGCAAAAATACCAAAGTTCCGTTCTCTTCTGAAGCATCAACGTGAACATTCTTAACCCCTGGCAACTGACTTTCAAGTTCAGTCAATTCATGATAATGAGTTGAGAACATAGTCATTGCCTTAACGTTCTTGTCGATGTATTCAATGATCGCCTGAGCTAGCGCCATACCATCATATGTAGCAGTACCACGACCAATTTCATCGAAAATAATCAGACTGTTTTTAGTTGCATTCTTCAACGCATCATTGGCCTCACGCATTTCAACCATGAACGTACTGTCACCCGATATAAGATCATCAGCAGCACCAATTCGTGTGAAGATATGGTCAAAAATAGGCATATCAGCTGACTCTGCAGGAACGAAGCATCCTACTTGTGCCATGATAACTGTCAGTGCCATCTGACGCATATAAGTACTCTTACCAGACATGTTGGGACCAGTTATCAACAGGATATCGGTATCGTTGTCAAAAGTTACATCATTTGGAATATAACTATTATTACTCAAGACTTTTTCCACAACCGGATGACGTCCATTGACGACCTTCAAGTCATGGCCCTCAACAAAGTTTGGAGCAACGTAATGGTAAGTCTCACTCACTACCGCAAAGCTCTGTAGAACATCTAATTGTGACAAAATATTAGCCAAAGTCTGAATACGTCTAATTTGTTCTTTAACTGATTTTCTAATATCAGCGAAAAGTTGATGTTCTAAAGCTTGGGACTTGTCCTCAGCTTCAAGAATCAAACTTTCCTTATCTTTCAATTCTGGAGTTATATAACGCTCAGCATTAGTCAGAGTCTGCTTTCTCGTGTAACGACCTTCTGGAACCTTATCGATATTAGACTTAGTAACTTCAATATAGTATCCAAAAACCTTGTTATACCCGATTTTTAGATTACTGATACCTGTGACTTCTTGTTCTTTGGCACGTAATTCAGCGATCCACTTCTTACCATTCTTCGAAGCATCAGTATACTTATCAAGTTGTTCATTGTAACCTTCCTTGATAACACCACCACCTGTTACAGAAATAGGTGGTTCATCAACAATCGCCTTTTCAATAAGTTCTCGAACATCACTAACTTCATCGATTTGTTCGACATACGCATCCAAATCATAGTCGCCAATATCTAGAAGAATTTCTTTGATCTTAGGAACTTGTTCCAACGACGTCTTCAATTGAATCAAATCACGGCCATTAACGGTTCCATAAGCAACACGTCCAGCCAATCTCTCAAGATCATATACCTTAGTTAGATAGTCTTGGAATGATGATCTCTGGAAATAATTGTCCAAGAATACTTGTAAGATGTGTTGTCGCTTTTCAAGTTCAGTTTGATTAAGTAGTGGTCTTGCTAGCCACTGTTTTAAAAGTCTGCCACCCATAGCTGTTCTAGTTTCGTCTAACAACCAGAGAAGTGTTCCAGATTTTTTGTTTGTTCGCAGGTTTTTGAACAATTCAAGGTTACTTTGAGCCGTATGATCCATGGATAAATAAGCTGTCGTCTTATATGTTTCGGCGGCTTTTAAATGATCCAATGAACGCATCTGAGTCTCAACTAAATAAGAAATCAATGTTTTGACCGTTGTAACTTGTAATTCCTCAGTAATTTGTGAATAGTCATAGGCGAAGTTGTCGTCTAACTCTTCAATAGTAGAAACTAGAATTCCCAGTCGTTTGATCGGGTCAGAATATTTCTGTGGAAAACTACCGCTGACAACTGTTTCTTTGGTATTCAAGTTCTGTAATTCATTGATCAAATCAATTGAATTATTAACCGAAGTAACCTTTACTTCACCAGTCGAAAGATCTGCATAAGCTAGTCCGAAACGTTCTTTGTCACGGCTGATAGCTGTAATATAGTTATTCTCAGTTGCCGTATTGGCGGACTCATCCATAATCGTACCAGGAGTGACAATTCGTGTTATACCACGTTTTACCATCCCCTCGGCAAGTTTAGGGTCCTCCAATTGATCACAAATGGCGACCTTATAACCTTTATCCACAAGCGTATCAATATAGCCTTGAATAGCACGGTGAGGAACTCCACACATTGGAATATCTTCATCCGCTTTTTTGTTTCTAGATGTCAATGTTAGTTCAAGTATTTGTGAACCTTTGATTGCATCGTCGTAGAACATCTCATAAAAATCACCAACACGATACAACAAAAAAGCATCTGGATTTTCCTTTTTCATATCCAGATATTGTTGCATCATTGGTGTCTCTTTTGTTTTTTGTGGCATGAATTTCCCCCACCATTTTGAAATTAATTTAGAAAGTTAAGAAGCTCTGATTATCAGGACTTATAACATAGTTTTTGATACTGCGTGCATAATTTGTTTGGTCATTAATATCAACTACACAGAAGCCGATTTGCATACGACCATCTTCATCAACATCGAACTTTGTAGGACGTTGTGTTAAGAAACGTGTGATAATTGGCTCATCCTTAACACCTAGAATACCGTCATATGATCCAGTCATACCAACGTCAGTTAAATAAGCCGTCTTCTTGTCAAATACACGAGCATCGTTAGTTTGAACATGCGTATGTGTACCAACAACAGCACTAACTCGACCAGTCAAATACTTAGCTGTAGCAATTTTTTCACTAGTTGTTTCAGCATGAAAATCAACGAATTTAACTGCATCCTTATCCAAAGTTGGTAATAGCTTATCAAATGCTATAAAAGGATTATCTAATGGCTGCATCAACGCAGTTCCTTGCATATTGATAATGTAAACTTTCTTTTGATTGACCTTTTTCTCAATAACTCCACGTCCGGGCACATTGTCGCCTGAGAAATTATATGGACGTAAAATATTTTTCTTGGGATCATCTATAAAATCAAGCACTTCTCGCTTGTCCCAACTATGATTACCACCTGAAACAACATCTGCTCCAGCAACTTGAATTCTTTGGTAATCTTCAACTTTGATACCTTTACCACCATTGGCATTTTCGCCATTCACAATCGTCAATTGTGGTTTAACCTTCTGCTTGATCTTAGGCAAATAAGTCTCCACAGTTTTGAGTCCGATGTTGCCGACGACATCTCCAACGAAAAGTATTTTCATTATATAAAATTCCCCCATCTTTACCTATGATATTGTATCAATATTGACCAAATTTAAAAAGAGAGTGCGCTCATACAACACAAAAACACTTCCAAAAATTATTCGGAAGTGTCTTCTATTTTCGATATTTTAAAATAACTGTAACAACATGACTCCAATAATAGGAATAACTAGCGACGGCAAAAGATTTAAGACACTGATCTTTTTGATTTCAAGTAATCCTAAGCCTGATGCTAAGATCAATATTCCACCAACAATTGTTAATTCAGTAATCATATCTGTATTAATTGAATTTTGAAGTAACAACGCAATCGCGTAGATACTTCCCTGCCAAACAAATACAGCTACAGCCGCAAAGGCAATACCCAATCCAAAGGTCGATGCCAATACCACTGAAGTGATTCCATCCAACATCCCATTGGTAAATAGGAAGGTACTATCATGCTCAAGTGCCTCTTGAATTGGTCCAAGGATCGACAACGAACCGATACAATACAACAGGATTGCAGTTGCCAATCCTTCTGCCAAATTATTACCACCAGAGAATTTACCAACCAAATCATCGAACTTCTTCTCCAAATTTAGCCACTCGCCAAACAGTCCACCAACCGCCAAACTAACGATGAACATTACTGGGTAATTACTCTTAGCCATATTAACAACAACTGCATTGATTCCAATCACCATTGCAGCTAATCCAAGTCCCTGTGTCAAAATTCTTTGATACTCAGGTTTAATGCCCTTGTGCAAGAACCTTCCTAAAATGCTTCCACCGATGATCATTGCTACGTTAAAGAATGTCCCAATCATTATTAATACCCCCAATAGTCCTAAACAATAATATTAATATAAACTCTCTAGTAACTATAGGGTCAATACAATTATCTAACTGGCAAACGTATTTCAGTGACATATTTGTCATAATCGTTGGTAATACCGTAATCAATCAAGGTTATCTCAACCGCATCTTCAATAATCGTTAGTAGATAGTCATCACAATATTTCTTCAACTGCAAGTAAGCTGGTGCGGCATCCTCATGAGTACCGTGAAATCTGATCCGCAAGTAACTTCCCGCTGGAAGTTTAGAAGTAGCTTGTCGTTCATCCCCAGATTCTAGGATCAAAAGTATACCGCTATATTCATCGAATTTATTATCCAAAATATTCCTTTTACTCAACGACAAAGCAATTTTGCCTAAGAAGATTGCTTGATCCAGACCATATTTTCTCCGCAAGGCTGTTAAAGGGATCTCAATATCTTCACTTAGATGATAATCTTTACGCAAATAGACAATTGGCGTTTCTGGTAAGTTAAGATATTCAATTTTGCCCAAAGTTGACCCTTCAGCATCCTTTACCTGTTTCAAACGTGAGGTGATTCTGCCATTGATTGCCTGAAGAGTCTTGATCTGTCGTTCCACTTCCACTTGTTGCTTCTTAAGCATATTCTCAAGTGTCGAAATATCACGAGCATCAAAAAAGTTCTTGATGTCACTAATTGGAACATCAAGTGCACGCAAATATTTAATAACATTTAACCGTTCAAATTCTGCCGTCGAATAATATCGATAGTGGCTTTCTGAGTCTACTTTGGCAGGCTTAAGAATCCCTACTTCATCATAATAACGAAGCGTCGGTATTTTAATATCATATATTTTGGAAAGTTGCCCAATCGTGAATAGTTGGTCCATGTTGTTGCCTCGATTGTTTTTCTAAATTGTATCATATGTAAAGAAATAGCTATCTCTACGTTGATGTAGGGACAGCTATTTTCGGTTTTGTTTTTGTTTGTTTATAAGTTATTGTCTAAGTAACTTTTTTAGTAGTTTGTTTAAGTATTTTTGGAGCTTTTGGGTTGGAGCTTTGGGTTTGAAATGAGTTGCACAAGCCAGATTCCTGCGCCTGCTACAGATAACAAATGCACCAACTACGTTGGCACCTTCGTTATCTTAGGCAGTGCTCAGAATCTACCGGCTTTCTCCACTCTCTGTTCTGAAACGAGCTACACAAGGGCAAAACCTCTGCGCTTGCTACGAATAACTTGTGCATCACTCCGTGATACTCAAGTTATCCTAGGCAATGCTCAAGGTCTGACCGCCCTTGTTCCACTCTCTGTTCTTGAAACGAGTTGCGAAAAACAACTTCTTCCGCTTACTACGCTTAACAAATGTGTCACTCCGTGACACCTTCGTTAACCTAGGTAATGCTCGGAAGTTAACCGTTTTGCTCCACTCTCTGTTTTGAAATGAGTTGCGAAAGACAAATGCCTCCGCTTAGCTACGCTTAAGAAAGGATGCACAAACCGCATCAATTCTTAAGCTAGGCTATGCTCAGCATTTAACCGGCTTGCTCCACTCTCTGTTTTACTACATCATTCCGCCCATGCCTGCAGCTGGGTTAGCACCTGCGGCTGGAGCTGCTCCTGCATTGTCATCTGGTTTGTCAGCAACAACTGCTTCTGTTGTTAACAACAATGCGGCAACACTGGCAGCATTTTGTAATGCTGAACGTGAAACTTTAGTTGGATCAATGATTCCGGCATCAACCATGTTTTCCCACTTGTCAGTTGCAGCGTTGTAACCAACTTCTGCTTTTTGACCCTTCATGTGTTCAACGATAACTGAGCCTTCCATACCAGCATTTTCAGCGATTTGACGTACTGGTTCTTCAAGAGCTCTAACAACGATGTTGATACCTGTTTGTACATCGCCTTCACCCTTAACAGCCTTAACTGCGTCGATGATGTTCAAGAATGCTGTACCACCACCGGCTACGTAGCCTTCTTCAACGGCAGCACGTGTAGCGTTTAGAGCATCTTCAATTCTGTATTTACGTTCTTTCAATTCTGTTTCAGTAGCAGCACCGACTTTAACAACGGCAACACCACCAGCAAGTTTAGCTAAACGTTCTTGTAGCTTCTCACGATCGAAGTCTGAAGTTGTTTCAGCGATTTGCTTCTTGATTGTTTCAACACGTTCGTTGATAGCACCCTTGTCTCCGGCACCTTCAACAATTGTTGTGTTGTCCTTTGTAACTGTGATCTTACCAGCTGTACCTAATTGATCCATAGTTGTATCTTTTAGTTCAAGGCCAAGGTCAGAAGTAATAACTTGTGCACCTGTCAAAGTAGCAATATCTTCCAATTGTTCCTTACGACGGTCACCAAAACCAGGAGCCTTAACAGCAACAACATTGAATGTTCCACGAATCTTGTTCAATACAAGTGTTGGTAATGCTTCACCATCAATGTCATCAGCGATGATCAATAATGCCTTACCTTGTTGAACGATTTGTTGTAGTAATGGCAAGATATCTTGGATATTTGAAATCTTCTTGTCAGTGATCAAGATGTAAGGATTGTCTAAGTCAGCTTCCATCTTGTCGTTATCTGTAACCATGTATTGTGAAATATATCCACGGTCGAATTGCATACCTTCAACAACATCAAGTGTTGTATCAATACCCTTTGATTCCTCAATTGTGATAACACCATCGTTACCAACTTTTTCCATGGCGTCAGCGATCAACTTACCAGTTTCTTCACTAGCTGATGAAACAGAAGCAACTTGGGCGATATCTGACTTGCCAGCAACCTTGTGTGAAATCTTGTGCAATTGATCAACAGCAGCCTTTGTTGCCATTTCAATACCAGTTCTGATACCAACAGGGTTAGCACCAGCAGTAACGTTCTTCATACCTTCTTTGATGATAGCTTGAGCCAAAACTGTGGCTGTAGTAGTACCATCACCGGCAATATCATTTGTCTTTGAAGCAACTTCAGAAACAAGCTTTGCACCCATGTTTTCGAAGTGGTCTTCTAGTTCAATACTCTTAGCAATAGTAACACCATCGTTTGTGATCTCAGGTGAACCATAACTCTTTTCAAGAACAACATTTCTACCCTTAGGTCCGATAGTTGTCTTAACTGTGTCAGCTAACTTGTTGACACCATCTAACATTTTTGAACGAGCATCTTCTGAAAATTTAATTTCTTTTGCCATACTTTCACACTCCAATAATTTTTATAAAATTTAACTTCTCATTTTTAAATTAATTATTTTTCAACGATTGCCATGATATCTTTTTCGTGTAAGATTAAATAATCAGTGTCATCAAACTTAACATTTGAGCCAGCATACTTATCGAAAAGAACCTTGTCGCCAACCTTAATGTGCATTGGTAATGTCTTTCCATCTTCTGTTATTGAGCCAGCACCTACAGCTACAACTTCAGCTGTTTGTGGCTTTTCTTTAGCGTTGTTAGCAAGAACAATGCCGCCTACTGTCTTCTCTTCTTCTTTATCGACTGTTACAATAACTCTGTCTCCAAGTGGTTTTAACAATTTGAATGCCTCCGATGATTAATATTTATTTTTAATTTAGCACTCCAAGTTCTGTTGTGCTAATCACATGTTTTATATTAACATTTTATTGTGAACATGCAAGTATTTACCTTTATAAAAAATAGGAGAAATTATGAAATACTCAACGAATCAATTTTTGACACTACTAACATATGTTGCTTTACTCTTTGTCGGCTCACTGTTATCAATGGTAAAAGTTACCGGATCATCTTACTTTTTGATTATCACAATTGCTGCTCTACTAGCAACTGGAATAATGGTTTATCTAACCCAACAAAGTAGTCCAAACGAATTAGAAGAGAAAACAACTCTCAATCACAAACTTCAATGGATCATTGTTGGAACTATTGGAGCTTTAGCAATTCAATTCGGATTAGGATTGATTGATCAGCATATTTTCCACGCTAGCACCGATTCGGCTAATACCATGCAACTACTTACTTTGGTTCACGCCTATCCATATTATTTCTTATATGTCTTGGTTTGCGCACCAATTATGGAAGAAATCATCTTCAGACGTGTCTTTTTCTCTAATTTGATCAAACCTACTAATATTTACTGGGCAGCTGCTATTTCAGCATTGTTCTTTGCATTTATGCATCAAGATACTAGGTTCTTGATTTACGTGGCAATGGGATTGTGGTTCTCGTTTATTTACTACAAGTCGAAGAATATTTATGTCAGTGCTGGTAGTCATTTGGTTATGAATACTTTGGTTGTGATGATTAGTATGCGGTAATTGTTTTTCACCACCTCCAGCTAATATATAATTAAGTGAGCTTGTTAGTATAATTTTAGCTAATTACAAACTCAACTATCTTTACTGGATAGACTTTACATAAAAATACATACTCAAGAAAATTATTAACCATCAATATAGCCGCAGGTTGGAAATGACAGAGCCAGCAGCACAGGATGTCTTTTGAAATCCGTGGGGGATATGCGGAGTTCAGAAGCAAGACTTCAGACCTAGGCTGAAGTCGGTCCCACTGCAGGGTCTGTTATTTCCAACCGTAGGCGAAAATAAAACACTAAGCAAAAAAAGGGATTACAACTTTAAAACCAAAAGTTGTAATCCTATTTATTTTCTATAAAAACTAATTGTTACATTCCTCGCTTATACTCGGAAACATATTTCTTACGTTTTTCATCGTCGAACTCATCTTCACTTTTAGCAATAATAATTGTAGCAAGTGAGTTACCAACAACGTTAACAGCGGTACGTCCCATATCTACCAGACGGTCGATACCAGCAATAAATGTTAGACCTTGCATTGGCACACCGATAGTTGAGACTGTTGCCAACAGAACAACGAATGAAGCTCCTGGTACACCAGCCATACCTTTTGATGTCAGCATTAGAACAATTACCAAAGTGATTTGTTGTCCTAAAGATAAATTAATATGATAAGCCTGTGCTAAGAATAATGCGGCTAATGATTGATAAATGGCTGAACCATCAAGGTTAAATGTATATCCAGTTGGGATAACAAATGAAACAATACCTTTACTTGCTCCATACTTTTGCATTTTGTCCATCATTTTTGGTAAAGCTGCTTCTGAACTGGCAGTGGTAAATGCCAGCACAAATTCATTCTCAATAATTCTAAATAGTTCATAAAAATCAACATGAAATAGTCTTCCGACTAAATACATCACAACAAATACGAAAAATGCCATAGTTGCATAGGCAATAACAATAAATAACGCCAATGGCTTTAATGAATCAAAGCCCATCTCTGCGACAGTCACACCAATCAATGCGCAGACACCGATTGGAGCTGTGCGCATAACCCAATTAGTAACTTTGAACATAACATTCGCAACTGCGTTCAATAGATCAGTAATAATTTTGCCTTGTTCTCCAAGAGATGCAGTACCTAATCCAAAGAGTACTGAAAAGAAGATAATTGGCAACATATCGCCCTTGCCCATTGCGGCAAAAATATTGGTTGGGATAATTCCCATAAGAACTGACCAAATACCTGAGTGTTTAGCCGTTGATGCCGAGGCAGTATATTGCGAAATACTTGAACCTTTCAAATCATTGATATTGATGTAAGTACCTGGATGTGTGATATTAGCAACAACAATACCAATGATAATAGCTAGTGTGGTCATCACTTCAAAATAAATCAAAGTTTTCAAACCAATTCGGCCAAGTTTTCGAATATCACCCATATTAGCGATACCGACGGTCAAACATGAAATAACGATTGGTAAAACGATCATTTGAATCAATGAAATAAACATTGTACCAATATTCTGCATAACAGTAATGGCGGCCTTATTGTGGTAGAACAGCTGTCCTAGAACGATACCCAGAACCAATCCAATAATAATCTGCCAACCTAGACTAAGCCGAAAAAACTTTTGCTTTTGCAATTTAATGCCCCCTTAAAACGTCGGTTTTTATTATAGCAGATTTTTCATAGGTTTAATCAAATTAGAATAATATTAATACTTTTTCAGAAATTTATTGAAATAAAAATTTAAATCTATAGATATATCTGTAAACAAATTATGGCCTGCATTATTCAAAATAACCTCTTGAATATTGTTATCTGAACTCAACAGGCTCAACTGATCTTGGAATCCTACCACCGGATCATTTTTACCTAACAAAATAGTTACTTGGAATTGCAAATCAGATAATGTAAGCGATAACTTGTTTTCAAATGACAATTGATATTTTTTTTCGATTTTAATATTATTCCAGAACTCACGATTATACTTTTCAATTCCAGGTAGAACGGTTGCTTGATAAACATCCCAAGCATTCTGATTGATCAACACATTTGAGCCAAGAAAATCTTGATACTTATCTGCGTTACGCTCAACAATAACTTCTCCATCATTGATATTTTTGTGTGTAGAAACATTTCTATTAACTTTATCGGCCTTAATTACTGGACAAGTTATGAACGCCGAATCTATTTGATCCGACAATTTTACCAGCAACCCTAGACACAGATATCCGCCATATGAATGACCAACGATGGCGATTTTTTCACTGTCAGATGTTTGCCTAATAAATTCAATTATCAAATTCAAAATATCATCCGAATTTTTCACGTCATGAACATCTTGTGAATCTCCCATACCTGGTAAATCCAAATAAATTCTCTTATACGATTTACTTTTGAATAATGGTTCATATACTACTTCAAGACTTCTAGAATCCGAACCCATTCCGTGGAAAAAGTAGATTGGCTTGCCAGATCCGTATGTTTTGTAGTTTAGGTTTGTGTTATCAATTTTAATTTGCATGTTATTAGCTTACCGCAAAGTTATTTTTAGACAAAAAAATAGCACCTCATGTTGTGAGATGCTACATATTTTACTTGTTCTATTTAAACGAACTACAAAAACTAGATTTTTCACTCTCTATCTGAAACGAGTTGCGGAACAACAAACATCTGCGCTTACTACGATTAGCGAATGCACTACTGCGTAGTACCTTCACTAAACTAGGTAATGCTCAATGTTTCCCGTTGTTATTTCACTCTCTCTATCTGAAACGAGTTACGGAACAACAAACATCTGCGCTTACTACGATTAGTGAATGCACTACTGCGTAGTACCTTCACTAACCTAGGTAATGCTCAATGTTTCCCGTTGTTCCTCCACTCTCTGCTTGTAAATCTCTGCTATTCTTCTCCAGATTCAGAAGCAATAATATCAAGGTCACCATCAAGTTTCCATGAATCAACTGTTGCTGGAACTATCAGGTGAACGCCCTTCTTCAAGTCGTAATCTTTACCATCAACAGTAATTTTACCAGCACCGTTAATAACTGAGATCAATGTATACTTGCCAATATTGTGTTTCAATGTGACAGGTTCTTTGATTTCCCAACGATATACGGCAAAGAATGGTGATACTGGAGGTTGTACAAATGTTGTAAATGTATTCTTTCCTTCAGTCTTTGTTTGAATATCCAATTGTGGATCTTTGTGTGGAACGATGATTGTATCTTCAGATTGTTTGATGTGCAATTCACGTTTCTTGCCGGTACTCTTCTCAACACGGTCATAATCGTACAAACGATATGTTGTATCACTACTTTGTTGTGTTTCAAGTGCCATAATACCTTTGTTCAAGGCATGAACTGTACCACTTGGTACATAATAGAATTCACCAGTCTTAACTGGAACCTTTCTCAATAGGTGATTCCAGTCGCCTGACTCGATCATCTTATCAAGCTCTTCTTTGTTCTTTGCATTGTGACCATAGATCAAATATGAACCCGGTTCAGCGTCAATGATATACCAGCACTCTGTCTTGCCTAATTCATGCTCATGCTTCCAAGCGTAATCATTGTCTGGGTGAACTTGAACTGAAAGACTAGCTTCAGCATCCAAAATCTTCGTTAACAAAGGAAATACTTTGCCCTTTGGATTGCCAAACAATTCACCATGGTTCTTCCATAGATCATCAACAAATTGTCCAGCAAATTCACCGTTCTCAACTTCAGAACGACCATGTGGATGTCCAGAAATTGCCCAACATTCACCGATATCACCGTCAGGGATGTCGTAACCGAATTTTGTTTCTAGCTTACGGCCACCCCAAATTTTATTATGAAAAACAGGTTTCAAAAATAATGGTTCACTCATGCAAATAGCCTCCAAATAATTTTCTATTCTTTATTTTCATTCTCTTCTTCAAGTGACTTGTCGCGGTCCAAGAAGAAAATCAATGTTTGTAATTCATTAGCTAAATCTACGTAATGTACACGTATTGAATTAGGAACATTGATAATAACTGGTGTAAAGTTCAAGATACCCTTCACACCTGCTTCGGCTAATAAATCGGCTGTTGTTTGAGCAGCATTAGAAGACACAGTCAAAATGCAGACATCAATCTGTTGCAAATGAAGCTGTTCTTTTAATTCATTAACGTGGTAAACAGGAACTCCACTCTTCACTGTGCCAACAATCGACTCATCGATGTCAAAAGCTGCAGCAATTCGAACATTATTCGTTCGAGAAAAGTTATAATTTAGTAAAGCGTTTCCTAAATTACCTACACCAACTAGAGCAACATTGGTTCTCTTGTCTTGGTTCAAGAGCTTCTTAAAGAAAGCTACAAGTTCATTAACATCGTAGCCATATCCTCTCTTGCCAAGTGCACCTAGATATGAGAAATCACGTCTAATAGTTGCGCTATCGATTTTTACTCCTTCAGACAATTCTCCTGAAGAAATCTTCTTGGTACCTTCGTCCTTTAAGAACTGAAAGTATCGATAATATATTGGTAAACGCTTTATTGTTGCATTTGGTACTGTTGTTTTTGTCATATTATCCCACCATGTGTGCATCGTTTCACTAACTATTATAGTAAATAAAAATGGATGAAAACGCAACATCTTAAGCCATAAAAGGCAGAAATTTCTAATTAATGATAAAATTGTGAATATATAAAGGAGTTTATAACCGTGATTTTATTACAAGCCCAAAGCATAACTAAGAATTTTGGAACCAAAAAGCTTTTTTCTAACATAAGTTTTGAAATTCAAGATAACAGTAGAATAGGACTCGTTGGTCGAAATGGTGTGGGTAAATCTACCCTGCTTAAGATAATTTCTGATCAAGAGAGTTATAACAGTGGCAATATCGCCCTCAAAAAAGACACAAATATTGGCTATCTAGCACAGGATTCTGGCTTAGATAGTGACAATATTATTTTTGATGAAATGGAAAAGGTCTTCGACTACCTCAAAGCACAGGAAAAACAAATGCACGAACTTGAGGGGAAATTAGCGGACAACACAGTCAGTGACTATGACCAGATTTTGAAGCAATATGATCAACTTCAAAATACCTTCCGTCAAGAAAATGGTTACGGATATCAATCAGATATCCGCAGTGTCCTCAAGGGATTCGGATTCGATGAGGATGTCTGGCAAGAAAAGATCTCCACATTATCTGGTGGGGAAAGATCAAGACTTGCTATGGCAAAAATGTTGCTAGAACATCATGATATATTGCTACTTGATGAGCCTACTAACCATTTGGATATCGACACTGTCGAATGGTTGGAAGGTTATTTGAAAGGCTATCGTGGCGCACTAGTCATTATTTCTCACGATCAATATTTCTTAGACAAAGTTGTAACTGAAATTGTTGAGATCAATCATCATTCTTCTAAACATTATTCTGGTAACTACACTTTCTATCTACAAGAAAAGAAGAAAAATCAAGACGTTGAGTGGAAACACTACGAGGAACAACAAGCTGAAATCAAGAAGACTGAGGAATATATTCAGAAGAATATTGTCCGTGCTTCTACTACTAAAATGGCTCAAAGCCGCCGTAAAAAGTTGGAAAAGATGGATGTCATGGATCGGCCAGATTCTGATCAGGGTTCAGTTCACTTCTCATTCCAAATTGACAAAGAAAGTGGTAACGATGTCCTATTGATCAAAGATGCCGCTATCGGATATGAAGCTGATCAAGTAATGTCTGAACCTATCAACTTGGACGTCAAAAAAGGTGAACGTGTTGGTATCATTGGACCTAACGGTATTGGTAAGTCTACTCTTTTGAAGTCAATTTTGGGACAGATACCAATGCTCAAAGGTAGCTTCCAATTTGGTGCCAATGTTCAAATTGGATACTATGATCAGAACTTAACTAATCTCGATCCACATAAAGATGTCTTGCATGAAATTTGGGACAGATATCCCCTACTTGATGAACAAGTTATTCGCAATGTGCTAGGATCATTCCTATTTAGTGGTGATGACGTTTTGAAGCCAGTTGCCGGACTATCTGGTGGTGAAAAAGCACGTTTAACACTAACTAAGTTATCAATGGAGCACGATAACTTCCTAGTAATGGATGAACCTACTAACCACTTGGATATTGATAGTAAGGAAGTCCTAGAAGATGCTCTTAAATCGTTTGCTGGGACCGTACTGTTCGTTTCCCATGATCGTTACCTACTTAATACACTTGCTAACAGAATCGTTGACATCGGACCTAAGGGCAGCACCATCTATCTAGGTGACTATGATTATTACCTGGAGAAAACAACAGAGTCCACCGAAATTAATTCAGAACAGTCTTCTGAATCTCATAACCTTAGTGAGAAAAAAGTTGAGTATCAACAATCCAAGGAACAACAAAAACAAGAACGCAAGTTACGTCGACAAGTTGAAGATCTTGAGAACCAAATCGCAGAGTTAGATAAGAAGAATTCTGCCATCCAAGTTGAAATGACCAAAGACGAGAATTTGAGTTCATATACTAAATTAGCTGATTTCCAAAAAGAACTAGACGAAAACAAGGCCCAACAAAGCGAGTTAGAGGACGAATGGACTGAAAAATCCATGGAGTTGGAAGAATTAGAATAACAGTTAAAATTGCCTTAATATGAATATTTTGATATTCTGAAACTTACAAATAAAACAAGTTGAGAATAAATATGCAAAACAAACAGCAAGAGAATTTTTTCATCCGCTTTTTCAAGGGTGTCATAATTGCCCTTGGGTTTATTTTACCGGGAGTCTCAGGTGGAGTTTTGGCCGCAATCCTAGGAATTTACGAACGACTATTGCACTTCATGGCGCACATCAGACAGAATTTCAAAACTGACTTCATGTACTTTCTACCAGTTGGTATTGGTGGAATCGTGGGCATTGGACTATTATCTAAGCCCCTAGAATTCCTATTACAGCACTATCAAGTGATCGTTCTATGGGGATTTGCCGGAGCTATAATCGGTACCATGCCATCCCTAATTCGAGCATCAACATCACGTAGCCGGCGTGATATGGTCGATATAATGTGGTTCTTCTTCATGTTGATATTCGGTGGACTATTCCTATTCTTTATGAGTAAGATATTTGGGACTATCCCCGCTAACTTCTTAGGATTTGTGATTGCCGGGATGTTGATAGCACTGGGTGTTTTAGTTCCAGGATTGAGCCCATCTAATCTATTGTTGATATTAGGACTCTATACACCGATGCTGACAGGATTCAAAAATTTCGATATTGTCGGAGTATTCTTGCCAATTGCTGTTGGTGGTGTGATTGCTATGGTCCTGTTCTCCAAAGGGATGGAATATTTAATTGAACACCATCATTCACGTGTTTACCATTTTATATTGGGAATCGTACTTGCTAGTACGATTTTGATACTTGTGCCTAATCCCTACTCTAACGAGACTATTAGCTACACCGGTATTACTGGGTTGACCATCGTATTTAGTCTAGTTGCCTTTGTAGCCGGAGTTTTATTGGGGCTTTGGATGAGCCAGCTTGAGAATAAATATAAATAATTTTGATATGAGAGATTGCAAGTTTAATCCGAACACTTTGTTAAATATCCACGAAATGAATCAATGGCAGTATTCCAGCCTAAAAC
>NZ_RHOO01000015.1 GCF_003946555.1 Companilactobacillus hulinensis | reverse complement strand
GTTTTAGGCTGGAATACTGCCATTGATTCATTTCGTGGATATTTAACAAAGTGTTCGGATTAAACTTGCAATCTCTCATTTGAAATTAATAATTTTTATTTATTACTTATTAAAAATACTAAGATTCATTTCTTCGATTTTTGATTTTAATTTATCAAAAATATTCTTATTATCATTTATGCTTGAAATCACATATGCCTTAATATAGTCTTCATCGGACTTTTGACCTTCACGGGTACCCGCTTCAGCCATTGAACAGTACATTGAATCAAGTTTGAACAATGATTGTTCCTTCTTAGCAAGATAGATTCCTTCATTAGCATAATCAATAGCCTTTTGATTATCGTCCAAATCAAGCGACAAATTGGACATGTTAGCATAAATCAAAATACTATCATGATAATTATCTTCATTGATCTTTTCAACGCTAGCTTGAATCAACTCTTTAGCCTGATTGTAATAGACCTTAGCTTCATCTAGAGACTTCTTATTAACATATGCCTTGGCAGTGTACACATCAATTAAAATGTCATACATGTCGATATTAGCAATATTAACATTCATTGCACGATTGAAATCAAAAATTGCCTTGTCAAAATTTTCGTTAATTTCATATTCGACTAACCCATTGAAGAAATGAATTAACTTAATTTCCTGCTTGTTATTAACATTGATATTATTCAATTTATTGAGCTTATCACTGATACCTTGATAATCATCCTGATAAAATGAATTCTTTATATCAGAAATAATTGAATAAATTTGACTATCATCGTTAACAATCACAAGGTTCATTGTGATACCCAGTCTTTCACAAATGTGAACCAAGATCTCCATGCTAGGAATTTTGTCCTTTTTTTCAATCAGACTTACAGTAGCCTGCGTACATATGCCGTCGGCCAGCTCAGATTGAGAAATACCTCTAAGCTTTCTGTAATGGCGAATTTTTTCACCTAAAATTTTCATTTGAATTATCCCCATTCATTTATTAATTTCAGGATAATTTAAACAGTTCTTAAAAAAAGTTGCAAGAAATAAGCAACAATAAAACAATAAGTTTTACATATTTAATTATTGACTTCAAAAAGCCATGCATCTTTCTCAGAACCATTTAATAATTCCGGATTATCAGTTAATTTATCATTAACCTTCACTATTGTACCTGAAACTGGCGATTCAAACTCAATTACAGCCTTTTGTGCTTCAACTTCACCGGTAGAATCACCCACTTTTATTTCACGTCCAACCACTGGAAGATCAATAAACTTAACCTTTCCAAGAGCTTCTTGACCAGCTGAGGTCAAACCTATACGTGTTGTATTGTCACCTTTTTCAACCCATAAATATTTTTCGCTTGCCATTATCAATAACTCCTATCTTTGCTTAAAAGTACCATTTTCAAACATATAACTCTTGTGATGATATCTCATTGACATAATCAAACCGATTCCAATCATATTACCCAATAATGATGAACCACCTTGAGAAATAAACGGTAAAGGAATACCAGTCAACGGTAAAAGACCAACACTCATACCAATATTCTCAAAAACGTGGAACAAGATCATCATAATTACACCAGTTGATACATATGCATAAAATTCATTCTTTGTATCAAATGTAACTTGAATCATTTGATAAATTAGTAAGAAATACAAGAATATAACAACACAAGAACCAATAAATCCAAAATTCTCACCGATAACTGAGAAAATCATATCTGATTCTCTAACAGGGACATATACATTAGAAACGTTGAATCCCTTACCAAATAGCTGACCCGAACCAATAGCCTTCATGGTTTGCCAAATCTGGTAACCATTTTCAGATGTATCCTGAGATGGATTCAACCAACTATCAATACGTGCAAATTGGTATGACCTGAAACCTGCATGCGTCAGAATCTGACGTCCCCAATCAGTTGTCGCAAACGTTAAAGCGGCACCACCGACTATTGCAACTAGCAAGAATGCGGTCAAAATGATTCTCCAATCAATTCCTGAAACCAAAACCATTCCACCAAGAATTGCGACGAAAACCAATAATGTACCCAAGTCATTTTGTAATTTCAACAAAACCATAACTGGAGCAGTCCATAATATCATTTTACCTAATAGCAAAAAGTCAGTTTTTAGTGTGTGAACTTGATATTCACTATTATGATTAGTTATAACCTTACCCATCATTAATATGAAGGCAGGCTTCATAACTTCAGATGGCTGAAACGTGAAAGAACCAATGGCAAACCAACTCTTAGCACCAGTAGTAGCTGCATAAGACTTGCTATAGAAAATCAGGACTAGTGCCAACAGCGCTAATCCACCATAATAAGCGTAATTAGCCACTTGCCAAAGTTGCTCCGCATCAAACTGCATTATTACCACGACAATAATCGCTCCAAGAGCAAACCAAGCCACTTGAGAAATAACATTTCTAGTAGGACTCTGTGAATCTTGGATAGTCGCAACGTAAATAGACATTAAGCCAATTATGGCCAACATCATTACGGAAAAGATTATTCCGTAATCGATTCGTGAATCCGTATCATTTGCTTTCTTATTATTTCTAATTTGCATTTTTACACCTATTAATGATTATGTAGATTGTATTGCATAAGCAATTCATTTATAGCGTCGTCTAATTTCACCGACTTAAATGGAGTATCAGTACTTTCAATAAATGAAAGATAACGTTCCCCTTCTTTTGTAATTGTACCAACATACTTCTTGCCATCCCATAATTCATATCTCTCAGGATCGCTGCTAATATCTTTTAGGTTAATTTCAACTGCTTTCTTCTTCTTAGACATTAAATCTTCCTATTCTTTTCTGTTGTGAAATTTCTGAGCAATAATTTCATCCTCATAGTTCTCTGGATGCGGATTTCGAAAGATAGTGAAATTGTCCGGAACTGGATCAACACCACCACGAACGAAAGGGTTGCAACGTAATATACGAGCAATCCCCATAATTGAGCCCAAAATTGCACCATGTTTTTTTACTGCATCAATAAAATATGTAGAACAAGTTGGATAGTACCGACAACTTGGAGGTAAAACTGGTGATATAAATTTTTGATAGATATGGACTAAGCCAATTATTAATTTTTTTATCATAATTATCTCAAGAAATCAAACATATGCATCCAAGTCCCAGGCCATAGAACAGCTAAGGGATTTGATCCACCTAAAGCTGATCCAATGAGCATGCCTAAAACTAGAAAAATAAGCATAATTAATAAAACCCAACCAATTTTTCTGAAAATATCATGACGATATTCTTTACCAAAGTCTCGTTTCATCATTCACCTTAATATTTCTTATGTTTTTCAATGTTATCCAATAGAATTCCAGTTCCTAATGCAACTGAATCTAATGGGCTTTCTGTCAACAATACAGGTACTTGTAACTCATCTGCCAATAGCTTATCAAGATTCTTCAGCAACGAACCACCACCAGTAAGCATGATACCACGATCGATAATATCAGCTGATAATTCAGGTGGGGTTTGTTCCAATACACCCTTAGCAGCTTCGATAATCTGTGTGACACCATCTTTTAATGCATCTTCAACTTCTTTTTCGTTGATAGTGATTTCTTTTGGTAATCCACTAACAATATCAATACCACTAGCTGAGAATGTGACGCTTTCATCTGCGTCCATTGCACAACCAATTTCGATCTTGATTTGTTCCGAAGTTCTTTCACCAATGATAAGGCCATGATTTTGCTTAACATAGGCTTGAATAGCACTAGTCATCTTATCACCCGCAAATCTCAATGAACGGCTTGTAACGACGTCTCCCATTGATAGAACGGCAATATCACTAGTACCACCACCGATATCAATAACCATGTTACCTTGTGGCTTGAAAATATCCAAACCTGCACCTACTGCTGCGACCTTGGGTTCAAGTTGTAAATAAACCTTGCCACCGCCAGCTTGTTCGGCAGCTTCAATAATAGCCTTTTGCTCAACTGGAGTAACGTTTGTCGGAGCACAAATCATAATGGTTGGCTTAGAAAAACGTCCTCCTACATTTAATTTATCAATGAAATATTGAAGCATTTTTTCTGTTATATTGAAGTCAGCAATAACACCATCTTTCAATGGACGAACCGCTTTAATATTTGCTGGTGTCCTACCAACCATCATATAAGCGTCTTTACCAACAGCGACTACATTGTCGTTCTTGGTATTTATTGCGACCACAGAAGGCTCATTCAAGACGATACCTTCCCCTTTTACATCTATAAGTACATTTGCTGTACCCAAATCAATTCCTAGATATTTTGACATGCGCTATATCCTCCAAAATCTAAACACAAAAAGTATATCATAATCGAGCGTATCATATTAAATTTTCAATAAAAAAAGAAAGTGGTATTCCACTTTCTTAAGATAATTCTAAGCTAATTTTGTAACACTAGATACTGTATTGAACACTAAACTTTCTCTACCATTTTCATCGATAGAAACACGTCTAACGTTAGCACCCAGATCTCTTAATTTCTCAGTAAAACGGTAATATCCGCGGTCCAAATATTGAAGGTTGGAAACTCTAGTCTCACCTTCAGCAACTAATCCTGCTAGAACTAATGCAGCTGCAGCACGTAAATCAGTAGCAGCTACTTTGGCACCAGACAATTGAGCTGGTCCAAACATAATGACAGAATTACCTTCAATTTTATAGTCAGCCTTCATTTTTCCAAATTCAGGAAAATGCATAAAACGATTCTCAAATACAGTCTCTGTCATAACGGTGGTTCCAACACTTAATAATTGTGCCAAGGTCATTTGAGCTTGCATATCTGTAGGGAATCCTGGATGTGGCAAAGTTTTAACATCAACTGGTTTCAGTTGATTAGAACCAATGACACGAATTCCTTCATCGTTCTCCTCAACCGTAACGCCCATTTCTATTAGCTTTGAAATCAAAGGTTTGTTATGAGCTGCAACGGCGTCTTCGATGAAGATATCACCATTTGTAACGGCAGCGGCAACCATGAAAGTTCCTGCTTCGATACGATCTTGCATAATTGAGTGTTCACAACCATGCATTGATTCAACACCAGTAATACGGATAGTGTTTGTACCAGCACCAGTAATATCAGCACCCATTTTGTTCAAAACATTAGCTAAATCAACGATTTCTGGTTCACGAGCAACGTTATCAATAACGGTTGTTCCATCAGCAAGTGATGCTGCCATCATGATGTTTTGTGTTGCACCTACACTTGGAAAGTCCAAGTAAATATTTGCTCCATGCAAACCATCTGTCTTGGCATCGATAAATCCACCATTTTGGCTAAATACAGCCCCCATGGCTTCCAATCCCTTGATATGTAAATCAATTGGTCTAGAACCAATTGCACAGCCACCAGGCATAGCAACGTGAGCCTCTTTACTACGAGCTAATAGCGGTCCTAAAACGACAATAGAAGCACGCATTTTATCAACAAGTTCTTCAGGAGCCGTTGTAGAAATACCATTAGAAGTATCAACAGTTAAAATTTCATCATTTTCATCAAAAGTTACATCAGCGTTTAAGGCTCTTAAGACTTTAGCCATCGTTGTAACATCAGAAAGTGGAGGGATATTTGATAAGGATGTTTTTCCTTCGGATGCTAACAATGTTGACGCCAAAATAGGTAGCGCAGCATTTTTAGCCCCCTCAATTCTAACTGATCCCTTTAATTGACTAGGTCCATTTACGATAATTTGTTGCACAATATTCTCCTCCGAAACGTTGGATTCATTAAAAAAGTAAGGTTAGGTTTTGTGAAACACTGATGATGTTCAAAAAGAATGAACTCACCGTATAACCCAGAGCGATTGAAACAAACGCTACAAGTAATTGTAACATTCTAGGATTGGATTTGTTATAAATTTTTCTCCAATCTACAACTTGTAATATATTGAAACTGAGCCAAATGAATACCACATGACTAACCAGTGTGATTATCGCATTTATTCCTAAGCTTGTCATTTTTTAAACCTCGCTTTTTTATAGAGTAACACGGTTGGTGTTGCTATGATTTTTTTTCATAATATTTTAAAGGTTACTTTAAAATATTAGCAGATTATTTGACAAATTTAAAACTTCATTTGAGCAACAAAAAAGGACTGACACTTTCCACATGGATTTGTGTTAGTCCTTATTTATTTACATTTTAAGTCTCTCTACTTATTAAGATGAGAGCTTACATTGATTCTATTCACAGCTTTACGCAAAGAAACTTGAGCACGTGCTAAGTCATCGACATTATGCTTCTCTTCAGCCGTCTTAATTGTAGTTTCGGCTTTCTGTTTAGCATATTCGGCACGTCTTAAATCAATATCTCTAGCTCTTTCAGCACTATTAGCTACGATAGAAACTAGATTATTGCTGAACTCCAAGAATCCGCCGTTTACAGCGATAGCATCTTCGTGATGCGGATTATCAGTACGCTTTACACGCACCTCAGCAATTCTAAGTGGCGCAATAATTGGTTCATGGTTAGCCATGATACCTAAATCACCATCAATTGCACTCGCAACCAAAAGATTGGCGTGATGGTCATATACAACACCATCAGGAGTAACAATATTGACCGTCACAACATTATTTTGATCAGCCATATTATTCCCTCCTTATTAGTTAGCTACTGCCTCAGCAGTATTATCATCTTGTTGTTCGTCATCTGCAGGTGTCCAGCCCATCTTCTTGGCTTTAGCGATAACATCTTTAATTCCACCAACACCATTAAAGGCATCTTCTGGAATGTCATCGTACTTACCTTCAAGGATGTCCTTAAAGTCCTTAACTGTTTCTTCAACAGGAACATAAGAACCTGGAATACCTGTAAATTGTTCAGCAACACTGAAGTTTTGTGACAAGAAGAATTGAATACGTCTTGCACGTGCAACGACAGTCTTCTCTTCATCAGACAATTCGTCCATACCAAGAATTGAAATAATATCTTGGAGTTCACGATATCTTTGAAGAACTTGTTGAACTTGTGTAGCAACATCATAGTGTTCTTGTCCAACAACATCAGGATCAAGGGCTGATGATGATGAAGCCAATGGATCAACAGCTGGATAAATACCTTGTTCAGTTAACTTACGTTCCAAGTTGGTTGTAGCATCCAAATGGGCGAAAGTTGTGGCTGGAGCAGGGTCAGTATAATCATCGGCAGGAACATAAACGGCTTGAATTGAAGTGATTGAACCCTTCTTAGTAGAAGTGATTCTTTCTTGCAATTGACCCATTTCTGTAGCCAATGTTGGTTGATAACCAACGGCTGAAGGCATACGTCCAAGCAAGGCTGAAACTTCAGAACCAGCTTGTGTAAATCTGAAGATGTTATCGATAAACAATAGAACATCTTGTCCTTCAACATCACGGAAGTACTCAGCAATTGTCAAACCTGTTAAGGCAACACGCATACGAGCACCAGGTGATTCATTCATTTGACCATAAACCATGGCTGTTTTTTCAAGAACACCGGATTCCTTCATTTCATAATAAAGGTCATTACCTTCACGTGTTCTTTCACCAACACCAGTAAATACTGAGATACCACCATGCTCTTCAGCAATATTGTGGATCAACTCTTGAATAAGAACGGTCTTACCAACACCGGCACCACCGAACAAACCAACTTTACCACCACGAACGTATGGTTCTAGAAGGTCAATAACCTTGATACCTGTTTCAAGAATTTCTGTTGATGTGTTTAATTCATCATATGCAGGTGCATCACGGTGAATACTGTCTCTTCTGAAATCGGCAGGGAATTCCTTACCTCCATCAATTGTTTCACCTAAAACGTTGAACACACGACCCAGTGTTTCTTTTCCAACAGGAACAGAAATTGAACTACCTGTGTTTTCAACATCAGCACCTCTTTGAAGTCCGTCAGTAGAACCCATGGAAATAGCACGTAAGGCGCCATCACCTAATTCTAGAGCAACTTCAAGGGTAATCTCTGATCCGTCATTTTTCTTAACAACCAAAGCATCATTAAGTTCTGGAAGGTTTCCATCTAAAGGAAACTCAACATCAACAACTGGACCGATTACCTGAATAACTTTACCTTTGCTACTCATTTATTTGGCTCCTTTCTAAACTATTCTAGTGCAGCAGCACCGCCGACAATTTCAGTGATCTCTGTAGTAATTTGAGCTTGACGAGCACGGTTATAATGCAATGACAAACTTGAAATCAAGTCGTCCGCATTATCAGTAGCACTCTTCATGGCTGTTACAGATGCAGCGTGTTCCGCTGTCTTCGCATCCATCATTGCTCCGAAAATTAAAGACTCAATGTATTGAGGTACGATTGCAGACAAGACCGCTTCAGGACTTGGATCTGTAATGTATTCACTTGCAACATGTTCTTCTTCTAGAGTGGTATCTGTAGTCTCCGCAAGTGGGAGTAGTTTATCAGTTGTAAACTTAGATACCAATGAATTAACGTGATGATTATGACAAATATAAATTTCGTCAAATGTTCCAGCTTGATATAACTGCAAAATGGTCTTCATAATTGGAGTTACATCTTTAACAGTTGGAATATCAGGTAATCCACGGATTTCATATGAAATATCAATTCCACGTGTCTTGAAGAATTCAGTTCCTGTGGCACCTAATGAAATAACAGTAAACTTACTTTGGTCATTATGGTATTTTTCACTAAAAATACCCATCATTTCCTTTAAAATATTACTATTATATCCACCAACTAAACCACGATCACTGGTAATAACAACATATGCAGTCTTTTTGACCTCACGCACTTGTAGAAGATTGTTCAAACTCCATGGATCTGCATCATTTTCAGATGAAATGGTAATATCTTTGAACACGTTTCCCATTGTCAAATGTCTGACAATATCTTCAACTTTTTTTGCGTACAATTGATAAGCAATAGATTTCTTTTCAATACGAGAGAGTTTAGCACCAGAAACCATTTGCATGGCTCTTGTTATTTGACCGGTTTTCTTAGTAGAAGAAATTCTTCTTTTAATATCCATAAGTGACTCAGCCATAATTTAAACCTCCTGTATTATTTATCTTGCTTTCCTGATTTAGAAGCTAAGAAGTTTTCAGTGAATTCTTTTACACCGTCGCTCATCTTATCTTCATCAGGTAGTGTACCTTTTTCTTTAATTTCAGTTAAGAGATCAGAATGATTTGCGTCGAAGAATTCAGAAAGTGATGATTCATATTCCTTGATGTCTTCAATGGCAACCTTATCTAAGAAGCCTCTTGTCAAAGCAAAAAGGATCAATACTTGTTTTTCAACAGGAATTGGTGAGTGTACTGGTTGTTTTAGAACTTCAACTGTACGACTACCACGATCCAACTTAGCCTTTGTAGCTTCATCAAGGTCAGAACCAAATTGAGCAAATGATTCCAATTCACGGTATGAAGAAAGATCTAGACGTAATGTACCAGCAACCTTCTTCATAGCCTTGATTTGTGCGTCACCACCAACACGAGAAACAGAAGCACCAGCATCAATAGCTGGACGTGTACCTGAATAGAATAAATCACTACCCAAGAAGATCTGTCCATCAGTGATTGAGATAACGTTTGTTGGGATATATGCGGAAATATCACCGGCTTGTGTTTCAACGATTGGTAAGGCAGTCATTGAACCACCACCCAATTCGTCACTCAACTTAGCAGCACGTTCTAGTAAACGTGAGTGCAAGTAGAAAACATCACCAGGATATGCTTCACGCCCAGGTGGTCTACGAAGCAATAATGACACTTCACGATAGGCATTAGCCTGTTTGCTTAAATCATCATATACGATAAGAACGTGCTTACCATTATACATGAAGTATTCACCCATAGCTGCTCCAGCATATGGTGCGAAATACAACATAGGAGCGGGTTGACTAGGACCAGCCTCGACAACGATGGTATAATCCATTGCTCCATTCTTTCTTAAGGTTTCAACTTGACTTCTAATAGTTGATTCCTTTTGACCAATAGCAACATAAACACAAATCATGTCTTGGTCTTTTTGGTTGATAATTGTATCAATAGCGATTGAAGTTTTACCAGTCTTACGGTCACCAATGATCAACTCACGTTGGCCACGACCGATAGGTACAAGTGCATCAACGGCTTTCAAACCAGTTTGTAATGGTTCAAAAACTGACTTACGTTGCATAACACCGGGTGCAGGAGATTCAATAGGTCTTGTCTTATCAGTCTTGATTTCACCAAGACCATCAACAGGTTGACCCAATGAATTTACGACACGTCCAATAAGTGCATCACCTACTGGAACTTCCATGATACGACCAGTTCTCTTAACTGTATCGCCTTCACGAATTTGATCGTAATTTCCCAAAATGATAATACCAACATCATCACTTTCAAGGTTTTGAGCCACACCATATGTACCGTCTTGGAATTCAAGTAACTCAGATGCCATAGCATTTTCAAGGCCATTAGCACGAGCGATACCATCACCGACGTATGTAACTGTACCTACTTCATCAACTGAGAGTTCATTTTTATAGTTCTTTAACTGTTCTTTGATCAGTGAACTAATCTCTTCAGTTTTGATGCTCATTCTTTTCACCTCTACTTATTTGTTAACAATAGCATATGTTTAATGTCGTTAAATCTCTTAACGACACTTCCATCTATAACTTGATCACCAACACGGATAACAATCCCACCGATGATGGATGGATCTACTATTTTCGTTAAATTTACTTGATTTACTGAAAATCTATCTTTAACTACAGATTTTAGCTTATCTTCTTGTTCAGGACTTAAATCGATTACGGAAGTTACCGTAACTTCTTCGATACCATGTTCGGAATCGTATTTTTCAATAAAAGCTTCAGTAATTTCCTCTAAACAATTCAACCTATCTCTGTCAAAAAGCATACTTACGAAATCTTGCATTAATTCACTTAAATCAGACTTCAAAGTATCAACGATTTTAGATTTTTCAGTGCGGGAAATGGCACGTCCTGAAAATGCAATATTTAATCCAGGATTTTCTGAAAACACTTGGTTCAAACTCTTAAGTTCTTCCAAAGTATTATCGACTGAATCCTGTTCTACTGCAACCTCATAAAGTGCTCTACTATAACGTTTTCCCACTTGGAATTTACTTAGTTTCATTGTTTACAGTCAACTCCTTAATATAAGAGTCGATCAGTGACTTTTGGTCATTTGCATTGAGTTCTTTGGAAATAACTTTTGAAGCAACTTCCAGAGACAAGCTAGCGATGTCATTTTGTGCATCGTTCATAGCTTCTTGTTTAGCTCGTTGTGCATCTAACTTAGCCTTTTGTCTTACTGATTCGGCTTCACTATGAGCGTCGGCCATAATGGATTTCTTTTGATCTTCACCATTATCTTTAGCCTTATTAACGATCTCAATAGCTTCAGCACGTGAATTCTTAAGTGCGTCTTCACGTTCCTTTGCCAACTTGTCAGCACGTGCACGTTCTTGATCAGCGTAATCCAAATCTCCGGATATCTTCTCTGATCTTGCATCCATCATCTTTGTGACAGGACCCCATGCAAACTTCTTAACAGCTGCAGTTAAAAGGACGAATGAAAGTAGAATAAAAAGCATGTCACCTAAAGCTAATTTACCTGCTCCAAGCACTAATAAACTTGCCAATATTCTCCACTCCTTCCTTATAAAACATAAAAAGGCGATTTGTTTAATTTATCGCCGATTTGATTGTATGTATTATACGAAAAGAATAACGAATGCAATAGCAATAGCAATGATAGGAACGGCTTCGATCAAACCAACACCAATGAACATTGTTGCTCTTAAGTCACCAGAAATTTCTGGTTGACGAGCCATACTTTCCATTGTTTTTGAAATAACAAGTCCGTTACCGATTGATGCTCCAAGAGCTGCAAAACTAGCTGCAATAGCTGCCGCGATTTCTTTCATGATGTAAAATTCCTCCAAATAAAATTATTCTTTTTCCAGTTTACGTGAAATATAAACCATTGATAAAGTGGTAAATACATACGCTTGGATGGCTCCAATAAAGACTGAAAAGCCTTGCCAAATCATTTCTAGTGGTAAAGCAACCACAAACGAAACGACTCCAAAACTCTTAGCAACAGTCCCAATAAGTGCAAGAAGTACTTCACCGGCAAAAATATTACCGTAAAGACGTAATGATAACGTCAAGAAGTTGGTGAACTCTTCAAGGATATTTATTGGTAACAAGAAACCTACAGGTTTTACATAGTTGCTTACATAACCACCAAATCCAAACTTCTTCACTGAATAATAATGTGAAATTAGCAATGATATTAAGGCAAGAGCCATTGTGATCATTGGATTTGTAGTAGGAGATTTAATGTAAGTATATCCGCCTACTTTCACTTGGAATATCAATCCCAATTGGTTTGCGAAAAATACAAATGTAAACAATACGAACGCATATAATCCGAATTGTTTAACCGCTGCGTCAGGCATTAGTGACTTTATAATATTGTTTGTAAAATCAATAATCCATTCGAGCACATTCTGTGCCTTACCTGGCCTCATTGTAACGTGTCGTGACAATGCGAATACAAAGATAAAGACAAGAATTGCGGCGATCAATGCTGATAAGTCATTAGCAACATTGAATCTCAAACCTAGGAATTCGATAAACTTATATTTATCATTCAACAATACCCCCCCTTTCTTCGCTTATTGAAAACAATTGATACCACAAAATAATAACACTTCTAAAAATATATTCAAACAATGTTTTTATTTTATTTAGTACCGAATAGTCTATCACCAGCATCACCTAATCCTGGGAAAATATAACCACTATCAGTGATCTTTTCATCTAATGAGGCAGCGTAAATGTCTACATCTGGGTGTGCTTCTTGAACAGCTTTTACACCTTCTGGTGCAGCAACAAGAACAACAAGACGCATGTGTTTTGCTCCACGTTTCTTCAATGCTTCGATAGCCATATTAGCTGAACCACCAGTGGCAAGCATTGGATCGACGATGAACAATTCACGTTCATCAATATCACTAGGTAACTTCACAAAGTATTCATGTGGCTTAAGAGTTTTTTCGTCACGATACATACCAATGTGACCAACCTTGGCAGCTGGAATTAGTTCCAATACACCATCAACCATGCCCAAACCAGCACGGAGAATAGGAATAACTGCTAACTTCTTACCTGCAAGAACCTTTTGTGTTGATTTGCCCATTGGTGTTTCAATTTCGATTTCTTTCAGTGGCAAATCTCTAGTGATTTCATAAACCATCAATTCACCAATTTCATTGGCAACTTCACGGAATACCTTAGTACCTGTGTGTTTGTTTCTGATAATTGTTAACTTGTGTTGGATCAATGGATGGTTTAATACTTGAAATTTAGACATTTTTGACTCTCCTCTTTTTTTATAACTTTTATTAATTAACTTAATAACCCTTTTACTATTTTTCGAAATGCTTTTGACCAGCTGATTTATTCAAACGGTTTCTATATGCCTCGCCGTGATCAGCATCTGGGAAGCCTTGGGCAAGAATGTACTCCACACCTAAACCATCAAGACCACGTAACCCAGCAAACAATTCCTTCGATGCACTGTAGATATCGTCACCTAACGAAAACTTAAAATACCCCTCATCGTCAGAAATCTTAGATAAAACGTCATCGGTTGCCATGATACCAAGCTTCGTATTCTTGTAATCATTAATAGCTATACCAAAATCGTTTACATCATCAACGATAATAACCTGTGCACTTGGTGCATAATGTTTGTACTTCATCCCTGGAGCCTTTGGTATTTCACCAGCCGCCACCTTATGATGATCGCTGTTTACATTATCTAAGACTTGAAGCAAGTCTTCAACCGTAATCATCCCGGGACGCAAGACAGTTGGTATATCCGTTGAAAGATCAATAACAGTTGATTCAACTCCCAGCTTAGTTGGACCATCGTCAAGAATAGCTGAAATCTTACCTTTCAAGTCATGATATACATGTTTTGCCAAAGTTGGACTTGGCTTACCACTAGTATTGGCAGAAGGCCCAACAATTGGCTTACCAAATGATTTGATCAAATTCAACGTTGTCGAATTATTTGGCATTCTAAAAGCAGCAGTTGTTAAACCACCTGTTACAGCCTTAGACAAACTTCCCGGTTGAATAGGCATAATAATAGTTAATGGGCCTGGCCAAAACCTATTCATAAGCTTCTCAGCGACTGACTTATAACTATTATCTGCATATTCCCAAACCATATCAGGACTTGAAACATGCACGATCAAAGGATTATCACTCGGACGACCCTTAGCTGCATACACATCTTTAACAACATCTGGACGTGTCGCATCAGCACCAAGCCCGTAAACAGTCTCGGTTGGAAAAGCAACTAGCTTACCATCAGCAAGAAACTTAACAGCTTCTGATATTTCTGTATTCTTTAATATCTCTGTTTCCAAAATCTATACCCTCTCCTTTTCAGCTTTCAGATATCGATAATTGCCACTCATATCTTTATGAAATTCTACCTTAAATCCCGGCATATTTTTAGCAAAAATTTCTTCCAAAGCAGATTTTTGATGATAACCAAATTCCATATACAAAATACCATCCTCGGTCAAATATTCTTCAGCATTCTGCGATATGTCTTGATAAAATTTTAATCCATTTTCCTCGCCATATAAAGCTAAATCGGGCTCATATTTAATGACGCTCTGATCCATAACTGGTTGTTCTTGATGAGAAATGTATGGAGGATTCGAGACAATGACGTCGAATGGTTCAGGAACAACGTTCTCAAACAGATCACTCTGTTCCAAAAACACATTATTTGCCTGATAATTATCTGCATTCAAACGAGCAACCTTAAGCGCATCTTTAGAAATGTCGGTTGCTAATATATCATCATCTGGAAACGCCAGAGCCAAACTAATTGCGATAACTCCAGATCCTGTACCAATATCCCAGATATTCAGATTTTTATCAACATGATCATCAATTATTTTTTGAACCATCTCTTCGGTTTCCTGTCTAGGAATTAGAACATCTGGACTCACTGTGAAACTTTTGCCCATAAAATACGCATTACCAAGGATATATTGTACAGGTTCGTCCATACCCAAACGAACTACTCCATCTCGAAAACGCCTCATGATATGACCCGGCACTTCATCGTTACGATGCAATTGCAATTGGGTGTAATTGAAACCTGTTAATTCTTCCATTAAGTACTCCGCATCTTCAGGAAACTTGTCTTCCTGTTTTAGCATTAAAAAAGCCCTTTTCAGGGCATTAGAATAACTTAGTTTCTCCACTTTGAATTTGCTCCAATTTTTGAGTTTGATCATTGACGATCAAAGCATCAATGATTTCGTCAAGTTCACCATTCATAATACGATCTAACTTATTCAGTGAAAGACCAATACGGTGATCCGTTACACGGTTTTGTGGATAATTATAAGTTCTAATTCGCTCAGAACGATCTCCTGTACCAACAGCTGATTTACGTTTCTCATCATATTCACTTTGATTTTCTGATTCATAATAATCATAAACACGTGACTTAAGAATTTGCATCGCTTTTTCACGGTTTTGTTGTTGTGAACGTTGATCTTGCATGGCAACAACAATTCCGGTTGGTAAATGGGTCATACGAACGGCAGATGATGTTTTATTGATATGCTGACCACCGGCACCAGATGAACGATAAACATCAGTACGGATATCCTTTGGATCAAGGTCAATATCAACTTCATCATATTCTGGCATAACAGCAACAGTTGCAGTTGAAGTATGAACACGTCCAGCTGACTCTGTTGAAGGTATACGTTGCACACGGTGTGCACCATTTTCATATTTGAGTTTAGAATAAACACGCTTACCAGTAATCATAACGGCAACGTCTTTGTATCCACCAACTTCAGTTGAGTTTTCATCGATAATATCAAAACTCCAACCTTGTTTTTCGGCATATTTGCTATACATACTCAATAAATCGGCAGCAAACAAACTGGCTTCATCACCACCAGCAGCTCCACGGATCTCCATAATAATATTCTTGTCATCATTAGGGTCCTTAGGAAGCATCAACAATGTGATCTCATGTTCGAGATTTGCTGCTTCTTCCTTTGATGAATTCAATTCATCTTTGGCCATAGCCTGCATTTCTGGGTCATCAGTTTCACGCATGATCTCATCGCTGTCACTGATACTCTTTTGTAATTCCTTGTAATGGTTGAAAGCATTAACGATATCACGCATATCAGCTTCTTCTTTTGAATAAGCCATGTAACGCTTAGTATCATTAATAACTTCAGGATCACTCATTAATTCCTGCAGCTCGGCATATCTTTCAACTAGTGTTTCGAGTTGTTCTAAAATTTTATCCAATTTAACGATCCTTTCTATTTATTGTCTACCATTGGAGGATGATTATAATGGCGTCGACATACTGGGTAATACATTTCATTTCCACCGACAGAGATCTGATCACCTTCGTAAACAGGCTTTCCATCGTGCATACGCATATTCATTGTAGCCTTTTTCTTACAGAACCAGCAGATTGTCTTCATTTCTTCCAACTTATCAGCGTAAAGTAGCAAGTACTTGGTTCCTTCGAATAATTCATTCTTGAAATCATTTTTCAAACCAAAAGCCATAACTGGAATTCCTAAATCGTCCACAACTTGAGTTGCTTGAAGCACTTGTGCCTTAGTCATGAATTCACATTCATCAATAAGAAGACACGCTGCATTAGGATTCTCTCTCTTAACAATATCATAAACATCAGAGTCTTTCTTCAATGCAATAGCATCTCGGTCCAATCCCATGCGACTTTTGATTTTTCCAGCACCTGATCGAGTGTCTATAATGCTCGTCATCAGTATGACTGATTTGCCTTGTTCTTCATAGTTATGTGCTACCTTCAAAATTTCGATAGATTTTCCACTATTCATAGCACCATACTTAAAAAATAATTGCGCCAAAGTTCCGCCTCCAAAATTACGTCCTTGAAGATTATAACTAAAAAAATGCTCCTTGAACATATTAAACATTGAGTAAATTCAATCAAAATCAGATAAAATGTAATTTAGTTGTGATAATATATTTCTAATACAAACTAATTGGGGTTTTAAAATGACATTTAAATCAAGCATTGCTACACTTACTGGAAAATCATCATACTTTATTTTAAGTAAGTTTTTTAACGGAGGATCTTCTTATCCGGGAAAGATTGCTTACAAAATAGATCCAAACATTTTAAAAAGTCTTGGAAAAAATTATGATTTAATCATCGTTACTGGTACTAACGGTAAAACATTGACGACATCATTGATCAATAAAATGGTTACTCAAAAATACGATGACGTTCTTACAAATCCCACTGGATCAAATATGATTCAAGGAATCGTTACAAGTTTCGTTACTCACCAAAAGAAGAGCAAACGACCATTAGCCGTTCTTGAAGTTGATGAAGCTAACGTAGAAATTATTTGTAAATTCATCAAGCCAAAGTATTTCGTGCTAACAAATATCTTCCGTGATCAAATGGATCGTTATGGTGAGATATATACAACTTACCAAAAGATCCTCAACGGCATAAAGCTTGCACCAGATGCAACAATTATTGCTAACGGTGACGCTGCTATCTTCTCTTCCAAACCATTACCAAACAAAGTCATTTATTATGGTTTCTCAAGTAAGGGACACGAAAATGACGATATCAAAGCTCCAACTAATACTGATGGAGTTCTATGCCCTAACTGTAATCACATCATGCACTACCATTCAATCTCTTATGCCAACTTAGGAAGTTACTTCTGCCCTAATTGTGGATTCAAACAAAATGATCTTAAGTATCAAGTTACAGATATCAAAACTCTATTGCCAAACAAAACTGAATTTGAGATCAACGGTAATCCATTCACAATGAATATCGGTGGTAAGTATAATATTTATAACGCACTAGCTGCTTTTGCTATTGCCTCTGAAATGGGAATCAACGTCGAACAAATGAAAAAAGCCTTCTCATATGATGAGAAGGTCTTCGGACGTCAAGAAACAATCACTGTTGGTAAAAAAGACGTTAATATTATTTTGGTTAAGAATCCGGTTGGATTAAACCAAGTTATCGAAACAATTTTGAGTGACAAATCAGATTATTCATTGGCATTCTTGTTAAATGCTAATTACGCTGACGGTATCGATACTAGTTGGATCTGGGACGCAAACTTTGAAGACTTCGATTACGACAAACTACCACTTGTGATTACTGGTGGTAAACGTATCAAAGATGTCACTTATCGTTTCAAGATTGCCGGGTTGAACATGGACAAGAATATTGAAACTGTTGAAATTGAAGACTTTGTTAAGCAAATTCCTAATATTCCAACTGATAAGATTTATGTTCTTGCCACATATACTGCTATGTTGGGATTACGTAAAGAATTAATGGATAAAGGTTATTTGAAACAAAAATAGTTACTTATAGTTAAAGCCTGATTGTAATTGTTATTCCACTCAGGCTTTTTGTTTGTTTTCGCTTCCGGATGTGAAACCAAAATTGATATAACTATGAATTAATGTGTAATGAAGTCCTTCGTATAAGACTGCATGGAACGTTCAACAATAACTATAAATATCCTTTACTCAGACCCAAGCAATACATTCAAAGCTTACTTACTTTCCCTCAAAAACGTATCTAGAATCGTATTTCTTCTCTCCAAGAACACTTGATTGTGATCAACTGGGTGAACTCTATTCGTCAGAACAACCATTGCATTGTGATGTGTGTAATCTAACGCAATAAAATGACCAGTATATCCAGTATGAAATAGGATATTACCAGGCTTAATATCCCAACCTAGCGAACGTCCTGGATTCAAATCTGTAAAGTTCTTATACAAAAATTTATACTTCTTAGACAGCATGGCCTTAGAGAATTCCATAACATCGATCAAACTAGAAAACATCCCCGCAGATCCGCAATGTTTGCCCAATTGGCGAGCTTTTGGATCATTTGGTATTCCTATAAGCATCTGACCATTAACCTCGTACGTTGGCGTGCAACGGCTTATTTCAGGTGAAAATGTCGTATCACTGAGATTCCATTCATTGCGAACAAAACTTTGAATTACATTTTGTACCGGTTTTTGATAAATTTTTTCAATTATTAATCCTAAGAAAATCATTCCAGTATCAGTATAAACAACCTTTTTGTTGAAATTATTTGTGACCGGTAGCGTGAACAGTGCATCTATCAATTGTTGATCATCTAATTGATCACGATCAGGGATATACCCCGCAATACCTGATGTATGTGTCAGTAAATGAAATATCTCCACACGATCATCTTTGAATTGTGGTAAATATTTTTTGATAGGGTCATGAAGCCTAATCTTCTTCTCATCAATTAACTTCAGAATTAACGGAACGGTACCCATTACTTTTGTCAAAGATGCCAAATCATACAATTCATTACCTTTAAGTGGTTCAATTGTTGGAACCCATTGTGCATCCCCAGCAAAATTCGATTCATCATATGTTGTCTGAATATCATCAACATCATGGCTACTAATGAATCCATAACTAACCCCTGGTACGACTTGTTGATTTACCATATCGAGGATTTGTGCTTCAGTTTCTTGAAATTTTTTCATACTGTTATCTCCAAAACTATTAATATTCAAATTGTAACGTAAATTCTCCTGTGCCTCACAATTAATTAACTCAGAATTACCTAGATACAACAAAAGGAGCCAGAATAACCAATTGGTTATCTTGACTCCTTTTTATTTACATAGCAACATTTCCGGCAAACTGTGAATTATAAAGATCAGCATAGAAGCCGTTCTTTGCCATTAATTCCTCATGATTACCTGTTTCAATAATTGAACCGTGATTCATAACAATAATACTGTCAGCATCACGAATTGTTGACAATCTGTGGGCAACAACGAAACTTGTCCTGTTCTTCAACAATCTCTCCATAGCATGTTGAATATGAACTTCAGTTCTTGTATCAACTGAAGACGTAGCTTCATCAAGAATCAATATTTCTGGATCAGCAACAAAGGCTCTAGCAATAGTAATTAGTTGTCTTTGTCCTTGAGAAATATTTGATGCTTCCTCATTTAGAACTGTGTCGTATCCATCTGGAAGCTGTCTTACAAAGTTATCAACGTGAGCAGCCTTGGCCGCATTGATGATATCTTCTTTAGTGGCATCTTCGTTACTATACTTCAAGTTGTCATAAATTGTTCCAGTGAAGAGCCAAGTATCTTGAAGCACCATAGCATAATGCTTTCTGACTTCTTCACGAGTCATATTTCTAACATCTTTACCATTGATCTTGACTGAACCACCACTAACATCGTAGAAACGTTCAAGCAAGTTGATAATAGTCGTTTTACCAGCACCAGTTGGTCCAACAATAGCTACCATTTCACCCGGTTTAACATGTAAGTTATAGTCTTCAAGCAAGATAGGCTTACCTTCATAACCGAACTTAACATGATCCAAAGTAACTTTATCATCAGTCTCTACATCAGGAACATCTACCTTATCATTATTCATTTCTGGTTCATCAATAATTTCAAAGATACGTTCAGCAGACGCAATTGTCGCCTGAATTGTATTAGTTAAATTGGCTAATTGTGAAATTGGTTGTGAGAATTGGTTCATGTACTGCAAGAATGCCTGGATATCCCCAAGTGGTAAATTACCATTGGCAACTGAAATACCACCATACATTGCTACAAAAACATAACCTAAATTATTCAAGAATGTCATCAAAGGCATCACAATACCTGAAATCATTTGAGCCTTCCATGAAGCCTTGTACAACTTGTCATTTTCACTTTCAAAAACATCAATTGAATCTTGTTCATGATTAAAACTCTTAACGACAACATGTCCAGAATAATTCTCTTCGACTTGATTATTCAACAAACCAAGTGATTTCTGTTGTCTCTTAAAGAACTTCTGTGATTGAGGTGCGATAACACCAACAACCAGCAAACTAACAGGAATAGTTGCAAGAGCAATCAATGTTAACTTCCAACTAATAGTGAACATCATCCACAATACACCGATGAAAGTAACCGTACTTGTAACCACCTGCGTGACACTTTGTTGTAGCGTACCAGCAATATTATCCATATCATTGATTGCACGTGACATAATATCACCATTTGAATGTGAATCGTAATATCCAATTGGTAAACGTTCCATCTTGGACTTCAAATCACGTCTTAACTTGAAAACTGTCTTCTGTGATATACGAGTCATTGTAAATTGTTGCAAGAATGTGAACAATGCTGAAGCCAAATACATCAACATAACGATCAAAATGATATGTTCGATCTTAGTAAAGTTGATTGGAAGCTGGCTCACTTGTATACCAGCTTTTTGCTGAGCAGCACCAGTCATAACACCCTTGTATATCTCAGTTGTAGCTTCACCCAAAATTTTAGGAGTTCTAATTTGGAAGACAGCTGAAGCAATAGCCAGTGCCATAACAATAATGATACCAACTACATATGAAGACATATACTTGGCCAAACGACCTGTAGTCTTCCAGAAGTTCTTTGGCTTAACAACTAACCCTGGACCATGTCCTGGACCGTGACCACCACTTGGTTGAGCGGTTTTTGTATCTTCTTTAGCCATTATTTTGCCTCCTTAATCTGAGACTCGATAATTTCTTGATAAGTCTTATTATTTTCTTTCAATTCTTCATGAGTACCAAGACCAACCATCTTACCGTCATCAAGAACAACGATTTGGTCAGCATCAGCAACAGTTGAAATTCTTTGACCAACAATCACGACCACACGTTTACTAATTGCAGCATCATTTTTGAGTGCTGTTCTTAGATTCAAGTCGGTCTTGAAATCAAGTGCTGAGAATGAATCATCAAAGACATAGATAGATGCATCTTTTACAAGAGCTCTAGCGATAGCCAAACGTTGCTTTTGACCACCAGAGAAGTTATCTCCACCCTGTTCAACGATTGCATCGAGTTGTCCGTCTAGTTCCTTAACAAAATCATCAGCTTGTGCGACTTCTAGTGCATGCCAAATTTCATCATCAGTAGCGTCATCCTTACCATAAGTCATATTACTTCTTATAGTACCCTTAAATAAGATGGCCTTTTGAGGAACCATGGCAACTTTTCGATTAATGTCTTCAGTACTCAAAGCCTTAACATCAGTACCGTTCAAACTTACAACACCAGTTTCAGAATCAAAGAACCTTGGAATCATATTGATCAAGGTACTCTTACCAGATCCAGTACCACCGATAATAGCTAATGTTTGACCTGCGCCAACTTTGAAGTTTAAATTAGATAAGGCTAAGTTTTCAGCACCACTGTATCTGAAGTTCACATCACTAAAGCTAAGTGATGGTTCGTCTTTGATCTTAGCGGGCTTAGCAACTGTATCAATTGTGCTTTCAGTAGCAAAAACTTCTTGGATACGAGCGGCTGAGGCTGAAGCACGAGGAACGAATACAAACACTAATGAAAGAATCATAAAACTCATTAGAATCTGCATTGCATATGTCATGAAAGCAATCAAATTACCAACTTCCATTGATTGATTAGCAATATACTTCGCACCCAACCATGTGATACCAACATTAGTACCACTCATAATCAAAGTAACAATTGGGAACATCAATGCTACAATAGTAAATACTTTGATAGCATTGTTTGTATAGTCAGCATTAGCGTCCTTGAAACGATCTTGTTCGAACGCATCTTGACGGAAAGCTCTAATAACACGAACCCCAGTTAATCCTTCACGGAAAATAAGGTTCAACCTATCTGTCTTCTTTTGCATAGCCTTGAACAATGGCACAGCAAAAAACATGACTAATCCAACAAGGACAATCAATATAGGAATTGAGATAAGGAAAATCTTTGTCATCTCAGCGTTCTTCTGATAGGCCATAATACTTGCACCTATCAACATAATTGGTGCCATGATCATCATACGAAGCATCATGATCATAACATTTTGAATTTGAATAACATCATTAGTAGTTCTAGTTGTTAATGATGATGTATCAAATTTGTCAAACTCATCATTTGTGAAGAACAAAATTTTTCTAAACAAATCAGATCTTAATTTCTTCCCCAAACCTTGTGAAGCTTGAGCCGCCATCAGAACATTTCCAACAGCAGCGATAACACTAACGATTGAAATCAATATCATTTTCGTTCCGGCATGTATAATATAATTAGTATCACCGGTAGAAACACCATTGTTAACAATGTCAGATGTGATGTTAGGCAAATACAACGTGGTAATAACTTGTACAGTCATAAATGCAACCGCACCAAGTACTTGCCACAGATTAATCCTGCCACGAGCAATCTTAAACAATCCATTCACTCCTTTATAAAAAACTCATTATAGTATTAAAGCACTTATTTAAACAAAATACTAATAATAATTATCAATAAGGCGGTACCCAAATTGAATAATAAAATTAATACCCTCAATCCAATTAAAGGACTGTTTCGTATTATAGCATTTATATTACTATTTATTGCAGAACAAATTCCATTAGCAATACTTACTTTGACAAAAAAAGACTTGGGATCTAAGTACTCAGCCTATTTAAAAATTGCCCCAATCGCAACCCTGGTACTGTTAGCGCTTGCATCAGCAATAATCTGGATAGTCTTCAAACGAGTACAAAAGTTCCAGTCAGTTAAATTTAACAAAACCACTTGGATAGTCATTATTATAGCAACCATATTGGTCTTCGCAGTTAATGTTGTAACCGTGCCATTGATGAAAAATACGAATGACAACGTTGCTGCATTGGAATTAGTCGGCAAGAATAACATGCTTATTCTAGTCTTTTTTACAATAATTGTCGCACCAATTTTGGAAGAAATTCTTTTCCGCGGTATATTTATGAACTGGTTCTTTGTCAATAACCCACTTATATCAGTCTTAGTAAGTGGCATTGCTTTTGGATACGTTCATGCACCCTTTTCACCGGGAATTGATTGGATCTATGCTCTATCCAAAGTATTGCTAGGAATTATACTAGCAGCCGTGTACTATCGAACCAAAAATATTAAGGCAAATATCACTGTTCACTTTTTGAACAATTTTCTTGCCATCTTAGCAGGCCTATTATAATGAAAGAACGCGATCGAAAAAAAATAAATGAAGCATACCAAAATGTACTAAGAAAAGTAGTGATTTGGGGAGTATTATCGATGCTTTTACTAGCATCATCCAAAATCACTGGTTGGATCATTATGGAATTTACTGGACTTGCCAGCGTAGTTTACACAATAATCCTAGTAGGAATACTATTTTATATAGCCTTCATGAAGCGACGTTAAAACTAACGTCGCTTTTTATTTTTCACAAAATCAATGATACAAAAAAAGCTGTAAGCGCAGGGCTTACAACTTCCTAGTATTACTATAAATCACAAACTATCACCCGTATGGGAATCGAACCCAATTTTTATGGAATGCCCTTAAATTAACGTTTACAGTGCTTTGATAAGCTGTATTTTTAAATTGACTAGGATAATGACTAGGAGTGACTAGAAATCTAGGTAATTTACTAACTTTTTAGATGCTTCTTTATTTTGAGATTGAGTTACATGTGTGTAAATATTCAACGTGGTTTGAGCGTCCTCATGTCCCAATAATTCTTGAGCTTCTTTAATAGTTGCACCAGCGGAAAATAATGCACTGGCGTACGTGTGTCTAAATCCATGGATGGTTATCTTAGGTAACTTACAATCATCTCTATTTAAAATGGCATACAACCATTTACGGGGTGTGTTAAGAGATCTAAAGGTATTCTTATTAGTAGCAAAAAGTAATTGTTCACTGCTATTTGTATTAACTCCTAACATTAAATATTCTTTCCGTTGCTGTATGTGCCAAAGTTTTAAATATTTCATGGTAGTATTGTCTAAAGGAATGATTCTAGTGCCTTTTTTAGTTTTAGTATTATTAATTTGTAGTTTACCTTTAATACCTTGAGCAAGAGTTTTATTGATGCTTAGGGTATTTTTTTGTGTATTAACATCATCCCATGTCAATGCTAAACACTCGCCACGTCTAATACCACTAAAAGCTAGAACACGGAAAAGAATATATTTTTCTAAGTTTTTTTGTGGATCAATAAAGGAAAAGAATGTTTTTAGTTGCTCTCTAGTCCAAAAATTAGGTGCCTTGTCCTCGTATTCCTTATTCTTAGGGATGATAACACGGGTGGCGGGATTATCGCTTATATAGCCTTGCTTAATAGCATACTTAAATATTGCATTGGTGTAATTGAACCACGTCTTATAGTTATAGGTGGTTTCCTTAAACCAGCCATTCACAGCACGCTGTATTTGTACCGTTTTAATAGTCCTAATACGATACTTGCCCAACTTAGGTAAAATACGATTCTCAAACATTTTTTGTCGCTTATACCACGTTGATTCACGTACTGTATTGATGTAGCTAGAGAACCATTCTTTATACACTTGCTTGAAAGTTATATTCTCATTGGGATTCTTTTGCTCAATCATCCCTTGAGTGGTTAAGTATTCTAACCGTTTTAATTCCATGGTTGCTTCTTTAATTGTCCTGAAACCCCGACGGGTGGTCATACGTTGTTTACCAGTTTGTTCATTGATTCCTGTATATATTTGAAACTTATAGGCGGTTGCACCGTCTTTTTTTGTATACTTTTTAACTCGTTTATCCATTATAGGTTTACTCCTAAACGCTATCGGGGCAATTTAGTTTCAACGTGAGTTAATTAATATTTTTTGGCAAATCTATATTATTAATTTTCTTCTTAGTATCCTCCATAACTTGAATATACTCATCAATTTGTTTAGTTAGTTCATTCAATGCATATTCTTTATTGATATGTGGGTAATAACCATTTGGAGCTATCACTTGCTTTAAATCATGTGGCATTAATAAAGAATTTTCACAGACTTTTATAAAATTTTTATATTCATTTTCAAAATTCCTATTAAAATCTCCATTCAATTCATCATCAATAACTTTTGTCGTGGCATTGTAAATAATATCAGCAGTAGGGTTTTCTGAATCTCCTACCCAATCATCAAAGGCATTCCAATCCATATCATCATAATTTCTTGATTCTTTCACTATGTTAATAATTCTATCAATTATAGGTTCCATATCATTTTTAAAACTTTCAGGAGTGTATTCGGGTAAAAATAGTCCTGCATGTTCATCTAGAAATTTCATAATATCAATTATATCAATTTTTTGTAAACCGTCCGTTACTTTGATATACGTATCAATTTCAGACGCAATATTCAAATAATCGAGTACATACAATTTCCAAATAGCATTTATATAATCGTCTTTTGTGTCATTTCTTATACCTTGCAAATATGGCACTGTTACTCCTAATTCTTGTGCTAGTTTTTTCCACATCTCTAGTTTAGGTTCACGATCGCCATTTTCATATTTACTAATTGACTGTCTAGCAATTTTTAATTTTTTAGCCAAATCTGTTTGACTGTAACCCTTGTTAATTCGGGCTCTTTTTATATTATTCATGACTGCTTGCGACCCCCTTTTTGTTTATTTTACTACACTTTTTAAAAAAGAGCACCAAAATGTAGACAAATTAAAATGAAAGTTTTATAGTATGTTTATATCATCTAGCACCAAAATGGGGCTAGATAAAAAGGAGGTTAATAATTTATGAAAACACTATCGAATGATTTTGTTAGTGATGTGGTTAAGGCTAAAGGAATGACATCCGTTAAGGACTTATCACGAGTTACTAAGGTTAACCGTTGGACGTTATCAGACGTTTTGAACAAGCGTAAAAACAACGTTAGTGATGAAACATACACTAGACTGTATAACTTTAAACTATCTAAGGAGGATAAATAAAAATGGTAGAAATAACACTATCACACGATCAACAAGCATCCCTAGGGGATTACATTTATAAATTGGTTACTGATTCAATTAATCAGGCTCGTAAAGATGCAAGCATAGACAGTAAGGACTTCTTTCGTAAAAAAGAAGCATGTAAATATCTAAACGTATCAAATAACACTTTTGATCACTTCATAGAAAGTGGGCTACCTTATCATGTCGTACGTGGCATTACTATTTATAGCAAAAAAGAATTAAGTCAATTTGTATTAGAACACTAAAAAATAATTAGCTATCGGGGCGTTATTAGCAATACATGGATTTAATAGGAGGTAATGAAATGGAACAAGAGAACCAACTAGATAAAGAATTAATGGAGTTACTGGATGATATGCAAACATATCTCACGGTAATAGGCAATGATGATTATGTAATTGAAAATGGTATCTCATACGGTGCTACTGAATTGGCTATTAAAATGGCTAAGGATTCTTTACGAGTAGCTGAAATATTGCATATCTATGATGTAGAGACGGCAAAACATCCATATAATCCAGAGTTGGACAAATAAGCATGAATATAAAAAAGGGTAAAAAAATAGATTGCTTGCACCGACCAAAGTTAAGCAATCCAGAAAATTAATTATATTTTACCCTTTAATTATACATTGAGGGAGATTTACAAACAATATGAATGAACAAATACAAGAAATACTAAACAGTAATTTAAAGAATAAGCAATTAATTGATTTAATCATAAATATGGTTGACACAACACAATGTTTATCATCCGAAAGTAAAGTAACGGCAATATTCACGTTATTAGATCAAGGCGGTTTAAATTCTATTCAAGATAACCTCATGAATGTATCGCTATCAATAAACGATGTTAACGCTAAACTATCCGATCTATTGGAGGATATTAAACATGACTAAAGTAGTTGATCCTTACGACATTGAATATATTGCCTATCATATGAACAACCTAAGTAAAAATTTACTAGAACTATTAGCAGAAAACATAGACAACCTATCTAATAAAAATATTAGTGGTAAATATACCGATAGCGAAATAGTAAACGAGTTAGATCGTGTCACACCCCACTTACAGGCGTTGTGTGATGTCTTATTAAGAGGTGCTAATGCCAATCACGATAAATTAATAGAACTAGTTAACGGCGCAATACACGCTGACATTGGGGATGTTAACAATGACTAAGAACTTATTAGAATACGCCCTACGATATGCGGAAAAAGGGTTTTACGTCTTACCTTTATCACAAGACAAAACACCACTTATTAAGTTTGCAAATCATCCCTCTTTAACATCTGATGATATTAAAACAATCTGGAATAAATATCCCTATGCACAAATAGGATTACGAACAGTTCAATTTTTTGTTGTTGATATTGATAATGAGGCGGGACATGGTACGGATGGCTTTAAATCTATTAAAGGTATCAACTTAAATGAAACGTTGTCACAGACTACGGCTAGTGGTGGAAAACAATTTTTTTATAAAAAGCCTAAAGACATTAGCCTAAGTCAAAATATAGGTGTATTGGATGGTGTAGATATAAAAGCTCACATTAATAATTATGTAATGGTTGCCCCTAGTGAGAGAAATAACACCGCTTATACGTGGGACAATCATTTACCAATGAATGAACCTAGCACTGACATTATTAATCTAATGAACCAATCTAAGCTTAAAATACAATCCAAAAACATTATATTGAATTTCAACAATAGTAACGGCATTAGATTGAAAAAATATACGGGCAAACTAATAGACGAAATAGTTACAGGTACGACCCACGGTACACGCAACGACTGGCTAACAAGAATGACAGCTAAACTACTTAATAGCGGTGCAGAACGTGAAAACATTTACTACCTGTTATGTGTAATTAATCAGAATTTTATAGATGAACCACTTGAAGAAAGCGAGGTAAATAAAATTTTTAGAAGTATGGTAAATAAGGATGGTGGACAATGAAAGAAATTCCCGAAGAAATTAAAAAAGCTATTGATGATAGCAAAATAAAGATAGTTGAAAAGTCGCCTAAATTGATTCCATACGATATTAATTTCACTACTCCACCGGATGAGATAACGGCAAGCAATCCCGAATTGTTAAAAGCATTCAATAAACAAATTAGTGACGATACTCCAAAATGGCTAAACATATGGTTTACATATACACCGCCCACCAAAAAATTATCAAGTAAAATCACTCTAAAACATAACGTAGATGATGTAATTTATGGAGATGAGTTCCTTAAATCTCATATCATGAAACGATCTAAAGGGATGATGGAGGGGTTTAATTATTTACCCGATAAAGGTATATGGAATATATACGGCAAAAACGAGGCACAGGCAACTATTGAAAGCATATTAACACGTGATTTACGTGCATGGGGAATTTATGACAATGGGAATGTTATTAAAGTTAGACTTTATATTCTAAGGATGATGTTTGATATATCCCTAGGTAATACATCCCCATTTGATACATCACGACCTGAATTAGTAGCATTTAAAAACGGTACTTATAACATTCTAACTAATAGAGTACAGCCACATGCCTCCAAAGATTATTTACTAACCTATCACAATTACAGTATTGATCCCTCAAATAATAGTTGTCCCGCTACTGACCATCTTATGAAAAAAATGTTTGGAGATGCCTCTATCACATTACAAGAGTATATAGGATATATGTTTTATCATTCATATTCAAAGTTCAATAAAGCCGTGTTCTTACACGGAACTGGTGGTAATGGAAAAAGTACATTTATAAACCACGTTTTAAAGAATGTAATTGGAGATGATAACAATTCAGCTATCCCACCAAATGAAATGGGGAGTAAACAAAATAAATTTAACAAAGCCGAATTGTTTCGAAAAGAAGTTAATATGGTTGCAGACATAGATGATAGTTATATTGAGAATACCGCTATTTTAAAGAATTTAACTGGTGGTGATTCAATTAATGCAGAGTTTAAAGGTATACAAGGTTTTCATTTTAGAAATTATGCTAAACTTCTTTTTTCAGCGAATAGCTTACCTAAATTTAGGGATGATTCAGACGGCTTTGCTAGTAGACTAATCACTATTGATACAATCAATCCTAATACAAGAAACGAGCCTAACGGACATCCCGAATGGTGGAACGACATTGATATGAATGCAGTTAAAAAGGAAGCTCCATCTTTTGCAGTCAAATGTATGCAGTTATTTCGTGAAGTATTAGATCGTAACGGATTCACTATCCCCGATAGTGTTCGTGATAGCACTAACAAATGGAAAGACGATAATAACAAATTTAAGAATTTTGTAGAGGATTGTCTTGAACTTACTGAGGATGATACCAATGGTGAAAAGGCTATTTACATACACGATCAATGGGTAAAATACGCAAAAAATAATGGCTATTCAGATAAAATGAGTATTCAAACGATGGCTAATAAATTAGAAAAGTACGGAATACATAGAAAAAGAAGTCGAAATGGCTACGGAATATCAGATACCACCAATGCTATTTCTAGATTTATGGGTGTTCGTGTAATTACTGATGGCTACGATTAATAGCATACTGACACACTGACACATAACTGACACACGTTTAAACGTTGATATAATAGCATTTACAGAGTATTTGTGTCATGTGTCACTTTATTTAACTTTTATAATATAAATAAAAAAAATAAATAATAGATAGTAATAGTAGTATAAAACGAAATAATTATACAGTGGAAGTTTTTCTAAAAATAACTGACACACTGACACATAATTAGGCGTAAGCGTTGGTAGAGTATGGCGGTGGTCTGTGTCAGTCTTGTGTCAGTTGTGTCAGTATTTTGAATAAAACAATCAATAATACTATTAAGGAGGACAATAATATAAAACGACTTGAATATTTTAATGGTAAAAACTTTATTACTATTAGTGAAGTTAAAGATTGTAAAGAAATACGTTTGGCAGAAGACAATACAATTATTAATAATTTTATAAACAATACCGTTCTCAATAATATAGTTCTTATTATTCTCAACTGCATCTGCTATTGGCGCATTCGACTATCTCCATTAAGATACTCAGTATTATAACTTTCATTTTTATAATCTGAATATAATTGATCATCTTTTGTCACATCACTAAAATCTTGTTTACCGTCATCCCACTTTTGAAGAGTTCCATTTTTATCAGCATAAAAATAGATAGTTTGGTCATTTATCTTTTTAGATATGGTTTGATAATAATCAGTATCATTATTTATCGAAGCTGGCACCTTAGATAATTGATCAACGATATGTAAAATATAGCCATTCCCCAAATCATCTCCAGCCTTCAATTCTCCTGATTGTAATCTATTAACTAAATTTGTGTTATCAGACCAATTCAAATAATTGTTTTTACTTTCATCAGAATGAAGTGCAATATCACCATTATTTTTATCATAACCATCGTCATGTTTGATTTGATAATCATCAACAGTATTTTGTTTTTCATTAACTGCATTATCTAATTCATTCTGGCGATCAACAGGTAAATAATTGTTTTGAATACTGTTTGTATTCTTGGCATTATTAATGTCTTGTATTTGGCTAGGCGTTGCCAATATGAAATTCTTGCTTTCGTTATTATAAATATAATACTGATTATCCTTTTCAATAAAAGTTATATTCTGATTCTGTGTAGTAACACTCTTAGTCAATGGAGTATTATTATTGATTGAATAATTACTATTATTTGATTTTCCTTGATCACTTTGTATACCACTTTTATCTGTATCAGAATTAGATATTTGGCTTAAGGTTACTTTATCAGATGTATTAATAGTATCAGCTAATATAATTTGCGAATTCCATAAGAAGAATCCCCCTAAAACAGCATTACTAAACAAAAAAATTTAGTTATTTTATGATCTTTACTCATTTTATATTCCCCATAAATATTTTGTTTTATTGCCTAACAGAGGAATTATACTTAGTCAATTTCAAATTGGGGACATTTTAGGATAAATTCGAAAAATTATACATATCATTTTACTAAAAATATCTGGTTAATATTAGAAACAAAAAAGTCACAAAACTTCAGCTTAATTGCCGTTGCCTTGTAACTTTTTTATTATTTAGCTTTCAAATTCTAATAACCAGTACTTGAATAACCATATGTCGAACTATTTGAACCTGCTCTAGAGGTTGTCGAACGCTGTGAACCTATATTCTTAATTTCCTCATCAGTTTTTGTTGTAGAAGAACTTTGAGTTGCAGGGTCATATTGTATATCACCTGTCTTAGCCTTTGACAAATCTAAGTTTTTACGAATAAAATCAGTTACTCGTTGTAATTCGGATTTCTTCATAACTTCCATACTTTGGTCAGCTACTTGTGCACTAGTACCTTGTAAATGAGTTTCGGAAGTATTCTTTCTAACCGAATTATAATCCTTAGCAAGTTTTGTTAAATCATTAAAGGTCATATCCGTTTGTGTTTGATTGGCAATTGAGTTAATGAAGTATTGATTCAATAACGTCTTAACCGAACTACTCTTCTTCAATAGTGCTGTTAGAACAGCTCTTTGACGTGTCTGACGACCATAATCCCCTTGAGGATCATCATAACGCATTCTCGAATATGCCAGAGCTTTTTTACCATTCATATGAGTTTTCTCACCATTAGTAAAAGTATAGCCTTGATATGTAAAAGTTAAAGTTGGAGTCACATCAACTCCCCCAGCTCGGTCAATGACTTTTCCCATACCGCCCATATTAATAAGTGCATAATAATCAATTGGAACATTCAATAACTTTTGAACAGTTGTGATGGCGGTCTTAGCTTGACCATAAGAATAAGCTGCATTTATTTTAGCAGGTGAATCCTTCTGATAACCTGGAATATTAACGGCCGTATCACGAGGAATACTTACCACAGTTGTTTTATTGGTAATTGGATTCAAAGTAAGAACCATCATGCTGTCAGTCCGTCCTTTGTAATCACGACCAAGCGCACCAGTATCAGTTCCCATTAAAAGAATTGAAATTGGTTTCTTATCTTTTAGTTGTTTACTGACATCACGTTGTTTAGCCACACCTGACGGTTTGAATGAACTATTAACCGCAGTTTTAGCACTACGATAACGTGTCATACCATAGGCTGCCCCACCTAATACAACCAATAGAATCAATGCTAAGAATGTATTTCTTAATGTGTGCTTCTTTTTCCTTTTATTATTATGCATATATTCTCCCCCTAAAAATTAAACGATAATGATATTAGATTAAACTTGAAATTCTTTCCTTACAGTCTGTAAGGCAGCCATAATAGTTTGATCCATATTGTAATAACGATATTGACCCAAACGACCACCAAAAACAACATTTGGACATTCTTTTCTAGCCAATTCAACATACTTAGAATACAATTCCTTATTACGTTTATTATTAATTGGATAGTAAGGCTCATCACCACGATGCCATGTTTTAGGATATTCATGTGTAATAACAGTCTTACCTTTATTTCCCTTACCAAATTCAAAATGTTTATGTTCAATAATTCTGGTAAACGGTGTTTCTACATCGGTATAGTTAACTACTGCATTTCCTTGATAATTATCTTGATCCAATACTTCAGTATCAAATTTCAAACTACGGTACTCTAGCTCACCTAACTTATAATCAAAAAACTGATCAATCATACCAGTAAAGATAATTTTATAGTCAGAATTCAAATATTCTTCTTTCCTGTCAAAAAAATCAGTACTAGTTTCCACATCAATCAAATCATTATCTAATAATTTCTCAATAATTTGTGTGTATCCACCAACTGGAATTCCTTGGTAAGGATCATTGAAGTAATTATTATCGTAAGTGAATCTAACGGGTAATCTCCGAATAATAAAGGCAGGTAAATCTTTAGCTGATTGTCCCCATTGTTTTTCTGTATAACCTTTAACAAGCTTTTTATAAACATCAGGTCCTATTAAAGAGATGGCCTGTTCTTCAAGATTTTTAGGGGCTCCATCCAGAGGAAACTCTTTTTTTTGTGATTCAATTTTAGCTTTTGCCTCATCTGGAGTTATTACTCCCCAAAGTTTATTAAAAGTGTTCATATTAAAAGGAAGGTTGTAAATTTCACCATTATAATTAGCAATTGGACTATTGATATAGTTATTAAAATCAGCAAATTGATTTACATAATCCCAAATATCCTTCATTTTTGTATGAAAAATATGTGCTCCATACTCATGAACTTGAATGCCTTCTACTTCTTTTGTATAGATATTTCCACCAACATGATCACGCTTTTCTAAAATTTTAACATGACTGCCACGCTTTGACATCTCATGAGAAAATACTGACCCAAAAAGGCCAGATCCTACAACTAAATAATTTGTCATTTTAATCACAAAATCCTTAACTTATTTTAAATTTAAATATTATTTCTTAAACAGATTATAAATATCTTTTAAATTACCAGTAACAAATAAGAAAATAATAACTTCAATGGCCCAAATGAGGCCTCTTACAACTAAAGTTAAAAAAACACTATTAAATTCTACAGTCATTTTAACCATTAACATTACAATCATACTAACTATTCCTGATAACAATGGCACAATTAATGTTTTAATTAATTGAAAAAGATTTGACTTCAATCCCTTTTTCATTAACATTCCAGCTGATACAAAGAAATTTAAATAATATGAGAATGAAACAGCGAGAGCAACATAAATGATAGAGTGACTAATTATTCCAATACAAATAAAAAAAGTAATTAATACAAAGGAAATTTCTCCATTTTTTGTTTGTAGTCTCGGAAGGTTCAATGATTGCCAAATTGGTGTTACTATCTGTGAAAGCAATTGAACCCAAATACTCAACGACAAAATACTCATAGGTAAAATTGCCCCAGTCCATTGTCTACCAAACAAAAAATAAACTATTTCTTTTGAGTTAACCGAAAAGAAAACTGATATTGGAATCGAGATGAATGCAATTTCCTTACTAATTTTTATATAAAATTTTCTTAGATACCCAACATTATCCTCAAAATTAGATAATACCGGCTGTAATACAGGAGTTATTATTCCCAAAAACAACGTAATTGGTTGTGAAAGAAGTTGATAGCTTTTTGAATAGTATCCTAAATCTGTAGATCCAAAAAATTTTCCTATCAATATATTATCGATATTTCTATATCCATAATTAAGAACCGAAAACTTAGACTGTTCAATTATATATCTGCCTACTAATCTTACTGGTCTTCTATCAAGACTATTGTTATATTGAATATCAATATAAAATAAATTAAATATCAGAGTAAAGACAACAGGAACTACTAAAGTAATTACTATTGAATATATTCCTACTCCAAAGACTATTGCAACAACTCCCGATAATAATCCTAGAACAGAGCTTATTATTCGTCTAACGCCCAAAGCTTTAAAATTAAGTCCCTTCAAAAATAATCCTTGTGGAACACAATTAATAAAAGATGCCAAAACTAAAATAGACATCAACCAGCTCACAGGTATATAAATACTATTATTAAAGAAAAAAGATAGAATAAAACCAAAGCACCCGAAAAAAATAGTCGCAATGATTCCAAAAACAACACTATAGTTAAACAAAATTCCGTAGTCTCTATCTTCAAGCTTCTTATTCTGAATAATGGCAGAAGGTACTGCCTCACTAGTAAAAAGGTTCATAAAAGTTGCAACAATTTGTACTATAGTTACTATACCAAAGTCACTAGGACTTAATTTATGAGATAAAATTATATTGATTACTAACAAACTAACTACATTAGCGAACTGGGCAAGTGAGGTATAAAGAAATCCTTCCTTAATTTTATTCATCAAATTATTTGATTCTCCTATTCCACTGTTTTTCTTTTTCTTAGGTGATTAATCAAATTACCAGCTAAAATGGGATTTATAGAGGCACAATAGGCTTTCATTCTCTCTTTTAAGCCAATCTCAAGTGACTTTGAAACTTGTCTTCCATTTTTAGTTTTCCGAACTAGGTCATTAAATAAGTTCATATTATTTCTAATTTCATTACTTGATAGCATCTGCATTAAAAAATCAAAATTTGTATGCCATTCTGCATATTTTAAAGCCTTGTCAATACGATCAGATCTTACAATTAATGTTTTATCCAGATACTTTAATGCTAATAAGCCATTTCTTATTTTATCCATTTCCACTTTTGTCATAGCACTATTAGGATTACTTACTCTATAAAAATATATTGGTTTGTTACTAAATGCAATTTTTTCTGCATTACTAAAGGCTAGAACATTAAAATTAAATCCTTCACCTATAAAAAGGCTATCATTAAAATATATTCTATTTTGTTCTAAAAAGGATTTCTTAAATATTTTAGAAAAGCAACTAACAACTGTCATTTTGTATAATAATATTTTTTCCAAAGCATCTTCAGAAGTTCCGACTGTTTCAACAATTTTCGAATTATAGCTCTTATCAAGGGAATCACCAAATTTATAAAACGTCAAAATATTGGTTGCTACAGCTATATTGACATTTTTTCTCAATATTAAACTAACTAAACATTGAATATAATCTATGCTCACAAAATCATCCGCATCAATAAAGCAAATATAATCCCCATGTGATTTATCAATACCATAGTTTCTTGCACGAGAAACGCCGACCCCCTTCATGTGAAAAACACAAATTCGTTCATCAGCAGTAGCAAGTTGATCACAAACTATTCCCGTAGTATCTTCTGAACCATTCTCCACCAGAATTATCTCTATATTCTTATAATAACCTGAACTAACTGACTCAACACATGTTTTTAAATATCTACTCACATTATGAGCCGGAATAATAATTGAGACTAACGGCTGATTTATTGGTTTCAAATTAACACCTCACCTTAATTACTAATTGCATTTTTTAGATATTCATCTACACGTAATCTTTCATTCTCTAAAATATTATTAACTTTTTTAAAATCAACTTTTTTATCTATAATATCTAAATCTGTATATTTTTTTAAATGTCTATCACTCTCATCAACAAGATCTAAGAACTCAGATATTCTATTCGAAAACATTTTTGGATAAATACATATTGGTTCAGTATTCATTAACATAGAAAATGCTGTGGCATGAAAGGAATCCGTTATTACATATTCAGCATTATCTATTAGCGAAACAAATTCGGTAATTTCAGGAATAAGCTTACTATGACCTGTCCGAATAATTTGATCTAAACGCGTACAAAACCGTATTAACTTTAATCCAGTTTTTTTCGACAATTCCTTTGCATACTTATCTAGAGAATCATTTCTATTTAATGAATAAATTAAGATATATTTTTCCGAAATTTTATTTTTTGGACTAATGTTTCTCCAGAAATCGGCAGGCATACTTAAAACCGGATCCACTAATTGTTCAACATTGATATTATTGATTTTTAATTGATTTTTTATTATATTCACACCTGAAGGCTCACGAACAGAAATACACTTAAATTCTTCTAAGTATTTTTTTACTTCATTAAGATTTTCTTCTTCTAACTTATTCATTCCAAAGCTTGAAGAAAAACTAATCTTAGGTTTTCCTTTAGTCACAAAATTTAGATAAAGAGCAGGAATTACTCCACCATTCCATCCCGTATTCCAGACTTGATCGCTCCCCACAACATAATAATCAGCATTACTTTTAAAATTGTCAAAGTCACTATCTTTTAAATATTTCTTTTGAGTAAGATTTAAATATTTTTTTCTGAATCTATTAAATTTAAAATGCCAAATCAACAATGTTGGTAAACTCGCTAATCCTCTAAAAATATTTCCTTTTGAGAATGTTTTTAACAATCCTATTCCATAAGTGTCCCTTCGCCGATAATCAATAAATTTCACATCATCAAAATACTCTTTCAGCTTTTCTTGTGTTGCTAAAGCCTGTAATTGAGTTCCATAATTAGCCACACTATGTAATGTAATAACATTTGCTTGCATCTTTAACCCCTATCGAATAATAAAATAAATGGATATAATTTTATACTATTCATAAATATCCTCTAAAGTTTCTTTTTTTATACATATTAATAACAATATTAAACTGAGAAAAAAACTAGTACTTCCTAACTGCCAAATCATAAATGACCCCACCAGAGCCTTGACTCCTAATAAATATAGCGATAAATACCTAGTACTTTTACCTAAAAATGCTTTATAAAATACAATTCCAGATACACTACCAAAAATAAAAGAACCAATGTACACACCTATGGTTCTAAAATCCTCATAAAAAAAATAAAACAACGTGCTAAATGAGTTCATAGATTGCATAGGAAAAACTTTTATCCAAATGTCCTGTGGCAAGCTTTGCCACTCAACGACATTTTTTACAATTTCAGAACTTAGTCCAATCAAATTTCCTCCAGCATTTATAAGCCATGTGAATGGATAAAAAAAACTAAGTCCATAGCTTTGAATGTTGAAATTATCCACATAATTCATCCAATAAGAGAGTAATACAACTGGTGCGGAAAAATAGGCATAAAAAGAACGAAAGAGGCTGTTTGAACTTCTTAAGTTAGAAAGTACAACTAGAGCAACAAATGAAACAATGATTATCACAAAGCCTGTTCTTTTTATCCTTTTAGAAATATAAATTTTTTCATAAAACATAACAACGAAGAATTGTATAACCGTATATACCAATATAATTCTTGATCCTGTTGCTAAAATATTTAATATCAAATCAAAAAAAATAAGGCCAGAAAAAAATATATGCTCACGTTTTACAAATAGTAATATTGCAATCGGTAATAACGCATACAGTCCCGGTCCAGAAATATAACTTGACATTACACCTATAATTGGATTTATTGTACTAGTTCCTAATGTTGAATCACCATATCCTAACAAGGAATTTCTAAGCTGGATATAATTTCCTCCACCCATTAAAAATTTCATTGAATAGATAAAAGTTATAACATTTCCCAAGGTAACAATCATCATCAATGGTATAATAAATTTCCAGCGAAATACCAAATTAGTTGGATACTTTTTCACCCTAATGATGTTTCTTAAAATTAATCGAGCAAGGGACACGCCAATATCAAAACATAACACCCCAATCTCAATCAAAAAAACTGCTTTATTATCAAATGCACCTATACCGTATCTTCTTTGAATAGCTAAAAATACTATTAACATGAACAAAGAATTAAACATGATTATAGGGGAAAACAAATTTCTATAGACTAACCAGTCTGCTATAGTAACTAGCAGTATTAGAATCAGCCAAAAAGTCATAATTTTTATCCTCCCACAAACGACTAATAAAGCGGTGTTAAAGAGCACTTAATTAGTCTTATATTATTTATTTAAATACGAACCTTGTACTTAAATCATAAAAGATTCAAACACTTCTATTTTTATACATTCTAATATATAAAAGTGGAAAATATCTTGCAGCAATTGATGCGACTTTATAATTATCATCCAGAAACACTAATGAATTAAAAAACATTTTGAAGTTAACAAATGTCATTAATTTTTTTTGAGCTGATGTATTCCATCTAGAATCATAATTAATATGATGATGAACAAGATGTAATCTGGTCCTAATTTTGAATGCTATATATGCCTTTTTCGGTAAATGGATTGACATTTCATCTAAAAATATTTTGACTTTTTTTTCATATAAAGTAGCAAAATAATCTATTTTTGCATTAAAATGCATTGTTGTAGACATACCATCACGTTTATACAAATTATAATATGTGTCATCCACGAATTGAATCTTTTCAAAACGAATAGCACACAGATACTTCAAAACAAACAACGAATCTTCGAAAAAATTACCATTTTCAAAATGCAAATCATTATCCTTAATAACGTCTAATTTAAAAACCTTGTTCCACAATCCAACATCAAATTCCTTGTTCCTAGTAAGATAATTTATTATGAGATTCTTTTTATTCTGAGCAAGATTAAGCAATGTTTTATTTTCAACAATAACCTTATCCGAGAACACTTTATTTATCCCGCACATAACAAGATCATTATTATCATCAATTAAGTTAATCATGTTCCTTAGCATCCCCTGATTAATATCATCGTCACAATCAAAGAACATAACATACTTGCCTTTGGCATAATTCAAGCCATTATTTCTAGCAACAGATTGTTTTAAATTTTTTTGACATAAAAGAACTATATTGTTATATTTTTTGATTATTCTTTTTACTATTTTTATTGATGAATCCGTAGATCCATCATCAATAATAATTATCTCGTATTTAAAATCAGTTTCTTGAATTTCTATAGAATCTATGCAACCTATTATTGTCTTTTCAGCATTATACATTGGAATGATTATACTCAATTTCATCTCCATTTTATCCTACCCTTACTTTACAAAAAATATCATTTTAAAACCTATAATTATCCTTACGCAAAAATTATATTACAGCCCCAGCATTGATCGATTAGTTTCGACACATTCTGCATTAGCCTATTATTAATTTATATATCATCAAATGACATTAACAATAATTTTAATATAAGGCTTTCATATTTTAACTAGAAATGTGTCTTCCCTTTTTTGAATCCAAATTTTCTGAGGATAAAATAAATCATTTTTTTAAAATAATGTTTGTTACCCACTTGATACCATGGTACTTCAGTATACTGAATATTATTTTTTATAATCCATACATCCATTAATAATTCAGAAAGATAACCGTAGACTCTTGCCTCTTCAATAGAGAAATCTTTAATGTCTATTTTTTTTTCTAAATCACTTAAGACGCTAAAAATAAACTTAGAATAAGAGTTAAATCTTTCCTTCTCCATAATAAACATATTAAACATATGTGCCTTTCGACTTTTCAACATTATATTAAACGCCTCAGAATAGCTTGGATAATTATTGTCAATTATTCGTTCCAACTCAATCAATGGCACCTCGTTATGAGCATGGATATAGTGAGATTCATTAGTTTCAATATAATAATGCCTTTTTTTGGGAAGAATCACATCATTGTGTTTAAGTAATTCTTCTACTTCATTTTTTTGTATTGGTACATTTCTATTACTTCTTGAGGCAAACAATCTTCTATAATGCACTAACCCAATCGCATCAATGTTATTAAGATTTTTCCAAGCCCAGTAAATTGCAGTTAATTCATTATAATTAGGATTTTTAGAGGAAATATTTTCCCCATCATCATCTCTTTGAAAATCTATACCTTCTCTATAATTTCTAGCAGCACCAACTAAAACAGGCATATATAGACCTCTATCACTAGGCATTTTGAATTTTTTATGTGCAGCAACCATAATTTTAATATTTGACATATCTAACCTTTCGTAAAACCTAATTAATAAGCACCATTAGGTTTAACAAAAACCAAAACAGTCTTAAATAATACATATAAATCAAACATAACTCCACGGGAGTTAATGTATTTTAAATCCAATTCAACCATTTCATGAAATCCAACATCATTACGACCACTAATTTGCCATAATCCCGTACATCCAGGCTTTACTGATAATCTTTGACGATCACGGTCTGTATAACTTTTAACCTCACGTGGTAGTGGCGGTCTTGGTCCAACAAGGCTCATACTGCCTTCTAGTACATTTACTAACTGTGGAAGCTCATCAATACTATATTTTCTAATGAATTGACCCACCCTTGTTACACGGGGATCATCTTTCATTTTGAACATAGCACCCTCAACTTCGTTTTTATCCAATAAGTCAGTTAAATGCTTATCAGCATTAACTACCATTGAGCGAAATTTAAACATTTTAAAGGCTTCTTGCCTTTTGCCCAATCGTATTTGTGAATAAAAGACAGGTCCTTTAGGATCCTCAACTTTAATAGCGACTGCCACAATTAAGAAAACTGGTGACAAAATTATTAATCCTAATATACTAGCAATGAAATCAAATATTCTTTTAAATGCTCTATAAATATATCGTCTCTTTTGATAAGAAAAATCTATGACAGCATTATCATCTTTATTGTCAAAGTATTCCATATATGCAATCCCCCCAGAATGTTCTCCTCTAAAATAACCAAAATCTTTTTTTCTTCTTTTTCAGCGAAGAAATCTCAACAAAATCTACATCTCCAACATCATCGCCATTAATAATGTTCTTGGCATTGGCATTGAATAGTTCAGCCTTGCGTATGCCTTCTTCTTTTTCCAACTTATCAAAGGCCTCTTTCATCAAGAACCTTCGTCCTTTAAAATTGTGAGCATCTGAAGCAAAGACAAAGCCTAAATTAGCTTTGATTATTTTTTCTGTTAACGTTTGAACCTTTTCACCGAAGACACCCAGATAGCTACTACTTGTCAGTTGTGACAAGCAACCCATTTTGATGAAATTATAAAGTTTGTCAGGATCTTCCTGTATACCTAAATTTCTCTCTGGATGGGCAATTACTGGTGTAATTCCCCGTGTAGTTAAATCAAATATCATATCTTCTGTATAAGCCGGAATACCATCATGTGGTAGTTCCAACAACAAATAACGATTAGTAGCATCCATGAATAACACATCATCTTTAGCAATTGCATCCATTAACTCCCCCGTTAAGTGGACTTCTTGTCCAGCAAAAACAGTTAATGGAATGTTTGCTTCATTTAATGCATCTTGAAAATCACTAGTCTTTTTAATTACATCTTTTTTATGGTTAGTATAATCTCCATCCATATGGTGCGGAGTTAATAAAGAATGACTTATTCCTTGATCTACAGCCACCTTGGCCAAATCAAGCGACATCTGCAAATCCTTAGACCCGTCATCAACTCCTGGCAAAATATGGCAATGTAAATCAATTAATTTCATTTTTTATCCTTCCCCTCAGTTCCATAATATCCACCGTAATAACCACCATAGTAGCCACCGTAATAACCGCTAGATTTTTGTTTAGTAACACGGTTCATTATTGCTCCTAGAATATTGGCGTGTACTGTTTCTAGAGCTTGTTTGGCATGTGCAACTCCTGCTTTTTCAGCAATTCCTTGAGGAATAACCAAGATTACTCCATCAACTTTTGAAGCTAATATTTGAGAATCAGTTACTGAGTTTGCAGGCGGAGCATCAAGTATCAACAAATCAAACTTATCTTCAAGGCGTGTAAATAAATCTTGAGTTCTCATACTCCCCAATAATTCAGAAGGGTTTGGTGGAACTGGACCTGAAGTAATAACATACAAATTGTGAACCATTGTTGGTTGAATGATGTCTTCAAACGAAGCATTACCTAGTAAATAACTTGATAACCCCGCACGATTACTAACATTAAAGGTCTTATGAATCGTTGGTCGACGTAAATCAGCATCTACTAGAACAACTTTTTCACTTTGTTTAGCCCATGAAACACCTACATTATTACTAATAGTAGACTTACCTTCTGAAGATGCTGATGAAGTGAAAAGAATTGATTTCAGTTTCTTATCAACTGAAGAGAATTGAATATTAGTTCTAATCGTATTGAACTGTTCAGTTATCGTACTTGAAGGATCGTCATAAGTTATTAAACCAACACCATGCTTCAAACTATAGTTGTCTAGCTTTGTAGTCTTCTTTTTAAATAATTGCATTGTTTTCACCTAGACCCTTCTACTACCTTTTATAATTCCACTGTTGCTGGTCTTAGTTTGGAAACTACGATGTTCAACAGTCTTTTCAATATCTTTTTGATCAATTTCACTAACAATACCTAGATTTGTTAAGCCAAGTTCATCTGTTATAAAACTTTCATCTGAAACAGTTCTATCAGTTAGTTCACGAATAAATGCCAAAGCAATTCCGAGAATTAATCCAATAACTAAACCTGCAGCGATGTTAAGAGTCTTTCTAGGACTAACAGCTTTAGTATTTGTTTCTGCCTCCGAAACAATCGAAACGTTGTTAACGCTCATAATCTTAACAACTTTCTTCTTAAATACTTCTGCTGTAGAATTAGCGATTGCGGCAGCAGTTCCTGCATCTGTTGATTTAGCACTTACTGAAAATACTTGAGAGTTTTGAGAATTACTAATTGATAGTGAATCTTTCAATGCATTCATTGATCCAGGATATCCAGGGTAATCTCTAATCTGCTTATTCACATCCCTTAAAACAGTTGGGCTAGTAATAATGTCCTTATATGTACTGATCATTTGCACGTCAGCTTGCACTTGTTGAAACTGTGCCGCCTGCATGTCTGATGATAACTTACGATTAACCAAAATCTCTGTTGTGGCGCTATACTTAGGCGTCATAACAAAAAAAGTCACAAAAATTGCGGCCAGCGTTACAACTAATGTTGTCCCGGCTATAGCCCTTATATGTTTACGTAGTATGCCAAATATTTGAATCATACTGATAGTTTGTTCTGATCCCACTTCGTCCTCCGAATAAATCCCAAAATATATATAAATTAATCCTAATACATATAAGAAAGTATAGACCCGTTGACATATTACGACAATAGGCAAAGAACAAATAAATAAGATTGATAAAGCAGTTAAGCCATTGAATGAACGGCAAAAGCAAATACTTACATTGACTTACTTTAATGAGTATCGTGCATCCGAGTATATTATTATGGATGTCATGAACCTTTCAGATCGTGGCGATTATATTGACCTATGGGATGATGCTCTAATAGACTTTGCTAATAATTACTATGATAAAAATACTATTGATAGTTGTTATTATGAACGTGCTAAGTTTGAATTACATACAGAATCATATGAAGACTTCATGAAACGATTGAGAGCAAGCAACAAATAGCTATTACACATGAGTGTATTAATACATCAAAATAGAATAGATACGATCTAATAGAGTGTGTACTTAATTGTATGCTCTCTATTTCTTTATAGACCCCCCCGCGTACTGTTTCTAGGGAGACAGCTCGCATAGTGGGCATGAGATTTAAAAAAATTCCGAAAATCAAATATTTAGCGTCTTTTAACGTATAAGTAACATTACATAGACATTATTAGAATGTATTAATCATTGATACTAAGGCAACTAAGAATTGTATTCATTAATCGATAAGAACTATAAAACCTTATTAAGTTGCTCTAAATTACTCTATTTTTGCATGATTTAAAGTAAGTTTTGTTAGTTTTATATAATCAATTGAATTAGTAATTCTAATTATATTTAGGACGTTGACACACGCCGTGTATGACTTAGTTCACTTATCATACCAACGATTACACACTATACCCCTTGTATATTAACGGGGCTTAGATTAATAATATTTGATTGAACGTACAACCTATTTTTTATACGCTAAATTCTATTTATTAATTATCCCAACAATCCCGACACCATAAAGGACAATTATTTTTTATTGCTTAATAATTTTAGAATACAAAAAAAGATCGCTAATCTAATGATTAACGATCCATATGCCCCGACAGCAATATTTTTTGACTAGGCTTTTGACTAGGATTGACTAGGACTTTTATAAAACCCAACAAAATTCATTTTTGTTAAAACGTTGATTTACCAAGGCTTAGAGCTTATATAAAATTGATTGGAAACTCAAAAATCACCCGTATGGGAATCGAACCCATAACTCCACCTTGAGAGGGTGGCGTCTTAAACCATTTGACCAACGGGCAATCAAACAACAAATAACATTTTACCTGTTAATATGCTGTTCTGTCAATACAATTTTATTAATTTTAACTACAAACTCTTATTGCTAATATCTTTAACAACTACAACTGTTTTGCCATCTTGATAACCAGTGAAACTTACTTCGTCTCCACCTTGTACAAACATATTACGAGGATAATCTTTGATCGATGCATAAAAGACATTCTCGTCTTCATTCAATAAGAATGCAATCTCTGAGTTATTTACTTTAACGACTCGCTTAACTGTTCCTTTGAAAGTCTTCTTTTTACCACTATATGAAGAACTTGCAGTACCCAAATCAGAATTGAATAGATTACGATATTTTTGCAATGTTGACTTAGCATCAGTTCCTACCGCAACGGAATCCTGAGTACCGTTACCATTTGCCAATAAATAAACGTATGACATGAAAGCACCATTGTCATCGATCATTGAAACAACCCAAGTTGGCTTACCATCGATTCTATACAGCAATGGCATATTAGCCTTCCATTGAGTCTGCTTCATTCGATTCTCAGCCAAGCTATCTGCACGATTAGGCGTCATGGCATCAGCTTCTTCACGATAATAGTAGGTTTTACCATTCTTGGCGTTAACGTACATGTAACCCAAAACTGAAGTTTGTTTCTTATTATTACTTGTCATAGATGTGAAATAATAAATATTATTCTTATAGGCAATCGGTGTAAATATATCGTCACTACCCTCTGTTCCGACTTTTTCAACCGACTTCATAACTCCTAGTCTTGAACCACCGAATCCATGAGCATTCCACCAACCATTACGCTCTGCAGCATAAGAATAGATCTTGTCACTGGCGATACTAGGATCGAAGGTTACATCGACCCATTTAGGCTCATCACCTTGTTTATATAATTTAACTTTACCCGTCACAGAATCCAATACAGCCACATAGATCTTGCGATAATTCTTACGTTTTGACATTCCATATTGTTTATAAAGTGTCTGAACATAGTATGGATGACCAGATTCATCTATTTCAAGTTGTGGTGCACTACCAGAAATGACCAGTCCACGTCCAACAATAGATGCATAGATTTTACGTGATGCGTCATGTCCAAAATACGCCGAAGGAGTGTACTTCATACTCTTGCGAATAAACTTAGGTTTAGCATTTTTGGAAGTAGCGTCGACGACAAAATATCCGGGAACTTGTTTGTAATGATTATATCTAAAGAAGGACCCATCAAAGTCTAGTGGTGCAATATAAACTAACTTTCCATGATAAAACTGGACCCTAGCATGATTCAATGAGTAAACATTGGAATCCGGAACATTAGACAAAGAATTCTGCATCTGGTTGCGCACAGTCTTATATGAATTAACAACTGGAACTTCTTTACTCTGTGAGTTGATCACAGGCATTGGAGCATTCTTAGTAGTAGCATTCTCAGATACATCAGTTAATCCTGCTACCGCCTTTGTAGATGCATAACCAGCAATGATAATTACTACCATCACCAAACCCAAAGCCAATGTTGAACCGACCGCAGTAACAAGTAGCTTGCTTTCGAATCTATGTGTTGAACGTTTGGAAATTGCCAAGACAACGCCATGCAATGCTGCTGCTATTGCTAACATTAACAGGTTATTCTCTAGAACTGATTTCCATGTTTGATCTGGTCCCATAAAATAAACAACAAATAGTGAAACCAAAAATAAAACTACCTGAATTGCAATGTGTAAGCTAAAACCAAGCTTGGAATTTTTATTCTTGATCAGTGCGTATACGAACGGAAAATACGATAGTACTGTAAATTCAAGTGTAAGTAGTACAAATAATAGAAACATAACTCATCCCCCAATATTTTTACTCTGCTTCATATACCATCCATTGATAGTTGTCAGAGTCTTTTAACAGCATGTACAACAAACCTTCATATGGTTCCTTGGTAATTGGAATTATTAATTCAAATCCAGCTTTAACAGCTGCATCCCTAGTCTTTTCAATATCATCAACAATAACATTCACCCAAATGGTTTCTGGAGTTTGATCAGGAACCTTAAATCCAACCTCTTCGTTCTTGCTCAAGAAATGGACGTGCATACCTTCCATATCAACCAGAACAGTATCGTTCTTTTTTGCGGTACTTTGAACCTCCAAAATATTAACATCAAAAACTTTGCTAAATGTTTCAGCCGATGTCATAGCATCTGTTACCACAATATCTAGTTCAATTCCCTTTTTCATAATCATCCTCCGATAATATTGATGTGGTTTAAGTGTACCAAAAAAGTGGAGCTGTGACGTAAATATATAAGTCACTAGATTTTTAGTGTGAACGTGCGATTAAACTTACCTTTTTCCATTCAACAAAAATAGGGGTTGCAACCCGTAATTGGATTACAACCCCTATCTTAATGCTCGGAAGTTAAGCGTGTTTTGCCACGTACTGCTTTTAATATTATGCACTTTTTTTCATTAATTTATTAACGGCCTCTTCGATCGATTTACCGCATGCAGAAATATTTTTATTGTTTTTCTCTACGACGGTAAACAGATGTTTCTTTTTATCCATTGAAACAGTATATTTTTTCATATTGTTTACCTCCACGTTCGAATTTTTAATTTCTAACTATACTAGCTTTATCGAGAATGTCAAGTTCACATCTTGATAACTGCAGTTTACGACCCTCCGAAACTTTTGATTAGTTATTTGCCCATACAATACAAAAAAGCAACCTCAATTGAGATTGCTTTTCTTAAAACACATTTCACTCTATAGAAGCTTTGCTTCTTTCATCAATTCTTCGATGTATGTTCCATGAATCTTTTCAAGTAATTGTTTTTCAACCATACGCTCTTTAAGTGGAAGTTTTACATCTTTCAAACCTTTTTGATCATTCAAGTAATATACAGCTCTCATCAATACACGAGTATCGAATGCTGAAGCAAATACTTCTGGAACACCACGATCAACATTCAACAATGTATAAACGGCTTCCATAGCTGTACGTACTGAATACTCAGTTGTAAAGACTGTGTCACGGTCTGTTTCAGAGAAGTTACCAATAAAGGCTAAGTTCTTTGAACCTTCTGGAACTACCAATGGACGATCTCCAACTTTTCTAGGCATGAAGTATGAAGTGATGTATGGCATATGTGCTGGAATTGTACTTGCGTGGTTCTCAGCAATATCCTTGATCTTGTCAGTAGGAACACCGATGTGATATAGCCACTCCTCACATAATTCTTCACCAGAGCACTCAGTGATCTTCTTATTCACAAAGTTACCTGGTTTATCTGAGAACAAGCCATATACCCAAACAACTAATTCATTAGGCTTTTGTGCCTTAAAGTGTGGTTGACGACTAATTGAATATCCATACAACCAGTTTGAATCCTTAATACTTACAGGACCACTGGTTACGATTGAGCCACTATGTGGATCTTTTTTACTGATATTTTGAATATATGGAACTACTTCATCATCTGTTAATGTGATAGTTCCTGAAATTACCCAGTTAGCATCTGGAATATTCTTACAGAATTTATCTGGATTACCAAAGGCAGAATCTTGTTTTGCCAAGTTCTCCCATAACTTCCAGCTATCGCCTAATTCATGTTCTACAGGTGCTGGATGTGTTTGATCACCATAAGTTGTACTCTCAGTAATTGAGCCATTAGTTACGAAGACCAAATCATTTTCTGTCAAATCAACTGAAGCATCTTTGCCATCAGTTGTCATATCGATCTTTTTAGCAACTTTTTCGTTGTTTGAAGTATCTACTTCGATATTTTCAACATGAGTATTGTATGTGAATTGAACTCCTTTGCCTTCCAAGAATTTAACAATAGGCAAAATCAATGATTCGTATTGATTGTATTTTGTGAATCTCAATGATGACAAGTTTGGCAATGAATCAATGTGGTGTACAAATCTCATCAAGTAACGTCTCATCTCCATGGCACTAGCCCATGGTTCAAAGGCAAACATTGTTGACCAATATAGCCAGAAGTTTGACTTGAAGAATTCATCAGTAAATACTTCATCAATTCTCTTATCATTCAAATCCTTCTCGGGTGTTAACACTAGATCCAATAATTCTTGAACTGCTTTAGGTGTCAAAGTTAATTTTTCAGGTGTATCAATTGCTTTACCCTGATTTTGAATAGCTCTACCACTTGAATAACTTGGATCCTTCTTATTCAACCAATAGAATTCATCCAGAATTGAAACGTCTGGGTTTTCAAGTGTAGGAATTGATCTAAATAAATCCCAAAGTGTTTCGAAGTGTGGTTCCATCTCTCTACCACCACGGATAATGTAGCCTTTTTGCTCATTCCAAATACCGTCCATGCTTCCACCAGGAAGTCCTAATTCTTCAAGGACATGAATTTTATCGCCTTTCATTTGACCATCACGTACAAGGAACGTTGCGGCAGCCAAACCAGCTAATCCAGATCCAACAATGTATGCTGACTTGTTATCAACACCTTCTGGTTTCATAGGATGTGCAAATGCTTCATAATTACCGTTACTTCTATACATAAGAATCACCTCTTGAATTATTTAAAACACGTTATGTAACTGCTTACACGTTTAATATAGTTCCATCATCTTAAAATAACAATAAAAATATAGCAATTTTCTGTTTCTATTTTTGAATTATTATTTACTATTTTTTGATATTCAATTTTAATACACAAAAAGCACGAAGTTGGGCATTAACTCCGTGCTTAAAAAAAACCAAATTTTATAAAAAGCCATTTTATATAAAATAACTAGATTAGAATTCTTCATATTCAGCAGGATCTTGATTTTTCACACGACCGTCTACTTTTGTTAAAGAATTGATTTTTTTAATATCATCATTCGAAATTTCAAAGTCAAAAATATCAATATTATCCATTTGCCTAACTGCATTAGCAGATTTAGGAATTGGTAAAGTATCGATTTGGTGTTCCCATCCCAAAATAATTTGACCAACGGACTTATTGTACTTTTTAGCAAGTTCAATTAATAATGGATCTTTCAAGACAGAGCTTGCTCGACCAAGTGGACTCCAATCCATCGTGACAATTCCATGTTGGGTATCATAATCACGCATTTCTTTTTGATTGAAGTATGGATGTAACTCAATTTGATTAATAGCAGGAATCACTCCAGTTTCCTTCTCCAATCTATCAAGATGCTCTGGCAAGAAATTGCATACTCCAATTGACTTAACTAATCCAAATTTTTGTGCTTCAATCAAAGTTTCCCATGCCTCAACATACATATCACGCTTTGGATTAGGCCAATGTAATAGATATAAGTCGAAGTAATCAAGATGTGCACGATACAACGATTCTTGAATGGCATCAATGGCATCATCATGCTTATAGTAGCGACCTGGTAACTTAGACGTTACTGTTAATTCAGTTCTTGGAATCGAAGTTCTGCTGATTGCCTCACCAACTGCGCCTTCATTCTCGTAATTATAGGCAGTATCGATCATTCGATAACCGTTATTAATTGCTGAAACAATACTTTGAGCACCTTTATTCCCATTCAACATGTATGTTCCGAAACCAATTTCAGGAATCATTTGACCATCATTTAATTTATACATTAATAAAATCCTCCTTATATCTAGATTACTTCACAATAAAAAAATGCACAAAAAAAGTTCCTTCACCAATCCGTGGCAAAGGAACTTATGAGGTAACTCTATAGAAATCTTTGGAATGTATAGAGTTACCCGTTTTTGCAGGTAGGCTACCTGCACAACTAATAATACACGTTTCAACTATAAATAGCTAATAATTATTTAACATATTATATATTTGGACAACAGTTGGCTTGATATCAGCTGCTAAACGTTGGTAATTTTCCAACACTACAACTGAGTCTTTGCCGTCGTTAGATATGTGGATCACTGACTGGAATCCGTAGCCCCATCCATTGGCAAACTTTTTATGTTTACGATTATAAAATCCACCGCCATATGAGCTCTTGCTACCAGACTTGAACAATTCTTTTCGAGACTTCTTAGTCAACATCTTACCAGCAACTATATAATTCTCTGCCTTATACAAATCTTCAGCACTCATATACACCTGTCCAGTTCCCAATTCATCATAAGTGTAGAACTTATTAGTTCTGAATGCATTGCGATAATCAGCTTTGGCAGATAGCGGATCAATATTACTATAGCCAGCAGCTTTATCAATATGAGGAGATTTGTCATAAGCAAAAATAGTGTGTTTCAAATGGAGCTTTTTAATATATGTCTTCGTGAACATGTAACGATAGGATTTACCAGTCACCTTTTCAAGAATTCCACTTAATAAATTAAAGTTTATCGGTGAATAAAGCCATCTATTGTAATAAGCGTTGGAAAAATGAAGCTTTTCAATATCAGCTTTCAGAATATTATCATCTGACATAACTTGATTGGGACCAATTTGAGTCGGCATCATAAGTCCTGAAGTCATATCTAACATTTGTCTGATAGTAATCTTCTTGCTGCCCTTTATCTCTGGATAGAACTTATGGAGCTTATCATTAAGAGATAATTTTCCCTTTTCAACTTGTTTCATGATCATCGCTGCAGTCAGAGCCTTTTGAACAGAGTCGATTTCGTATGACGTATGTTCTGTATTGAATTTGCCTTTAGCATAATTAGAATATCCCATGCTATTTTCATACAGAACCTTCCCTTTTCTCATTACCAAAATCGTTCCAGAAAAGTTTTTGCCCATTAGCAGCGCTGTGACCGTCTTGTCAAAATCAGCCTGATCCATTTCATCTGTAGCCTCTGTTGTACCGTTTGTCCCAGTAGTATCATCCGCACTAATTACATCAAATGGTAAAGTTGGTAATAGTAAAATTACACAAAGAAAAGAAATTAACACAACTTTAATTTTATTTTTCATAAGCTGATCCTCTCAAGAAAATATCCATAAATAAATTTCTTTTATGAACTAAATTATAAATTATTTTAAATAATACAAATAGTAATCGACCCCTGAATATCCAATTTGTCCAGTAAGTGGAAATTTAGGCTACTCTATGCATATATGGTAGAATTACCATAATAAAACTCAAAGGAGAAACCTATGTCCACAATAATTATTGTCGTAGTTGTCATTTTATTGGCATTCATATACGCCGGTCTATATAACGGTCTAGTTAAATATCGTAACCGTGCCCGTGAATTCAGTTCACAAATTGATGTTCAATTGAAACGTCGTACTGATTTGATCCCTAACTTAGTTGAAACTGTTAAGGGATACGCAACTCATGAAAAGGAAACACTTTCTAAAGTTGTCGAATTAAGAAATAATGTCACAAATGCCGATTCATTACAAGACAAAGTTGATGCTGATAATCAACTTACTGGAGTTTTAAGACAAGTTTTCGCTTTAGCCGAAAATTATCCTGACTTAAAAGCTAATCAAGAATTCGGTAAGTTAATGGAAGAATTATCAAATACTGAAAATAAAGTTGCATATGCACGTCAAGCATACAACAGCCAAGTTCAGGCATACGATACAGCAATCCAAACATTCCCAAGAAATATCATTGCCAAGATTCATGGATTCAAAGAAATGGAATTCTTACAAATTCCTGAAGCAGAAAAAGAAGCACCTAAAGTTAAATTCTAGGAGCTAAATTATGATATATCAGCAAATTGACAAAAATAAGCGTAAAACTTATTTGATTTTTACTATTTTCTTCATTATTTTGGCTGGTATTGGAAGTTTCATCGGAGACTTTTTCATGGACAATATCTGGGGTGGCTTAATAATCACACTTGTTGTTGCCGTGATTTATACACTGATAACATACTTCCAATCAACCAATATCGTGATGCAGATGAATGGTGCCAAAAAGGTCAACTCTGCTGAAGAAGCACCGGATCTCTGGCACATAGTTGAAGATTTGACCATGGTTGCTGATATCCCTTTCCCTGATATCTACATCATTCAGGATGACTCACCAAACGCATTTGCCACCGGACGTGACCCAGAGCATGCAGCTGTTGCTGTCACTACTGGATTATATAAGATGATGAATCGAGAGGAATTAGAGGGAGTTCTGGCACACGAAATATCGCACGTAAAGAACTATGATATCCGTGTTTCAACCATATCCATCGCACTGTCATCTGCTATTGTCTTTTTGAGCTACATGATCGGTAATGCTTACCGTTTTGTGTTGCCATTTGACGATGACCGTGACAGAAATAATAACGGTGGCGGATCATGGGTAGCAATTAGATTGGTATTATGGTTGATCGGTATTCTGTTCATGATTCTCGGACCATTTATTGCTAGTTTAGTACAACTGGCAATATCGAGAAATCGTGAATATCTAGCTGATGTATCTGGTGCTGAGCTGACTCGTAATCCACAAGGATTGATCAATGCTTTGGAAAAACTTAAAGCTAGTACAAAACCAATGAAAAAGGTTGATGAAGCTAGTGCCGCATTATACATTGACGATCCAATGAAGAAAAAGAAACACTTTGTACATCTATTTGATACTCACCCACCATTGGATGATCGAATAGCTGCACTCAAAAAGTCATTTATGTAGGATTCAATCAAATTTGATTGAATCTTTTTTATTGTAATTATCAAATTAGTAATTACTAATCTTATGGCTGAGAAATAAGCTAGTCATATGATAAAATAACAGTTGAAGATTTTTTATAAATCTTTGAGTTGAGGGGAATTTTTATGTATATGTTTTTACTGATCCTACTTGGGGTCATTGTACTATTTACCACATTTATGACGAAACCGAAAAAACGGATTCATCGTCGACTAGTCTCATTAGGATTATTGTTAGTCGTCGTTGGTGGATCAGGTGTTTATGAAAGTTACCAAGGAAAAACTCCTACTGGAGACAATCCTAGGCAAACCGTCAAAACAACCACCAATTCATCAACTGATCTTTCTAAATTGAATTACCAGAATGATCAAGAAATCGAAGTTAATAATAATAAACCTACTTTTACCAGTTCAGATCTAAATGTTCAGAATGGAGCTTGGCAAAGCTTCGCTAATCTTGATAATCTCAACCGAGCTATTCAAGCTGATGCTTTGCTTAGTAAGAGTCTAATGCCAACCGCAAAACGTGAACCTCTATACGTTAATCCAACTGGCTGGCATAACAAGAAACTCAAAACAGGCTGGTTGTATAATCGCTCTCATTTAATTGGCTATCAACTTACTGGTCAAAATAACAACCCAAAGAACTTGATGACCGGAACACGTTCATTGAATTCACCAGAAATGTTGAAACATGAGAACGATATAGCTTACTACCTGAAGCAGAATCCAGATAATTATATTAGATATCGAGTTAAGCCTATCTATCGTGGCAACGAGCTGGTTGCCAGAGGAGTTCAAATGATGGCTGAATCGATGAATAATCAAGGAACTGCGGATGGTCAAGTTTCATTCAATGTTTATATTTTTAACATCGAAAGTGGCGTAACAATCAATTATTCTGATGGTACTAGTGTGGTCAATAACAATTAAGGAGATGCTTTGAATGCAATATAGCTCAGGTGATAAAGAAATTTTTGATTTAATTGAAAAAGAGGAAGAACGTCAAAATCGTAATATCGAATTGATTGCTTCTGAAAATATTGTCTCAGATAACGTTAGAAAAGCTCAAGGCTCTGTTCTAACAAACAAATATGCTGAAGGTTATCCTGGCAAACGTTATTATGGTGGTTGTGAATACATCGACCAAATTGAAACTTTGGCAATTGAACGTGCCAAGAAATTATTCGGTGCTGAATATGTCAATGTTCAACCACATTCAGGTTCACAAGCTAATGCCGCTGCCTACCAAGCTGTTCTAAAACCTGGTGACTCAGTACTAGGTATGGATCTTAATGCTGGTGGACATCTAACACATGGCTCAAAAGTTAACTTCTCAGGTAAAATGTATCAATTCCATTCATATGGCGTTAACGATGAAGGATTCATTGACTATGATGACGTACAAAAAATTGCTGAAGAAGTTCAACCAAAACTCATCGTTGCTGGTGCTTCAGCATACAGTCGTATCATTGACTTCAAGAAGTTCAGAGCAATCGCTGATTCAGTTGATGCTCTATTGATGGTTGATATGGCACATATTGCTGGATTAGTTGCAGTCGGATTACATCCAACTCCAATCGGTGTAGCTGATATCGTAACTACTACTACTCACAAGACTCTTAGAGGACCTCGTGGTGGTATGATCTTCGCTAAGCCAGAACTTGGCAAGAAAATCAATTCAGCTATCTTCCCTGGTACACAAGGTGGACCATTGGAACACGTCATTGCTGCTAAGGCTGTTGCTTTCGGTGAAGACTTGCAACCGCAATTCAAGGATTATATGGAACAAGTTGTTAAGAACGCTGCTGCTATGGCAGAGGTTATTAACGACTCAGAAGACTTATCAGTCCTTACTGGTGGAACAGACAATCACCTTCTAAACGTCGTTCTAACAGGCACAGATATGAATGGTATGGAAGTTCAAGACATGTTGGACTCAATCCATATCACATCAAACAAGGAAGCAATTCCAAACGATCCATTGCCTCCTAAGTACACATCAGGACTACGTCTTGGAACACCTGCAATCACAAGTCGTGGATTTGATGAAGATGATTGTCGTGAAGTTGCACACATCATTGTTGAAGCAATCAAGTATCACGAAGATGCTGATAAGCTTAAAGAATTGGATGCACGTACCAAAGCTCTTACAGACAAACACCCAATTAAATAATTCAAAACAAATCAAAAAGGACAAAACTCAAATCGAGTTTTGTCCTTTATTTTTTTGTTAATTTAATACTGAATCTTCATCATCGTCTTCTTTAGCCTTTTTAGCTTTTTGTTTACGATCATAGTTACCATATAGAATCAATGCGATAGCACCGAAGACAACTGGTCCAATAATAGTCCAGAAGGCATCTGAGTACGCATGTTCAAGGATTGGTTGAACTACGGTAAAGATAACAGCTAATGCCAAGACAGTGAACGAAATGATAGATACAGTCCACATAGCGGTCTTATTCTTATAGAACAGATATGGTTTCTCAATCTTATCATTTCTATTAAAGAACGGATAAGCACCAACCAAGAACAAGTATGGAATAGTTGTTGAAACGTTAGCCATCAATGTTAAGACATTGTACAATTGCTTGGCATCTCTACCACCAAAGGCAATAAGCAAAATCATGACCCCAACGAATCCAGCTTGCATCCACATTGCGTTAGCTGGCATACCATGTTTATTCAACTTAGTTACACGTTCTGGCCAGAAGTCCTTTGGTGTACCCATAATAAATGACTTCAATGGTGAATAAACCAAAACAAAGAATGAACCCATGTATAGAATAAACATATCAAAACCAGTGAATCTAGCTAACCACTCACCAGTTGTAATAGCTGCAGCATGACTCCAGCCAATACTATCAGCGAATTGGTAGCCTAAGTTGCTCATCATAACATAAGTAATATTACCCAAGTTAACACTAGACTTACCAAGAATTTGGTTCCAGTTAGTACTAATACCCCACATAAGAATTGTTAGTGAGTATGTAACAGCGATAACACCAGCGGAAATCAAAACACCACGTGGGAAATCACGTTTAGGGTTCTTCATACTATCAGTAACAGCACCAACTGATTCCATACCACCGTATGCGAAAATCGCATAAACAACGAATGAAATCATACCAATTGGTGATGCAAAGGCTGGGTTAGCTGAATGAATAAATGTATCCAATCCAGTAATTGGCTCAGCTGAGTGGAATCCTGTTGTAAACAATAGAATCAAACTCAATAGGAAGAAAATACCGTTCAATGCGATAGTTAAAATACCACCGATCGATGAAACCTTAGAAATTTTGTCCATTCCCAAACTAGCGAAGAATGTAACAAAAATAATCCAAAACAATCCTAAGACACCAATGACTTGAGTTGCACTCAAACCAAGCATGCCCCACGATTGTGTACCATCATGCCCTACAAAGAAAGTTGATAGTGGAATCCATACCTTTGTAGAAGTTGAAACTAGCCAAACTTCCCAAGAAGCTAGCCAGATAAATGTACCTGTGAAGGCAATCTTTGGTCCTACAGCTCCTTCGATCCAAGAATAAATTCCACCTTTAGCTTCGTTAAAAGCAGAACCATATTCAGCCATCATAAATCCTGCAGGCAGGAAGAAGAATACAGCTGCAAAAATGTACCAAATAATACTTGCTAATCCCATCTGCTCGTAAGCAACTGTTGTATTAGCAAATCCGAAAATCGCCGTAAAAATCATCATTATTAATCCAAATAATGTAATGGTTTTTTTCGTCGAATTACCATCATCCATGTTATTAATCCCCTTAACGGGTTCCAGGACGAATCCCTTCGCCCTTCTCTAAATTTAAATTTTCAATGTACTATTACAAGTTCATATCAGTCTTAAAGTTCAGAGGTGAAAAATCAGTCGAGTCCGTAATTAGTTGAGCAATTAGCTCTTTGTATGCATCCAGTGATGTTTTAGCCATCTTATTAGATGCATCCGTCAAAAATTGTGGTAATTCTTCAGAATCTTTACTTAAAGCTTGCATATCATAATCACGCAATTGATCGCGTAATGTAATGTTGATTTCTTTTTGTTTGGCTTGATAATCCTTGCCAAATTCCTTGTAATGACCATCTAGCAACACACCAGCCAACTTGTATGTCCAATAAGCTGACTTGCTGTCATATGGAAGTTCACCGATCTTATATTCTTCTGGAGTATCAGTGATACCCATATAGAACGGAACATAGATACTTTGTGATGCAACACCCATAGCAAGCCACTGAACACAGGCAATTTCTGGTTCCATATCAGGACGAATCTGCAAGACATGTGACTCTTGCGTCTTAGCCAAACTGATTGGACGATAACGTTTGTTATTCTTACCTGGATTCAATGGATCAAACTCAGTTTTTTGATAATGTGATGCTAAATAGTCTTGAGCATCATCGACACTTAATAGTCGATCAGCTTTTTTAATGAAAGACAAATCTTCACTCTCAGGACTCTCGTCTGTCTTGCCTGAGAAGTTTTGTTGTCCCCACCATACACGTGGTGTACTGTAAATTTCATCCGATAAATCATGAGTTCCAAAAATATTTCTAAAATTGAATCCCTTCGGATTTGGATTCAAATTATTATCGTTGACGAATTCTTGTAGATCATTTCTGAACATGAAATGATCTGGATCATCAAAGTCGATTTCTTGAATCGCTAACTGGTTAGCAACAACAGCATAAGAATCATCGGGGATGCGCTGTGCTACCCAATAGTGGCCTGAACCATTTTCAAAGTACCAGACTTCATTCTTATCAGAAAAAAGAACACCATTTGTTTCACAAGTTCCATATTCTTCAATAATTTTGCCCAAACGTTCAACACCTTCACGAGCCGTCTTAACGTATGGCAAAACCACTGTAATCATGGCTTCTTCACCGATACCATTTTTTTCAAGCGGATCAACGCCTAGAACACGCTGATTGGAATAAGCACTTTCAGTTGCACTCATCCCTACACCGAATTCGTTGAATCCATCTTCTTCAAATAAGCCTTCTTTGAAAGTCCATTCAGGAGTAGCTGAACATTTATAGCGAGTTTTAGGTAGATCCATCTTAAAATCATTAGCTTTAGAAACGAACTGCTGGTCTTCTGTATAGTCCTTGTGTTCATGAATGATAAAATGCTTTGGCCATGAAGGCATAGCATCTTCATTTCTTCCAATAATAGTTGAGCCGTCAATTGTGGCTTTTTTACCTATTAAAATACTCGTACAAGCAGAAAGAGAACTCTTGTTATAATCTAATGACATTTAATCTCACCTTACTTAAATTTTACTGCGGTACCGTAAGCCGCAACTGTTTCCATATCGGCACTGATAGAATCAGAGTCGAATCTCATCATTACTACTGCATCGGCACCCATATCTTCAGCGTTTTTGCGCAAACGACTGATGGCAATATCACGTGCTTCAGTTAGTAGCTCAGTGTAAGCCTTAATTTCACCACCAACGATGTTCTTGAAGCCAGCACCAATATTTTTAACGACATTCTTTGATTGAGTTGTTAATCCAAACACCTCACCGATAATTTCGTATTCTTTTCCAGGAACACTCTCAGTTGTAGTTACTAATATCTCGCCCTTATCCATGTATTCACCTCACAAATATTTTTTATCACTCCCATAATAAAGATAACACAATAAAAGTCATATTTAACTAAAATATGTACATATTTTAACTTGACTTTATGTTTATTTTTGTTTAGTATTTTTAATGTTAATGGGCAATCGCCAAACGGTAAGGCAGCGGACTCTGAATCCGCAATTTGTAGGTTCGAACCCTACTTGCCCAATTTTAGGGTTTCAACACATTTCAATGCGTGTCAAAAGCACTGATAAGTCAACGTTTTAGCAAA